>DAIQBG010000071.1:0-2839 GCA_036781265.1 Anaerolineales bacterium | reverse complement strand
GTTCGACAAGATAGATGAACGCGCCCAGTCCTGCATCTGAGATGGGAAATGATTTAGACAAATCAGAACCGAGAACCAGAACTGTGCCGTCGCCAAAAATCGGATCCCACACCCAGGAGATATGGCCCAATTGGAAGGCAGCCATGTAGCGCGACAGGAAGAAACTCAAGAGGGCGAGGGCCAGGACCGGGGCGCGCTGCGGCCAGGTCGAAGGGTTGTACGACCAGCCGAGCGGCACTTCGGGCCCCGCCATCTGCATCATCATCGGGACGAGGATAGCGAACACAATCACGAGCACGCCCACCAGCGTATCGTTTGCATACGCGGCGGCGTCCGGCGCCCAAAAGGCAAGCGGGGCGAAAGCCAGCCACAAGCCTACGAATGTATTGGCCCAGGCGGCCCAGGCGCGCTGCGTACGAAAGGCGATCACCGCCAGCGCCGTGACCAGGATGCCGCTGATCACGTCGCTCCAGATCAGCGGCACACTGCGATAGCCGAACGAGAAGGGACTGACGATCAACCACAAGCCCAGCACAAGTACGGGAATCTGTGACCAGCGCGCCATGGCCACCATCTGCCCCATCATCGCGCCGGTCTCGGGCATCTTGACTTGGGCGGCAGCTTGCGCACTCTGTAATTCCTGATAGACTTGCGCTTCGCGCTGCAGCAACATGCGGGGTAGTTCGAGCGCCAACTGCCGATGTTCTTGTTCCATCTTCATCATTGCGATGTGCCCGCTCGGGTCGCTCTCCATGAGCGCGCGGGCTTTGGCGTCCTCTTTTTTCTGTGCGGCCACTTCGCGTTGGTACGCCTGTTCCAACTGCGTTTGCTGTGCGCGCATCTGTTCGAGTTGCAGCTCTTTGGCGCCGACTCCGTCGTCGCCCGTATTGGACTCGTGCATACCCATGTCCACTGAGCCACCCTCGCCTGCGTTCGAATCGCCCATCTTCGCCATATCATGCCTTGCCATGTTCCGATCCTTTCATATGATCCGCCGGTGCGGGCATCGCCATTGGACCGGGCATCGCGATTGCGCGCCGCACATCTTCGCCCAGGCGCATCAGTTCATGCGGCTCCATCTCTTGTGTCGAATCGCCCGCAGACGCCAATTCTCGCAGCCACAGCGGCGGCTTGATCTCATTCTCACGGTACCACGCAAGCGGATCGGCTTTGAGCGCCGGTATCATTTTCGGCAGGGTGTCGCGCACCGAATGCTTGGGCACCCAGTCCAGGATCGTGCGGGCACGCGTGATGTCCAGCTCGAAATTGTCGGTGGCGAGATCAATCATCCATGGTTTGATAAAGGGCGGTCGGTTCAAGGGCAGTTTCTCCTGTGCCCACGCACCTACTTTGGCTGCTACCTTGGGAAGAGAGTGTGTTTTCCATTCTGAGCCGTGGATTAGATGGCCGAAGATGCGTTGTAGTTCATCATAACTAGGTGACTCAGACTCGCCGATCAGCAGCGTCACTTCGGGAGGCAGTTCCTTGCGACGCGCGACCGCAAGCATGATTGAGTCCAGCACGTCTTCGTTATGCACGAACGCCTGACGACCAGCAGTGACCTCGCCAGGAAAAAGATAGGCAGTGATGTCGTGCTCGTAGAAGCGCTGTATCTGTTGCGCCAGCGGAATGGAATTGCACAGGTCATTGTAGACGCCGGCAATGCGTAGGATGACAGCGGAGATCTTGCGGCGCTCAGCGTGGATTACCTGCTCGGTCTTGACCTTCGATTCCGGATAGGGCCACTTGGGCTGGAGCGGCGAATCTTCGTTGATGCGCTCTCCAGGCGCAGAAGGCGCATGCACCAGGTCCGTACTGGAAAAAATAAACTGCTCGACTTCAAAATCCTGCAGCATGCGCAGCAGGCGCTCCGTGCCGCGCACCGTGACCTCATCATAGAGCGGACTCGGCGCGCCGGAAAAATCGTAATAGGCGGCGAGATGGATCACTGAGACGATGCGGTTACCGTGCAGCTCGCGGATGGCTTGCAGCCCGCGGCGCAGGCTTTCATCGAGAGTTAGGTCCACGTACAGACATTCGGCGCTGGGCGGGGGATGCGACGGCGCGCGCCGGTCAAAGCCGACCACATTAAACGATTCTGCCAAACGCTTGGCCAGCGGATAGCCGATCCTGCCACTGCTACCGGTGATCAAAATTGTGCCCTTCTGTTCACTCATACTGGGTTCCTCCAAACTGAATTTCATCGCCCATCATCATCACTAAGCCAGTAACCCGGTCATCCTGTTTGACCACTAAACTGCGGCGGCCAGCACGTCGAGTGTGAAGACCACAGCCGAGAATACCGCCAGGATCCACGCAACGGGCTAAAAATGTAAGGCTTTCAGAGCACACTTCTCCTTTCTTCTCATAGACTTTACCGTCACTCTAAATATAGTGAAGATCAGGTCTTATTCCAAGCGCAGAATGGCGCAATTTTGGGCAAGCCAATTAGCGCATGACCTTAAAGTAAAACGCGACAACCCGCTGGAAGCAGGTTGTCGGTGCATCCGTGATTTGGTTGAAAGGTATGGCTATTTCAGGCTTGAAATCACCCTTTCCAGCTTTGCTTTCGCTTCGACGGCAACTGCTTTCACAGCTGGTTCTGCTTGTAAGACACCAAGCATTTGTATCGGGTCGACAGCGGTGACGACAACCCCACTCTCTGCTTCCTGCACAGTGATATTGCATGGCAGAAGCAGTCCCACATCCGGATTGGCCGAGAGGGCACGATGAGCCAGCGTTGGGTTGCACGCGCCGAGGATCACATAGCGGCGAAAGTCAACATTGATCTTGTCCTTCAGTGTGGTTTTTACGTCAATCTGCGTAAGCACGCCAAAGC
>DAIQBG010000070.1:0-4154 GCA_036781265.1 Anaerolineales bacterium | reverse complement strand
GCTCTTAGGATATTCGCGCGGTTTGTTGAAGAAATTTGAATTCCAGTTATCAATACGGAGGTCGGATATGTCTAATTTGATTTACGTGGCAAACACGTCACTCGACGGATACACCGAGGACATGGAAGGCAAGTTTGACTGGATAGACCACCCAGACAAGGAAGGGTTCAGCTTTATTACAAACCTCGTACGTGCGACCGGTACTCATCTCTATGGACGTCGAATGTATGAGACCATGATGGTTTGGGAGACCGACCCTAACTTAGCCGCTGAGTCTCCCCTCAATCGCGACTTCGCCGAGGTCTGGCAGGCTGCTGACAAAATCGTGTACTCCAGGACGTTAGAGGCTGTATCCACGCGCCAGACGAAAATCGAGCGAACCTTCGATCCAGAAGCCATTCGACAACTGAAAGAGGCTGTCGAACAGGATATCCTCATCGGGGGTCCTGAGCTGGCTGCCCACGCCTTTCGATCAGGGTTGATCGACGAGTGTCATCTGTTCCTCCTACCGATCATCGTGGGAGGCGGCAAACCGGCCCTGCCTGACAACGTGCGATTGGAGCTCCAGCTTTTGGATGAGCGCCGCTTTGGAAATGGCGCGGTTTTCCTTCGTTATCGAACAAAGCAGGGAAAAGCCACTTAACACAGCGTTCTCAGAACTGGCTCCGGTTCCTCCGTGAAACATGACATCCTGCCATGAGGAGGTGCAACCGAACCCCGGCAAAGTACGCCGGGGCTGGCTGGCGTGGTGGGACTGCTAGCCGATAGGGGCAGCGTGCCCGTTTTCGAGGCTTTTTCCAAACCACAGGCTCACGCATAACATTCGGCTTCTTGAAAACCATAAATGAATACAGAAAGCCCCCTGAAAAGAACCTGTAAAACAAACTTAACCGACGAAGAAGTACTCATTCTGGATGTTTTATTTGATTCGAGTGATACCTTTGAGTCTTTACTAAAAGAGAACTATGCCAGCTGGCATAACTTACTGTACTCACATGCTCTCGAAACCAATGTTTTGAGAGAGCGGATAGAAAAGCTGGCTGGCAATAGAATAATCCGCTCTTATACCGCCGGCCATGACGATCGAGTCTTTTACGCTCTGACAGCGACCGGTGGAAACCTGTGGGAGCTGGAGCGCGCTCCGGACTGGGAAAGATATTGTACGGATAGCTCAACAGTCAATGAACAGGGTACCTGGATTCTAACCGTGGAATCCCCGTCCATGACCACTGCAAGAGCCTTTGTCGAGTGTGCACGGGATTGTCATCTCTATGAGTTTGATCTCGATGAAATTCGAACGATCACCCGAAGCAAGGAAAACATGGCCACGGTCCACTGGAAAACGTTTCCCGCCGTTTTTTCGATGTCGGTTCCAACGTACCCGTTGCCGAACAGAAATGTCCCACATTGGCATGCGTACGAGAGCCGGAGAACCTGGTGGAGAAACCTGGCAGAATTCGTAAAATTCCAGGCCATATAAGGATTCTAAGACGAGGCAGACGTCATCCATTGGGCATAGACTATAATCGCAGCACCTTCTTGCCCGGTCTCTCCTGCGGCCCGTGCAGGGAGTGAGACTGTGAACTGCTGAGATGACAACCCACACAACGCCTCCCGAATCCTCCAAAGTGCTGGACATCTATCTGCTGATCGCCCAGTATCCCATGCTGGCGTCGGGCATCCGCCGCCGGATGCGGGAGGAGCTCTTCCGCCGGGGTATCATCACTCCGCAGCGCTTCGACGCCGAGGTCAAGGAGCGCGCCGTGCAGTCTCAGAAGCGCGAGGGTATCTACAACGGCCTCCAGACGGAAACGGCTGAAAAATGGGAACTGCGCTGGAGCCGGGTCCGCAGAACGCTCACCGACTTCTACTTCGCCTATAATCTGCCGATCGAAATCCTGCATCAGATCATCGACGAGCTTCTGGCGCCTCAGGCAGACGGCCGGAGCGCCGCGCCCGACCAGACTCTCCCGTTCAACCCCGAGCTTGCTCCCCTGGAAATGGTGCTGCGCCAGGCAGAAAAGTATGAAGCGTTACCAGAGTCCCAACGCTCAGCCGTGGATCACCATCTGCAGGAGCTGCGCGTCGTGCTCCTCAAGAGCCTGGTCAGCGACCAGCTGGCATTTATCCACATCGCCCGGCGCTGGTTCACCTCTGCAGATTTCAACCTGATCCTGGACCGCCGCATCGGCACCGGAAAAATCGGGGGCAAGGCCGCCGGACTGCTGCTGGCCTATAAGATCCTGCAAAATACTGCCCCTGAGATCTTCGAGAAGATCAGCCTGCCGCGCTCGTACTTTATCGGCGCGGATGTCTTCTATGATTTTATGGCAGGCAACCACCTGGAATTCCTCAACCAGAAATACAAGACCGCCGAACAGATCCGTGACGAATACCCGACCATCCTGGAGAAATATTCCGCGGCGCGCTTTCCGGAGGAGATTGCCCACCAGCTGCGAGAGGTGCTGCGCGAGGTGGGGGACACGCCGTTGATCGTCCGTTCCTCCAGCCTGCTGGAGGACAATTTCGGCATGTCCTTTGCCGGGAAATATATGAGCATTTTCTGCCCGAACCAGGGGACCTTCAAGGAAAACATGCGCGCCCTGACGAAAGCCATCCGCCAGATCTACGCCAGCGTCTTCAGCCCGGATGCGCTCATGTATCGCCGCCGCGTGGGTTTGCTGGATTACGATGAGCGCATGGCGATCCTCCTGCAGGCTGTGCAGGGAGAGCGCCATCGCCAGTATTACTTCCCGGACCTGGCGGGTGTGGCATACAGCTTCAGTCCCATCGTCTGGAATTCGCGCTTGAAACGCGAAGAAGGCTTTATGCGGCTGGTGATGGGACTCGGGACTCGTGCCGTGGACCGGATCGCCAGCGATTATCCGCGCATGGTCAACCTCAGCCATCCGCAGTTGCGCCCGGAGGTGACGCCAAGAGCCATCCGCTATTATTCTCAGCATTTTGTGGATGCCCTCGACCTGGAGAAGAACATCCTGACTACGGTGCCGGTGGAAGAGGTGCTTAAGTCTGATTATTCTCCTCTGCGCTGGCTGGTCTCGGTGGATGACGGGGAAACGGTCCATCCACCTCTGTCGTTTGGGCGCAACATCGATCCCAACCATTTGATCCTGACCTTCGATGGCTTGCTGCAGCGCGGTGAGTTCGTCCCGCTGATAAAAACCGTGTTAAGCCGTCTGGCGGGGCAGTACGAACAGCCCGTGGACATTGAATTTGCCGTCTCGCTCACGCCCGGCAGTAACAAGCCCGCGCTCGTCTTCCATCTGCTGCAGTGCCGTCCACAGAACCAGTGGAGCGCCGAGAGCCGCGAAGTCCAGTCCATCCCCAAAGACCTGCCAGCCCGGGACCAGGTTTTGCTTTGCACACGGATGGTTCCTCAGGGGCGCGTCAGCCAGATCGAATACATTATTCATGTGGATGCGCAGGGTTACTATCAATTGAAAACACCCCGTGAGTATCTCGAGGTGGCGCGTTGTATCGGGCAGCTCAACAGTGCCCTGGAAGGGAAGGCATTTATCTTGATCGGCCCCGGTCGCTGGGGCTCTTCGGATACGATGCAGGGAGTTCCGGTCTCCTATGCCGATATCTTCAACACACGCGCCCTGATCGAAGTCGCCAGCAGCAAGAGCGGCTTCAGCGCCGAGCCTTCCTACGGGACGCACTTTTTCCAGGATCTGGTGGAGTCTCAGATCTACCCTCTGGCTGTCTATCCCGAGGAGCCGGGGGATCACCTGAACCTGGAGTTCATCGAGAAAGCGCAGAATCAGATCGCGAAGTTCATTTCAGAGCAAACGGATGCCAGCGGTTGCATCAAAGTGATCCATATCCCCTCAGAACGGGCGGGCCATCACCTGGAATTAGTGATGGATGGACAAAAGGGGCTGGGCTATTTGACCCCATCGAAGTCAAATCAGAAATAGCGCTCCCTTGTCTCAAGCCTGCACGCAGTTGCAGCGTCGTACGATGTAAAGACCCCGCGGTTCGAGAGGGGGAGATTGCTTCTCCCAGACTCGCAATGACAACGATCGGGTATAGAAAACAAAAAACGTCTCACGATGCGCGAGACGTTTCGAGCGGAGAGGGCGGGATTTGAATACCATCCCGTCAATCGGGACGCGCGTTCCCCAAACAAA
>DAIQBG010000069.1:0-4422 GCA_036781265.1 Anaerolineales bacterium | reverse complement strand
CCAGCAAATTCTTCCCCGCGCAGAAATCCGAGACCGCTACTCGGAAGGGCTGCCTGCCGGCTTTCTTGCCGAGCTTCTCGTAATGCGCCCGGACCTTCGGGTCTGTCATCGCTCGTTTGGCGTAGCGGATCGCCTGCGCGAAGCGCCTGCGGTTTGCGTTTTGCGCCTCGCTCCATTCGACATTTGACATATCGGGGGTCTTCATGATCGTCTGCTGACCGTTCCGCCAGCGGTAGGTCCAGTCGCCCATCTTGCCGCTTAGCCGCCGAAGTCCCGGGTTGAGTATCGCTTTCATAGGTTTCCTTTCTGTCGCGTTCTATTTGGTCTGTATTTGCTTGCTAAACCCTGCATCTATCCTGCATTGATCCTACATTATTGCGTTGGTAACGAGATTATACCGGTAGCAGGAAGGATTTGGACCTCACAAAGATGCAAAATCCCTGAGAGGAGTTAAATCTCTCAGGGATAAATACTTCGCAGACACACGGATTGACAAGATCACAGCCTGTTGAGAGTATTTTCGGATCATTCTATTTCTCGTTCGCAATAACTTGAGAAACGGAAGGACTCCATCGCGATAAGGGAAATTATGTGGACGCTACGGTACCGTATACCGATCGATCCACGTCAGCCACCGGGTACCATCGTTATACGATCCGACAGCCCAAATGTCGCTCGCGGAGGCGGCTGCAATGCCATTGAACCTGCCTCCCAGCCCGGGATAAGGGGCGGCGACCCGGCTCCAGCTGGCGCCATCCCAGTGCTGGGTCTGCCCGTTATCCCCGACTGCCCAGGCGTCGTTGGGGGCGATGGCAACGACCGCGTGGAAGTATTCGTCAGTGTTTCCCGCATTCGGAATAAAGCTCCAGCTCGTTCCATTCCAGTGATACGCCAGCGGAAAATATCGGTAGCCATAGAAATAAGAGGACTGGGAATAACCTACCGCCCAGATATCGCTGGCAGAGGTGGCTGAGACCGCCTGCAGCACCTGGTAAGAGTCGCCCGGAGGCGGCGGGAACGCGACACTGCTCCAGCTCGTCCCATTCCAGTGCAGGATGCTTTGTTCGCCCACCGCCCAGACGTCGTTCGAGGAAATCGCCGTAACCCCATGGAGCGCCCACCGGCTGGGATTGGGAACCACCGTCCAGGCTGTGCCGTCCCAGTGCATGGTGAGGGCGCCGCCTTCCTGGCCTGTCGATCCGGACTGGTACCAGCCCACCGCCCAGACGTCGTTCGCAGAGACCGCGTCGACTGCATTCAACACATTGCCGTTGTACGTGCCCGGGCTTGGACTGGGAACGATGCTCCAGCTCTTACCATTCCAGTGCATGGTCAATGTTTGTAAGGGGATCGAGCTTGGGTCACCCGAATGACCCACTGCCCAGACGTCACTGGCGGAGACGGCCGCGACGCCGTTGAGCACAACCCAGGTCTTCCCCGTTGGATTAGGGCTGGCGACAACGCTCCAGTTGCTGCCATTCCAGTGTTCGATCAGGGTTTGCCGGAGGTACTGAGGCGTGCCGCTGGGATGAGGCGAGAAGCCGACAGCCCACGCGTCATTGGCGGAGACGGCAGCCACTGCGTTGAGCCGGTTCCCGTAGGTGCCCGTGCCTACATTCGGGCTGGAAACGATTCTCCAGGTCCCGTCGACGGTGGTCGTCGGGCCGGCGGTTGGGGTAGGAAACGAGGCGGGCGTGTTGGTAGGTGTGTTGGTGGGGTTCTGCGTAGCGGTTGGTCTCGGGGTCCTGGTTTTCCGGGCAGGGGGACCGGCTTCTACAGGTTGCGCCCCCGTCAATACCAGCACGCCGATCAGCATGCTATGGAGAAGCAGCATGCCAAGCAGGACTGGCAATCTCCTGGAATTCTTCCGAATCGCGTTCATTTGTCACTCCTGAAAGCTCTAAGGGATCTAGGAGAGGTGCGATCACCTAGAAAGAGAGAGTGCCATTGTGTTCACGCACACCATCGGAATGACCTTCTCTCATTGTAGGTGAAAATCCTTACGCTTCTCTTACGAAAGTATTAAGCGATTTCTTGGAGCGCTCCACGTCGAGTAAACGACTCTATGCGTTCTTCAAAATGCCCCGCGCACCTGCTTTCTCAACTGGCGGATCGCAGCCGGGTAGGCTTTGTCAGGAGGCACAGATGCAAAATCCCTGAGAGGAGCTTTATCTCTCAGGGGGATTGCTTATTAGGCTGAGCCGGTATAAAAAACGTGCCTGCTATCATGGCAGGCACGTCGATGGTTGGAGCAGGGAACATCCCGGGGTCAGGCGGGCGTCGCGACACGCCTCACGTAGTCCTCGAGGCTGGTCAGCGGCACGGCAAAGGACTGCGCGTGAGCGGACATGTCCACAGGATCTCCCAGGCCGTAACAGCGCATTAATCCACTGAACGATTGTTGCAGTGGGTCTGTGGCGGCTGCCTGTTGGGCCTGCAAGGCTTCGTCAGGGACCAGTTGCACCTCAAACGTCCGCCCGGTTGCCTGTTCAAAGAGCCTGACAACCTGCAGCGGGTTCATGGCGTCCGGGCCACCCAGCTCGATGGTGGCGTTCCTGGCCGCAGGATGATCCAGGCAGGCGACCGCAAACTTCGCCACGTCCTGTACGGCGATCCAGCTGATCGGATTCTCGCCCGTCCCGTAGATCGCTGCTTTCGCATTGGCAGCGTCGAAGCCCACCGCCGGGCTGAGCCAGACTTCCATAAAAAAGCTGGGACGCAGGATCGTGTACACCAGGCCACTCTCTTGCAGCTTGCGCTCCACCTCCCGTTTGGCGTTCTGCAGGGGGAAGTCCACGCCGTCATTCCCTGTAAAAGAAATATAGATGAACTGTGAGGCGCCATGTTCCCGGGCGGCTTCGACGAGGTTGGTGATCCCATCCAGGTCGGTCGTTTGAATATCGTTGACGCCGGGCACGTACGAGAACGGCACGGCGGAGACAGTCGAGATGACGGCTTCCACACCCTGGAAGGCCTGGTCCAGTGAGGCGCGCTCGCGAACGTCGCCCTGGATGGTTTCGACGCCGAGCGCTTTCAGTCGATCCACTTTGACGGGGTCAGACGAAGCTCTCACCAATCCCCGGACAGATTTGCCGTCCGCGGTGAGCTGCTGGCAGATCGCATTTCCCAGCAGACCCGTTGCCCCTACTACAAGAATCGTAGACATGCCAACCTCCTTCTCGTGATGGCTGAACGAAGAACAGTCTATCGAAGTCAGCGCTGCGGAGTCACACCGGGGTCAAGAAGACCGGGTGAACCCTGGCGCTCAATATAGACTGTGACCGACGGAAGTCCCCGCGGCTAAGCGGGGAGGCAGTCTGGCAACTCAGTATTCAGTTTCGGTCTTCCAGGTTCTAAACGTTCTATTTGTCCCAATTGTTGCAACGTGCCTGATTTTCATTATAGGAACGCAGAGGATTAAGTCAACATTGTGAAATCAAGGACAAGACCAGGGTGCTGTTGAAGCTGCTCTGGACGCCCTGGCAGCAGCTATTCGTGTTCTTAACCAGAATACAAAGATGCAAAATCCCTGAGAGGTCAAGTTCATCTCAGGGATTTACGAAGCGAGGAAATTATTGGGAGAGTTACAGTAAAAAGGTTTGGTCCGATTTCAATAAGTCCATTTCATACTGCTTGACTAAAGACTCGTATCCGAGGAAAGATATTCGTTTTGCTACCTCTGCAAAGACCGAGCTTTGTATTTTTTGCAAGAACTCCCGTTTTCGGTTCTCATCAGTCACAATGATCATTCTTGTATAAAAGTCCTGTAGATCGCTGAATTTGATGAGCGAGTTCTGAAAATCAGTGGAATGTTCAACTTCAAACAGACTTTTGGGCATTAAACGATCGTTGAACCAGACTACGTCAACAGTACTGCATCTTCTCGTAAATTCCTCATAACTAAATTGTGGGATTTCTTGAAGGGTTCTAACATCTCTTAGTGGCTGCTTGACAAAGAGCCTGTTCTTATCCTGGTTCGGGGAAAATGTTCTGTATCCTCGCAAATTACCAATCGTCAAAAGAATGCCTTGGTAGTAAGAGTGATTTTGTGAAGCCTGATTTTTGTCTTTATCAGCATTTTCGACTAATCCTAGCTTCTTTTGATAAGACTTTAATGCCCATAAACCGGGTCGAACTTTGAATATCTCGGGTCGCTGCTGGACAATCCGACGAATAGATGCAAAGGGAGTTTTAGTGTTCCACTGAGCGCCTTCTACTTTCATTGTTTCTCGATAAAGATCGGCAAGAGTTGCCTGTCCACCCAATTTTTCAAGTGCAATAATGACTGCTTCATGTTGTTTCATTGATGAACTCCTTTACAGGCAACAGAACACTTCTATAAATAGAGATTATAGTCTCTTCTGCTGGCGTTAAATTCAGTTTCATCCGCTTCTCCAAACAAGCTTGAGACAGATACCCCTA
>DAIQBG010000068.1:0-4934 GCA_036781265.1 Anaerolineales bacterium | reverse complement strand
TCCCTGCAGGATGCCTTCCGCCTGGCCGACGACGTGCTGCACCAGGGCATCCAGGGTATCTCCGAGCTGATCACGATCCCCGGTCTGATTAACCTTGACTTCGCCGATGTGCGTGCGATCATGTCCGAGGGCGGCGCGGCTCTCATGGCGGTCGGAAAAGGCGCCGGCGACGAACGGGCGAAGAAGGCGGCGGAAGATGCCATCTCCAGCAAGCTGCTGGATATTACGATCGATGGCGCGCGCGGCGTGCTCTTCAATGTGACCGGCGGTCCAAACATGACCCTCTTCGAGGTCAACCAGGCAGCTGCGATCATCCGCGAGACGGCTCATCCCGATGTGAACATGATCTTCGGCGCGGTCATCGACCCGAACATGGGCGACGATATCCGCGTCACCGTGATCGCTACGGGCTTCGAGCGCAGCAGCATGCCCCGCCGCGCTCTGGAACGCCAGCCCCGGACGGAATCTCGGCGCACGGAGACGGTTGGCTACATGCGGCCTTCCGAGCCGGTCAGCGTTCCGGCAGATTACCAGTCCGGCGAGCATAAGCCTGCGGGCGCCTCGTCGCCTTCGGTGAACAAAGACGATCTCGACATCCCGACCTTTTTGCGGAATCGTCGGTAGTATAGACCTGACAGGTGCATCCGCGCCGCTCCCGTCCTGGGAGCCAGGCGTAGAGACAGGTATGCTTCATTAGGTTTCCTCGGAAACCTGTCAGGTATTTAATAAATTCTATCTGTCCACTCTATCTCCCCATTGCCGGGGTGGTCTTGGCGTGCCCGGGCGAGGCATGCCAGACCACCCCGCGCGTGTCCACATCGCGATGACTATATAGATAATTTCCCTAATAGCTTCTTGGGGATTTCGGGGATGCTGCATCCAGTAAAGGTGGGGGCAATTATGCTAAAATCAATAGAATGAAAGCTGTGCTTCCCAGACCCGTGCATGAATCGTATCACCGGTACCGCAGGCAACGTACAATGCAGATCTTCCTGCCTGTCGTACTTGCAGCGATAGTGTTCATTGGCTTGGTAGTGCTCGTCAACATCGCAACCTTTAGTTATAACGGGGATGTCGCCCGCTGGGCGGCGATCTCCACCATCTTTATTTCCATTCCGGCTTGCCTGATCGGGCTGGTGTTTTTGGCCTTGTTGGGAGGGATGGTGTACCTGATGGGGCGCCTGCTGGGCGTTGCTCCCAACTATACCGGAAAGGCACAGGACTTTGTGCACAAGCTTGCCATCCGGATTCGTCGTTTTGCGGACATGGCGGCGAAACCGGTCATTTCGGTAAATGGATTTGGCGCGACTATAAAAGCTTTACTAGGAAGGAAATAAACTATGTACCAGAACAAAATCCTGATCATTGGCACACTGCTGGGCGCAGCGACCGGGCTGGTGGCTGCCCTTATGCTGCAACGCCGTGCCGAGAGGACCGGGCGTGAAATCAGTCTTTCTGCAGGCGAGGGTATACAGCTCGGCGTCATGCTCCTGGGACTGCTGCGATCGGTTGCCACGCTGGCGGATCGGGAAGATAATCGCTAGATTTCAGCCCCATGAAAACAGGAAACAGGGACACGATCTAGATCGTGTCCCTGTTTTTATCCGGTAATCCTTCCCTTCAAATCCTTCTCCACAAAGGGTCCTCTCTCCTGCATCAGCGCCCGCGCATCCTCTACTTTGTCCCAGACATTCCACAACAACACCCCCCGTACCCTGCCGTCGTCCAGGTAATAGACCACCCCCTTCTTGAATGGCTCTTCCTGCCAGTCCTCCACGGTTTTCATCTTGCTGCTCATCTCGCCGACGGCTTCATATCCCAGGTCGAATAAGTCAGAGTAGAACATCGGAACGTGAGTGTAAGTCTCGCTGGCGCCTGCCATATTGCGCCCGGCAATTTTCCCCATTTGCACGGCATTGTCCTCGTGCTCCACACGAGTCCGCTTGTCGAGCGCAGAGTGTAAAAAGCTGGCAACATCGCCGGCCGCATACACATCGGGAGCGGATGTCTCCAGGCGCTCATTTACAATGATGCCGCTGTTCACTTTCAGTCCGGATTCTCTTGCCAGATCCAGATTGGGGTGAATGCCGATTCCTGCCACAACTCCATCCGCCTCGAACGCCCTCCCGCTCCCGGTATGAACCACGATGCGATCTCCTTCTTTCTGCACACTGGCGGCAGTATCTCCAGCCACGACCTCGATGCCCTTTTCGCGATAGTAGTCATTCAGAAATTGTGCCAGATCGTGGGGGAAGATATTGTCGCTGATTGCATTGCCTGGAAAGATCAAGCTCACCTTCCTGCCGACCATGCTCAATGCCGCGGCAATTTCAGAGCCAATAAACCCTCCGCCGATTACAACAAATTGCTCGCCTTGCTCTGCGAGAGCCCGCAGGCGCTGGTAATCCTGAAAATCGCGGTAATAGATAATATTCCCATTCCCAAAGGGGAGATGGTTGGGTGTGCCGCCGGTGGCGATCAGCAGCTTATCGTACGTATATTCATCCCCGACATCGTCCACGACGAGTTTCTTCTCCAGGTCGAGCCGGACGATCTTTCGATTGAGATGAAGCTCTGCCCGCTCCTCGGTTTTGCGCCAGATCTTTTCCACCGGGCGGCCCTTCCACAAGCCTTTCGAAAGGTTCGGCCGCATATACGGCGGATCTGGCTCCATGCTGATCAGGCCGATCGAACCCTCTGCGTCCAATTCCCGGATTCCCTTCGTCGCGGCATCGCCTGCCAGCCCGCCACCGATGATCAAGTACTTATAATGTTTCATTGTTGCTCCTTGTGAGTTACATTAATCATAACGAAAAACCGAGAAAAGTGTACAGCATAGGCTGATTAATAATATTGATGTCTTCTACGGCACAATCTTCTCAAAAGACCCTACGAGCATGATTAACGCTCTCGACCGCCGATACTGCTCTTATTTCGGATTCATCAGTGGTGCCCCAGCGATAGCGGCTTGTTTCTCCTTCACTGCCAGCATCAGTCGGTCCAGGGCGGAGACGAATTTTTCTACGCCTTCCTCCTCCAGTTGTTGTGTGACCCGGTCCAGATCAATGCCGACTGATGAAAGCTTGTTCAGCACGTGATACGCCCGGGATATATTTTGTTCCAGGCTGAGGTGAGGTTGTCCGTGATCCCGATAGGCAGCCAACGTTTCAACAGGCAGGGTGTTGATGGTATTTGCACCGATAAGAGGCTCTATGTACTTGGTATCACTATAGTGAGGATTTTTTGTGCTTGTGCTGGCCCACAATAACCGTTGCCGACGCGCGCCTTTGCTGGCAAGTTTTGCGAAGCGCTCGGTGTTGAAGATTTCGCCGTATAACTGATAGGCCACTTTGGCGCTGGCAATCGCAACCTGACCATGCAGAAGTGAGGCGATATCAGCCCGGGGTTTGCCTGTGAGCATCTGCTTTTCAAGCAGTGGGTCGAGAAGAACATCAATGCGGCTGAGAAAGAAGCTGGCTACTGAAGATACTTGCTTAAGCTTTCCTCCCTTGCTGGCCAGAATTTCGAGACCGTCAAGATAGGCGTTGACCACCTGCTGATAACGAGGCAAGCCGAATAACAAGGTAATGTTGATATTGATTCCTTCTCCAATGAGCTGCTTAATCGCGGGAATGCCTTCACGAGTAGCAGGTACCTTGATCATAGCATTTGGCCGGTCTACCAGAGACCAGAGCATGCGAGCTTCGTTTATTGTCCCCTGCGTATCGTGCGCCAGCACGGGTGATACTTCTAAGCTTACAAATCCATCCTGACCGTCTGTCCGGTCATAGGTTGGACGCAGTACGTCGGCAACCACCTGGATATCTTCTACGGTAATTAACTGGTAAACCTCATCAGTTGTCTTTCCTTGCAAGGTTAAGGCCTGGATTGTCTCATCGTAGGACTCACTTTCTGTAATAGCCTTCTCGAAAATCGAAGGATTTGAGGTCACACCACTGACCCCATCCTCTTCAATCATCCGCTGAAGCTCGCCTGAAGAGCTCATTGTACGAGAAATAAAGTCTATCCAGATGCTTTGTCCAAGAGATTGTAGTTCCAATAGGGGGTTGGGTTTCATGGTCTGCTCCTTATGCAGTCTATTTATTTCGCATTTCTCTGCAATCCGCACGCGGCGAAGAATTCAGAGCGCAGGCTCGCATCCTCGGCATAGTGACCGCGCCAGACGGTAGTACGAGTTTTTGGTGCAGTTTCTCTTACGCCCCTCATTTCAACGCACAGGTGATGGGCTTCCAGAAAAACAGCCACGCCATGGGGATGTAGCATGGTTTCCAGGGCATCTGCAATCTGGTGACCGATCCGTTCCTGAACAGCAAAGCGCTTCGAAAAAAGTCTCACAAGCCGAGTGAGCTTTGAAATCCCAATAATATTTTCGTGGGCGATGTAGCCAACATAGGCCTGGCCATAAAAGGGCAGGGCATGGTGCTCGCAGAGTGCGAAAAATGGTATGGGCCCTTCGATCACCTGGCTCAGGTGACAATCTGGGTCGCCACGACATTCTGTGTCAAAGACTTTCAAGAGCTTGGGGTCGCCATCGTAGCCCTCTGTCGCATCGAAGAGCGCTTTGATAAAGCGCCGGGGTGTATCCTTTGTCGCAGGCGTATTCAAATCCAGGCCCATGGCACTAAAAATTTCTGAGGCATAGCCTTCAAACTTATCCAGTTGTTCACCTGTCAGCTCGCGGGTCTGCAATCGTATCGCACTGCGATACGCAATATCGTTCGGGTCATTATGTAAATGCATGCGGGTCTCCTGATTGGCAGTTATTGTGGGAAATATTTATTGCAGCCACTAAATGGGTATATTCAATCTGCTTGCCTTCGTGATCCGAAAATACCCTGGGAATTCTAAGAACCCTGTCACTCATTAGTTGCACGGAGAAGGTCTTTCTTGCCCTAATACAAAGCGCTTCCACG
>DAIQBG010000067.1:2484-5300 GCA_036781265.1 Anaerolineales bacterium | reverse complement strand
TGTGTCGGGCAACGCTCTTACCCCTCACCGAGCATAGCTTCGGGGTGATGGAGGTACTCCTGCACCGTTTCATAAAATCTACCCATGTGTATTCCATCCATGACCGCATGATGCCCTTGAACGCTGAGCGGCATCTTCCATGTGTCCCTCTCCTGGAAGTATTTTCCCCACGCAAAGCGGGGTATGGAATCCGCTGGGTGGAACTGCATGGGATGGGTAAAGCTTGTAAAGGATACCCAAGGGATGGGGCTCATGTACAACACATCATCCTTCGGGGGGTTACCTTCCAGCTCAGGATGTGCTTTCACATATGAAATACTCTTGGCAGCCCTGCTTGCAAACTCGGAAAAATCCTCAGCGTACTCAACGGCACAAAAGCTGAAAAGATCTTGATCGATCAATATTGAAAACCTTGGGTTCACGACCTCGTGCTCGACAACTTGCTCTCCTCGAATGCGCTGCCGGAATTCTGGAATTGCATTGGACGCTCGAGCGATGACGTACACCATGGATACGGTGAACGAGTATCCACAGCGCTTCACGAATGGATAAAAGGCTGTCATATCGACGTTTACACACATATTGAAATGGGGGTGATTAACGCTACTAAAAAATCTAAAATGATTGCGTCGCGACCAGGTTTGCATATCAATGTAGCGCATAGCTCACCTCCTGCTCAGTAAGCGTAGTTCAACTGCATTGTTGTATCCCTGTTCCGCTGCCCAACGGCTCGCGTTATGCCCCTTCGGGGTACTGGTGGGCGGGACGGGATAACGCCACTTTGTTGGAACCAACTCCAAGCCACACAAATTGCCTGAAAACGCGCACGCTGCCCCTGCGGGCAGCAGTCCCACCACCAGGGCTCCGGCGCACTTTGCCGGAGATCGGGTGCACCCTCGCATGACAGGATGTCATGGTTCACGGAGGAATCGGAAACCAGTTCTGAGAACGCTGTGCTGGGCGGCGACAATGGCTATGACACCTTGTCTATCGAAACTACTCCACTAATTCCAAAAGGAATTCTTCAATTTCTTGACCACGCGCATTCGCAAAGCCTTTCGACTCACCCATAATTGTGAAGCCACACTTTTCCAGGACTCGACGTGAACCGAGATTATCTTTGGCTACGCGTGCATAAATTGGACGAGTCTTGTTGTGGTGTGTTAAGAACTCTGTAAGCGCCGAAGTCGCAATGCCTTTGCCCCAATAGTCCTTTCCAAGCCAATAAGTGACTTCTGGCTTGCCTTCCACTTCATAGCTTGAAACACTGCCTACAACATGCCCATTGAAGAGGATGGTCTGATTGATAGTTGTTTCATCTGCCAAATTTCTGTGCCAATGTGCTATAAAAGCTTCTTGGTTGGTCGGGTCTTTGGCAGTGAACGCCGCCATGGAATTGGCTTCTGGATCCAATTGATATTCAAAGAAGATGAGAAGGTCATCGTTTACCACATTGCGCAGGAGCAGTTCATTTGCCATAAGTTTTATCAACCAATATTTCTATATTTTATCAGGACACGTTTTATGTTTTCAGCCGCCCAACTATTGCTTCAGAGGAAAAACTTCCTCATATCTGCTTATGGAAAGAAGATTTTCCTCTTTCCACGCATTTTCCGTTCTTAAGAGGAACGAATCTTCCTCTTATCACATCTTTAAAGCATATTAGGAGGAAAATTTTCTATAATATTACGCACAACCCTCCAACAAGGTTCCTGTCGCAGAGACTATACAATAAAATCTTTTTCGAAGCAAGAGGCATACATGGCAGCCGTCAAACTCCTCGACCGGGTCCGTGAACAACTGCGCCTGAAACACTATTCCTATCGTACGGAGGCAACATACATCCATTGGATCAAACGCTACATCCTTTTCCATCAAAAGCGCAACCCGGGCGAAATGGGCGATGAAGAAATCCGTGCATTCTTGGTCCACCTGGCAGAAAAGGAGCAGGTCGCCGCATCTACCCACACCGTCCTGGCGTCGGGTGCCAGGGGAATCAGGCGTTCAGCGCACTCCTGTTTCTTTACCGTCATGTCTTGAACAAGGACTTGACCGTCGACTACAAATCCTTAGGTGCATCTCGTCCGAGGCACTTGCCGACTGTTCTTACGAAAGAGGAAACCCAGAAGGTGATCGATTATCTGGGCGGCGAATACCAGTTGACACCTGCACTTGCGTGCCGGTGCAAGTGTGACAAAATTGCTCTACGGAAGTGGTCTGCTCGTCACGGAGTGCTTACGGCTCAGGATCAAAGACATCGATTTTAACTTTAGGACAGTTACCATTTATGATGGCAAGGGCGAGAAGGACCGGGTCACCGTTCTGCCAGAAAGCCTCATCCCCCTGCTTAAGGTGCAGCTGGAACGGGTCCGAAGAATCTATGAAAGCGATAGAAAGCTCAGCTTCCTGGCGTATCAATGCCCTCGCCAGCACTAGCCCGCAAATATCCGAACGCAGGCCGCGAATGGCCGTGGCAGTATTTATTCTCGGCTCTCGACTATTCCAGCGAGCCGCGCACCGGGGAGAAATTCCGCCATCACATGCATCCGAGCAACCTTCAAAAGGCAGTGCGGCAGGCGGCAGGGGTAGACAAGCCCGTCAGCCCGCATACATTCCGTCATTGCTTTGCTACGCATCTGCTTCAAAATGGCTATGATATTAGGACGGTACAGGAATTGCTTGGGCACAAAGATGTTCGTACAACAATGATCTATACCCATGTGCTGCAGCGCGGCGGACTGGCTGCTGCTTGCGCCCCCGAAGCGTAGCGAAGTGGGGTCAAGAGTCCGCTAGATGGCTAGAGGAGACACTTGCGC
>DAIQBG010000067.1:0-2384 GCA_036781265.1 Anaerolineales bacterium | reverse complement strand
GCCACGACCCTTCCGGCATAAATGATCGTCTGCGGAGGCTCGACGTCGGGCGAGTGACCCTGCGTCGTCAAGCCATGCTCGACCAGGAATTCATGCAGCAGCGAGTTTTCCCAGGTGCCATCTCGGAAGAGATCGGTCCCGGGGGACGTGGAGCCCTCCACTCGCCGGGTGCCCAGGGAGATGCCCTGGAAGGAGGACAGGTCCAGCCCCCCGCTGCGCTCACCCAGGTCGGAGTTGTGGCACGAGATGCAGCCGAGCGAGCCGGGGAACCAGATGCTGTTCTCGACGAACAGCGGCTGGACATCGGCAAAGGTCGCCTCACATTCCTTCCCATCCAGGTCGGTGAAGGTGAAGGACTCTGCTTCGGTGTGACCCGCTTCCACCCAGGCGCCGATCAGGTCCGTGGCGCGGGCGCGGCACCGGTCCGGCTCGCCTTCCGTCACGCCCGTCTGAGGCTCAACCTCACCATACGGGATCAACGTGGGAACCGGCGTCCGCACCACCAGCGGCGCGCCCTGCACGCAGTTCAGCGTGAAACCACAGGCAGACAAATAGACGAACACCAGCCAGCCTACCAGGAACACCAGGAACAGCGCCAGTGTTGCGTAAATCATTCCACGAGTATCGTCGCTATACATTCGTTCTCCTCCCCTAGTCCGCTATGATCAGCGTGCGCACAAAGTTCACCAGATCCCAGCGCTCGGGGACAGTCAGGTTTTCGTTGAGAGGAGGCATCTTTCCGTCGATCCCGTTGGTGATCGTCAGGAAAATAGAGCCATCGCTCTTCGACTGCACCACCGGTGTGGTCAGATTGGCGGGCCGGTTGGCGAGGAACGGCGCAATGGGGCCGTTGCCCTCCGCTGTGGCGCCATGGCACATCTGGCAGTGGATCTCGTAAAGGTTCGCGCCGCGCGTGATCGAGGCTTCATCCGCCTCGATCGGGTTCTCCGGCGGGAGCATGCCCGGGACCGCAACCGGTCCCTCGACCGGGATGGAGCGCGCCGGCACCGGCAGGGGATCCTCCATCTCGCGATAGGCAGGCTGGATCTCCATGAAGGAGACCCATTCAATCTTGATGATATCGAACGTAAACAAGAGCACCACTGAGAGCAGAACCCCTAGCACAGTGAAGACCCAGAAGAGCTGTCGAAGTAATCTCATAGCGGCCGCGCCTCGGTGGGTTGGACAGAATCGGCGCCCATTTCCCGCAGGGCGTCGGTGAATCTCTGCTGGTCATCGGAAGGGACGCGGAAGAACACGCCGATCTTGCCATCACTGATCTCAGGGACATAGTCCATCCGGCGATAGTTGGGAAAGGAGCTTTCCAGGAAGACGCCCAGGAAGGTCGCCAGCAGCGCGAAAAGCATCGTCATTTCAAAGAGCAGGATCAGCCCCGGAGGGATGGGAGTCAGGGCCTGACCGCCCACGCGCACCGCATATAGATTTGGGGTTCCCCAGTTTAAGAAAGCACCGAAAAGAAATCCACCCACCGCGCCGCCCAGGGCCAGCCTGGACACGTTCGTCCAGGGATGCGGGCGGCCCAGCATCCGGGGGTTGATCGGCACGCCGGAGATCACCTCGATGCGATCGTTCGAGACGCCCATCTCGTGCAGTTTCTCGATGGCGTTCGCCGCGGGATCGATATCCTCGAAGAGCGCCAGCATAGTCGTATCTGCCATGTACGCCTCTCTTTACTCAAACTCGCTGATCGTCGGGACGTGGGCCTTGCCCACCTTGCGCAGGCTGTGGGTCATCTGACCTTCCTGCACCTCCCAGACCGGGATGAGCGGGATGAGGCGCGAGGCGATCATGTAGAACAGCAGGAACATCGCGAAGGTGCCAATGGTCAGGAAGACCTCGATACGCGGCTCGTACAGGCGCCAGGTGAACGGCATCCGGTTGATCGTAAGCATAACTGGCACGATGATATAACGCTCCCAGTACATGCCGACGTTGATCAATAAGCCAATCAGGGCCAGCAGCCACGGGGTCGTTCGTATCCGCTTATTCCAGAGAGTCAGGAAGGGAAGTACGATGTTGAAGCCGACCATCTGGAAGAACATCCATGCCATAGGACCGGCCTCGAGCCAGTGCAGCAGATCGTCGGTGGCGCGGTCCCCGCCATACCACTGGACGATGTAATCGTTGAAGAAGAAGTAGGCATAAGCGAAGGAGACGATCAGCATCAGCTTGCCGAGGGCATCGAAATGCTCTTTGCGGATGAAGTAATCCATGTGCTTCATCGTATAGCGCATGATGAACAGCACGATCGCCACCGCGCCCATGCCGGAGTGCAGCGCCCCGAGCACAAAGTAGGGACCGAAGACCGTGGAGGACCAGCCAGGACGCATTGCCATGGCGAAGTCCCAGGACACAATGGTGTG
>DAIQBG010000066.1:0-5426 GCA_036781265.1 Anaerolineales bacterium | reverse complement strand
TATGTGGAAGACAGTTACGGCGCGGCGGTGGATATCGGCTCGACGACGGTTGCACTCTATCTGTGCAACCTGAGAACTGGAGAGCTGCTCGCCGCCGAATCCGAGATGAACCCGCAGATCGTCTATGGCGAGGATGTGATGTCGAGGATTCAATACTCGATTGAGCATCCAGACGGTCTGGAGAAACTGCATAAAGCCATTATCACTACGCTGAACAAATTGCTCAATCAGGCGGCAAAAACAGCCCAGATCAAAACCGACGAAATTCTCGAGATGGTGCTGGTCGGTAATTCGACCATGCACCACCTCCTGCTCAATTTGCATCCCAGGGATCTTGGGCTCGCGCCCTTCGTCCCTGCGATCCACAGCTCAGTGGATATCAAGGCGCGTGAGCTCGGCTTGCAGATCAACCCTTCGGGCAATATTCATGTCCTGCCGACAATTGCATCCTTTGTCGGCGCAGATACCAGTGCTATGATCCTCGCCGAGGAGCCGCACAAGCAGGACGAAAACTGGCTGCTGATTGACGTCGGCACGAACGCCGAACTGATCCTCGGCAATCGCAGGCGGCTGGTCTGCACATCCACCCCCACCGGTCCTGCGCTCGAAGGCGCGCACGTGGAGTATGGGATGCGGGCCGCGCCGGGCGCCATCGAGCGCGTCCAGATCGACGAGAAGACCCTCGAGCCGCGCTATAAGATCATCGGCGAGGAGAACTGGAACACCGGCAAAGCCAAGGGCATCTGCGGCTCTGCCATCATCGACGCGGTCGCAGAACTGTTCCGGGCCGGGATCGTGGACTCTCGGGGGAAATTCAAGAAGACCCTGAATTCAGACCGGGTGCGTGAGGGAGAAAATGGATGGGAATATGTCATTGCCCGGGCGAACGAGACCTCGATTGGCAGAGACATCCCCATGACCCAGCAGGATGTGCGGCAGATCCAGCTCGCCAAGGCAGCCCTCTTCACCGCCGCACGCACGCTTCTGAAACGCAGCGGCCTGCAATCGCCGGATAAGATCATCCTGGCTGGGGGGTTTGGAAGCTATATTGATAAGGAAAAAGCCATGTTGATCGGTCTCATCCCCGATTGTGAATTGGACAGGGTCTATGCTGTGGGCAACGCTGCCGGCGATGGAGCCCGGATCGCGCTGCTCAACGTGGAGAAGCGGAAAGAAATCGATTCGGTCACGCGCCGCGTCGAGCGCTTCGAGCTGCCGACCGACCCCGAATTCCAGAACCAGTTCATGCTGGCGACCAGCTTCCCGCATATGAGCGAGCCCTTCGAGCATATCGCCCATCTCATCCCGAATCGCCAACCGGACCCGATGGCGAAGAACTTTATGAAATGAGTTTTATTTACCACAAAGAACACAAAGGAGCACAAAGGAAAATCTTCGTGTACCCTTGTGACCCTTTGTGGTGGCATATGGAGAATTAATGAACAAATTTCTCGAACGACTCAACGCCGGCGAGATCCTGGTTGCCGACGGGGCGACAGGTTCCAATCTCCAAAAGATGGGACTCAAGCCAGGCCGCCCGCCGGAGGATCTCATCATCGATAACCCTGATCTCCTCCTGAAGCTTGCCAGCTCGTTCGTCGAAGCGGGCGCAGATATCGTCCTCACCTGCACCTTCGGCGGGACGCGCATGCGGATGAAGGACTCGAAGTATCAGGAGCGCACTCCGGAGGTGAACATCCGCGCTGCAGAGATCGCTCGGAAGGCCGCCTCCGCGCGTGATGGCGTAATGGTCGCCGGCTCGATGGGACCGGTGGGCGCATTGATCAAGCCGTACGGCCCGCTCGAAGCGGAGGACGTCAAGGCGACTTTTGCCGAACAGGCGAAAGCCCTCGCCGATGGCGGCGTGGACCTGCTCCTGATCGAAACCATGTTTGCCCTCGAAGAGACCACCGCCGCCTTCGAAGGCGCGCGCTCCGTGACCGACCTGCCCATCGTCGTCTCCTTCAGCTATGACCGCGGTACACGGTCCATGATGGGTGTAAAGCCGAAAGATGTCATCAAGAAATACAGTGAGTTGGGTGCGGCTATGGTCGGCGCAAACTGTGGCACAACTCTAGAAAATATGGAAGCAGTTGTGAAAGAATATGCAGCCACAGTTCCAAATTTTCCTCTATGGGTCAAGCCCAATGCCGGCGTCCCGCGCATGGACATCGAGACCGAGCAGGGCATCTATGATATGGGCCCCGAAGATATGGCAGCCTATTCTCTGAAGTACATCGAGCTGGGTGCAAAGGTTGTCGGCGGGTGCTGCGGAAATCTGCCCGAGCACGTGGCAGCCATCGTAAAGGCAGTCAAAAAGCAGTCAGTAGTCAGTGAACAATAATTAATTCAAACCGCCGGTCGAGTAGCTCCGAACGACAGTGAGGAACGTATCGAGACCAGCAGTGACCAACAGACATCATCGTGCGCCAGGAGATCCTTGACCTGCTTTTAGGGAAGAAGCTAAGCAATACGCCCGCGTTCAGCGGGCTGATCCATGTCACGGCAGAGGGATTGCAGAGCGAAGGGATTAGCCTTCCGGATGCGCACACCGACGCGGCTAGGATGGCAAGAGCCTCAGCCAGCACGTTCAAATTGAGTGGCTTGCCGTCGGCGGTCGCACCGCTGGACATGTGCGTGGAGGCGGAGGCAATTGGCTCAGAGATTGATTTTCGTGAGAATGTGGAGGACGGCTTTCCGCGCGTGACCAAGCCATTGTTTCCCTCCACAAAATTCATCACCTCTGAGATCGGGGACAGCTTCGAGATTCTCCACCGAGGCAGGATTAAGCTGGTCTGCGAGGCATTAGAGTTATTAAAAGAAGATATCGGCAGGGATGCCGTCATCGGTGGGATGATCCCCGGACCGTTCACACTGCTGCTTTTTCTAATCGAACCGGGTGGGCTATTTGCGGATATGAAACGGGATCCGGATGCGATCCGGGATGCGCTGTTTCATCTTTCGTCTTTCCTCTCTCGTGTTGCCCGGGTTTACCGCAACGCCGGCGCGGACTTCATTACGATTCACGATATGGGTGGGTCGCCAGGCTTCATCGGTCCCTCGAAATATGAAAGTTTTGTCTTTCCCGCGGAAAAATATCTAATTGAACAATTACAAAAACCCTGCGTGCTGTCCGTCTGTGGGGATACGAATAAGTCCCTCCATTTGCTGGCTCAGACAGGCGCGGATGCGATCTCCGTGGACCAGTTGAATAATCTCGCCGAAACGCGAAAAACCCTGACTGGCAGCCTGCTGTTTGGCAATATCGATCCGGTCCAAACTTTATGGCAGGGGGATCAGGCTGCGATCGCTGAAGCGGTCCGCGTTGCGAGACAGGCAGGCATAGATGCAATCTGGCCCGGCTGTGATCTGGTCCCTCAGACAAGCATCGAAAATCTAAAGGCTTTTGTCGCCGCTTCCCACTAACCGGCACGTACCAGGTTTGTCCTATTGACGTGTTTTTCCGGGGGTTGTATGATGAAATCTATCTACCCATAGGATAAGAGGAGAGCGGGTATGGCAGGCAAGACATCCCACGTTGGTCAAGCTATAAAGAATAAGAGATCGGCCACCGGCCGCTGGCAATCCCTAAGCGATGACCGGATCATTTCACGTGTGCGCGAACTGGCATGGGCGGGGCAACACAGCAAGGCAATAGAACTGGCTACGGAAGCATTGGGAAGATTAGGCCTAAAACCTGATGTCGAAATGAGTTTGCTTGATTTGCGCTCCGAATCCTACTTGTCCCAATTGAAGTATGAACTGGCTGAAAAGGATGTCCGCCAGATGGAACGACTTGCAAAGGCGGCAAAGCAACCGGCGTTGAAAGCACAGGCATTAAATCAGCAGGCGCATCTCCTAGCCTGGCAGGATAAGGAAGAAGAGACCCGGCGAACGGCAATCTCTGCTCTGAAATTTGCCCGCCAAAGCAAGCAAAAATACTTGGAAGCTGAAGCGTTATTCTGGCTGGCATGGTATAGCCCAAATGACGTATCCATTAGACTCGCCCAGCAAGCTGCCGGTCTATTTCTCTCGGTGGATCACCCGTCCCGTGCCGGTTTGGCGCTGAATCTTGTTGCCAGCAGTTATGTCAGTTTGGGACGAAATGAAGAGGCCCGTCAAGCTATACAGACTGCATTAAGGCTATGTGGACAAACAGGAGACAACGTCGGCAAAGGCTGGTCCCTGACTATTTTGAGCATGATTGAGACAGATCTGAGTGTTGCGATCAAACTCTTAAAGCAGGCGCATCAGGCATATGAGGCGGCAGGCCATGTCGTCGGGATCACTGTGGTTGCCAATGCTCTTGGGCATAAGTACTCCCAGCTTGGTTTATATGGGCGGGCAATGCGGTTTTGCCGTAGAAGTTTTGAAAACAATAGGACCTGGGCCGTTCCGATCAACAATATCATACATATCGAGATCGAGCTGCATGACCTCGACCACGCCCGTCAACATGTGGAAGAGATGCGTTCTATCACCAAAATTAGATCACACATGGCATTTATTGAGGAGCTCGCCGGGCGAATTGCTCTTTTAGAAGGAAAAACCAGAATTGCCGTTCGACATTTCAAGGAGTCCACTAAGATCTCCCATGATGCTGCACCGGCCAGGGAGATTGGTCAGCTGACATTGCTCGGTCAGGCATATTTGGCGCAGGGAAATCTCACTGCTGCGTTGAAAGCTACGTCGAAGGCTGTCGGGATGCATCGTGACCTCAATTTTCCAGTGGTGGACGATCTTCCATCTCAAAACATTTGGTGGCGCCACATGCTTACACTACAAGCGAATGGGAAAAGGACGGAAGCACGGGCCGCGCTCAAAGCTGCATATGATTTTCTGCTCCAGGGCATTGCCAGCCTCCAAGATCTTGGATTGCGTCGCAATTACCTAAACAAAGTTGCGACCAACCGGGAGATCATGCAAGCCTGGGTCAGGGACGGGACAAAGCGCAAGTTGCCGAGAGAACATCTCTTTGCCCATCTCAACATCGAATCGAACCCGCGCGAGCCCTTCAAGCGCCTGGCAGAGACCAGTCTGCGCCTCAACGCGCTAAAAACTGTGTCTGAGATCCAGACTTTCCTCGTCGAAGAAGCCACGGAGCTCAGCGGCGGCGAGCGGGTGATCTTAGTTTTGGAGCGAAATGGGGAACTAGACGTGGTGGAATCCCTTGTGCCGCGTGGAGAGCAACCTGAGAAAATTCTCGCTTCTATCAGGAGGTACATTAGCTCCGCTCGGACTTCACGGGCCGTACAACTCATCATCCCGAAAAAGTCAGGTTTGACTCGCATCATTGCACCTCTTATTGCCCAGAATCAAATTCTCGGCTACCTCTACATGGACATGGACTCCCTCTACGGCATATTCGATGAGACCGACCGCGACATGTTCGGCATGCTGGCAAACCAGGCTGCCATCGCCCTGGA
>DAIQBG010000065.1:0-5503 GCA_036781265.1 Anaerolineales bacterium | reverse complement strand
CCGTTGGGCGGCTGAGTCAGAATGAAGATTACATTGAATAAGATTCGCGCATCTGTCCTGTTATTGATAGTAGTGCCAATCATAGTTGGTTGCCTCACTACGACTCAGCCCCCAATACAACATTCTCCCTCAACTCCAATTTCGGAGAATTCAATCCTTATATCTTACGAGCAGGATGGCAATGACAGCATCGACCGATTTACAGGCTGCTTAATTGGCTTAAATACGTTTAGCTTCGTCCTCTACAGCAATGGTCGAATTGTTCTGTTTGATGGGTTGCAGTTTATGGAATCCATGATTTCGCCATCAGAAGTGGAGAAACTGCTGATGGAGATCAACTCCACTGGCTACTTTGCTGTGAAGGGAAATGGCGACCAATTTATGAGTCCTCCACCTACTTCAAGTTTTGTAGGTAACTCGATACAGTTCATCACAGTACAGGAGAGAACATTCTCTATCTCGGCGGGTGAATTTCAATATGTCGTTGAGCCGATCAAAGAAACGATTCGCATCGTCAGAGAATACAAGCCTCAAGGATTATTCCCATATTTTCCAGAAAGATTGTATGTTTGGGTATATCCGATAGAAGATGAAGAGCTTACAAATTATTCTCCCACTCCTACGCCACCAATTTTAGAGTGGTCACACGAGTCTATTCCATTGGATAGCCTTGTGTTTACACCGAATAGCACTTCGCAGATTATTTCAGACAGGTATGTTCAATTTCTGATGCAAGAAGTTAAAATTGTTCCTGCCTACCGAATGGTTCGGCAAAATGGGCAGCATTACCTTATCATGACTTGCCCTGTTTTTGAAGAATAAGTAACGCAAAAGCCGCCACAATGCGTGCAGGCGGACTTGGTGGTACGCGCCGCGCTAGAACCGCTGTCTCGGCGAGGAGCTTTTTTCCGTTTCGTTAGCTGGTTCTCCCGCCAAGCCTCTAACGCGAGCCGTTGGGCACACAAATTTGAACTCGGGAATCCAGGGACTCTCAAATCGTGCGGTACTATCTCGGCGGGACCATACACTCACGCCGAGCAGAGTGCCCGAAACCAAAACCCTGATGGTCCTACTTCCTTGCCAGCCAATTCTTCCCCTGATGCAATCTGCCCGATCCAGTCGGGCAGATTGCCTTTTCTAACTCCTGTCGATTTCCCGGAAGGTAATCAACAGGAACAATCGTAAGTCTGAGGTTTTCTGTGGGAGTAAGCTAGACGACAAGCCCTAACTGACCGAGGATCCAGGTGACCAGCCAGTTCACAACGGCGATTGCTATGGCGGCAATGATGGCCCCGCCAAAGCCATTGACTGTCATTCCAGACACAAATCTATCGCTGACCATCAGCACTACGGCAGCCACGATCAGATTGATAATTAGGCCGAGCAATCCTCCACCAAAACTAAGGCCCAACGCACCGAGCAGCCAGTTGACGACTGCAGCGACTAGAGCAATCACCACCGCCGCGATGAGAGCCGACGTAAAGTTGGCGACACTCAGTCCCAGGTTCAGCCTGGACACGATCATAAGGACAACGGCGGCAACGATGACGGCGATGATAAAACTCAAAATAGTAGCCATTTTGCATATCTCCTTTTGTAGGTGTGAGAATGGACAGTGATGGTTCGGTTCTAAATATTGGGAGTGTCGTGGGCAACAATATCAGAATACGAACAGAGTGCAGCGGCCAGTCCAACAACAAAGTAATACTGTGTTTCGCTATATAACACCCCAACCTCGAGGTCAGTTACGCCGCTGGGAAGGCGGGGGGCGCGTAATCTCAACAGGGGATTACAATTAAAGTGGAACTATGACAGTTTACTCTTGCACAGAGGCGCGGGAGCGGCTCTCAGCTTTACTGGAGAAAGCATTCGCAGAAGGGCAGGTTAGGCTCAGAAGCCCAGACGGTCGCATGTTTATTATTCGTCCATTGCAACCCCCCAAGACTTCAGCATTTGATGTACGAAGTGGAGAACTTCCGATCACGAAAGCTCATATTCTCGAAGCTATTTGGGAAAGTGGAGCCGGTTTTTCCTGAAAGCCAGATGCGCCCACCGATAAAGTGATAAATAAACAAACATCCCGGCACAGATCGCCGGGGTGTTTCGCGTGCGGCCGGAACGCAGTGCATCTTGCGTCGCTCAATCCTCCGCTGCGGTGACCGTGCACTGCCGTGCCACTTTAGCCGGCAGCCCGGGAATGGCGGGCGTGATCGATGCAGTGACCGTGATTACCGCAGGCGCGGATGTCGCCACAAGGATGGCATTCCTGCCGGGCAGCACGGACCCGACGCCGCCCTGATTCACGTCCCAGGTTACGACCGCGTTGGAGGGGACGGATCCGTCCAGGGTGAGGAGCATCTCCCCATCTACGGGCAGCTCGCAATCCTCGGGAAGGATCGTCAACGGTCGATCAGGGGCTGCGAGACTTCCAAAGGCAACCGCGATCAGGAGCGCTACGGTGATGACAATGATGAGGGCAACAGTGCGGGACATATATATCCTTTGCTTTTTGAATAAAAGAGTTTGATCTGAATATTTCAAAACCATCCTGGCAGGTTCAAGGGCAAGACGCAGATCCAGCCATTCAGGACACATTCGTCTACTCGAAAGTCTTAACAAAAATCTAAGTTTTACAGATCAGAAAGGGCTCTAAAAGCCCGGTGCAGACGGTTCACCAGCCCCGGATTGGAGCATGTTATAGTTGCGTTGGAAAGAAACCCATATGCCGCGCCGCTTTCCTGAAAACACACTAAGAACCAGAGACGAATTCTTCTCCCGCGAGCAAGCCGCCTGGACGGCATTGACCGAGACATGGACGGGTCTGTCCGATGAGCTGTTGCTGACCCCGGGCGCCGTCGGAGAGCGATAGAGCGTCAACGACCTCATAAATCACATTGTCTCCTGGCAGGAAGCCGCCATTCGTGTGATTGGAGATCTGCTGGCAGGGAAGTGGGGCAGGTTAGGCGCTGCTCGAGCTGCTCACGCCTTTGAGCGATGACCAATTGCTCAACGAATATGGCCGTCAACAGGTCGGTTGGTGGGCAAAGTGGACGATGTACGCCCACTACGAAGAACACATCGCCGACCTGACCAATTTCCGCCGGAATAGTCAGACGCTGAAGGGTGCTTAGAAAGTCTAAGAAACAAGCCGATCGAGTTAATACGAGTGTAGGAGTACCGGAGGACAAATGGCAGATTTTCGAGCCGAGGATTTTTCCGATAAAAAGAAGCTCTACGTTCTGGCTGAGTTTCCCTATCCTTCGGGGTCAGGTTTGCACATCGGGCATGCCTTCACCTATACGGGGGGAGATGTATATGCGCGCTTTCAGCGAATGCAGGGCAGGAATGTGCTGTTCCCGATCGGGTGGGATGCATTCGGGCTTCCGACCGAAAACTACGCGATTCGGACCGGACAAAAGCCTCAGGATGTCACAAAGACAAACACGGAGAATTACCGTGAGCAAATGGATGCCCTCGGCTTCTCCTTCGACTGGAGCCGTGCCGTCAACACCACAGATCCTGCGTATTACAAATGGACACAGTGGATTTTTATAAAATTGTTCGAACACGGGTTGGCCTACAAGGCGGAAATGCCCATCAACTGGTGCCCCTCTTGCAAAGTCGGCCTGGCGAACGAAGAAGTGGTCAATGGGCACTGTGAGCGCTGTGGGACGCAAGTCACTCGCCGCCGGATCAGCCAATGGGTGGTACGGATCACGCAATATGCCGACCGGCTCATTGCCGGCCTGGAGCAAACCCAGTTCATTGAAAAGGTCAAAGCTGCCCAGGTCAACTGGATCGGGCGCTCGGAAGGAGCAAAAATTCGCTTTCCGGTCCGGCGAGGTGAGCGGGAGTATGCATTGGAGATATTCACAACCCGCCCGGACACGTTATGGGGCTGCACGTTTATGGTGATCGCGCCGGAGCACGAGCTGGCCGCGGAAATGATGGATCAGCCCGGGGTGGCAGAGTATGTGGAACAATCCCGAAAAAAGTCTGAGCTGGAACGTACAGAAGAGTCGCGCCCGAAAGATGGCGTTTTCAGCGGCCTGACTGCTCGCCATCCGGCGACCGGTCAGGATCTGCCCGTCTGGATCTCGGACTTTGTCTTGCCGGGCTATGGCACCGGCGCCATCATGGCTGTTCCCGCACATGATGAACGCGATCACCAGTTTGCCGCCCGATATGGCTTGCCGGTTCAACCGGTTATCCTGCCAGAGGCAGAATGGGATTTCTCCAAAGCAGCGTATGTCGGGATGGCTGGCCGGATGGTGAATTCAGGTCCCATCGATGGTCTAGCCCCCGCAGAGGCGATCCCCGCTTCTATCGACTGGCTGGCGAGGCACGGGCTGGGAGAGCGAGCCGTTTCTTACCACCTGCGAGACTGGATTTTCAGCCGCCAGCACTACTGGGGGGAGCCCATTCCCATGATTTACTGCGAGGAATGCGGATGGAACCCCGTACCGGAAGATCAGCTGCCTGTCCTGTTACCCGATGTCGAACGATACGAGCCTACAGAGACCGGTGAATCCCCGCTGGCAAATATACCGGGCTGGGTCGATGTCCCGTGTCCAAGGTGCGGCGGACCAGCTCGACGTGAAACCGACACCATGCCAAACTGGGCGGGTTCAGACTGGTATTTCCTGCGCTTCTGTGACCCTCATAACGATGAGGTCCTGGCTGAGATGGATAAGCTGCGCTACTGGATGCCGGTGGATGTTTACATTGGCGGCGACGAGCACAATACACTGCATTTGCTCTATTCACGTTTTATCTACCAGTTCCTGCACGACCTGGGCGTCGTGCCGCAGGAGTACCCGGAGCCCTATCTGAAACGCTTATCCCATGGAGTCATCCTGGGACCGGATGGCCAGCGCATGAGCAAGAGCCGCGGGAATGTGATTGTTCCCCAGGAGTATGTGGAGAAGTATGGCGCGGATTCCTTGCGGGTCTATCTTTTGTTCATGGGACCTTATGATGCGACCATGGCCTGGAATGAACGCGCGCTGCTGGGAGTAAAGCGATTTCTCGATCGTTACGGTCGCTTCGTCCGAGACCACGCAGGGCAAAGCCAGGAGTCCGGTTCGCGGGTCAAGGCTGTCGTCAACCGGCTGGGGAAGGCAGTGGCAACTGATACGGCAACGTTCAAATACAATACCGCCATCGCCCACATGATGGAAACGCTGAATACGTTACAAGATCTGCTTGAAGCAGACGGTGATCAGAAGGAGGCGGTTGCAGACGCGGAACTACGTACTTTCTCTCAAATCCTGGCGCCGTACGCACCTTATACGTCAGAACATTGCTGGCAAATCGCAGGCGGCGAAGGCAGCGTGCATGACACCCTGTGGCCTGTCTATGACCCGGGGCTTGAATTGGAGGAACTGATCACTGTTGCCATCCAGGTCAATGGGAAGCTGCGCGGCACAGTGGCTGTGCCCGCGCAAGCCACTGAAACGGAAATTCGTCGGCTGGCTGAATCCCAGCCTGGCGTAGCAAAGTT
>DAIQBG010000064.1:1207-5515 GCA_036781265.1 Anaerolineales bacterium | reverse complement strand
CTACAATGGCACGTTACCAATTGACTCTTGCCTACGACGGCACCGATTTTTTCGGAAGCCAGCGGCAGGCAAAGCGCAGGACGGTGCAGGGCGAGCTCGAAACAGCCCTGTATCTCTTGGGCTGGACCGGGCGCTCGGTGGTGATGTCCGGGCGGACGGACACCGGCGTTCACGCGACGGGACAGGTCGCCGCATTCGACCTGGACTGGTCCCACTCTGACGGCGAGCTGGTTCGCGCGTTGAATGCTGTCCTGCCCGCGGATATGGCTGTTCATAGCGCAGGGATCGTTCATTCGAAGTTCCATCCCCGTTTTGATGCCCTTTCTCGCCGTTACCATTACCGCTTGTTCTGCGGGAGTCTGCGCAACCCGATCCGCGAGCGCTTTGTCTGGCGGGTCTGGCCCGCGGTCAACAGCGATATCCTTTGCGAGGTCGCCAGGCTTTTTCTCGGTACGCACGATTTTTCCGCCTTCGGTTCCCCGACCACTCCCAAGGGCGGAACCGTCCGGACCGTGATGAAAGCCGAATGGTCTCATCCGGAGAAAGACGAATGGCACTTTGAGGTGCAAGCAGATGCCTTCTTGTACCGAATGGTGCGACGTCTCGTCTTCGTCCAGGTGGCTGCTGCGCAGGGAAAGCTCTCTCCGGAGAGGATTGCCCGCTTTCTGACGGAGCCGCCATCGGCTGGAATGCCAGGTGCAAACCTTCCCGGAGGCTTAGCGGCCGCGCACGGGCTGACGCTCGTTGAAGTGTCATATCCGGATATTGAGTCAATTGGTTAGTAATCAAAAAAGTTCTATGTAGCCGCCCGCGGCTGAGCAAAGAAACGGAGAACAAGAAAGTGTACAAGTCGTACTATCCGAAAGCAAGCGAAATCGAACGTAAGTGGGTGCTGGTAGACGTCGAAGGGCAAAACCTCGGACGGATTGCCACGCGCATCGCGCACGTACTGCTCGGCAAACACAAACCGACCTTTACGCCCGGTGTGGAGATGGGCGACTACGTGGTCGTGATCAATGCCGAACGCGTGACCGTAACCGGCACAAAGAGCAGCACCAAGCTGGAGACTAAAATGTATCACCGCCACTCCAATTACCCTGGCGGTTACAAAGCCATCTCACTCCGTGACCAGCTGCAGAAGCACCCCGATCGTGTGCTGCGCGCTGCGGTGTGGGGTATGCTGCCGCATAACCGCATGGGGCGTGCATTGTTGAAGCGACTCAAGATCTATGCCGGTCCAAACCACCCGCATGTGACCAACAATCCCGAGCCGCTGGTTGTGAACGAGAAGTAAAGAAAGAGGAAAGAATTCTATGGCACAGTATTATGAAGCAGTTGGCCGTCGCAAGGAAAGCACCGCCCGCGTTCGCGTAGCAAGCGGTTCCGGCGCCTTCACCGTGAACGACAAAGAAGCAACCATCTATTTCCCCCGCGTGGGTGACTTGCAGGATGTGCTGCGGGCTTTCAACGCCGTGGGCCAGGATGCAAACAAGTATGACATCACGGTCAAGGTCAATGGCGGTGGTGTAACCGGACAGACCGAAGCGGTGCGCCTGGGACTTGCCCGCGCGCTCGTTTTGGTCAACGGGGACTGGACCTCTGCGTTGCGCAAAAATGGTCTGCTGACCCGTGACGCTCGCGTCAAGGAACGCAAGAAGCCTGGCCTCAAGAAAGCACGCAAAGCTCCGACCTATACCAAGCGCTAGTTTTTTCTCACATCTCTTTCAGAAGCAAAATACGTAATTCGTAAGATACAATTTACGAATTACGTATTTTGCGTTAAGTGGAGATGTTTATGGACTTTGCCCTTGTTTCAAAGTTTTTCGATGTCCTGCAAATTGCCCCACCCTCAAAATTAATCCTGATCGATGCGCAAACTCTCGCTGCCGCGCACGTGCCCCCGTACCCGCCCAATATAGCCGTGCTGTTGACGAATGTCGATTCGCACGAACTTGCCTGGAAGGTGAGAAGCATGCTGCTTACGACCTATCCGGAAGGGCATCAGGTTTTTCTGGTGAGTGAGAGCAAGAAGAAAGCGGAAATCATCAAAGAGTTAGCGGGCAATGAGTTCGCAGTGGGATTTTCAATTTACGTTCCGCCGCTGGAGGAAGGGACCTCCTTCGAGTCGTTCGCCGAAATCGTGGCGCACTTGCGCGCACCCAATGGCTGCCCCTGGGACCGCGAGCAGACCCATGAGTCATTACGAAAACACCTGCTCGAAGAGTCCTATGAGGCTATTTCTGCGATCGATTCAGGCAATTTCACAGATATGCGTGAAGAATTCGGTGATCTGTTACTGCAGATTGTCTTGCAATCACAGATCGCTCGCGAAGAGGCGCAGTTCAACATCAATCAGGTGATTCAAGGAATCCACTCCAAGATCGTTCGTCGCCACCCGCATGTCTTCGGCGATCTAAAACTGGAAGGTATAGACGGTGTGCTGGAAAACTGGGAGAAGCTGAAGGAAAAAGAAAGAGGAGAGAAGAAAGAGGCAAAAGGTCTATTGGACGGCGTTCCTCTGGCTCTCCCCGCGTTAAGCCAGGCGCAGCAGTACCAGGACCGCGCCGCACGCGTGGGTTTCGACTGGCCCGAGATCGAGGGTGTGCTGGATAAGGTCAGGGAAGAGCTGGACGAGATCAAGAGCGCCGAAACTGATTTTGAGCTTGCCTCAGAGGTCGGCGACCTCTTCTTTGCTCTCGTCAATGTGGCGCGCTGGAAGCACATCGACGCCGAGTCGGCGTTACGCAGCGCAAATATGAAATTCAAGAAACGCTTTGCGCATGTGGAGAGGGGTGCCAGGGCCCAGGAGCGCGAGCTCTCCAGCCTATCGCTGGATGAGATGGAGGCTTTCTGGCAGGAAGCAAAGAAGAAACCCGGCTGATGAGGCGGAAGAGTCGGCCGCGGCCGCCTTCGTCCTTCTTGGCTTTACGTGCCCGTGATCATCCGGTTACAGCTCCCATTTGAGCTGGAATTCGACTTCTTCACTGGCTTCTGACCGTTCATGCTCCACGCTGATGCTGGCATTGGATGGCACGTGAATCCGCTTTCCTGCAACCTGAATGGAGAACGCACTCCCTGATTCGAGAGCGTCCGCCAGGCGTCGTAACTTGGCAATGAACTGTTTTGTGGAATAGACTTTCTCTACATCTCGCTCACTTCTCTTTGCCATGAAAACCTCCAATTGGTATGTGTAACGATCTCAATTCAGACGGTCCTTATAAATGTCCACTAATTTGAGATTGGCTCCGGTACCCAGGAAGCATGACATCATATGAAAGTTATAGTAGCGGCCCATACCTATGCGCTGTGTCGTGTTTTTGGAGAGCCGCCACGGACGATACCAGTCATACCCATCAAGTTGCTTCCACGTTCAGCAAGGAAAATCGTCGCTTCGACAGCAGGCATCGTCAGCCTATCCTCGCAGGTTTTCAGCGGCTCACTGAGGTTCTCCTGGTAGACCGCGGACAAAGCAATCGGACTAGCCTGCAGGGTCTCGAAGCGCAGTTCCAGAAATTGAATCGGTAGGACGGGCTTCCCGGATGAGGGTCCTGGTTTGGGGTCTTAGATGGGCTTTCATCGGTTGCAGTTGAAGCGAGCAAACGACGTTTCGAACAACCCCGCAGCAGAGGCTTCGTCTGGCGTGTAGGCCTTCCAGGCGAAGACACGCTCGCCGCACGTCCAGGCAGCTGCGCCGCCATAGGGCAGGACGAGTGATGCAGTGGTGGTGATCGGAGTGTACACCACATTCATATCGCGGATCCGCTGCACACTCGAACTGCCGACCGGCGTATCGATTCCATCATCAAGTATAAGATCGAGCAGGAACTGTGGATCCTCGGTACCTGGGGAGATCTGCCAGATCATCTGCATAAAAAGATTGGCGTTATACGTGGCAAGGATGCCCTGCGTATAGGTGCTTGGAGACCCCGCGTTTTGCTGAGCATTGACATCAAAGAATGCCATTTCCTGGGGGTGACCCACACAGAATTGATATTCACAAAATAATCCACGCAGATCGAAAGGCGTTGGAGTTGGAAATGGTGTGGGGATCGGCCGTGTATCACGCGTCGGCTCCGGTATGGCTGCCAGGGTTGCCGCCACAGCCTGGTCGATCAGGATCTCCGGGTCCTGTGTCCGTCTCCCACAGGCCACCAAAATGAACAGTAAAATAAGGATGAAGGAGCGGTGCCGCATGCGCTCGATTATACATTTATTCGGAACATTAGCCCCGTTGCGGGCGTCCTTCAAATGACTACAGTCCAGCGTGTCCTTGGCTGGAAAAGGAGTACGAATGAAAAGACTTTTGCT
>DAIQBG010000064.1:0-1107 GCA_036781265.1 Anaerolineales bacterium | reverse complement strand
TGGATGTTGCCATCGAGGGCATCCTCTGTGCGCAAACGGTTACGCCCGGTCGTCTGATCACATTGGAAGCCAACGGGCTCCAGTATGCTTATCATGCCAGTGAAGATGGTACTCAAGTTCAGCCGGCGTCCATCGCACTCATCTGGCAGCGTGAGGGTGGCATTGCGGGGTTCTGCGACACCCTGACCGTCTTTCGCTCCGGAGAAGTAGTGGCTACCAACTGCAAGTCTCAAGCAGAGGGTATAACGGGCAGCCTCGCTTCACTCACCTCCGCTCAAGAACGAGAGCAATTCAACCAGTGGATGGCTGATTTTGGCGAAGTCGATCTGGATGACTCAGACCCGGCGGGGGTGGCGGATCGTATGAAGGTCAGCTTGAAACTAACCGGCGCTGGCGACGAGCTGCCCACACAGGCTGAAGAGCAAGATCTCTTCGGGTTCGCCCAAGACCTGTACCAGGATCTTACCCGGTAACAACAAAGCCCCGTCAGCTATGACGGGGCTTTGTTTATGCTCATTCGTTAGTGTCCGCTGCCATCGGTCGGCGTACCGTGGAAGATTTCGGCATCCTCGGGTCCCTCGACGACCAGGAACCCGGCCAATCCACGTTGTAATCGTGCCAGGGCATGATCAACCAGGATATAGTTCCCGGGCACTTCGAGCGCAAACTCGACCATCGTTGCACCACCCGGCGGGACCGTAGTTGTTTGCACGTTGGTTAGCGGAGCAGAGGTCAGGGATGCCTGGTCATAGACCCGGTCGAAGATCTCGCCAATAACGTGGAAGGATGAGGTGAAGTTGGGACCACCGACACCGAAGAAAATGCGCACTGTCTCACCAACGCGGGCCTGGAGCGGTTTCTGCTCGGTCAGGGATCCCACGGCCCCGTTGAACACCAGGTATTCGGGATCTTCGTTCAGCAGCGCCTGGATGTTTTCCGTCAGATGGCCGGTTGAACCAAAGGCTTCCGTGGTATACAGTTCTCCCTGCATCACATAGAATTCGCGGTCCACTTCGGGGAGGCCTTCTTCAGGCTCCACAAGGATAAGACCGTACATGCCATTGGCGATGTGCTGGGCAACCATCGGGGTGGCGCAGTGATAGACAT
>DAIQBG010000063.1:0-6169 GCA_036781265.1 Anaerolineales bacterium | reverse complement strand
GCTCTGGTGTTGTTTGCCGAGCGTGCCCGCGCAGCTCGTTCCGATTTCGCACTGACTGCCAAAAACATCCGGGCCGTCACATCCATTTGCTCACAACTCGAGGGATTGCCATTAGCCATCGAACTGATCGCCGCGCGCGTCAAAACCTTATCGCCAGAGCAAATCGCTGCACGGCTCGATGACCGTTTTGCCTTGTTAACAAGCGGTAGTCGAATCGGCCCCTCACGACAACAAACATTGCGCGCGACTCTGGATTGGAGCTATGAGCTGCTGACAGAAACGGAAAGAGAACTTTTTCGACAACTTTCGGTCTTTGTCCGTGGTTTTACATTGGAGGCGCTCGAATCGGTGGCGCTTCTGGATTCCGATCAATCGATTCTCGATGCGCTTTCACGCCTCGTGGACAAATCACTGCTGCTCGTCGAACAGCAAGATCAACCGCGTTACCGGTTTCTTGAGCCAATCCGTCAGTATGCCAGAGATAAACTGAATGAGACCGGAGAATCGAACTTGACTCAAGATCGTCATCTAAATTACTACCTCCGCCTCGCCGAGGAGACAGAGCCGTACTTGTTTGGCGCCGGGCAACGGGACTGGAAGAATCAATTGGAGTGGGACCATGATAACTTGCGGGTCGCGTTGGCATGGTCGCTTGAAAGCAATCAAATCGAAGCGGGACTGAAAATGGCAGGGGCGCTGGCATGGTTCTGGCACAGTAACGGTCACTTAAGCGAAGGCAACCTCTGGCTGGAGAAAATCCTTGCCTCTGGCACCGGCGCCCACGGAAAGGAGCGAGCGAAAGCGCTGCGCGCAGCCTCCATCCTATCGACAGGTACAGGCGATTACATTCGAGCCAGAGCCTTTGCAGAAGCAAGCATTAAGTTATATCGAGAAATGGGAGACAACCGGGGCGCAGGCTTAGCGCTTGCTGACCTGGGCGCGAGCCTTCATCTTGAAGGCAAGGAAGAGGAGGCAATAGAGTCGTGCGAGGAGAGCTTGCGCCTGCTTCGGGCAACTGGAGAGCGCTGGGGGATTGCCTATGCACTCCTCTGGTTGGCCGATCCGTGGTTCAGGATGGGAGATATTGAGCGCGCCGCCACGAGTTGGGAAGAGAGTCTGCGCATCACCCGGGCGCTGGGGGATCACTACCTGATGGCCTGGGCAAATGGTGGTCTGGCAGATGTGGCGCGCCTGCGCGCGGACTACAAGCGTGCAACAGAAATGTTTAAAGAATCCTTGTCCCTTTATCAGAGTTCAGGAGATAAGTTCGGCCCACCGTTCACGCTGGAAGCACTGGCACTGGTTGCCGCTGCGCTCGGGGATGCGAAGCGAGCGGCCCGTCTTTGGGGTGCCGCATCCGCCTGGCGCGAAGCGATCAACGTACCGCTTTGGATGACCTATCAGAGGGACTATGCTCCCTCTGTTAACCGGGCGCGTACTCAACTTGGGGAGGAAGCGTATGAGTCCGCATGGTCGGAGGGCCACGCGATGTCACCCGAACAGGCTATCGCCCTGGCGTTAGAAGAATAATCGCTCCTGATCAATATCAATTTCAAATGGCAACCCAGGCTTTCCACGCTGCAAGGCAAACGCTTAGGTGAAAAACAGGGCAAGCCATAAAGCCTGCCCCGCGCCGGGTTTCATGCAATTTGTATATTTCTGGCTGGCTGGAAAAAAGCACATCAGCCATGGAGAAGTTTGCCCCCGAAACAAACCTTGCAGTGAGTTCTACGGAGTTTCGCCGGTGCAAATTTGGTGAACGCACGCTTTGCGCGGGACTGGGCGGTGGCAGTCCCACTGGAGCAGGATACTACCCCTTTAGAATAACTTTTTCTAAGTGAACTCTTTTCACGATTTTGTCCCACAGAGCGGGACAGTTCGCCCTTAATAGTCTTCAGGCTATGGAAACTCAAACACAAGCATCGGCCGACCACTGGGGACGGTCCGGGGAACCAGGCGTCGCAAGCGCTCCGGGGTCGCGCGTGGGTCGAGCAAGCCATTTCGCACAAAGGCGACCAGCTGCTCAAACTGTGAGTCGGTCAGGACAATGGGCGTCGATAGAAAGGGGTCGAGGCGAGCCAGGACAGGAGCTGTGGGACCCGGCGGCCCGCTCAGATCGAGGGGCAGATTCTGACCGGCCGGGGTGTAGTGCGATAGCGAATCCACTGGATTCAGATGATGGCGAATCGCATCCTCCAGCCGCGTGAAGGCTCCATTATGCATAAAGGTCGGCTGGACGGCCACATTGCGCAGCGGCGAGGTGCGAAATTTGTACCGGTCAGCAGGGTTGCCGGTGACTTGTTCCAGACCAAAGTCTTCATTGAGGCCCGGCCCGTCAAAAACCGAGTTGGTCACGGAGGGGGCAACCTGTGGGACGCCAACGACATGCTCCCGGAAGTCGCTGAACATCTCATTGGACTCACCGGCCACGCTGTGGCAGACGGAACACCGGGCTGCACCGAAGAATAATAGTGCCCCTTCTTTTTCCACATCCGTCAAGGCACCGAGTTCGCCGCGCGCAAAACGGTCAATGGGCGCGTTGGCAAACGTCAGCGTGAATTCAAACTCGGCGATGGCCAGCGCGAACATATCATAGGTGATGGGTGTCCCCGCTTTGACTGCAGGAAAGCTTCTGGCAAACAATTTGCGGTATGCGGAAGAGGCATTCAGACGGTTGACGAGCTCGGCTCGAAGAGCGTCGTTATCGCCGGCGAAGTGAAACCCGGCCGCTTCATTCCGCTCTGTCGGCGGGATGAAGGCCTGGGCGGTGAGCAAATGCGGCTGACCGGAGAGGGTGAGACCCTCCGGGGGTGGAAACTGGAAACCGGCCGTGTTGTCGAACGGATCCCCGGATGAGGAGGCAAAGCGTGAGTTCCACATCAGACGGGGAAAGAAAGCGCTATTGATGACCATCGGCGCGCGGCGCATGTTACGCGGCCCGAGACGATGGGGTCCCACCACCTGGTTGCTGTCAATGCCAATCGCGATAGACTGGGTATCGCCAAAACCGGCGGTGGGCGAGTGACAGCCTGCGCAGGCATTGTCATTATTCAGGCCGGTCAGGGTATCGAACCAGAGATTCCGCCCGAGGTTGGCTAGCTGCGGATCCAGGCGGCGTCCCAGGCGCTGCTCCAGCGTGGACTCGATCCGCCCCGTGAACCCGGCCTGGCGCAACACCGCCTGCAATTCTTGGTCCAGCGAAGTGACCCGAGCCGATGCGCGCTGGTCAGGCACAGCCATGACAGCAAGGCCCAACAGGCATAGGCTAAGCAATGTCCAGAAGCGAATGGGGAATGACTTGGACATGGCACACCGCCTTGCGCGTGGTCTCTCAGCAGAGTCGAAAGTCAATTCGACTCTGCTGAATCTAACGAAAGCCCGCTCAATGCACTCTTACAGCGGGTCGCACGCGAAAACGACGGCGGGGTCGCCGGCGAGCTGCTCCCAATTATCGGCCGGCGGCCAGAGATTGGGCTGGGTAAATGTCCAGCGCCAGTTGAAAGTAACGCTGTAGTGTGGGCCAGGGCCCGTCAGGATAAAACTATCATTCATGCTGATCGTAGTAAATCCGTCCGGCAGGATCGTCTGGGTGCTGGAGTTGTGATACACGAACTTGTGGACATCGCCATTGCTATCGACGGCATCGCCCTTGATCACATTATTGATGCGAACCACGATGCTTCCATCCTTCAGCGTGCGGGTGTTGATAATAGCCACGCTTTCACCCCAGCCTTCGACCCAAACCCCAGCAGGGAGCAGGGGGCACTGGTCAGCGGGGATGAAGAAGCTCGCGGGGCCAGTTTCCACATGATGGTCAGTGGCTGGAGCCGCCGCAACGGGTGAGACTCCCAGGAACAACATGAAGACGAGCATCATATGAACTGTAAGCTTACGAGAAAGAGACATGGTTTCCTCCTGATGGATATCTAATGAAGGACCCAACCGCCTCAAGCGCGGTTATGGGTCTTAACAGGCATTGTATTGATCACGCTAGAGTTTTTACTTTGTTTTCCTCCTGATTCTCCCGCATTGCCGGGTACGAACTCCCCGATCCAAATATCTTATATTTCACCGGGAGCCATACAATAGACAATTGACCGCCACCCGTGCAAAGCCCGGTTTTTTGTCCCGGGTTCCATCTCCACGCCCTTCTTTCGATCGCTTACCCGGGCTCTTCACATATCTCTAGATTCGAAGTAGAGCTCTATCCTATAAGACCCTGTTGGCTCATTTTTCCAATTTGACAATGTTGGTAGCATTTGGCCCTATCATCATGTTAGCACGATTCGCGTCGCAAGCGGGTCACAAAATAGTCCAACTAAGTCGCAAATGGCCACAAGCAAAATAGTATTGGCTGTAGGCAACGAGGGCGGGATATTCGTGTCCACCCCTGTTTTGATGCCTGGCGAGCCCAGACCGGCAAAAACGCCAGGATGGCTGAGAGATCGCTGGCAACTGCGTAGCGCCGGCAAGCTTCAGATCTCTGAAGGCCATCCTTTTGCTCACTTGCTTTCCGCCTGTTTATCATTCAGGGTGCGAACACTCCAGATATAGAGCTCATCACGCTCGATCTCCTCCGCTCGGCGGATTAATTCCGGCAGATCATAGCCGGGTTCAACCCACCGGCCAGTTAACACATCGGCCCTCCCCGATGCCAGGAACGTAATAAGCGGGCCCGCCGATTCCAGCGGCTGCCAATTTTTTTCCGCCCAGTCCCGTAAATCGGGGAACCACTTTCGACCGGCGGGAGAGTCCAAGATATACGTCATCATCTCCGTGGGGGTAGGGCCAATGGAGATCGCGAACACATGGATGTCGAATTCCTTCGTTTCGCTGGCCAGAAAATACGTGAATCGTGTGATTGCAACTTTGGAACAGTCATACCCCGTGAGATAAGGCATAGCCGCACTGGTGAAATTGATGATCCTGCCTTTGCGGCGCGGCACCATGCGCTGCAATACGGTATGAGTGCAGAGGAACGTGCTGCGCAGGTTCACTTCCACATCGCGCCACCACTCCTCCGGGTTCACTTGCCAGACCGGGCCAATCGCTGTGCAGCGGCCTGCATTGTTCACTAACAACGTGACTGGACCTAGCCTGTCTTCAACTTCTCCCACCATCTGCTCGACAGCACGCTGGTCGCTAACATCTGCCGTGATCGCAATCGCACGACCACCGTCTTCTTCAATCAGCGAGACTGTTTCTAAGAGCTGATCCTGCGATCGGGCCACAACGGCGACCCTGACCCCCACCCTTGCCAGCGCACGGGCGATCTCTCGTCCGAAACCTCGCCCACCGCCAGTGACGATGGCAACCTGACCTGCCAGTTCCGGTAACTGCTCTTCCGCCTGAGCCTTCATCGGTATCCTCCTTCTGTACCTCGTGCCACCCGCCACGGAGCTTTTGCGACAGTAGGGCACGTTGATTACCGTGCAGGATCACAAGCACCCTAGCAGGAGTTGGACAAGCGCCTCCGGCTCCGTAAGCATGGCGTCGTGACCGGTTACCAGGTACCGGTATTGCCAGCCCTGTTGAACGCAGCGCTGCTCGTCGGCGACGATTTCGTGGGCCGTCATCTCTTCCGCGCAGCAAATAAAGGTTCGCGGAAGGGCCAGCGCCTGCGGGCTATCGCAGTAGATCGGCGTGAGCCAGGTGCGTAGCGGATGGGGCGTGCACTTTGACTGCAACCATCCGAGATCCTCACCCGACACGCCGAACGTCCAATCTCCCGGTACGGGAACCCATTCTGGCTCCCCGTAAGAAACGGCTTGCTGCTGGAAGAACTCCCAGGTATCTGGAAAGAGCTCTCTAAACATCTGCCCGTGGACTGGCAGGGGACCATCCAGGTTGACAAGGTGAGTAAGACGCTTGTAGCACTGCCCTGCAATGGACAGCACCATCGTCCCCCCGTAACTGTGCCCAACCAGAATACCATCGTGAACATCTTCGTATTCCAGGACCGCAACGATGTCGCGAATATGAAGATCGAAATCGATCTCAGACAAATGCAGGTGTGCGCGCTCGCCCAGTCCCGTAAGGGTCGGAGCGAGCACCTCGTGGCCGGCGCTGCGTAAGAGCGGGGCAACTTTCTTCCAGCACCATCCCCCGTGCCACATTCCATGCACGAAGATGAAGGTCGCCATATGCCATCTCCTCATAGATTGAAGCC
>DAIQBG010000062.1:0-6590 GCA_036781265.1 Anaerolineales bacterium | reverse complement strand
CGGCATTACTCGTGGCGACTGCACTTGCGGTCTACAAGCCGCGCGGCATGACACGATATGGCTGGCGGAAGCAGCATGAGTAAGGAGTAGATCCTTCTTTCGTCATCATAGAGGCAGAACTAATCGTTAAGAAGGATCGCATAGATATAGGCATCCTCATCAGCAGCCGGGGAGTTGTAAATAACGGTCATATCCAGCCGTCTGTACATAGCCCAATAATGAATGTGATCCGGCGAACCGGCTTCTTCGGGCAAGCCGTTCTGGAGTAACGCGTTCTCTGAATTCGGGTTTCTCAATTTCTCTTCAACTCGCCACATAGGGTCATAGAATGACAATCCAAAAGGCAAGTCACCCCGGTAACGTCCAAAACCTTCGGCATTTCCGGAATACAGATAGACCACTTTCACGAACTGGCCGGAGCCTGCCCAAAAAGCCATGCCTGCCTGTTTGCATAGCATAAAGGGGTCCACAGGCGAGCAGTTGTGACTGGCAATGAAATCGGCAACCTCTGTATCGTCGAGGGATTTGCCGAGCACAGCCTGATAAGAGGCACCTTTCGGATTTGCGGGCTCTTCTGGCTGGGTCCGGACAGCCTGTGGGCTGCACGCAGTGATGGAAAATGCAATCAAAGAGAAAAAACTCAGGGATTTGAACAGCTCATTCATATCCATCTCCTTCTATGTGAGCCTCCAATCGTGTGTTCGGAGGACTCCTTGGCAAATATCTGCCTGCATTGTGGCATGGAGATGTCACTTGACCGTCGCCGGCCAGGTGAATTATTTGAGACGGAACGGAGACGCCTGTGGGATAAATTTCCCCATATGACGGTGCTATACTCGCCTTATTAATTTCCTGCTGCTTGACGGCTCGATTGCTAAAAGAGGAGGGCTAATGCTCCACATACGGCTTCTTGGGCAATTTGATATACGCGTCAATGGAAAGCGTGTCCTGATTCCCACCCGGGCTGCGCAATCCTTGCTAGCCTATCTTGTGTTGACTGCCGGGATACCTCACCGCCGCGAAAAGCTGGCAGGCATGTTCTGGCCCGATACGACCGACGAAACTGCCCGCAAAAATCTGCGGCAGGAATTATGGCGCATTCGCAAGGCTATTGCAGCGCAACAACGTGGGGATGGCGAGTATCTGCTCGCAGACGAATTCACCCTGGCATTCAACCGCGAAGCCGAGTACTGGCTTGACGTATTTCAGATGGAACGGCCCGATCTCGATCTGCAATCTCTCATTACCAATCTGTCCCTCTATCAGGGCGAGCTCCTGCCTGGATTCTACGAGGAGTGGATCACTCTCGAGCGTGAGCGGATCCAGGCGGTCTTTGAAGCGAGGATGGACCAACTGCTGGAACAACTGATCACCGCCGAGCGTTGGATCGCCGTGCAGGAATGGGGGGAACGCTGGCTTACGCTCAGTAACGATCGCGAACCTGCCTACCGCTCACTTATGCTTGCAAGTGGTGTACGTGGTGATATCGCAAAAGTAGCCACCCTATACCAGCGTTGCAGAGAAGAATTACATGAATCACTTGGCGTCGAGCCATCGTCCGAAACACAGGCCCTGTATGATAGATTTCAAAACGGCGAGAAGGCATCCCCGCGTCTTGCGGCACAGCCATCCGGTACGATCAGCTTTCTCTTTAGCGACATCGAGGAATCAACTCAGCTGCTGGAAAAGCTGGGTGACCAATACCCGCTTGCACTGGCAGAACATCACAAGATTCTGCGCACAGCCATTCAGAAATGGAATGGACGAGAAATGGACACGCAGGGCGATTCGTTCTTCGTCACATTTACGCGCGCGCTCGATGCTGTTCAATGTGCTGCGGAAGCCCAGCGCGCCCTGGCTGCCCATTCCTGGCCTCTGGGCGAATATCTACGCGTACGTATAGGTCTGCACACAGGAGAACCTTTGATCGGTTCGACCGGTTATGTAGGCATGGATGTACATCGCGCCGCCCGAATTGGTGATGCAGGGCATGGCGGCCAAATATTATTATCCCAGACGACGCGCGAGCTGGTCATTCAAGATCTGCCTGAAGGAATGGCAATTCGGGATCTCGGTGAGTACCGGCTCAAAGATATGAAATACCCCACATCTATTTATCAATTGGTGGTAGATGGATTGCCTGAGGAATTTGCGCCAATCCGAACGAAATTGACTGGCGCCGAGGCGCCGACACCCGGTGTAGCACCGTTCAAAGGCTTGCAGTTTTTTGATGTGGAAGATTCAGAGCTCTTCTTTGGACGCGAGAGGCTAACAGCAAAATTATTGAATCGTTTGCACGAGGCGAAGTTTCTGTCGGTCATCATTGGCGCTTCGGGCAGCGGTAAGTCCTCCCTGGTACGAGCAGGGTTGGTTCCTGCGATTAAGAAAGGAGAGGCATTCATCAAACGAGCGGAACTTCCCGGAGAACATGAAAAGTGGCAAGTCCATATTATGACACCCACCGCACATCCTCTGGAAGCACTGGCTATCGAACTCACACGCGATTCAGAGTCTGTGACGGCGGTAGCCACTTTGATGGACGATCTTTCCAAAGATCCTCGCAGTCTTCATCTTTTCTTTTCGCGCCGAGCGCAGCTAAATGACCCTTCGCACAGCGTTCTGGTCGTAGATCAATTCGAGGAATTGTTCACTCTTTGCCATGATGAGTTCGAACGCGAGGCGTTCATCGATAATTTGCTCATCGCCCTATTCCCCTTCTCGGATGAGGGGCTGCAAGGCATTCCACAAGAAGAAATTCAAACGGACGGTAACCTCACCCTCATCATTACATTGCGTGCAGATTTTTACGCGCATCTCGCGCAATATCCCGAATTACGCGACGCAGTGGCACAGCAACAGGAATATATTGGTCCGATGACAACCGAAGAACTGCGGAGCGCCATTCAGGAGCCGGCGAAGCGGGGTCATTGGGAATTCGAGCCCGGGCTGGTGGACTTGATCCTGCGCGATGTCGGAGATGAACCCGGTGCGCTGCCTCTCCTTTCCCATGCGCTTCTTGAAACATGGAAGCGGCGCGCCGGACATATGCTGACTCTCAAAGGGTATGCCGATGCCGGCGGTGTGCATGGCGCCATTGCCCATACGGCGGAGAATGTATATCAGAATTTTTCCCCCGGCGAGCAGGCGATGATGCGCAATATCCTCTTGCGTCTAACCGAATTCGGCGAAGGCACAGAAGATACGCGGCGACGCGCTTCGTTCGACGAGTTAATGCCACATGCCGACCAAGCGCATCAAGTGCGCGCTGTCCTGAACAGGCTGGCCGAGGCAAGACTTGTTACCGTAAGTGAAAATACGGCTGAAGTCGCTCATGAAGCATTGATCCGCGAGTGGCCACAGTTGCGAGAATGGCTATCTCAGGATCGAGAAGGGATTATCCTGCATCGTCGTCTCACCGAATCTGCGCACGAATGGGAATTGCTCGAACGCGACGCAGACGCGTTATATCGCGGCGCGCGGCTGGCACAGGCAAATGAATGGTCTGCGCTCAATCCTACTGCATTAAATGCACAGGAGAGAATCTTTCTCGATGCATCAAATATGCAGGCAAAGCGCGAAGAACAAGAGCGTGAGGAGCAGCGCCAACGTGAATTGGCGGCGGCGAAAGAACTGGCTGAAACTCAACGCCACTCTGCATCCCGCTTGCGGATACGTAACCGTGTCATTTCAACTGTAGGGACCATCGCAATCATCCTGGCAATGGTGGCTGGATTGCTTGGCCTGCGGTCGAATCAAAACGCTCTAGCAGCAAGAACCAACGCTCGGACTGCTTTTGCGCGCGAATTAGCTGCTGCATCATTAGCCAATCTCAATGCGGACCCGGAACGGAGTATTCTGCTTGCACTTCACGGCGTGAGTGCCACAGCGCCCGATAAGCTGGTTCTCCCGGAGGTGGAAAATGCATTGCATCGCGCCATCGCCAGTTCGAGGATTCGGAAAACATTCACTGCTCATCAAGGTGAGATCTGGGCTATGGCTTATAGTCCGGATGGCACGCGGCTGGCAACAAGCGGTGCCGACCAGAATATTCAGATTTGGGATACCACCAGCTATCAAAATCCGCTAACGCTCAACGTGCAAGCCAGCGAAGTAAGAAGCATGACCTTTAGTCCAGACGGCACCCGAATCGGGGCGGCCAGCAGCGACGGTTCCGCAAGAATATGGAATGTCGAAACAGGGCACTTCGTATTGGAGCTAAAAGGCCATGCCAAAGCAGTCCAGGCGATCACGTTCAGCCCGGACGGTAAGCAGTTGGCAACCAGCAGCCTGGACAAATCGATCAAGCTTTGGGATGCTGCTACCGGAAAAGAGCTGGCGACTTGGCGAAATATTCAGGAACCAACCAATCAACTCGTTTACAGCCCCGACGGTAGACGCATCTTGTTTGTTGCTGATCATATCCTGGGAAATGAAGAAGGTCATTTGCACGTCATCGATGCGCTTAGTGGCGAAGAAATCTATCAAGTCCCCGTAGGCTATTATGGATTCGCACTGTCACCAAACAACAAGCAACTCGCGCTGGTTCCACCAGACATCAATTTCATCCGTGTACTGGATGCGGAGAACGGGCAACACCTATACAACATTCCTCGTCCGCAGAACAGAATTATGTGGATGGAATTCAGCCCCGATAGCTCGCACCTGGCTGTTGCTGGTCTCGACCGTAAGGTCCACGTTTGGGATACGGGGACCGTGATCGAATCCTTTACTCTTTCTGGACATACAGAGTTTGTAAGTACGGTTGCCTTCAGCCCCGATGGGAAGCATCTGGCAAGCGGCGCGTCCGACGGAACTATAAAGATCTGGTCGCTTGAGGCGCCATCTGAGGTCTTTCCCATTGCGCTAGCGGGATACGCAAACCGTCTGGCAGTAAGTCCAGATGGCGCACTCATCGCCGCGACAGGATCTTCGCCCACAACGAACAGGCAAGACTCTCTCACTATGTGGGATGCACACAACGGAAACCTTATCTATGAACGTAAGGCACATCCTGAATTTCCGGTGGCTATTGCCTTCAGTCCAGATGGTAAGGAGGTGGCTACTGGAGGTGTAGATTACACGGTTAAGGTCTGGGACGCCGCGAGCGGCGCAGTGCGTCTGAATCTTCCTGTAGAAGATGGTGTGATTTGGAGTATCGCTTATCATCCGGATGGACAAAGGTTTGCAGTCGTTGGCAGTGAAGGCATGATTAGGTTCTATGACCGTGCAACAGGTAAAGCACTTTGGAGTTGGGATGGTGGAATAGGCTGGCTCGCCAGTGTGGCGTTTAGTCCAGATGGATCTCGGCTGGCGATTGTAGGCGGCGATACCAGTGAGGCCAAGGTCTGGGATGTCGTAGCCGGTAAAGAGTTGCTGACGCTCACAGGTCATATGAGCGCGAATTGGGGTGTTGCCTTTAGCCCGGATGGGGCACGCATCGTCACCTGTGGCAACGATGGGACGGCTCGGATTTGGGATGCCGCGACCGGTCAACTGCTACTCACGCTCGCCGGACACACCAGCACCATCGTAACGGCTCGCTTTTCCCCCGATGGCACTCGTATTACTACTGCCAGTAAAGATGGGACAAATCGCATTTGGGACTCCGTGACAGGGAAGGAACTGGTTTCTGTGGAAGCTGTCTTCAGTCCAAACGATGGTGCCTTTACCCCGGACGGCGAGCGTCTCGTCACTGGCGGTCTTGGCATGCAAGTCATTGCACTGACGATTGACGAGTTGGTCCAGATCGCCCGGTCGCGCCTGACACGCTCGCTCACAGGAGAAGAGTGCCAAAGATATTTGCACATGGAAATATGCCCAACCACGCCTTAGTGATGCATGGCCGGATTGTCCGATCCTCAAACAACGGCCTCCGCAGCGTTTCCAAATCCGTATAGACCCTGAGGATTTCTTTGGCATGAGCTGAGATTCAATCCAGGATCTCCCATGCGATAAGCTAAGAAACCCTTGGAGTCTCACATAGAAGGTTACGACCGGATCGCAAACCCATCAGCTGCCTCATCCACTCCCGGGCTGTCTTACACTCTAGCATTCACCGGGTCCCAGATCAAATCGCCGGTCACCTGACGCCCGCTGATCCCGTCGAGCTCCGCTTTCAGCTGCCTGGCTGCGACGCGATAGGAGGGGGAGATGATCAGTTGCTGCAGCGCCTGCTGGATGGTCGCTCCGCGCTGGACAACCCGATCGATGTTCGCCGATTGCTCCCACTGCATGCCGACCCCCACGATCTCGATGCCGCGCGTGGTATCGCCGGCGTTGAAGGCCGGCACGGCACAGGTCACACGAAGGAGAGTACTCATAGGCGCCTCTTCATCTTATTCATGAAACGAAGCTGACTGGAGGACATCGACCGAAACTTCAGGTAACGAAAGAAGTAATTTTAGCGTTTACGAGTTTACTTTAATATGCGATGTTTGTAGCAAATATGGCGCTTTTGGTCTATGCATGAGGATGCCAGGTGAGCCGGGCATTGGTAAAACCGGATGTACAGGTACATCCCTTCGTCTTCCTAATTAAAAGGATGCGGCTCGGACTGCACAGAGAACCTGTGCCTGTCCGAGCCGCAGAGC
>DAIQBG010000061.1:0-7193 GCA_036781265.1 Anaerolineales bacterium | reverse complement strand
GTACGCCATTCCTGTCTATTATCTGATCCTGTTCGCCGAAGCCAGCTCGAACCTGGCAAAGTATGACGGTGTCCGTTTCGGACTGTCCGAGCGGGACGGAGAAGACCTGCTCGGGATGTATTTGAAGACCCGTGAAAACGGCTTTGGCGCAGAGACCAAGCGGCGGATCATGCTTGGCACTTTTGCCCTCTCTGCAGGGTATTATGATGCCTATTATCTGAAAGCACAGAAGGTGCGCGCCCTCATCCGGCAGGACTTCCAGAAAGCCTTTGAAACCTGCGACGCGTTGATCACGCCGGTCGCGCCGACCACTGCCTTCCGCATCGGTGAGAAGATTACTAATCCGCTTGATATGTATTTGTCGGATGTATTTGTCGTCGCGGTCAACCTGGCTGGCATCCCGGCGCTGACCGTTCCCTGCGGATTCTCGAAGGGTCTGCCGGTCGGGATGCAGATCATCGGTCCGCATTTGTCCGAGGAGAGGCTGCTGCAGATCGGTCATCTGTATCAGCACCAGACAGACTGGCATATGAAACGTCCGCCCTCCTGGGATGGTCCAGCATGAAGTACGAACCTGTCATCGGACTCGAGGTCCACGCCGAGCTTCTCACAAAGTCTAAAATGTTTTGTGGGTGCGAAGTCGTCGATTCGACCACTGCAAAACCAAATCGCTATATCTGCCCGGTTTGCACGGGGCAGCCGGGCGCGCTGCCGGTTTTGAACAGGAAGGCTGTGGAGCTCGCGGTCCGCGTGGGATTGGCACTGAACTGTGAAATCCACATCGAAAGCATCTTCGCGCGCAAGAATTATTTCTATCCAGACCTGCCCAAGGGCTATCAGATCTCGCAATACGACCAACCGCTCGCCGCAAACGGAAACATCGAGATAGAAACAGAAGCGGGCGCCAGGAGGATCCGTATCCGGCGCGTCCATCTGGAAGAAGATACCGGCAAGCTTTCCCATGCAGATGGACACTCGTTTATCGACTACAACCGCAGCGGCGTCCCGCTGCTGGAGATCGTCACCGAGCCCGATCTGCGCTCACCGGAGGAAGTGAAAGCGTATGCCACAAAGCTCCATGCCATCCTCCGCTATCTGGATGTGAATTCCGGGGATATGGAAAAGGGCGTGATCCGCTTCGAGGCCAATGTCTCCGTGCGAGAAGAAGGCAGCGAGCAGCTCAACACCCGTACCGAGATCAAGAACCTCAACTCCTTCCGCGCTCTGACACAGGGCACGGAATACGAGATTCAGCGCCAGACGGAAGTCTATTCCCGGGGTGGGGTCGTGGAACAGGAGACTCTGGGATTCAACGAAGCCACCGGGAAGACGTACTCGCAGCGCGGCAAGGAAGAGGCGCACGATTACCGGTATTTTCCCGAACCCGATCTGCCCGCTTTGCTGCTGGATAGGGAATGGATCGAGTCCCTCCGCACATCGCTGCCTGAATTGCCGGAAGCAAAGACAAGACGCTTTATCGAGCAATATGAGCTGAAGCTACAGGAGGCGCGACTATTGACGTCTGAGAAGGCTCTGGCAGATTACTTCGAAGAGGTTGTCGCCAAAGCAAAGAGCCCGGCCAGAAATGTCAGCTCATGGATTAGCGGAGAGTTCCTGCGCTTTAGGAACGATCGAAACCTGGACATGATCAATATTCCCGTACCTGCTGAAGATCTGGCGAGATTGATCGACATGGTGACCGGGAAGTCGGTCAGCGCAAATTCTGCAAAGGTTGTGCTCGCTGATATGTTCCAGAATGGCGGTAGCCCGGACGAGATTGTCCGGGCGAAGAACCTTGCCCAGGTCTCCGATGAAGCGTTCATTCAGGAGATCATTACAAAGGTCCTGGCGGACAATCCGAAAGAGGTACAGCAGTACCTCGCGGGAAAAGAGTCCATACTGCAATGGTTCATGGGACAGATCGCTCGCGCTACAAAGGGCAAAGCAGATCCTGCCATTGCACGAGGGAAGCTCGTCCAGAGCCTGGACGAACTCAGGGAATAACGGAACCCGGCGGTATCTACTATAATAAGTTCACGAATTCGCGCCTTCGGCAATCTGAATTTCAGGATGAGGAATCCCATGGCTGAAAACATCAGCGTTTCACAAATCGCAAGCTACGTCGGGCAGGAAGTCACCATCAAGGGCTGGGTTTATAACCGCACGGATAAAGGCAAGCTGGTCTTCCTTCTGATCCGCGACGGCTCCGGCTTTGTGCAGTGCGTCGCTTTTAAGGGTGACCTGGAACCCGAGGTGTTCGACCGGGTCATGCGACTGCCGCAGGAATCATCCGTGATCATCACTGGACCCGTGCGCGAGGACAAGCGTGCCCCGGGCATCCCTGGCGGCTATGAGCTTGGCGTCAGGCAGATCGAAGTGGTGCAGGAAGCGGCGCTGGATTACCCCATGTCGCTCAAGGACCACGGCGTAGACTTTGCCCTGGACCACCGCCACCTGTGGATCCGCATGCAAAGCCAGTGGGCGATCCTGAGAGTGCGTGTCCGCGTCATGTCGGCTGTTCGGGAGTATCTGGACAGCCACGGATTCTTCAATCTGGATACACCGATCCTGACCCCCGCCGCTGCCGAGGGGACAACCACGCTCTTCGAAACGCCTTATTTCGACGAGGGATTTGCTTACCTGGCCCAGACAGGTCAGCTCTATAACGAAGCGAATATCTTTGCATTCGGGAAAGTCTACTGCTTCGGTCCCACCTTCCGCGCCGAGAAGTCAAAGACCCGCCGCCATCTCACCGAGTTCTGGATGCTGGAACCGGAGATCGCTTTCTGCGACCTGAACGGTTTGATGGAAGTGGAAGAGGGCTTAATCGCACACATCGTGCAAACGGTGCTGCGCGACTGCGCCGCAGAGCTGAAATTTTTGGGACGGGATGTCTCGAAGCTGGAAATGATCCAACCGCCCTTTCCGCGCATGTCCTATGACGATGCGGCGAACCATCTGATCGACCTGTATGAAAAAGAGACTGACCCGGAGCGGAAGGAGCTTCTTAAGTTTGAGTGGGGCATGGATTTCGGCGCGCCGCACGAGGTCGAATTAACGAAACTCAACGATAAGCCGCTGTTCGTGTATGGTTATCCCAGTGCAGTCAAGGCGTTTTATATGGAGCCCTGGCCCGGCCGTCCCGAAGTGTGCAAATCTGTGGACTTGCTCGCACCGGAAGGCTACGGCGAAATTTGCGGCGGCTCGGAGCGGATGTCCGACCACGATGCCTTGCTGGCGCGCATCCGCCACGAGGGTTTGCCCGAGGATGCTTTTCAGTGGTACCTGGAGCTGCGCAAGTATGGCTCTGTCCCCCACTCCGGGTTCGGTATGGGCGTAGAGCGTGTCACCGCCTGGTTATGCGGAATTGAGCACATCCGCGAGGCGATCCCCTTCCCGCGCACGATCAAAAGAGTGTATCCGTAAGCGCATCCAACCCTCCCATTCTGGACAACAATGTGGGAGGGAATTTTATGACTGGCTTTTCTTAAGAGATCTTCGGAAAGATTCCCTTAACTGCATCACGAAAAAAGCGGGAAATTTACGTTAATAATGATCAAATTTGTACTATAATGCGAGTACATCGTCTATGACGGCTTATGCGGGGAGTGTGGAGACTCTACGGTAAGCAGGTTATGGGAAAACAACGACAGAGGCGACTCATCTTAAGTACAGATTAGTTATACAACCCGATTAGCGGATAAAACAGCCAAGGAATCGCAATAGAACGCAAGGAGATTCCGTATGGAAGACTATGAACAGGCGGTTTTTATTTCGTATGCCTGGGGCGACGAACGGGAAGAGCTTGTCAATCAACTTGACAAGGCTCTGCAAACGCGTGAGATTAAGATCATCCGTGATAAACGCGACTTAGGTTATAAAGGCTCCATCCGAGAATTCATGGAGCGAATTGGACAGGGGAATTGCGTAATCGTTGTCATCAGTGACAAGTATCTGCGCTCTCCGAACTGCATGTTCGAACTGGCTGAAATTGCCGAGAACAAGCAATTCCATAACCGGGTTTTTCCAATCATCTTGGGGGATGCAAACATTTATGATCCTATCAAACGCATTGAATACGTGAGACATTGGGAATCAAAGAGGGCGGAATTAGCGGAAGCGATGAAAAGTCTCGATCCGGCAAATCTGCAGGGACTTCGCGATGATATGGACCTGTACGATCGTATACGAGACGAAATTTCCGAATTGACGAGCATTCTCAAGGATATGAATACCCTGACACCGGAAATGCATCGCAATGCGGAGTTTGAGATTTTATATAAGGCCATTGAAAAAAGGCTGAGGGAGAAGACGCCAGTCGTCATACCCCACACTTCAAACCAAGAAGGGGGCGCTGAAGGCACAAAACTCCTGATGAATGTGTCTGCAGAAGCCGTGGGTGGCTTGTTTGCCTTGCAGGAACTCATGCAGCATTCGAAAGATGTACGCAACGCTGTGATTGCCTTTCGTACCGATTTCCGGGTAGCCCACGAACAGGTCGACCGGCTTGGCGATTATAAGGAGCTGCATGACCTGTTACACCGCTTGCAATTTCAATGCTACAACCTGATTGCCCAGACCGCATTCAACTTTCCCAACGACCCGCTGGCAATCGATAATCTCACCGACTACGCCCTGACGCTCGAGCATATCGCTGAAAAATCAAAGGAAGTTGCTGCCCGGCCCTTCATACCAAAAGAGGAATTGATCTGGATCAAAGATTTCGACCTCGTACAGGCTGAGCTGCACAGTGCAATAAGCGACCTCGAAATCAGGCATCTAAAAAAGGTAATCGATCGTCTAAAGCGTCTGCTGGGCACACAGCCAGCCATCATCAATACATTGCTCAACCATTCCGCCCGGGCTCTACGTCTTTCGGAGTTGCTGGCTGCATTACAACGGGTGTGCGACACCATGGTTTCCCTTCAGCTTGATAGCGACAAAGTAAATACGTTCCAAGCCGGGGTAGATGCGTTGGGCAAATTAAACCAGGCCTTGAATTCCCTTGTAGAGGATCACAACAGGTGGCAGCTGCTCGACCGGGATCTACGTCTTATCGACGCCTCCATAGACCGCGACCTGGAGGACCTGGAGTTGTGGTGGCCCGATATTAAGTTGAAGGCCGAACAACTATACTGGGATTGCCCGGACGCATGGGCAAGCGCGCTCAAGAAGCAAAGCGAAAATCTCGAAGATGCTTTGAGTATGCGGGATGTCATAAAAGTACGCCGGGGATTCCGTACCTATCAGCACCGGGCGGCAAACCGCTTTTATCAAGTGGATGTCGAACTCAAGAATTTATGTGGGGGCGTGCGCCAGATCGGAGCCCCCCTCGCTTCGGTTCTGGAGATGATCGAATGACTACTCCTGCTCCACATACATCGGACGAAACCATTCATTTCCCTTCTATGGCAGCCTTACGCGCTGCCCACAGCGAGCTGCTCAAGCGGCTGCGCGGCCTGGACAACATCGCAAATATCACGCTCGAAGCCGAGATGTTCATCCGGCGAGGGAAAGCAACGGGTTCATTGCTGGACACGGATGCTGACCGTTGGGAAGCGCAGAGCAAACTCGATTATTGGGCTACGCAGATCTATCAGCCAGGCTATGAACCGCCGGACGCAATACTGGACGAATTTGACCCGGAACTTGCGCCGGCCATCGACGATGGGCTGTGTCCGTACATGGGCCTGGATGCCTTTCAGGAGGCGAACCAATCCGTTTTTTTCGGAAGGGAACGCCTGGTCAGTGAGCTGATTGATAGGTTAAGAGCTTCGCGTTTTCTAGCGGTGCTGGGGCCCTCTGGAAGTGGGAAATCATCGCTGGTTCGAGCCGGTCTCATCCCCGAGTTGAAGAAGGGTGCATTGAGTGGCAGCGCCGACTGGACATATCTCCCTCCCATGGTTCCAGGATCGAACCCCCTCCAAAACCTTGCCCGTCTGATGACTGACGCCGAGGACCCGGTCCGGATCGCCTTGGAAGCGGATGGTTACCGGGATCATCCTGGATACCTCGCCCAGACAGCTTCAGAGACCGTCAGAGGCAGCGTGGTGCTTGTGGTAGATCAGTTCGAGGAAATCTTCACACTTTGTACAGATGAAATAGCCCGCAGTCGTTTTGTGGAGAACCTGGTCAACCTATGTCAAACTCCCGGGATAGATCATTACGTGATCATTACCATGCGTAGTGATTTTGAGATGAACATTGTCCGTCTGCCAGCCTTAGAGGCAGCCTTCGAGCAGAATGCAGTCCGCATAACGCCTCTGGCGGCCAGTGAGCTGCGCGAGTCGATCGAAGCGCCCGCCGAGCGTATCGGCTTGAAATTTGAAGAAGGCGTCGTGAATTCCCTCGTGAGTGACACACTCGGCGAACCGGCAGCTCTGCCGCTTCTGCAGTTCACCCTGCTAAAGCTTTGGGAAAAACGTGAGCACAACCGGATCACCCGGGATGCTTATCAAAAGCTCGGCGGTGGACGTCAGGCGCTTGCCCGCTCGGCGGATGAGTTTTACAAACAGTTGATCCCCGAAGAGCAGACGACCATGCGAAGGATCCTGCTTAAGATGGTCCGACCGGGAGAAGGGCTGGAGGTGACCAGTAATCGCGTGCCGCGGGCATATTTGTATCAAAAAGCAGAAGCGAACGACCGCATCGATCGGGTGCTGGACCGGTTGATACGGGCCCGGCTGATCAGAAAATCGCAGGGGGATATGGTCATGGACGATCAACTGGAGATCGCACACGAAGCATTGATTCGCAATTGGCCCACACTCGTGGAATGGCTGGACGAAGAGCGGGTGAAATTACGCCAACGCCACCGCCTGACAACAGCCGCAGAGGAATGGCAACGACTAAACCGGGCAACCTCTGCATTGTGGCGGCGTGAGCTGCTGCAGGAAGCGCTCCGCTATGATGACTTAAATGAGCTGGAAAGACAATTCGTAAATGCAAGCAACACACGCCAGCGCTTTGTTCGAACAGCCAGAATTACGGGGGCGATCGTCCTCGTTGCATACTTGCTGATCGCAGCGTTCTTTTATAAGAGGCAATCAGATGAGAACGCGCAGTTGGCTGCGCAAAATGCCAACATTGCGCAAACGGCACAGGCTGCCAGCCTTATGGCAAATGAGCAGAGGCGGATTGCCGAGGAAAATGCAAACGAGGCACAGACGCAGGCGAAACTGGCGCTTGCAAGC
>DAIQBG010000060.1:0-8489 GCA_036781265.1 Anaerolineales bacterium | reverse complement strand
GCTATGAAGTGCCGGCAATCACTTTATGCCATAGAACCCGCCAATTGGCCTCATAACGAATTTGAAATTTATATTGATCATGAGGCATTTATTCCTCTAACGCCAGGGCGATAGCCTGTTCGGGTGACATCGCGTGGCCCTCCGACCAGGCGGAGGCATAGGCTTCCTCCCCAAGTTGAGTACGCGCCTGAGTAATGGAAGCAGCGTAGTCCCTCTGATAGGTCGGGGGGAGCGGCTCGTTGATCGCTTCGCGCCAGGCGGATGCGGCACCCCAAAGACGCGCCGCTCGCTTCGCATCCCCTAGCGCAACGGCAACCAAGCCCAGCGCTTCCAGCGAGAACGGTGGGCCGATCTTATCGCCTGAACTCTGATACTGGGACAAAGCTTCTTTAAACATTCCTGTTGCACGCTTGTAATCAGCGCGCAGACGCGCCACATCCGCCAAACCACCAAGCGACCAACCCATCAGGTAGTCATCCGCCAACTCCCGGGTGAGGCGCAGACTCTCTTCCCAGCTTGTGGCGGCGCGCTCAATATCTCCCATCCTGAACCACGTATCGCCCAACCAGAGGAGTGCGTAGGCGCTCCCCCAGCTCTCTCCAGCTGCCCGAAGCAGGCGCAAACTCTCTTCGAGCGACTCTATTGCATCCTCTTCCTTGCCATCCCAGTGAAGGCTTGCGCCCAGGTCAGCAAGCACTAAGCCTGCGCCTCGGTTATCTCCAATTTCTCGATATAACTTCATGCTCGATTCTGCAAAGGCTCTGGCTCGAATGTAATCGCCTGCACCTGTTGATAGGATGGATGATGCGCGCAGCGCTTTCGCTCGCTCCTTTCCCTGGACGCCAGTACCAGCTGCAAGGATTTTCTCCAGCCACAGGTTGCCTTCGCTTAAGTGACCCTTACTGTGCCAGAACCATGCCAGCGCCCCTGCCAATTTCAGTCCCGCTTCGATTTGATTGCTTTCAAGCGACCATGCCAGTGCGATCCGCAAGTTATCATGGTCCAACTCCAATCGATTCTTCCAGTCCTGTTGACTGGCGCCAAATAAGTACGGCTCTGTCTCCTCCGCGACGCGGAGGTAGTAATTCAGATGACGATCCTGAATCAGGTTCGATTCTCGGGTCTCATTCAGTTTATCTCTGGCATACTGGCGGATTGGCTCAAGAAACCGGTAACGCGGTTGATCCTGCCGTTCGACGAGCAGAAGTGATTTGTCCACAAGCCGTGAAAGCGCATCGAGAATCGACTGATTGGAATCCAATTGCGCCACCGATTCCAGCGCGTCCAATGTAAAACCACCCGCAAAGACCGAAAGTTGTCGAAAAAGTTCTCTTTCCGGCTCTGTCAGCAGCTCATAACTCCAATCCAGGGTCGCCCGCAAGGTTTGTTGTCGTGAGGGCGCGACCCGGCTACCGCTTGTTAACAATGCAAAACGATCATCCAGCCGTGCAGCGATTTGCACTGGTGATAACGTCTTGACGCGCGCGGCAATCAGCTCGATGGCTAATGGCAATCCATCGAGTTGTGAGCAGATGGATGCGACGGCCCGGATGTTATTGGCGTTCAGTGCGAAATCGGAACGAACTGCGCGGGCACGCTCGGCAAACAGCACCAGAGCTGGGAACTCCGAAAGGATTTCTATGTCAAGGATAAAGTTCTCTTTTGGCATGTCCAGTGCAGGTACTGAATAAAGCCATTCACCAGGGATTCGCAGCGCTTCGCGGCTGGTGGTCAGGATTTTTAAGCGGGAGCAGGCTGAAAGGAGGGAAGAGGCGAGCCGAGCTACTTCTTCGATCAGGTGCTCGCTGTTATCCAGCACGAGCAGCATTCGTTTGTTTGCGATGCCTTCGATGAGACGTTCCTCGGGAGACAGGTTCTTCTTTTCAATATATCCAAGCGCTTGTGAAATGGCAGAAGATATCAGGGATGGCTGATCGAGCGGAGCCAGCGCGACAAAGAAAACACCATCGGAGAACTCAGCCAGTGACTTGCTCGCTGAGGCGATACTCAGGCGCGTCTTCCCGATCCCCGGCGCACCGATCAGGGTAACCAGGCGGATATCGGGGTGGGTCAAATAGTCATGGACAGCCGCAATATCCTTATCCCGCCCAATTAAGGAAGTGAAGGTTGCCGGCAAATTCGAACGGGGTTGTTGGGGACCTTCTGATGTTGAGACGCGCCAGGGGGCCTCTTCGTCCCCCAGACTGGGAGCAGATCTCCAGTCGCCACGCGCAAACCGTAAAAAGGCTGTTCTTTCGGTTGTGGGAATCTTGAAGATTTCAGCCAGCAGCTCGGCAATCTGTGCGGAGGGATGCCGCTCTTCATCTTCAAGTTTGCGAATGGTTGATACGGAACACCCGACGCGGTCAGCCAGAGCTTCGCGAGTGAGATCGAGTGTCTTTCTCTTGAGCCTGAGCCAGTAGCCAAAAGAATGTTGTTCCTGCATCAATTTCCAAATAAATAGGTTCGCTTCAGATTACGGATAAGTGACACTTTTTGTGGCACTTGGTGCCACCAAACCGGAATAGGGATTTGCTACAGTAAGGACATCGTAGAGACCAGCTCAGGTTTCTGAAAACATTATAACTTGTTGAACACCAAAGGAGATCAAAATGGTTACCAATCGTTTCATTCGCCTGCTCGTTGCCATTGCGCTGTTGGCTGTCGTTGGTCTGGTCGTCCGGGAAGCCAACGCCACCCCATCCCCCGCCGCCACTATGGACTCTGCCGCCCGTTCTTACACCGCGTATGCTAAAGCAGCCGATGCGGAAGCCAGCACGGTGGATTCGGCTACCCGCTCTTATATGGCCCAAGCGAAAGCAGTGGTCTGCGCCGTGGATGCTGCCTACGGCCTTAGCCTTGACTCTGCGACCCGGTCTTATATCGCCTGGGGGTTCGCATTACAGGCAAAGAATAACAATGAAGCCCTGTGCCGCTAACTGCCCACCATTTTGCTCATCGGGATGTGCCGGGTCGCTCCTTGCTTCTCCTCCCAAGCACACGTCGACAACCCTGCACTGGCAATGGGCCAGTGCAGGGTTTGGAAAAACGCCATGATCGGCGGGGGTCTTTGCATAGCATCCTGCAAGGGGTTGACCCCGCCGGGATGGTGGTAGTATACATGCACGACCCTATCATCCCCTGGTGGGACAGCTGCCGCCCAGGCGAGCCTCACTATAGCCTTGGCGATGTAATCTTAAGGGAACACAATATTTGGTAAATGCAGGGCTGGTAATTCGCTACAAGTGAAACAAATGAAAACGCCGCTCCTTGTGATAGGAGCGCGTTTTCATTTGCCTTTGCGCCGCACAATACCCTCCTGCCAGGCATAGACCGCGGCCTGCGTACGATCTTCCAGATGGAGTTTCTTGAGGATATTGCCAATATGCGTCTTCACAGTGCTTTCGCTAATGACGAGCGTCTCCGCAAGCTCGGCATTGGATTTACCCGCTGCGATCAGACGAAGGATCTCAAACTCGCGTTCAGAGAGTTCCGTGAAGGGATTAACATCCTCCTTACGCAGCCCCTGCAGTTCATGGACGATGCGGGATGCAACACGCGAATCGAGCACGGCTTCTCCCTGCGCTGCTTTGCGGATAGCGGCGGCGAGTTCGTCAGGTTCGACATCCTTGAGCAGGTAAGAGATTGCCCCGGCGCGCACGGCAGGGAAGATGTATTCATCCTGGTGATGAGATGTCACGACGATAACCTGCGTCGCCGGTCGTAGTTTGCGGATCTGGCGCGTGGCGGCGATGCCATCGAGCTCGCCGGGCATTTCCAGATCCATGAGCACGACATCGGGTTGGTGTTGTTCCACGGCGGTGAGGGCTGCTGCGCCCGAATCCGCTTCGGCAACGACCTGGATATCTTTCAGTGTGTGCAGGTAGGCGCGTACACCCTGTCGCACGATTTTGTGGTCATCTACGAGAAGAACTTTGATTGACATAAATCCTTTTATTAGAGACTTTGGAGTCCGTGTTTATGGCTTTAATTGTACTTCGGCGGTGATGGTTGTCCCAGCCGATAAAGTGGAATCGACTTTGAGTGTGCCGCCAACTTCCTCGAGGCGTCCCTTCATGCCCGCCAGCCCATATGAATTGGAGGGGACATCGTTCACAGCGAAGCCGCGACCGTTGTCAGCCACGATGAGAGCCACTGCGTTCGGGGTCATGTTCAGGCTGAGTCCGACCTGGTCTGCTTCGGCGTGGCGGGCGATGTTGGAGAGAGCTTCCTGCAAGACACGGTAGAGCACCTGCTCCACATCCAACGGCAGGGAGCGTTCTCCGCTGACGACCGTCTCCACTTTGATTCCGGTGTGTTCCTGCCAGCGATCGGCATATTCCTTCAATGCCTGCGCCAGTCCCTTGCCTTGAAGCGCAACAGGGCGCAGTTCATCGATGATGAGTTTGAGTTCCTGCTGAGTCTCACGGTTGAGATGCAGGGCGGTGTCAATGTGTCCTACGGCGGCGGCGGGATCGGACGTGAGCAGATTTTTAGCGGCAGTCAATTGCATGCGCGAAGCGTAGGTCTGTTGTTTGACGGTGTCGTGCAGATCGCGGGCGAGGCGGTTGCGTTCCTCCAGGCGGGCAAGTTCATCTTTATTATGGATGAAGGTTTGCAATTGCTCCGCCATGCCGCTCAGGTTGCGGGTGAGTTCCCCGATCTCATCGCCGGAATGATCACGCGGCATGACCGAGAAATCACCCTTGCTCCAGGCTTTCGACGCGGCAGAAAGCGTGATGAGACGTTTGCGCAGTCCGCGTGTGACCAGCCAGCCGAAGATCGCGCCGACGGGCAGCGCCACCATGAACAAGGTGAACATCGTTATGAGAAAAAATGTTTGATAGAGTTCGAGGTTGCTCGGGGTGGCAAACGCCACCGGCCTGACTTGATAGATAACAATGGCAACGACTGGGTCAGAGTCGCTTTTGCGGAGAGGAAATGCCACCAGACGCGTCCCATCGGGAGTGGGAATGCTTTGGGCGTAGTAGTTCTTATCACCGATGAGCGCGGCGTCGATGATGGTCTCCATACTAAAACCGATGACCGAGCGCGCTTTGAACGGTTTGCCGATCATGCTCGGGTTATCCAGCGGGGCAGCGGCGATAAGGTTCAGGTCAGGGTCGAGCACGTAGATCGGCTGGTCTTCGGTGATCAAAGTGTTGGCGTAATCAAGGGTCTCTCGCACCGTATTGGATTGAAAATCGTTCCAATTGAACCCTTGCTTTTGCACGCGTTCGAGCCAGGTCTGTAACGCTTGCTCATCGTCCAGAAGATAAGGGATATTGTCCTGGAAGGCAGTCTTAGACCAGTAGAAACTGTCGTACGTGCGCGAGTTGTTCTGTGATTCGAAATAAACCGCGATGCTAATCAACAACATGGTGAGCACGATGACCGTCCCGGCGGTGACGACCGCATAGGACAGGGTGAGTTTCCATTGTAGGCGACGGAAAAAGTTGAACATGGTGAGAACCGTTACCCGCCGACATCCTGGTGGCGGTAGAGCCAGATGGCGAGCGAGAGAAATGTCAGGGTGTAGAGGGCTGCGGTAACGAACGCAGGCACGGGTTGGAGAAGAGCCGAAGGCATATCCACTGTCTTGTTACCGATGGAATTCAGCAGGTAGGTGGCGCTGAAGTAAAGATTACGCATCAACCACTTCGACCAGCTTGCGCCATAAAAAACACTGGTCACCAGCAATTCGATGAATTGAGTATAACCCAAGCCGATGGCAATGCCAGCGAACGCAGAGCGCGTCACGACCGTGATGAGCAGCATCAACGCGGCGTAGGGCAGGGTCACGAGGGTCATGTAGAGCGTGGCATAGAATGTCGCCAGCCAGTTGAGATTGGCAAGGCTGTATGTGTCGTATGTGAAGGTCTTGAAATACCAACCGGTCAGCCCGCCGGCGAGCAGTGTAATCCATTGCAGCAGGAAGATGGTCAATACCAGCATGGCAAATTTCGCCAGCAGGTTGGATGTACGCGATGCCCGCATCAGCCAGTGTTGATTCGTGCGCTGCGAATAATCATTGCCGAGCATCATCGCCGAGACCAGGATCAGGAAGGGCAGGGCAACGATCAGTAGTTGGTCCAGAGAGTTGGCAAGGTCAAAGGAAACGCCGGGTATCTTCAGGCTACCGTCCAAGAATTGGACGCGGTTCATGGTATAGAAATTTTCAAGGCTCAGCCAGATGAACAGCGAGCAGGCGACCAGCGTTAACCAAAACAAAGTACGGCGTGTGAGTCGAGTCCATTCAATGGAAAAGAGTTTCAAAAACATGCGATGTCCTTTATCAATTGGTGGAGGTCAGATCCATGAACAGCGATTCAAGGTCGCTTTTCTGGGCGGTAATCTCGGTGGGGATGATGTGATGTTCCAGCAGATGATTCATCACCGTTTGACTGGTGACTCCCGTGACGATGAGCGTATTTCCGCTTGCCTGGACGTTCTCGACCCCGGAGAGCGATTCAAACGCACGAACCGCGTTTCCCGTATCAGGGACCGTTAACCGCACCGACGGCTTTTGCCCGTTAAGCAAATCCTCCACGCGGCCCTGTGCCACGACGCGTCCGCAGTTGAGCACGGCGATGCGGTCACAGACCTGCTGCACTTCGTTGAGCAGGTGACTCGACAGCAAAACAGACGTGCCGGTCTCTGCTAGTGTCCGCAGCAACTGACGAATCTCCCGCATCCCGGCGGGATCGAGTCCATTCGTGGGCTCATCCAAAATAACAAAGCGCGGACGATGTACCAGTGCCATCGCCAGTCCAACACGCTGCTTCATGCCTGTGGAAAACTTGCCCACTTTGCGTTTGGCAGAATCAGCCAGCCCGACGAGATCAATGACTTCGTTGATGCGTTTCTTATCCACACCGGGAGTCAGGCGCGAGACCAGCTCGATATTGTCCCAGGCGGAGAGATATGGCACAAAAGCAGGCGCACCAAGCAAGGCACCGACATTGCGGAGCACGCGTGTGTTGTTGGGTGTGACCCGTTCACCCAGCACGGTCACTTCACCCGCGCTGGGGTGGATCAATCCGAGTGCCATGCCAAGCGTGGTGGTCTTGCCGGCACCGTTCGGTCCAAGAAAGCCGAACACTTCCCCTTCGTAGGCAGTGATGTTGACCGAGTCCACGGCTTTGAGTTTGCCCCGGCTGAATGCGCCGGGGTTGCCAAAGGTCTTGGTCAGGTTGGTGGTTTGTAAAACGATGTTGGTCATGGAGATTCCTTTTGATATCGTAGGGCGGGATGGCATCCTGCCTTACATGTTAGCCGCCCAGATCCTGGCGGGAGAAGATTGCGAACGAAGCTATGCTGATAGCGATGAACAGTATTCCGATTAACAAGATGGCGCGTGCTTCAGGCATGATGGCAGCATCCACAGGGAGTTGGGGAGCGGTGCGGTCAAGGGTCTCGTTGGAGGTTTGCAAGACGCGCGTCAGAGTACCAGGCAGATAGCGCACCAGCGTTGCGAAGCGATTTCCTGTTTGCAGGGCAAGGATTTCCACCACACTGCCGTAGACGATGGTCCCGCCCGCGGCGAAGAGCGGCGAGCGGCTGAGGACCGCGAACAAGACCGTCAGCGCGAGATAAGGTACAGAACCCCAGAACACGCGCAGGATGGCGAGTGGAAGGGCGGATAAGTTCAGGTTGGATGCGTCCACTGCTCCGAAGAATACTATGCGCGAGAGGGTGCCAAGTCCCAGCAGGGCAGCGACCGTAAAGAAGATCATCAACAAGCCAAAGAACAAAATTGTGATTGTGCGGGCAGAGAGCAGGGTGGTGCGTGGTACGCCGCGATTGAGCCAAAGCTGGATTGAACGATCCGGGTAGTCGAAGGCGGCGATAACGGAAGCCGTCACGGCGTAGACGAGAACGCCCATCCAGTTAAAGAAAGCCAGACCGGTGAGCAGATCCCGTTCCAGTCCGCCGGTTGCTTCCTCGTAGCCTCGGGCGATTTGGGCATGATCGACCCAGATGAACATGGTAAGCAGGAACAGGAGCGCACCGAGTCCGAGCCCTAGCGCTGGATGCCTGAGCGTTTTACGGGTTTCGATGGTCAAAAGGCGCAGGAAGGTCATAGCCGCTCCAGAGTCACGATGTCTTGAACATCGTCGGTTACGAGAAGGGAACTGATGCTTCCCAGTACGAAAAAGAGGGTGATGAGAACGATTAAAACGATCATTTTGTCTCCTTGATGCCCCGAAGTATAGGAGACAAGCTTATCTACCGGCTCAGCCCAGAGGATGATTATGGGTCAGACTGGAGATGTAATTTGCCCTGTGTCCGTGACGAAACTTTTAGTGAAAGGAACATGCGACTGCCCATTCACACCGCCACTGCACAGGCTTTACCGAATATAGCGTTCATCAAATTTACACCGGCAAAACTCGGTCGAACAAACCGCAAGAGTAATCTTGAGGCAGAGGACTTTTGCAGATGAGCTTTTTCCTAAATCGTTTCCCAATCTATTGCCAGATCACAAT
>DAIQBG010000059.1:0-8792 GCA_036781265.1 Anaerolineales bacterium | reverse complement strand
AGAATGACGCAAGTGTAGTCGAGGGCTGCGGGATTGTCTAGCGGGCACGAACCCGCTCAGTACGCGGGGGCAACGGGTCTCTGCGAAGTGGCCGAAGCAAGCAACGCGCAGATAACGGCGACATTGGCGCGGCTGTCGGCGAGGGAGATCCGCGGCTCTCGACCCAGCAGGATCGCATCCGCCATATCTTCCACTTCGCCGACGTATAACGGCGCTCCTTTGATCTTGAGGGTCTCCGTCTTACCACCACGGGTCAGGTAAATCTCTTCCTCGGTCTCAGGCTTGAAAGGTACCGGGATGTGCAAACTACCTTCGCTGCCGATAATTTCCATAAACGTATGGAAGGGAATGGCAAAGCTTGAGTCAAATTGTGCATAAACATCGTTTTCGAACTTCATCTGTCCCACAAAGGTATCATCGATCCCGGTCGGACCTGTGACCTGCCAGCCAAACACTTCGGCGGGATTCGCCCCGACAATCATCCGCGCATAGCTGATCGGATAGCAGCCCACATCCCAGATACTGCCTCCTCCCAGCGCGGGATCGAGACGTACATCGCCATCCCGGGAGAGGACATAGGTAAACGAACCGCGGATTAACTTCACGTCACCGATAAAACCGTTCTTCACCAGCTCCTGCACTTTGACGGTCTGCGGGTGATGCCTGTACATGAATGCTTCTGCCACAACCCGGTCCGTCTGGCGCGCCGCGGCCTCCATCGCATTTACCTCGTCTACGCTCAACGCCAGGGGCTTCTCGCACAGCACATGCTTGCCTGCTTCTACGGCTTTGATGGTCCATTCCGCATGGAGGTGATTGGGCAGCGGATTATAGATCACGTCGATCTCCGGATCTGCGAGCAAAGCTTCATAGGATCCGTGTGCCCGGGGAATCTTCCACTCCTGTGCGTATCGCTCTGCCGACTCCTGCGTGCGGGACGCCACTGCCAGCAGTTGGTTGCGTGGCGAGGCCCGGAGCGGAGGAAAAAGGGCTTGATTGATGCGTGCCGTGGAGAGCATCCCCCACTGGAGAACTTTGTTTGTCATGACTGTACCCTTTTGAAAGACTTACCCTCTAGATCTTTAGACTTGCGGACAATTTTATCGCACCGCGAGTCCCGCTGGCTACATGACGGCGCGAGCATTTTCCGAACAAAACGCACATCCCTGCTGTTCGGCCGCCACAATAGCCTGGTCGCTTGACCAGAAGAAATTCTGTTCGCCGATCGCCCGCAACAGGCCGCCTCGCTCCATCATCGTCCGGGCATTATCGTGAACGCCCGCGAACAGGAGGGTACCACCCTGTTTCTCCAAGCGGTGGTGCAAACGGTGGATGGCTTCTATGCCAGCAGTGTCGATCAGCGGCACGCCGCGCATCGAGAGAATCAAGGCGTGAGTCTCTTTCAGGTCCGCAAAAGCTTCGTTGAACTGGCCCGTGGCCGCGAAGAAAAGCGGTCCGGTCAGGAATGCCACACGGACGTGCCCACACTTGCCTGCCGTTTCGATCCCTTTTCGTTTGAGGCGTTCGACATCCACCTGCTGGACATCGATCTCGATGCTGGCAATCTTGTTCAGGAACACAGCTCCCGCCAGGAAGGAACCGATCAGAATTGCCTGGGTCAGATCAAGGACGACGGTGGCAAGCATCGTAATGGTGAATGCAATCATGTCCGTCTTGAAGCGCCTGCCAAAGATAAATCGAATGGCTTCCCACTCATTCATTCGCACTGCGGTGACCATCAAGACGCCCGCCAGTGCAGCCAGTGGAATTCGCTCCATGAACCTTGTGAACAAGAACATGGAGAGCAGGATCCCCACCGCATGGACGATGCTGACCAGGCGCGTCTGTCCACCCGACTTAATGCCGACACTGGAGCGCGCGATCGCCGCCGTGGCAGGAACTCCGCCAAAGAAGGGAATCAGCATATTGCCCACCCCCTGGGCAATCAGCTCCTGGTTAGCCTGCAGACGGATGCCTGTCATGTTCGAGCCGACCGCGCCGCATAATAAAGACTCCACGGCGCCCAGCGCAGTGATCGTCAGTGTTGGTGCAATGAATTCCCCCAGATCGGACCAGGGGATACTGGAAAGACTCAAGCGAGAATCGAGAACCAGGGACTGGGGGATGGCGCCGATCACCGAAGTAGACCAGCCCAGAAGCCAGTTTAAGAGCGTAGCCAGGATAATTCCCAGCAGGGACGACGGAAGCCGCGCATTCCACTTCGCCGGCCACAAGAGCATCGCGCCGATGACGACGCAGCCCAGAAAGAGGGTTCCCAGGTCAGGGATAAAACCACCCTGGACATATCCAAAGAGTTTCTGGGCGGCGGTTTCGGTGGCAGGAGTCTGGATGCCGAGCAGGTTATCGAGCTGTCCGATAAAGATAATGAGGGCAATGCCGGACGTGAATCCGCTAATGACCGGTGACGGGATAAACGCAATGAACCGTCCGAGGCGCAGGAGTCCAATGGTAAGCAGCAACGCCCCTGAGAGCAATCCTGCGACCCAGATCCCTTCCAGACCGTAGCGGCTGGCAAGCACAATAAGCACGGCAGACATGGCGCCGGTGGGCCCGCTAATCTGAAACGGCGCGCCGGCGAGAAGTCCCATCACAATCCCGGCAAGGATGGCGGTGACCAATCCTGCGGCGGCTGTTGCGCCAGAGGCAACCCCGAACGCCAGGGCCAGGGGCAGTGCCACTGCGGCGACAGTTAGACCAGCAAGCAGATCCTGTTGAAATTTCGCAAGTGAATATCCGGTGAACTCGTCTCTGTAGAGGCGAGCGAGGCTGCGACGAGGCATATTGATTTTCTCCAAAGCAAAAAGGTTTACAAAGGTTACATGCTCCCCCAGTGCGTCCTTTGTCCGAAACGAGCGCTATTTTATCATAAGAAACCAGGCTTCATTTCTTTGTTAGAACGCTACGCCACAATCATATGGAACGACATTATCCTGTTTTTCATCCAGGATTGTGTGTGGAAATCCGCGACGAATCGTATAGGTCTCACGGTAAAACCCACCCCATCTCGTGAAAGTCAGGAAACGAACCACGGCAACCTCCCCGTTAAGGCTGACCGTCGGCTCGATGTTCTGCAGGGCGCGGGCTCTTGCCTGCTGGACGGGGTCCATGGCGATACCAAAGTCCCCAGAGCTAACCTCCGTCACAATGTCATCGACTTCATCCTGATTACAGACAATCTCAAAATCGTTGTAATTGGCGTGCCAGTACAGATAGAACTGGTTAGCCATAATATCCAGCACAACATACTCGAAGTAGCCCTGTTCGGTATCGTCTACTTCCAGATATCCTTGAAATTCAGGCAGCTCAGTGTTGTTGGGGATGTCTGCGGGAGAAGCATAGCCTGCCTGTTCGGTTGGACGCGCATAAAGGAGAGGATATCCGCCCAGGTCATCGCTTTGATAGACATAATCGATCACATACCCCGCACGCAGGGAGAGATGAGTCAACACGTCAAAATACTGATTTGGATCAAATTCATCGCCGCGCTTCGTGCCGGTCTCCAGCAGGTGATCGGGGATGTCCTGCGATTGCATTTGAGCAACGGCAGACACGATCTCGGCGCAATTCGAGATCACTGCACCAGATTGTGAAGGCAATAGGAACTGGCACGAGAGGGAAAAGGTAAAGGCGATGAGCAGGAGAACTATCGTTTGCTTTTTCATGGGGATCCGCGCCCTACATCCTGCCGATCGCCGAGGCGCGGATATCATAAGCCAATGTTTTTAGCTCCCTATCCCGGTGTCTCCGCAGTAACGAGGTCATTCAACCAGCTTCTTTAGCTCTTCTTCCCCGATGATCTTCACACTCAACGATTTTGCCTTTTCATACTTCGAGCCAGGGGCTTCGCCGAGGACGAGGTAGCTTGTCTTCTTGCTGACATTGTCGGTTACTTTGCCGCCGTGAGATTCGATGAATTCCTTCGCTTCATCGCGAGACCATGTGGGTAGTGTCCCTGTAATGACAAAGGTCTTTCCATCGAGAGCGTCGGAGGCGCGGCTTTTCACAGCGGCAGATGTGCCTCCCTGCGGCCAGACCCCCGCGGCTTTCAGCTTTTTGACGATAGCGATATTCGCGGGGCGTGAGAACCACTCCGCCACGGATTCGGCGACGCTCGGCCCAATGCCCGCGATCGCCTGCAGATCGTCTGCACTGGCTTTAGAAAGCGCATCCAGGTCGGGATACTGACTCGCCAGATCCGCTGCGCTGACTTCCCCTACGCCACGAATCCCGAGGGCAGTGATCAGACGCGCCAGCGAGCGTGTCTTTGAGATTTCGATCGAAGCCAATAAGTTATCTGCCGTTTTTCCGGGTGGCTCTTTGTCGGTCTTCCTGTCCTTTTTGGTGATCGCCTCGAGAATGTCGGCGCGCTTCAACAGGTAGATATCGGCGACATCCTTTACTTTACCGGTCTCGATCAGCTTTTGAACAATTCGGATGCCCAGGCCGACAATATCCATAGCGCCGCGCGAGACAAAGTGCTCCACATTCCGTATCAGCTGCGCGGGACAGGCTGCGTTCACACAGTAAAAAGCAACCTCCTCCTCCAGGCGTTCCACGGACTGCCCGCAGGATGGACAATGGGTTGGGAACTTATATTTCTTCTCTTTTCCCGTCCGCGCATCCACGACCGGACCAATCACATAAGGAATGACCTCTCCGGCTCGCTTCACCCAGACGCGGTCCCCGATACGGATGTCTTTCTCGGCTATGTAATCAAAGTTATGCAGAGTCGCCCGGACCACGATCACCCCGCCAATCTCGACCGGTTCCAGGACGGCGTTTGGAATCAACATCCCGGTCCTGCCTACATTGATGCGAATATCCTGGAGGGTCGTGGTCACTTCTCGGGCCGGAAATTTGAATGCAATCGCGCCGCGCGGGTCTTTTCCTACAAACCCCAGGTCCTTTCCCAGTTTTAAGTCGTCGATCTTGATGACCATACCGTCAGCTTCATACTCAAGCTCGTCGCGCTTCTTGTCCCAGGATTCAGTATAGGTGATGGCATCTTCAAAATCGTCGAACCTTCGTGCAATATCTGTGACCGGAAACCCCAACGCTTTGAGATATTCCAGGACTTCCCACTGCGAGGCTGGTACGTTTCCACCTTCGCAATGGACGATTTGATACACCAGTAGCGTCAGAACACGAGAGGCAGTCACCGCAGGGTCCAGCATGCGCAACGAGCCCGCCGCGGTATTGCGCGGGTTGAGATACATTGGCTGCCCTTCCTCTGCACGTTTCTGGTTCAGCTTTTCGAATTCTTTGATGGGCATGAACGCTTCCCCGCGAACCACAAGATACTTTGGTGGCCTGGGTCTCTTCTCCTCGACCGGGATTCTCAGTGGAATAGACCCAACAGTTCGCAGATTCGCAGTGATGTCCTCCCCGATTTCGCCATTCCCGCGTGTCGCGCCCTGTACGAAAACGCCGTCACGATAATGCAGGACGACGGAGAGACCATCGATCTTCGGCTCAACAACGAACTTCGCCTTTTCCACCCGGTCGTCGATCCGGCTGACGCGCTCGAACCAGCCGCGGGCATCGTCCGCGCCGAACGCGTTCCCTAACGAGAGGATCGGCGCGGGATGACGGACCTTGGTGAAACGGTCGGCAGGCCTGGCGCCTGCGCGCAGCGTCGGGGAATCCGGCATAATCCAGTCGGGGTGCTCGGCTTCGATCTGCTTGAGTTCGTTTAGGAGTCGGTCGAACTCAAGGTCGCTGATGATCGGCGCATCCAGAACGTGGTAGCGATAATTATGCTCATGGATTTGCTGCTTGAGTTCTTCATAGTGCTTTTTCGTGGTCATAGAGTAATTATAGCTTGGAAGAGAAAAGACAACATTTGTCATTTGAACGCAAAACCCATTTCTGAATCATCGACAGTCCATCTACAACTATCCTGTTTGGAATTAAACCAGTCTGATTTTCCATCACCGGCTTTAGCTTTTCCGAGAAGGGGTATGGGGATCTTAAATTTGTGCATGAATCATGCCCCAAACCGATCCGTTAACAGGTGTTACCTAAGGCGTTTTTTTCCGTCTCGTAACATAGCTTGCTGCTTGAGCAGCTTCATCGCTCTGAGATGCAAATGGAGTGCAGCGTTGTCTATGTAAGACAGAATCCATAACTGCGCCACAAAGGGTCTTTTCTTATGAACCGGTTGGATTTAGGAATCACGGTACGTTTACAGAAAATTTTCGTCGTCTGCGATCAAGATGCCACAGCCCCGATCTGGGGTTACATCTTGCGCCAGCAAGGGTTGATGCCCATCCTGGCAAACTCAATGGAAACCTCAATCGATCACTGGTCCAGGGAGATGCCTGATCTCCTGGTCATTGATATTCATGTTTCTCATCCCGAGCGCATCGAACTGTGCAAGGCATTTCGCGCCATCAGTACTGCGCCTATGTTGCTCTTTTTGCCAGCCCATCATGAGCAAGAGATTCTGGAAGCCTACGCCGCCGGAGTAGACGAGGTAGTCATCAAACCGATCAGTCCCGCCGTGTTTCTGGCCAAGATCCATTCCTGGCTGCGGCGCAGCTGGACGATACCCGTCGAAGGGTTGAATATCGTTAAAGCAGGCAAACACAGGTTAGATCCGGCCCGGCGCTGCCTGGTGAATCCAGCAGGGTTCGAAATCAAGCTTACCAGCCTGGAGTTTCGGCTGTTGCATCTGTTGATGAGTCGGCCCGGACATGTCTTCAGTGTGGAGGACATTGTACAATCCACCTGGGGGGGATATGACAATGGGGACCATATTCTACTCAAAAATGTTGTGTATCGCCTTCGACGAAAGATCGAAGCCGAACCCAGCAAACCTGTGCTGCTGCAGACCGGGCCCGGGGGCTACTGTTTTCGCGAGTAAGCTCGGCTGGTAAGATTGAGGCAACGCAACGGGCGCCGGACGTAAGTTCAGCGCCTCGTACTCACAATGCTTACCACTGACGCTATCGACTGTTTATCTTCCTATTCTGTCTTCCTCCCCACTACCATGGCCAGCGCCCGCAGCCAGGCATCCCGCTCACTGCCAAATCCTTCTGCCGCAAACTGGTAATCGTTCTTGCGGATAAATTCGTCGAGCTCTTGCCTCAATCCCTCCAGCTTCTCGCGCTGGATCCCGAGCAGCGTCTCACAGACCGACACATCCTGGACGTGTTCCAATGCCTGGCTCAGGTGCGGCAAGCACAGACCCTGAGAGGATTGCAGAGCAGTGACCATTTCCGGCTGCTTCAACTCCTCCAGCAAGGCCGCAAGGGTGTTGCGCGTCGTTTCATCCCGGTGCTCACAGACGGGGCAGCGTTTGCGAGGGGTAATGGCCGCCAGCGCGCCTGCTATCCAAGTACGCGCCTCTTCAGGGAGCTGCCGGAGCAAAGCCGTCCAACTGCGCGCGACGCGTGCCGGACTCTTACCGGTCTCGAACCGCCTTAAAACTGAATTGACCAGGTCCCGGTAAACGATGGAAAACCCCAGCGGGTCACCGAGGCGTTTGTCTACCGCCAGCCAGGCATGCTCGCGACAAAACCCCAGGCTGGCACGGAGCTGATCTCGCCATTTGGGACTGTTGACGTTTTCATAGAATTGGCTGTCCAGATAGCGCTCTGCACCAAGTTGCTCCAGCCTGCAAACTGGACAGCCCGGCTCCCCACAGGCTTCCAGCAGTTTGTGGGCAATAAAATTTGCCAATGGCTTTCCATCCTTTCTTCCTGGTATTGACGGAAGAACCTGCCACCACAGTGTAATCGCCTTTATCCATTTCGAGCCCACTGATTTTCTACGCTCACACGCATCGGTCTATGTAACCTCTTGCGACTGTCTGCGACCGATTTTGCGACCGGATTACGACCGGTCTTATGCTAAGATACGAGCATTATTTAGATAGAACTTATCCAATTTGCAGCATTGCAGCCAGCATCACCGGTGGGTGCGGTTCGTACATCCCACACCAGACAACCTTACATCTTGTTTTTTTACACTCTGCGGCCGGGAGAGGTACGTTACGTCCATAAATCGGACACGGCGCTACCGTCCGCGAGCTGAGGGCAATTCGTTGCTTTCGGCTGATTTTCTTTTTATTCGCATTGTGATGATATCGATCCACGTATCATTCCGTATTTATTTTTCATCCAAGGAGATTATTTTATGAAGAACCAGAAACGCAGACCGATTTTCCTCCTCTCAAGCATTTTTGCAATGGTTGCACTGATCTTTGCAAGCACCCTTGCCGGAGCCGCCAGCGTCCCACCCGAGTTCTTTGCCGGGTCAGATAATAGGACCTGCGGTGAGCTCGAAGGTGCGGGACAAAACTGGATCGAACTTAAGGTAGATCCAAATGCCGATGGCGTCTATACCGACGGCACTCTTACGGTCACAATAACGAACACCACCGATGATAAAACTTTCGATTGGTCGTCCAACATCGGCGTGGATGCGGTTTTCGTCAAAGCGGGCGCGGGCGGGTCCTACCTCTATCGCTACGATCCGCCAACTGAGTCCATGGGCGATACCAACCTGACATCCCCGGGCGCGGGAACAAGCAATCAGATCAGTCATATTTCCTTCTGCTACGATATTGACCCGCCCACGAACACGCCCACCAACACCGCCACCAGCACGGTCACGAATACACCAACGGATACACCTACCAACACACCCACTGATACGCCTACTAACACCCCAACGGACACACCGACCAATACGCCTACGAATACACCAACGGATACTCCGACTAACACACCTACCGATACTCCAACCAACACTCCCACGGACACACC
>DAIQBG010000058.1:0-9613 GCA_036781265.1 Anaerolineales bacterium | reverse complement strand
GACCGTAATACTGGAAGAGCCACAGCGCGTAGCAGGCAAACCAGTTCGATTTATCGCCATAAAAGACAACGGTCGTGTCCTTGGTGATGCCCAGCTCGGAGGCAACTTCTTCGAACTTTTCTTTGGTGAGAAAATCACGCCGCAAGGGGTGCTGCAATGTGGAAAACCAGTCCACCTGCACGGCATTGGGAATGTGACCGACAGAATAGAGCAATGGGTCTTCGTCCGATTCAATGATACGCACGTCCGGATCATTCAAATGCTCGGCGACCCAATCGGTTTCAACAAGATATTCGGGATGAACGTAAGCCATGTTAATCTTCCTTTACAATGCTAAAGTTTTGATGTGCTTTTACTTCCAAACAAAAGCAGCCAACGGACAAAACAACCCCGAAACGAACACCGGGTCAAGCAGGACTGTGAATCCGCCTGCGCAAGGATGTCAATGCGCGGGGTACGTTTCACTGCCTGGAGTCGTTGACTGCTGACGAGTAAGAGGGTTTCCTCAGGCTGTGACTACGAACCCCGCCTGAGACAGGAGCAATAATTCAGTGAGGACATAGGATGGAGATGTGCGTTATTTTACAATTCTTACTTAATCTGTCAAGTTAAAAAAGCCCGGTAGGGCAGATTACTCTGCAAAAATCGGGCAAACCCAGGGTAAGGCAAGGACGAGATAGAAATCAGGAGACCCCGACAGGCAGCGGGGCTCCTGATTTGATTCTGTGCACAGGTCAGCTCCAATGAAGAGCAGGGACTTCCGCCGCGTAACCGTAGAGCTGTGTGCGTATTACATCTATGTCATGTTCGCTTAGCAGCAGGATCCCCTGTTCCCGGCATAATGCGTGTATATACTGTCCCAGCCTCAGGGATTCCTGATAAACAGCCAGAACCGTCTCTGAGTCATCGTCGGCGGCGATGCGGTTGATAGATAGCGTCCCACAATCTGTGCATTGATGCACCAGCATCAGCTCGCCGCGCAGGTCGCGCTGGTATTTGTTTCTGCTCTTTTTCATGGTCAATCCGATGGGACTCATCGGCGCTTTGCAGGCGGAGAGCCGGTCACCCGCGGCAAACAGGTCGAGGTGGCAGGACCACAGGCAATACGGGCAGTGGTTGCGGTTGTTTACGCCGGAGAGCAGGTGCGCACTCGATACCAGGGCATGACAGTGAGCGCATCGAAAATCTCCAAAGGAAGCAGGGCGGGCTCTCATAGCTCCTCCCGCAGGCGCATATAGCTCTGGTAGCGGTAGGGGCTGATCTCACCGGACATTACGGCTTTCCGGACGGCGCAGCCGTGTTCGCGGTCATGCCGGCAGCTCAAGCCGAATTTGCAGTGACCGACATGGTCTGCCATCTCGGGGAAGAGGTAGGCTAGCTCGTCAGAAGGGATGTCCCATAATCCGAACTCGCGCATGCCAGGGGTATCCACGAGCGCGCCCCCGAAGTCCAGCTCGAACATCTCGAGACGCGTGGTGGTATGACGACCCTTGCCGATCTCCCCGTTGCCGACCGCTTTCACGCGCAAGCCAAGCCCCTGCTGAATGGCGTTCAGCAGGGAGGTCTTTCCCACGCCAGATTTTCCGACCAGGACCGATAGCTTGCCCTGAAGCCGGTGCTTAAGCTCGTCGATCCCTTCGCCGGTAACCGCACTGACCGACAGCACCGGGTATCCGATGCGGCGATAGATCTCGATTTCCTGATCGAACGTCGGATTCTTCGATGCCAGGTCAATCTTATTGATAACGATCAGAGACGGCAGCCCTGCGGCTTCCGCGGAGACCAGATACCGGTCAAGCAAGCCCCATTTCGGGGCTGGATTCGCCACGGAGAAGACCGGCAGGACCAGGTCCACGTTGGAGACAATGACCTGCTCGAAGACGCGTGCCCCGGGTACGGGAGCCGGTCGCGAAAGCTTCGACTCTCTTGGCAGGATCTCGACGATCATCCCCTGACCATTGCTGGCATCCGTATAACGGACGCGGTCGCCGATCGCGACAGGGTCCACATGCTCGATCTCACGCACTTCCCGTACGGCGTGACGCAGAGATGTCGGATCCGCCGTAGGAAAGACCAATTGTTTATGGATCAGGGACGAGAGCACGCAATCGATCTCTCGCCCGCGGGTATGGACGGTGTAATGTCCAAGTGTTTTTCGAAAGACGACACCGGTGTCGTCTTGCAATTCGGTATTCATTGTCAGGGTTTCCTCTATATGTGCTCGAGGCACACAAGATGTCAAAAAGGCTGTTCGATAAATGCCCGGCTCGCACGCCGCAGGCGGAAAACGTCCCATTTGTGGGAGTGACTTGAACGACTTGTCCACAGAACTTCTGCACTTGGGCTAACATAAAAATTCTTCCTTTCTGTTTATGATCCGCTGGTCGAGTGTCTGCCACTATCTTGTGGTTTGGATGTGCCTTGCGCTGTCGCTCAGGCTACCCGACTATCGAAATCTCATTAAAACAAAACCAGCCACAGAGAACTCCGTGGCTGGTGAGTGGTGATCGAATGAACAGACGGCTTAAGAAGACGTGTAAGCGAAGAGAAGCGGCTGTTCCTGGTTAAATAAAACGCCACGGACATGGGAACGTCCGTGGCAGTTGTAAAGTTGAACTAGAAGACCTGTCTTAACTGCTGTACAGAGACGCGCCCATACATGTATCGCAAACAACGACCGATGCTGATTTGAACATAAAACGCGTCTCCTTTCTTGAGAGTGAATTACGGTGTTAGTTTACCAGCAGCGTCAGGCACTGTCAATAATGAAACTAGAGCGCCGTGAAACTTCGTGAGTCACCTGCAAACCCGAACAACGATGCCGTTCCCTGCACGATCAGGCTGCCTCCATAGAGGAACATATAAAACTCTGTATCGCCGCTGACCAGCGTCAGGTGGAGCGTCCACACGATAGTTGCGGCGCCGAAGGACACCAGTAAAAGACTGGAGAGCGACATCCATGCCGCGCTCGACGTCCGTGTACTTCCGAGCCATGTGATGACCGCGACCAGGATCACCGACAGCGCTGCACCGATTTTGGCTAAGGACCACCATGTCGCCGCCTGATTGAGCTCCGTGGTGGAAAGCGTGAATGCCAGGGCCAGCCCGGCCATGAGGGCGTTGATCAACGCCAGAAAGAGTGCAATGGTTTTCATCGCAGTGCCTCCTTGGGTTTTGACTTGAGCCTAGCCAGGCGGCGCTGTCAGAGTCTACAAAGTGACTCTCAAATGCTGCAAAGGTCTGTCAGGTCGGAGGGATAGATCAGGACTCCAGTGTCAGCAGCCGGTCGAAGAACGAGCGGTAACGCTTGAGCGCCACGCGCAGGTCTTCCGTGGAAATGTCTCCGCCACTGTTCCATTGCTGCTCGAGGCCCACGCGGCGATCGGAGAAGCTCATGGTGACGCTCTTGAGCACACTGGCGACCAGCTCATCCGCCTGCTTGACGGATTCGCGCGGGTCGTCTACGAATTTGCTCTGGATGTTCAGCCACTGGGTACGGAATTTCTTGGCTTCGTCCGTCTCGAACAACGGCTCGAGTGTATCCCTGTCACTCATCGATGCAGCTGCAGTCTCTACAGGGCGTTCTCGAACCTGTTCCTCATTGCGCAGCTCCTGTTCGACAGGCTCTCCCGTCACATCGATGACGTCGTCTTCCATCTCGTGTTCTCGATTTTCTGCCATTAGATTCTCTCCTTCTGATGTTCTTCGATATTCGTCTCGGATTGTACAAGTCGCTCGAACAGCTCCCGGCCGTGCACCATAGCCTGGCGCATTTCCTCGGTGCTGATCTTCTCGCGTTCGCCTCGTGTAGCGATTTCGTGCAGCTCCCGGTAATTGATCACCACATCCGGGTAATGCACCGAAATATCTGCGGCGCGCTGTTCGAAATCCTCCACGGGGTAGCCTCTCGTCCGCATGACATTCTGGATCAGTCGGTCTGCTTTCTGGACGGATGCCAGCGGCTGGTCTACAAATTCGGTCTGTGTTTCCTGCCATTCAAGAGAAAAGCGATTGACCTCCTCGGCGCTCAGAGCACGGATATTCAGGTTCTCCGCATGGGCGAGACGAGCCTCCAGCTCGTCTTCCACGCGGCGCTTATCGCCAACCCGCTCGAGGGTCCGGTCATATTCGGGGCCAAAGCGATCTCTCAGGCGCCGGGTTCGTTGGAAACGTGTGAACGCCATGGCGAGCAGTCCGCCAATCACCAGCAAAAGTACAGCCACGAGGATGATCGTGGTGGTGTCTGTCAACTCCATGGTTCTCCTTCCTGTCAACTACTGATAGATTTACTTCATCTCACTGTGATGGAATGGGCTTTGTAGTTTCGTAAAACGAAATAGTTGTCCGTCCAATCATAAAAAGCTTGCCAGGAGGCGGATAGCAGGAAAAACCCCACCGCAGGGTGGGGTTTATTCCTGTCTGCTCCAGCGAGCGAAATCGTTACTCCAGGCTGATCAAATACTTGTAGAGCGCAGAGAGCTCCAGATCGTCGAGCCGGCCGGTGGATCTCCACGGCATGAGTGGGCTTAGCTCACGGCCGCCTGGATTGACGCCGGTGCGCAAGGTCGTGATCAATTCGTTTTCTGTCCAGGCCTTTACCAGCCGCAGGTTCGCAATCATGTATCGTACAAGTCGGTGGTGAATCACCCTTATCTCTCTAAAATTTCTGCCTGGAGTAAGGTTGTTAAGAATGATAATCAAAATCATGGCAAACTACCATGTCATCCATTCGACGCCGGAAGGACATTTCCACTCAGGGAGCCACGACCTGCTGTCGATACACTCGCTGGCGTTTTTGCAGGATCGCGAGCAGGATACAGGTCAACAGGAACAAGAGCGCCTGGACTGGGAAAGAGGCTTCGGTGAGCAACGTGGGACGATTTATCAGGGCGTGTACTCCAATGGCGAGAAAGAGATTGCCGGAAAGCAGATATACGGCCGTAAAGAACAATCCATAGCCTAAGAGTAGAACAAAGTCCAGCGGGATGTCCGCCAGCGTGTAGCCACTGAAGATGCGGTTGGGGATGTGAGAAAGGATGAATAATCCCAGCATGGTAAGGATTGCCAGCGTCACTCGCCGGCGTTCGCTCACCTTCCTGAGCTTGAGGTAAAACTGGCTCAGGTAAAAGCCGCGATAATTCATCTCTTCAAAAAAGGCATTGCCTGCCAGCTGGCCGATCAAGGCTCCGAGCATGGGCGGCACACCGTGCTCGCTCCAGGCCGGATCAAGGCGGATCTCGCCGTTGAGCCAGTTAATAAGCAGAACGACGGACTGTGTCGTCAGCCATAGTAGGGCAGTCAGAGACAAACCCTGTACAAGTCTGCTCCAGTCCAGGCCCACATCGGCGGGACGCAGTTTGCCCCACCAGAAGACGATCAGGCTAAAAAGCAGGATATTGAGCAGATTGGCTTGCAGGGTCGCGTCCACTAATCTGCCTGTGGCCCTTGCGATCGGATCAAAATATGGGCCAGGGAACAAGACGAGATTAATCACGAATACCATGCCGGTGCTGGCAATCAGCTGCGCCAGAATGACTTTCCACGGAGCTTCCTTGACGTTGAACATGGCTATCTCCTCTGGACGATAGTTAGACCGCCGCAACCGTTCGGTTTTTTCGTGCCGGCTTTGCTGATTTCAATGCCTGCTCTGCTCTGCCGAGAAGCGCATCCACAGTACTGCCGTGCATGAGATAGTCGACGATACCGTCGGTCTACAAGCGATTCATCACTTCTCTTTTTGATTATCATATATTTAATTCATTGCGAATACAATGGTAGAACATCACATAAATCTTATCCCAACGGACTACATCTACATTTACAGGAGGCGATATGCCGAAGCGATATCTCTATTCACTGCTGTTTGGACTCCCGGGGCTGTTTATCTCCGGCATCCTATCTATCCTGCTCTTCGGCGCAGTCGCAGGAATCCTCTGGCTCTTTATCTTTGGTGACGATCCCTGGCCCGCTGCCGCCCAGACAGCAATTTCCGCCCTGTTTGTGCTGGTCTTCCTGGTCGTTTGGATCGGTTTCATCCTCCTGGGCTACTGGTTCGGAAGAAGGCTGGAAAACGATCCCGCGCTGAACCGGAGTCATGTGCTGCTCTCGGCAGGACTGACCCTCCTGTTTGTTTTGTTTATCCTGCTCTATCAGTGGAATGTGGGAACTATTGGACCGAATCCAGATAGCGTGCTGTGCAGCGACTTTTGCAGCCAGCACGGGTATTCCGGGAGCGGCATGCCTCCCGAGTCCTCAGGCAGCCGGTTGTGCACCTGCTACGACGACTCAGGGGACGAGTCCCTGACCATCCCCCTCGATCACCTTGACTTCTTCCGCGACGAGTAAAGCCAGGCGTAAGGTTGCGATGCCTGGTACTACGAGGCTTTCATTGTTTCATAACGGACGTGTATATTCATGCAATAGATATCAAGGTTCCCAAGATGCTCATACGTTTCACACCGCTTGAAAAGCTCGTCTTTGCTGACCTGCACCCGTTCGAGGACCGGATCGGTAAAGAGGGCGTAGCCTTTCCAGCCGGTGGACTCCACCACGCTGTTCTTCGCCAATCGGTTCAGCAGGTTGACGCCGCTTCCCATTCGATCTCTAATCCCCGCGACCTGTTGAACAATGAAACGAGGTGGTGGATCATGAATTTCAAGTCCAGCTTGGAGATGTTCAACAGGCGGCTCAGTTCCTCGATAATGGTCTCCAGTAGAAAGGAGAGCGCCATATCGGCGTGCTCAATCTCCGTCTGCGCCACGAAGGAGGTGTAGCCGGAAATATCGGCAAGGACTAGATAGCCTGTCTGTGTTTTTCGCTCCATGGCTCGCCCCTCCAGGTCCGGAAAGTATGCAAGCTATTCCACTGTGCTTTGGATGTTTGGAATCCGAATACCGGCATGCCGCGACACTTGTACTGTGAACGGATCGGTAGGGGTTCGGCAGGCAGTCGGTTCGGTGTAGGTAAGACCCCGGCAGAATGTGCATATATGGTGCGTCTATGGTCCGTATATGCTCCCTGTATGCTTTTTATCCGGGGAAGTTTGTTTTTATGCTTTCCCCCATACGCCGTTACTCTGCTGCTGGCATAACAAAAGCATCTCCATCATACATCCAAAATAGTTCAGAAAAGTAAAACAAAAGTCACCAAAAGGGCGTGAAGTTTTGTCCTTTTTTCTCAGCTTTGATTGACATCCATCCTTTTTTTTGCTACACTAGAATTGTCAGACAAATTTGGTCTAGTCCACTACTGAGCTACGCAACCACAGAACTGCCAAACGAAATGACCACCCTACTCGTCAAAAACGCCTACGTTGTCACCATGGACGACCATCAACGGGAGATTCCCGGGGGTGGTCTTTTTATTCGTGACGGCTTCGTCGAAGAGGTCGGGACCATGAACGAGCTACCGGTCTCCGCCGACGAGGTGCTCGACCTCGATGGTCACATCCTCCTGCCGGGGCTGGTCAACACCCACCATCACTTCTACCAGACGCTGACCCGGGCCGTCCCGGCGGCGCAGGACGCCAACCTGTTCAACTGGCTGACGACGCTGTATCCGATCTGGGCGCGCATGAGTCCCGAGGACATCTTCACATCCGCCCAGACCGCCCTGGCTGAGCTTGCCCTATCCGGCTGCACTACCGCCTCAGACCACCTGTATCTTTTCCCCAACGGCTCAAAACTGGACGACGAGATCGCTGCAGCGCGAGAGATTGGGCTGCGCATCCAGGCTTCGCGCGGCTCGATGTCCCTGGGGCAATCGCAGGGCGGGCTTCCGCCTGATTCCGTGGTGGACGATGAAGACTCCATCCTGAGCGATTCCCAGCGGCTTATCCAGCAGTACCATGACCCGAAGCCGGGCGCGTTCGTACAGATCGTTGTTGCTCCGTGCTCGCCCTTCAGCGTGACCAGCGACCTGATGAAGCAGTCCGCGAAGCTGGCGCGTGAATATGGCGTTCACCTCCACACGCATTTGGCGGAGACGGAAGACGAAGAGCAATTCTGCCTCCAGAAGTTCGGACACCGTCCGGTCGGGTACATGCAGGAAGTGGACTGGGTGGGGGAGGACGTCTGGTTTGCGCACGCGGTCTGGGTCAACGAGGAGGAAATCCAGGTCTTTGCGAAGCATCATTGCGGGGTCGCCCACTGTCCGACTTCAAATATGCGGCTGGCTTCCGGTATCGCGCCGGTCAAGGAATACCGCGCCGCGGGCGTGAACGTCGGCCTGGGCGTGGACGGCTCTGCCTCCAACGATGGGTCGCACCTTCTCGCCGAGGTTCGCAATGCGATGCTGGTGGCGCGAGTTAAGGAAGGCATTACCGGTTACTCATTATCCAACGATCCAGATCGTAAATTGATGACCGCTCGCGAAGCGCTCTATCTGGGCACACGCGGCGGTGCAGCCGTGATCGGTCGAAGTGATATCGGTTGCCTCCAACGCGGCAAGTGCGCGGACTTCTTCTCGATTGATCTGAATCGCATCGGCTATGCAGGTATGCATGACCCGGTTGCCGCGGTCGTCTTCGGACAGTCTGTGAACGTGGATTACACCGTCGTCGGCGGCAACTTCGTGGTCAAGGAAGGACAATTGTGCACGGCGGACGAGCACAAATTGATCGAAAGACATAGGAAAGCAGCCAGACGACTGCTCTCCTAACCTCCTTGTGAGCCCGAGCGAAGCAATCCCCCCTGGAACGGTCCAGGCGTCCTGGCAGGCTCCCCGTGGAATCAGAGATTGCCACTCTCGCCAAAGAGCGCTGGCTCGCAATGACATCGTATAACGAATGCTTGATCTTCTCCTCTCTCTGCTCGTCGGCTGGACCGCGATCATCCTCACGGTCATCCTTGGTATCGTCGGACTGGTCCGGAACAATTATCGTTTTTTGCTTGCCGCGGCGATTCTGGCGATTCCATTTTCGTGGTTCCTGAGCGGCTTCCCGGTCATCCGCTCGCCCGCCTTTCTGATGCCTGTCCTCCTGTTTGGCTCGAGCTATTTTATGTTCCGCGGACGCGAGATGCTTGCCTGGCTCTGCGCTATTCCATTTTTTCTGGCCGTCCTGCTGTTGCTATTCGCGGTTTCTGCGGGGGGAGGCTGAGCGCATGCAAATTTCTGATTTTTTGATCGCGATGCTTTTCGGGTTTCCGGCAGTCATTCTTTCGCTGCTGGTTTCGGCGATCGGAGTACTCAAAGAGAAAGTCTGGCTGGTGATCGTGGGAGCTGTCCTCTTCCTGCCATTTTCCTATTACCTGAGCGGCGCGCCGGGATCGGCAGGTCTGCCCCTCTTGCTGCCGGGCTTTCAGGTTGGGTCCGCCATCGCGGTTCGCGAAAACAAGAGAATGTGGGCATGGCTGTTATTGCTGCCCCCTCTGCTGGTAATTTTGTGGGTGCTGGGAGTTGTACTTTTATCGACAAGGCCATAGTTTGGAATTTGTAATGGAGAATGTATGCCTTCATCAACAACGCTAACTCGCTCACTCGTCGACGTCGCGATGGGACGCGTTCCGGCTGACCTGGTAATCCAGAACGGCAGATGGGTCAGCGTGCAATCCGGGGAGATCCTCCCGGGCACGGATCTTGCCATCAAGGATGGACATATCGCTTACGTGGGCGA
>DAIQBG010000057.1:0-9762 GCA_036781265.1 Anaerolineales bacterium | reverse complement strand
GAGAAGATGCTCTACGACAATGCCCAGCTTGCCCGGGCATACTTGCATGCCTGGCAGGTAACTGGAAATGCGCATTTCAGGCAGGTCGTGGTGGAGACACTCGAGTTTGTTGCGCGTGAACTAACCCACCCGGCAGGCGGCTTTTATTCCAGCCTGGACGCCGATTCTGAAGGAGAAGAGGGCAAGTTCTATGTTTGGACGCTGGAAGAGGTCCGCGAGGTCCTTCAGGAAGATTCAGGGCTTTTCGAGGCGGCTTATGGGATAACTCCGCGAGGCAATTGGGAAGGCAAAACCGTGCTCCAGCGCGCCCTGGATGATGCATCTCTCTCCGCCAGCTTCAAAATCGATCTGAAACATGTTCCTACCCGGCTAGCTGAAAGCCACGCGCGGCTGCTCACCGCCCGTGCAACTCGCGTCCGGCCTGGTACCGATGATAAGGTCCTGACTTCATGGAATGGATTGTTGCTGGCAACTTGTGCGGAGGCTGCGCGCGTTATTGACGACCCAGATCTGCAGCATAAATATATTGTCATGGCTACACGTAACGCAGAGTTTTTGCTGGATGCCCTGCGACCCGATGGAAAGCTCCGGCGCAGCTGGCGTCAGGGCAAGACAACCAATGAAGTCTTTCTGGAGGACTATGCTGCCCTGATCCTCGGCTTGCTCGAGCTGTATCAGAGCGATTTCCAGAACAAATGGTTCCAGGTCTCCCAGGAGCTCGCCGAAGAGATGATCGAGCGCTTTCAAGATCCAGGCGGCGGCTTCTTCGACACAGCCAGGAACAGCGAGGAACTCCTGATCCGACCAAAAGACCTGCAGGACAACGCCACACCGTCCGGTAACTCGCTGGCCTGCGAGGCGCTTCTGAAACTGGCTGCGTTTACCGACAACGGCAGATACCGCGATCTTGCCGAGCAATCTCTTCGCCTGGTTGCAAATTATGCCTTGCGATATCCCACGTCCTTCGCCCGCTGGCTGTCCGCTGCCGATTTGGCCCTCGGGAAGGTTAAGCAGGTGGCAGTCGTATATGAACGGGATGCGGAAGAAGCAGAGGAGCTGTTGCACTCGATCCGGTCGGGCTACCGTCCCAACATGATTGTGGCTGCATCGCCTTATCCCTCGCTCGAGGGTGCACCTGCTCTTCTACTGGATCGTCCACTGAAAGACAGTAAGCCCACGGTGTATGTGTGCGAGGGATTTATCTGCCAGATGCCCGTCAACACAACTTCCGAATTGCAGGGATTACTGTAAAATAGGCCCATGGATGCTCTCACTGAAGATCTGATCAAGCTAGGTATCGCTATTCTGGTGGGTGGTATCGTCGGAGCAGAACGCGAGTTCCGGGATAAGGCGGCGGGGTTCCGCACCTTGATCCTGATTACAGTCGGGTCAACTTTATTCACTATTTTTTCCCTTCGAATGGACCCGGGATTTACGCAGACACGCATTGCCGCGAACATTGTGACGGGCATCGGCTTCCTGGGCGCGGGAGCCATCATGCGAGAGCATGGCAGGATTGGCGGCTTGACCACCGCTGCAACCATCTGGCTGTGTGCGGCGCTGGGCATGGGCATTGGCGCTGGAGAGGTCAACTTCGTCATGATCTCCACCTTCGCCATCCTGGTGATTTTGCTGGTCTTCCCGCGCCTGGAGCACTGGATCGACCATATCCGCGAGTCTCGAACATACCGGATCACGGTCGCTACGGGCAACATGGAAGGAATCGATGAAGTCCATCGCGCCATCGAGGACAGCGAGTTGCAAGTCTATGAACATCATCAATCCAAGATCGGCTCAACGATTGTCGGCACATGGCACACAATTGGTGCGCCGCGGCAGCACGATCGATTTGTCACCCGCATGCTGAAAGATAAGAATATCGAGGAATTCGTGTACTAAGCCCGCCTGCCAAACAGAAAGGCTCTCGAAAGAACGAGAGCCTTTTTTAATTACTTCGGTTCGATATTTCCGCTCGAGTCGGTGTATTGTTCGTCTTCCGGCTTTTCCTTGCCCAGTCCTTCTCGAAATGCACGGATTCCCTTCCCCAGTTCGCCCGCAATCCTGCCGATCCGTCCGGGACCAAAGAGCAGCAAGACAATTACCAGAATGACGATCCATTCTGCACCATGTGGTAGTCCAAGCATCCTACACTCCTTTTCCTAATTTCCTTATCCTACCACATTCAAGAGCGATTGACTACATTACAATTCCCGCCGGTATAATAAGCCCTCGATGTAACGAAGAGCACGGCGAACGATCGAACGTACCCGTGCAAAAAGACGATATTGTTCCGGCCGGACCTGGCCCTTGCTCGGAATGGGACCGGTCCACTCGGCAGCCAGTGCGCCCCAGGTGAGACCTGCTCCAAATCCGACCATCACTAGCTTGTCACCAACCTTGATTTGCCCCTTTTCCAGGGCCTCTACCATCGCCATGGGGATGGAGGCGGTGGAGGTGTTCCCATAGCGTTCGAGGTTGACGATGAACCGGTCCATGGGCAGCTTTAGCCCTCGCGCTGCCGCCTCGATGATGCGGATGTTTGCCTGGTGCGGAATGATCCACTGCACTTGATCCATCGTCAACCCGGCGCAGGCCAGCACCTCCTGGGTTGCCGAAGCCATCACGCGCGTGGCAAACCGGAATACTTCCTTGCCATCCATCTGGATGTAGTGCTGCCCGTTTACTACTGTGGATTCATTAGCCGGGTAATGGCTGCCGCCTCCAGCCAGAGTCAGCAAGTCGCCGCCCGAACCGTCGGAATGCATGACAGCCGAAAGGACGCCGCCCGGCTGGTCGCTGGCCTGGAGCACAAACGCACCCGCGCCATCACCGAACAAAATACAGGTATTGCGGTCCTCCCAGTTGATGAACCGTGAGAGCGTCTCCGAGCCTATGATAAGTGCATTCTTGATAGAGCCGCTACGAATCGCCTGCGCCCCCATATTCAGCGCATAAATAAAACCGGAGCAGGCTGCCAGGAGATCGAATGCCCCCGCCTTGGTCGCGCCGAGTCGGTCCTGGATCAAGCAGGCGGTTGCAGGAAAAATGTACTCCGGCGATGAGGTAGAGCAGATGATCAGATCGATATCTGTGGGACGCAGGTTGGCGACCCTCAGCGCTCTGATCGAGGCTTCCACGGCCAATGTGGACGGGAACTGGTCTTCGCGTGCAATCCGGCGTTCCCGAATTCCCGTGCGTTCACGAATCCAGGCATCGTTGGTGTCCACAATCTTGGCAAGATCATCGTTGGTGAGAATCGGCTCAGGGGCGGACATGCCCCAGCCTGTAATGTGTGCGTACGGCATAACTTGCTCCTCTTCAAAGTTCTGGCGAGCTTTAACCATCCCCTGCTCACAGGGGATGCTCGTCAGAGTCCTGACAGGGTTAAGATTAACCCTCGAAACGACTAAAAATCAGTGTGGCGTTGTGGCCGCCAAACCCAAACGAGTTGGACATCATGTGTTGCGGGGACGCCTTACGCGGCTGGTTAGGGACATAATCGAGATCGCACTCGGGATCAGGCGTATGGTAGTTGATTGTAGGAGGCAGGATTTCATCACGCATCGCCAGGACGCAAAAGACCGCTTCGAGCGCACCCGATGCGCCCAATAAATGACCGGTCATGGATTTGGTCGAGGAAACCGGAATGTTGTACGCCTGCTCTCCAAAAACTGTCTTGATGGCTGCAGTTTCACTCTTGTCATTCAATGGCGTCGAAGTGCCGTGCGCGTTGATGTAACCAATATCGTTGACATCGAGCTTTGCGTTGCTCAGAGCCAGCTTCATGGCAATCGCGGCTCCCGCGCCGTTTTCTGCGGGGGCGGAGATGTGATGTGCATCATCCGTTGTACCGTATCCCGTGACTTCACACAGAATGGTTGCGCCGCGTGCCTGCGCCGAGTCAAGCGCCTCGAGGATCACGACCCCCGCGCCCTCCCCCATCAAGAACCCATCTCGCTCTTTATCGAAGGGACGAGAGGCTGACTCCGGATCCTCGTTTCGTGTTGAGAGCGCCGTCATCACGTTCAGACCTGCCATGGCGACCGGGACGATCGCCGCTTCCGACGCCCCCGCGATCATCACGTCCGCGGCGCCGCGCCGGATCATTTCCAGCGCCTCTCCGATCACGTTGTTGCCTGAAGCACAGGCGGTCGCGAGCGCCATGTTTGGACCGCGCACGCCGAAGCGGATCGCAATCATCCCGGGCGCGCTGTCCGAAATCATCATCGGGACCAGGAACGGGCTGACCCGATCAGGACCTCGCTCTCGCATCACCTCCACCTGTTCGAGGAGAGTACTAATGCCGCCAATGCCCGTACCGATCACCACGCCGATACGATCGCGATTGGAGTCGTCGATTTTCAAGCCCGCCTGCTCGACCGCCTGCAGCGTTGCTGCGGTAGCAAACTGCGTAAAACGGTCCATCTTGCGCGATTCACGCGGGCCGAACAAAGCCACCGGATCAAAGCCCTTGACCTCGGCTGCGAAGCGTGTCTTGTGGTTGCTTGCATCGAAATGGGTGATCATCGCCGCCCCGGATCTTCCTGCCAGGATGGAGCCCCATGTTTCTGTCACATTGTTGCCTACAGGGCTAATACATCCCATCCCTGTGACCACCACTCGTCTGATCATAAATGAAATCTCCTTGCAAATTGAAGGGCAGCCATAGACTGCCCCCCAGGTTCTAGGCTGTTATAACACGCCGAATCAGGATTGGACGCGGAGTGCCTATACGCTCTTTAGAGTTTTCCAGGCCTGCTGGATATGCAAGCGATCATGGTCGGCCATGAAACTGACCACTTCCAGAAAATCCGTGGGGCCAAAAATAGCATGCCGCGCGCTGCGCGACCAGATACGCTCATCGAGAGCCTTTAGAGTCTTAAAGTTTTCGATTCGCGCCAGCGCAAAATCGGTCAAGGCTGCCTTACCATTAATGTTCAGGTACTCGCGCTCACTGGCCCAAACACCGGTATCCGGACGAGGGATAAAGGCACCTTCCTTCTCCATCATCAGACGGATCTGCAGCTGATGGATCTCACGCTCGGTGTCTCGTAAATGGCATACAATTTCATTCATTGCCCAGTCCTCACGCGTGGGCTCGTGGCGCCATTGCTCTTCTGATAGAGGTGTCAGTAGACTGCGCAGGACCGCAGGAGTGGAGATAAGTATTGCCATAACGGCATCCCGGCTGTCGAATGACGGCTCCAGGGTTGTGACATCTATGGATTCGAGCCACGCTCGTAAGTCTGCCAGTTTTCCACGCCCCGCTTCAAACCCCGGACTGGACTCCGATTCGCCATCGATAAGAAACGTCTTAAGCCCCAGACGATGCGCAGGAACTAAATCACGCGCAACGTCATTCCCGACCATGAGAACCGGCCCTTCGGGCCAGCCGAGGCGTCCCAGAACCTCGGCATAATACGCAGAATGCGTCTTACTGAAATGGAAATGCTCGAACGAGGAAATCAATTCGAAGCGCTCAGGGTCAAGTCCGGCCCAGCGGATGCGGTGGCGGGTGGCTTTACGCGGAAACAGCGGATCGGTGGCAATCGCAATGCGATAGCCACAGGAAAATGCCCATTCGATAAACTGGACAGCCTCTGATCGTTGGTGGGTATGGGCAGCAAGCCTCGGAAAAATAATCTCGTAGAATTCGTCCAGAATGGGAACGAGGTCTTGTTTTGACACACCGAGCTGGGGATAAAAGTCGGTCTCAAAGACTTCTTCCAGAGTCCGCGTAGGATCTTCGCTTTCGTTCATCAAATACATACCGGCGAGCAGGGCATGCACGGTCTCGTTTGGGACCGTCTGCTCTGCCAGATGCGAGGAGAGCGCCCGGAAATAGGCAGGCACGAAGGTCTCGAGATTGGTATCGAGAAGTGTGTCATCCAGATCAAGCAACAGGGTTAGGGTCATATGGGCTCGTGCACGGTAGCATCCTGCTTTCGTGAATCAAGATTTAAGTTCGAGCTTGAAGGGCAGAACATGACACTCCCCACAGCCAACGTGCGGCTCCGGGACGTTTCGTCTCGTCTTGTCACAATAGGCAGAAATCTTCACGCGCCGCTGGAAGAGAGCTTCAATGGGTCGCGTCACGTTGGGGGATAGCTTCAAGAATTCACACGCATTTGCGCGCGCGATTCCTGGCACAGGGCAGGTTTTGCACAGATCACGCGTCCAGCGCTCGCCCGCTGATTTGAGCAGTCGACACTCCTCAAGATTGCGACCGCGGAAGTAATCACCATAGAAATAGGGACATTCCGTCCCGGCAGGAGTTCTCATAATGCTTGAATTATAGGAGAATTACATGAAAAGTTTATAAGTGTTAAAAAAAGTGACAGTCATGCAGCCAGACTGTCACCGAATGATTCCACTGTTAGTTGATCCTAAACACGGGTGACATATTCTCCTGTTTCCGTATTCACGCGGATGGTATCCCCGACTTTCACAAACTGCGGACAGTTCACTTCCAGTCCGGATTCAGTCCTGACCTTTTTGGTGACGCCGGTAGCAGTATCGCCGCGAATCGCAGTTTCGGCCTCAACGACTTTCAAGTCCACGGAACCAGGAATCTCCACGTCGAGCGGTGCACCGCGGTAAAAGGTCAACTTCACTTCCATACCTTCCTTCAGGTACTGCGCCTTATCGCCGAGCACATCGCCTTTGATGGCGGGCTGTTCGAATGTCTCGTTGTCCATAAAGTGATAGAACTCTCCATCCGTATACAGGTACGAGACGTTATGGAAATCGAGGCTCACATCCTGCACGGATTGGCCAGAATTAAACGTCCGCTCGATGTTTGCGCCGGTCTGGAGATTGCGGGCCTTGATACGGATGTTGGCATTACCTCTGCCTGTCTTGTTGTGGCTGTAATCCAGCACTTTATACAGGTTGCCATCCAACTCGAAGGTGACACCTTTGCGAAGTTCATTTACATCGATCATGCTTGCGCGTTCCTTGATTGAAGTGATATTGAAGCGGCGGGATTATACTACAAGAGAGTAAAGCGCGCAGCCTAGTGGCTCGCCTCAGCGGAGGGGTCTTCGTGCAGAAGCTGAACGGCATGTGGCAGCACGGGAACAATGACTTCTAGATTTTCTACGGCCCCCTTTGGGCTGCCAGGGAGATTGATGATAAGCACTCTCTTGCGAATTCCCGTGACGATTCTCGAGAGCATCGCGTGTGATGTAATTTTCAGGCTCGCAAGGCGCATCGCTTCTGCCAGACCCGGTGCCTCGCGTTCAATTACGGCGCGCGTGGCCTCCGGCGTCACATCGCGCGGCGAAAAGCCGGTGCCCCCGGTGGTCAAGATGACGTCCAGCTCTCCGCTGTCTACCCAGGAGATCAGATTTGCGCGGATCTGGTACTCTTCATCTGGAAGAACCAGTTGTCGGACGACCGACCAGCCTTGGGCTTCAATGAGCTGAGCCAGGGCAGGGCCCGATGCGTCGGTGCGCTCGCCGCGTGCGGAACGGTCCGACACAGTCATAATCGCAAAGCGGATTGTCATTGCAGCTCTTTTGCATACAGGCGAACAGAGTCCATATGCCCCCAGCCGCGGCGCCGGTAATAGTTTTCTGCCTGCGAATTATCACCCATCACCAGCAAATAGCATTTCAGACAACCCTTGCGCTGTAATCTTGACTCCACCTCATCCATCAACCGAGAGCCAATACCCCTGCCGCGAAAGGGAGCTGCCACAGCGAGATGATAGATAAGACCGCGCCGTCCGTCGAAGCCGCCCATGACGGAGCCAACAATTTCGCTCTCGAATACAGCAACCAGAAACAGGTCGGGGTCGCGGGCAACTTTCTTCTGGATCTCCGCAAGCGTATCAGACCGCCCCAGGCTTATCCCTTTTTCTATGCTCTCCCACAATTGATAGACCGGCTCGTAATCGGAAGGAATACAAAACTCACGAATCTGGATGGAAACAGCCATCACGAACCGACTCTATGCCTTCAATACTCTGAGGAGATCGTCCGGCATAAAGGGCTTGAGCAAGAACGCGTTTGCTCCATGTCCAAGGCACTCGTCCTGCATGTTGAGACCGGATGTCATTACCACTCTAACGTTCGAAAGATCCTGATTTCGCCGGATCGATCCCAGGATCTCCAGCCCGTTTTGATTCCCCAGGCGTACATCCATTAGCAACACATCAGGCTTTTCTCGTTGAACGGCTGCGGTAACATCCGACTCCTCACTCAACATGAGGACTTCGAATCCTTCCATCTTGAGAAGCGTTCCTAGGAGCGACAGCATCGTGGGATCATCTTCGGCGAGCAGAACTTTTGCCATTAGTCTTTGTTTTCCTGGGTGTAGTTTTCTTCGATGCAGCTATCCTTTTCGAACCTGCCGACTTACCGTTCGCTTCCAGTGCGGAGTCGAGCACCTCGTCTACCGTCTCCACAAACACGAACTTCATTGTCTTCTTGATTTCCACCGGAACATCATGGAGGTCCTGTTCGTTGCGCTTGGGCAGGATTACCGTGCGCAGCCCATTACGATGGGCAGCCAGCACTTTTTCCTTAACGCCCCCAATCGGGAGCACCTGGCCACGCAGGGTAATCTCACCGGTCATACCGACGCGAGGCTTGACCTTGCGGCCCGATACCAGGGAAACCAGCGAGGTCGCGATGGTCACACCTGCGGATGGGCCATCCTTTGGCTGCGCCCCCGAAGGAATATGCAAATGGATATCGGACTTGTTGAAGAACTCGGCATCCAAGCCAAGCTGTTTGGCGCGCGAGCGAACAAAGGAGAGGGCAGCACGTGCCGATTCATTCATCACATTTCCGATGGAGCCGGTGACCTGAAAACCTTTGCCGCCTGGCATACTGGTTGCTTCTACAAACAGGACATCGCCACCATAGGGCGTCCATGCCAGCCCGGGAACGACGCCGGGCATGGATGTGCGCTGGTTGAGCTCTTCCGTGCTCTGGAAAATCGGATGGTCAAGATATTCTTCTACCAGCGCAGGGGTGATCTTTGCTGCTTCAACTTTGCCTTCAGCAATACGCGTCGCGACTTTGCGGCATACCGCGCCGATCTTCCGCTCCAAATTACGGACGCCCGCTTCGCGCGTGTACTCACGTATGATCTTCCGCAGTGATTCGTCGGTGAAGGTAATTTCATTCTCACGCAGGCTGTTCTCACGGATCTGGCGCGGGATGAGATACCCCTTGGCGATTGCGATCTTTTCGCTTTCCGTGTAGCCGGAAAGAAAGATGATCTCCATACGATCGCGCAACGGCCCCGGTATAGTCTCCAGGGTATTTGCCGTGGTAATGAAAAAGACCTGTGAAAGATCGAAAGCCACCTCAAGATAGTTATCGCGAAATTCAGTATTTTGCTCGGGATCAAGTACTTCCAGCAGAGCTGAGGCCGGGTCACCATGAAAATCGAACGTCAGCTTATCGATCTCATCGAGCATAAAGACCGGGTTGCGCGACTCGATGCGGCGCAAAGCCTGCAGGATGCGGCCAGGCATTGAACCAATGTAGGTGCGGCGATGACCGCGAATCTCAGCCTCATCGCGCACACCTCCCAGAGATGCGCGCACAAATTTACGCCCCATCGCCCGGGCAATCGATTGTCCCAGTGAGGTCTTGCCTACCCCGGGCGGTCCGACGAAACACAGGATGACACCTTCGCGCTCCCGGCGGATCTTGTCGTCCGATGGCGCCTTCGTCTCGTCCTTGCGATCAAGGCGCAGCTTGCGGATCGCCAGGAACTCCAGAATGCGCTCCTTGACGTCTTCCA
>DAIQBG010000056.1:0-10075 GCA_036781265.1 Anaerolineales bacterium | reverse complement strand
TGTGCCCCCAAGGGGACTCGAACCCCTGTTTGAGCCTTGAGAGGGCTCCGTCCTGGGCCGCTAGACGATGGGGGCGTCTCGCATCGCTGACCCGTGTCAGCGATGTGGTGTACGGCGGCGGGAAGCCGCCTACACCAAGCGGGCGGGATTGTATCATCCGAACCTTCAATCGTCAACAAGAAAGATGCGCAATTCGGCTGGACCGTGCATCCCGATGGTGAGGGACATTTCAATGTCGGCAGTGCGTGAGGGTCCGGTGATGACCACTGTTGACCGAGACTGAGCGGTCCGGGAAAGTGTCAATGCGTCGGCAAGCGAGGGTAGGATCTCCGATGCGCGTAACACAGCAATATGGATCTCAGGAAGCAGAGAAGCCTTCAGTGGATCTCCGTCTCCGTCTGCGACCAGGATCGACCCGGTGTCCGCCAGCCCGCAGATTGCTTTCGTGATGCCGAGGCGTATCAAGGGGTCAGGCTTGCGGCTGATGACAATGCCGGCTTGCTCTAAAGCCTGTTCCTCAAGCGTATGCGGTTCGAGATGGATGTGATCGATATTCCGTCCCTGCAGAAATTCGATGATTGTGCTCGTGAGGTCTACTGAATTGGTTCGGGTCGCCGTACCGTTTACATTACTCAATTCCTCTTCGAATCGGGCAACCAGCTCACTCTGGTTTTGTGAAAGTCGTCTCGCAGCGTGATTATCTACGATTGCATGTCCGGCTGTATGGATGCTGACGGGTGTGCCTGTATGCTTGTCTACCCCTCTCTCTAAAGCATCCCACCGATCTCGGAAGCTTTTGCTTGCAAATCTGGGCAGGTCCCTGCTGTTCCCCCAGCCGGTAAAGGACGGCATTTTGATGTAATCATCCAGTGGAGACAGGATACGTGTTCCCAACGCTGCCAGACGCTGCGAAATGTTGAACCAACGTGGGCTGCGCGCTATGCGGCTAAAGATCTCCAGGAATACTTTGCCGGATGCAGAGAGTCCACGATCACGAGTGCCTGTCAGCTGATTAATCTTAACTGGCGATTGTCCAGCCCGGACACGCATCAGCAGCTTCGGCAGATCAATGTCCACCGGACAGGCTTCCTGACAGGCGCCGCACAATGACGAGGCTTGGGCGAGAGGCACAAAATCCGATCCGAAGAATCCGGCGGAGATGACCGAGCCGATCGGACCCGGGTAGACGCTGCCATAGCCATGCCCGCCGATCTCGCGGAACACGGGGCAAGCGTTCAGGCATGCCCCGCAGCGGATGCAGTACAGCGATTCCCTCAGCGGCGAGTCGCGAAGCCGCGTCCGTCCGTTATCGAGAAGGATCAGGTGGCGCTGCTGGCCCGGAAGTGGAGAGTTGATCAGTTGTGTGTAGACGCTGAGCTTCTGGGTGGTTGCCGAGCGCGGCAGAAGCGAAAGCATCAACCCCAGATCGCCAAAATTGCGGACGAGCCGCTCTATCCCCATCAGCGCGATGTGCACAGGCGGCAGGGTGGTGACCATTCGTCCATTGCCTTCGTTCGTCACGAGACACAATGTGCCTGTATCTATGACGCCAAAATTGACCCCGCTGATGCCCACGTCCGCGGTGAGGAAGACCTGCCGCAGTGTCTGGCGGGCGGCCTGGATCAGGGTAGGAATATCTTCTGTGTAGGGAATGCCCAGCTTTTCGTGAAAGAGCTGGCCGATCTCCTGCCGCCGCAGGTGCACCGCCGGCGTGATGATGTGTGTGGGTCGTTCGTTGCGGAGCTGGACAATATACTCACCGAGGTCAGTTTCAACCACACGAATTCCTTCAGCTTGGAGGGCGTGGTTGAGATTGATCTCTTCCGAGACCATGGATTTTGATTTGGCAACAAGGATTTTTTCACCATGAAGGTCACGAAGGGGCACTAAGGGTTTCTCATTTCCCCACGATCTATTTTGCGCCACCTGTGCCGTCGTTTGTTGCCGGGTTTGCATTGAGACCCTGATGATTCCTGAAACAATTCTGACTGCGTCTGCCGCGTCCCTGGCGCGATGGACGATCATCCCACTTTGCACGGCATTCTCGCTGAACTCGTCGAGGTAGGACTGCAAATGCTCGATCACATCTGCGCGGACAGCGTGCGCTCGCTGCCGGCGCTCCCGCCAATCGGGCAGGGAAGCAAATGCCGCCACGCGTCCGCTCACGCGACGTTCGGCATTAGCATCCAGGGCGAGTTGCAGCGTTTGGTTAGCAAGAGAAGCGCGGATGCGCTCTCGAAATTCGTTTTGCATTAATAGCTATCTATGATTGAGGATTTCCGCAATGTGCAAGACTTGCTGCGGCTTATTCTGCCTGTGGAGTCCACCTGCAATATGCATCAAGCAGCCGCATTCTGTCACTACCAGTGTGGGGGATGCGACCTGCTCCAGGTTTGAGATCTTTCGCTTCAGCCATTCTGCGGAAAGCTCCGGGTGCTCCACCGAAAAGATGCCGCCGAAGCCGCAGCATTCTTCCGCGTGCGGCAGCTCTATGAGCTGCGCGCCCTTTACATGTGCCAGCAGAGCACGCGGCTGGCGATCAATTTTCATGCCGCGCAGTGTATGACAGGAGGGATGGTAGGTCAGGATTCCATCCCAGCGCGCTCCCAGGTCTGTGACCCCCAGCTTATCCACCAGGTATTCTGTAAACTCATACACGCGAATCCCCATTGCCTGAGCACGCGGCAGCCAGAAGGGATCCTCCCGAAACAGCTCGGGATAGCCATGCTTGATCATGTGCGCGCAGGATCCTGAAGGAATCACAATATCCCCACCGGTCTTTTCGAACACCCGGATCGTATGTTCTACGATCGGACGCGCTTCCGCTCGCAGACCGGCATTAAACGGCGGCTGCCCGCAGCAGGTCTGGTCGCGTGCAAATTCGACCGTCACGCCCAGGCGGCGGAGAATGTTGACGATCGCCTCACCGGTCTCCGGATAGAAGGAGTCGACCAGGCAGGTAATGAAGAGCTGCACAGTCGTCATCCGTGCATTGTAATCCTGAACGGAAGAAAGAAGTAGATGACCCCATTGCTCTCCAAAAGTTTGGTATGATTTCTGCTTATGAATACTTTTCGCACTCAATTACCCGCTCCATTGGATATACCGGAACGCATTAATCGCCTGAGCGAACTGGCGTACAACTTGTGGTGGACCTGGCATCCCGAAGCTGCGCGCCTCTTTAGCCGGCTGGATTCTGCGCTGTGGGAACGGCTCGGTCACAATCCACTCCGGTTTTTGCGTGAGGTCAGTCGTCCGCGCCTGGACCAGCTGGCGGAGAACCGGGATTACCTGTTTCTTTACGATCGAATATTGGCCGACTTCGATTCGTATATGAATGAGCACGATACGTGGACGAACAGGACTCACCCTGAGCTGCGCGGGAATCCGATTGCCTATTTCTCGATGGAGTTTGGCTTACATGAGACCCTGCCCATCTATTCGGGTGGCCTGGGCGTGCTTGCAGGCGACCATCTCAAGGAAGCCAGCGATCTGGGGCTGCCTCTCACCGGTGTCGGTTTTATGTATGTGGAAGGGTATTTCTCACAGCGCATCACCGAAGATGGCTGGCAGGAAGCCGTCAACAACTTGCTGGATCTGAAAAACTTACCTGTGTTGCCGGTTCTGGATGAGAACGGCCAACGCTTAAGCGTAGAGGTGGAATTCCCCGACCGGACCGTTTCCCTGGGGTTGTGGGAAATTCGCGTAGGACGGATTCCGCTTTACCTGCTCGACTCGAATCTGAGTCCGAACTCTGATACCGATAAGCTATTGACCGCCCGCCTGTACTGGTCCGACCTGGACCGTCGCGTGATGCAGGAGCTGTTGCTGGGGGTAGGCGGGGTCCGGGCGCTGCGGGCGCTGGGTTATAACCCGTCGGTCTGGCATATGAATGAAGGTCATGCCGCCTTCCTCACGCTGGAGCGCGCTCGTGAGCTGGTTGCGGGTGGTAGCCCGTTCGAGGAAGCGCTGGAGAAGACGCGCGAGCACAATGTCTTCACGACGCATACGCCAGTCCCGGCGGGGAATGACGAGTTTCCCCTGTGGCTGATCGAGAAATATCTGGCAGCCTTATGGCCGCAGTTGAATCTCACTCGCGAACAGTTCTTCGATGTAGCTCGTCATCAAAAACCCCAGGGCGAGACGTTCAGCATGGGCGTGCTTGCACTGCGAAATTCAAAGGGACGCAACGCGGTCTCCGAGCTGCACGGCCACGTCTCGCGTAAGATGTGGCACTTCCTCTGGAAGGATGGGGCAGAGAGCGATGTGCCCATCATGCATGTTACCAATGGCGTCCATGTCTCCAACTGGATGGCGCGCCGTCTGGCCAATCTCTTCAACGATCATCTCGGCGAAGACTGGTACGAACATCACGATGAGCCGGGCTTCTGGGATGCGGTGGAAGAGATCCCGGATGCAGACCTCTGGGCTGTGCGCCTGCACCTCAAGCGGAAGCTGGCTTTCTACCTGCGTGAGCGGGTCCGCGACCGCTGGAAGCTGGGCGGGTTCCATCCCGTGCAGGTTGTCTCCTCAGGGGTTCTGATCAATCCCTATGCGTTGACCATCGGCTTTGCCCGGCGCTTTGCGACATACAAGCGCGCCAGCCTGGTCCTATCGGATGTCGAGCGATTGCTGGATATCATCAACCGGCCCAACATGCCGGTTCAGATCATATTCGCCGGCAAGGCGCATCCCGCAGACGAGCCCGGCAAGCAATTGATCCAACAGGTCTATCGCCAGGTCAAGCGGGCGGAAACCGCGGGCCGACTGGTGTTCGTGGAAGATTATGAGATGAACCTGGCGCGCTATCTGGTCCAGGGCGTGGACGTCTGGATGAACACGCCGCGGCGACCGCTGGAAGCCAGCGGTACATCCGGGATGAAAGCTGCCCTTAACGGAGTTTTGAACTTCTCGGTACTGGATGGCTGGTGGCGCGAATCCTATAATGGTTATAACGGCTGGTCCATCGGCGAAGACCGGGAGCTGGAATCGCAAAGTGTGCAGGACGCTCAAGACGCCGAGAGTCTTTACCAGACGTTGGAGAACGAGATCATCCCTCTCTTTTACGATCGTGACCCCAGTGAAATCTCCCATGAGTGGATCGCACGTGTCAAGAATTCGCTGAAGACCAATATTCCGCAGTTCTCCACGCGCCGAATGGTCAAAGAATATGCAGATCGTCTATACGTGAAGGCGCTGCCTGCCGCCACCCGGGAAGCGGTCCCGGGAGGAATGTGAATATGCCCCCTGAAATTGATGTGAGCAAGCTCTCTGAGGAGCTCCAGTCTCAGAACGACTTCATTTTGCTCGATGTGCGCGAGCTCCACGAGTTGGACTACGCCAAGTTAAGTGACCGCCGGCTCGAGGTTACTCCGATGAGCCGCCTGGCCCGGGAGGGGATTCAGGCGCTCTCCCAATCTGCAGCCTCCAGGGACGCCACCATCTATGTGATGTGCCATCATGGCAACCGCAGCCAGCAAGTGACCGCCTGGCTGGCGCAGCAGGGCTGGAAGAATGTCTTCAATGTGCGCGGGGGGATAGACGAATACGCCCGTAAGGTGGATCCCTCAGTGGGATTTTATTAATAGACAAAAACTGCAGGGTCCGGCAGCTCCCGGACCCTGCAGTCTTATTTTCCAAACACAAATTCCCCGTTTTTGTAAAATAGATCTCCATCCACCAGAATTTCAGAGTCTGTGCGCAGGTCGCAGATCATGTCCCAGTGGATAGCGGATTTGTTGTGGGAACCGGTTTCGGGATAGCCGGCTCCGAGAGCCATGTGAAAGGTCCCACCGATCTTCTCGTCGAACAGGATGTTGCCGGTGAACCTGTCAATGTCGGCGTTCGTGCCGATGGCATATTCGCCGAGAAAGCGCGAGCCGGCATCGGACTCAAGCATCTTGATCAGATAATCCTGGTTCTTCTCTGCTCTGGCCTGTTCCACGCGTCCGCGCACGAATGTTAACTCCGCGCCTTCGACAGCCACGCCTCCATACAAAGCAGGATAAGTGAAGCGTACCCAGCCGTTCACCGAGTCCTCAACCGGTCCCGTAAAAATCTCGCCGTCGGGCATGTTATTCCTACCGGTAGAGTTCATGAACCGGCGGCCCTTGACGGAGAGGGTCAGGTCCACGTTGGGCCCGCGCATGACCACCTGGTTCCTGCCCGCCAGCCAGTCGATTGCTTTTTGCTGTCCTGCCGCCGTGCTATTCCAGTAGGCGATCGGGTCCTCTTCATGGGCATGGACCGCGCCAAACACAAAATCTTCATATTCCCTCAGGCTCATGCCTGCATCCTGGGCATAAGCATCTGTGGGGAAAAGTGTGGTCACCCACTTGAAGCGGCCTTCCGCACCCCGTCGCATTTGCGCTTCGGTAATCGGGCTGTTTGCCTTGCTGCGCCGCTGCGCTCTGACGGGATCCAGGTTTGTGGTCGCGCGCGTGTTGGTTGCCGAGTGGATTCGGATGCGGCTCTCGAACTGGTCATAGGCGTATTTATAAAACGTCGGGATGAAATCAAGTTGCGCATCCCTGGCGTATGTCAGGTAGAGATCATCCTGAACGAACGGCACCATCCCGGGGAAGCCGATCATGGGATGTGGGTGCCCGCCTTGCTCCAGGATTTGGATATATAGCTCACGCACCAGGGGTTCCGCGGCGGTTGTCGCTTCGATCAAGACCCGGTCACCCGGTTCGACCCGGGTGGAATGCTCGACCAGGATTTTTGCGAATTTTACGATTCGGGGATCAGCCACAATGGACTCCTTTTCAGCGTCTCTGCATAGTGTGGGAATGCACAAATTATATCATCGTGGTTTCTTGGGGTATACTCTATCCGCTTCTTAGGATGAACTTACAATGCTTGTATTGAGCGCAGCGAAATGAAACAGCTCCTGCAGAACATCAAGAGCGGGAAATCAAGCGTCGAGGAAGTCCCGATTCCCACCCCTCAGAAGGGACAGGCACTCGTCAAGGTGGAAGCCAGCCTGGTCTCCGCCGGGACCGAGCGCATGCTAGTAGAATTTGCCGAAAAGAGCCTGGTCGGAAAGGCACGCTCGCGGCCTGACCTGGTCAAACAAGTGCTCGATAAAGCCCGCCGCGAAGGAGTCGTCAGTACCGCGCAGGCCGCCTTCAACCGGCTGGACCAGCCGATGGCGCCTGGATATTCCTCTGCCGGTAGGATTACTGCCCTGGGAGAGGATATGTCCTCGTTCAGCCTCGGACAGCGCGTGGCATGTGCGGGGGCAGGTTACGCTGTCCATGCTGAATACAACCTCGTGCCGCGCAATTTGCTTACGCCGCTTCCCGACCATGTCGATTTCGAAGCTGGCGCCTTCACCACGCTCGGGGCGATTGCCCTGCACGGATTTCGCCTGGCGGCGCCACAGATCGGCGAGCGCGTTGCCATCATTGGGATGGGGCTGCTGGGGTTGTTGACGGCGCAGATCGCTGCTGCGGCGGGCTGTCACGTCCTGGGCATAGACCTGGATCCCTCGCGTGTAGCACTTGCTGCTTCCCTCGGACTTCGGGCGATTTCCCGCGAAGAGGCCGTGGACTTCGCCGCCTCCTTCACCGCTAACCGTGGCTTTGATGTCATTCTCATCTGCGCGGATACGACTTCCAACGATCCAGTGGAGCTGGCTGCAACCATGGCGCGCGACCGCGCCCGGGTCGTTGCCACGGGCGCTGTGGGGCTGACGTTTCCCCGTAAAACCTACTTCGAAAAAGAGATTTCCTTCATCAACTCGCGTTCTTACGGGCCCGGGCGCTATGACCCGACGTATGAAGAGCAAGGAGTCGATTATCCGATCGGCTATGTACGCTGGACGGAAGGGCGGAATCTCGAATCCATTGTGGAATTGATGGAAAGCGGGCAGTTGAACGTTAAGTCGCTAATTACCCATCGTTTTCCGCTAGAGCAGGCCAGCCAGGCATATAATCTTATTACAGGAAAGACGAACGAGTCATTCCTGGGTGTGCTTTTGACATATCCCCCGAGTGAATCGAAAGCAGAAAATAGAGCCATCCACTTTCCACGTTCCAGAGCGGCAATGGCGACATCTGTCCGGCTGGGTGTCATTGGCGCCGGTATGTTTGCCAGCTCAGTCTTACTCCCGGCTATTAAGAAAGTCGGAGATATCGAGCTGGTTGGCATTGCCTCTTCAGGCGGACTGCATGCTCAGCATGCCGGAAGGAAATTTGGCTTTCAATTTGCCGCCTCCGGTGAAGAAGAGCTCCTCAACAACCCGAAGATCAATACAATTGCCATTCTCACCCGTCATAACACCCATGCGGGGCTGGTTGTCAAAGCCTTACAGGCGGGTAAACATGTCTTTGTGGAAAAGCCCTTGGCCATCACATCGGAGCAGCTCGAAAGGATCGAGGAACAATTACAAATTACAGATGACTGCTTGCTCCTCACCGGTTTCAACCGGAGATTTTCTCCCCTTGCCGTCCAACTCAAATCTCAACTCTCCAATTTTCAGGAATCAAAATACATTCATTACCGTGTAAACGCGGGTCCAATTCCTCTCAATCACTGGACTCAAGATCGCGAGATCGGCGGCGGTCGCATTATTGGTGAAGCCTGTCACTTCGTGGATTTCATTACCTTCCTGGTCGGCGAGCCGCCTGCTTCTGTCACCGCGCACGCGCTCCCGGATAACGGCAAATATCGTGAAGACAACGTCTCCATGACCTTCACATTTCCGGATGGCTCGATCGGGGTCGTGGACTATCTCGCCAACGGCGATAAATCCTTCCCAAAGGAACGCGTCGAAGTGTTCTGTGGTGGGCGGATCATGGTGTTAGATGATTTTGTTTCCCTGCAGACGGTGAGCGATGGAAAGAAGAAAGAGGTAAGAAGCGCCCAGAACAAGGGCTGGGTGGATGAATGGAAGGTGCTGGTGCAGGCGATTCGGGAGGGCGGTGAGCCACCCATACCTTATGAACAATTGATTGGTGTGACAAAGGCTACATTCGCCGTTGTGAATTCGTTGCGAACAGAGCAAACAGTAGAGATTGTATGAGGAGCCACACTTAGGTCTTCGACGGGCATCCTTAGTCTTCCGAGTTGGACAACTGGGACTATCATCTATGATTATCAAACCGTGGAAGGTATTGGAGACCAGTTACGTTCGTCCCAGCTTTCGCATCGATAAATGTGAGCTGTCCAATGGTCACCTTCTGGATGCTACCATCTTCGAGTTTCGCGGCTGGGCAAACGTACTGGCATTGACCAAGAATAACGAAGCTGTGCTCGTGCGACAATATCGCCATGGAGTCTGTGAAGCATTATGGGAGCTTCCCGGCGGCATCGTGGAGGATGAGGAAGACCCCCTCAATGGTGCCAGACGCGAACTGCAGGAGGAAACGGGTTACACCGCATCCCGCATTATTCAAGTTGGGAAACTGTATCCAAACCCGGCCCTGCAGACAAATACATTGCATTCCTTCCTTGCCCTGGATGCTGAAAGGGTGAGCGAACAACAGCTAGACGCCGGCGAGGATATAGAAGTGCGCCTGGTCCCGCTGGAAGAGCTCATCCGGATGGCAAAGCGGGCCGAGTTTTTGCATGCCTTGCACGTCGCCGTGTTATTTCAGGCACTTGTCTATCTGGATCGTATTCATTAACGTTTGAATCGGGAGCGACCCCATGCGAGTCCGCGCCGGCATTGTGCTTATCCAGGATGATCACGTCGCGCTGATCGAGCGGCATCGCGCAGGCTTACACTACTTTGTGTTCCCCGGCGGGGGTGTGGAGGCAGGCGAGTCCGTCGAGGAAGCCGCCCTGCGCGAAGCGTGGGAAGAATTGGGAATCGAAGTCGCCATCAAACAAAAAATAGCCGAAGTGCAGGTGGGACGAGCGAGCCAACAAATCTATTTTCTAGTCAAGCAAACCGGCGGCGAGTTTGGGACAGGCAGGGGCGAAGAATACGTTGATTCGGATCCTCAAAGCCCTGAGGAAGGAACTTATGTCCCTGTCTGGATGCCAGTGGAGGAATTGGCGCGTCATCAAAATATCTATCCCTCCGATGTGTCGAAATTGGTTGTCAGGTCAGTCAGGGAGGGCTGGG
>DAIQBG010000055.1:0-10488 GCA_036781265.1 Anaerolineales bacterium | reverse complement strand
CCTCAGGGCGAGAGATCGCGCGCATGACTCACAATGGTTCGGTTACGGCAGTTTCGTTCAGTCCAGACGGTAAATACGTGGTATCCAGCAGTGATGACGGCACAGCTCGTGTATGGGAAGGGGCTACCGGCACGGAGGCAGCACACATGCTTCATAGCGACGCAGTGAGATCTGTAGCCTTTAGCCCTGATGGGCAGTATGTTGTCTCTGGAGGGGTTGATAAAACCGTCCGTGTGTGGACGTGGAGATCTCAGGATTTCATACAAATTACATGCTCTCGCCTGTCTCGCAACTTAACCAGTACGGAATGGAAGCAATACTTAGGCGAAGAGCCCTACCGCGCCCCTTGTAATAATCTGCCCGTACACCCAACCGTAATTGCGGACAGTATATATCCCATCCTTTTGGATAGCAACGACCCAGAAAGAGTGCAAAAGGCAGTTCAGACTGTAAGAGGATTTTTACCAGAACACCTCGAGACCGACCGAGCTGAAACACAGGCAATTAAGCTGGTCAACAGCGCAATCTTATCCCAACTGTATGACGCCGGTCCGGATCTGGATGAGGGAATTATCGAACCCACGCTTGTTTTGCTAGAAGATGCACAAATAAACGGTCTTGAGATTGATGACCCGGATGTTCTGAACAATGCATGCTGGCTGGGCACGATTTATGGATACGCAAAAGAAATGCTCCCGTATTGTGAGCAGGCTGTGGAGCTTGCCCCTGACGACGCAGCCATCCGTGACAGCCGGGGGCTCGCACGGGCGCTGACCGGTGATTATCCTGGCGCCATCGAAGACTTTCAGGCCTTTATCGATTCGGGTGAATGGGAGGAGTATGCTGAGCAACGGCGAGGATGGATCAAAAGCTTAGAAGCAGGGAATGACCCATTCACACAAGATGAATTGGAGACATTAAAAGAGCAGTGAGCTGTTTACGATGTAATCAAGTCAGAATTGCAGTGACCATCCTTTGAAAAAAGAAACGTCAGTCCATGGTTTATGGAATGATAAGCGTCTGACCGATACTGATATTGTTGATGTTCGTAATGCTATTGGCGGAAGCAATCGCTGCTACGGTGGTGGCGTATTTGATGGCAATCGCGGTCAACGTCTCACCGGCTTTCACCGTGTGTGTCCGCAGGGTGGATGCAGGTGCATCCTCGGATGGAATCGCCACTGCCACAGGTACCGTTAAGTGATCACCCGCCTTGAGCAGCTGCGGGTTGGCGCTGACCAACTCCCGGACGGTCACGCCATATTTGATCGCAATTGACTCGAAGGTATCGCCAGCCAGCACCGTATGCTTTTTCGGTGTGGCGGCAGCATCGCTGACCGGCTTCGCTCCTGCCAGATGGTATAGCTCTTCCAACGTGCCATTGAACACATTCAGATCCACGCTGGCATTGATGCCGTTGATGCGTCCCTTATCGCTATACTGCCAGAACGCCCATTGGAACCAGCCGCGCGGCAGGAAGGGCTGCATCCCCGGGACGTATTGCTGCGGATATTGCGCGAGCCAGAGCGGATGATCTTTCGCCCAGACCGGCGGTCCACCTCCGACCTCAGAGAAATAATCCTGCAAAAAAAATTTTCCGGAATAAATAATAGGTTTTTTTCCGAAGGCAGCTTCGACACTGTCGAGCCAGAGCTTGGCAGCCGGCACGATTTTGTCTCTTTTCTGTCCATCGTGGGTCTCGATGTCCAGCACGGGCGGCAGTTCTCCCGAGTCGTTGAGCGAATTTACGTAATCAATAAAATTATCGGCTTGTTTCTTCGCGTCCGCATTACAGCGGAAAAAGTGATAGGCACCTCGCAACAGCCCGGCGCTCTTCGCACCGGACCAGTTGTCATCAAAAGTTGGATCTTTGTATCTGGTTGACTCCGTTGCTTTGATAAACACATAGCGCTGTCCGGTTGCACGGACCTTAGGCCAGTCAATGCCTGCATTCCAGTAGGAAACATCGATCCCCGGAACTGTTGCCATAAAGTTCACCTCGTCTTGGTATCTGGTAGTGACCCGATAAGCGTAGCATAAAATAAACACAAAAGCAATCCAAATTTTTGGACCGGGTAACCTTACAAGTTTCTAATGCACAACAGTACTTAAGGTATTAATCTTTCTCTACCCTTGCACTTGCCTTTATGGTATAAGAACCGTGTCCCTGCTGTGCTCGTGATGTTGCGCCTTCCGTTTTGAGCCAACACTTACTTTTAGGGTCTCTAACTCCAAAAGAAATAACGCGATAGGCCTGAGCCAAGGCGGCGTTTCTGGGTCGGGACCCACCTGCGAAAGCAGGTTCAAAACTTTGCAGCACACGGCATTGGCGGGGAATCGATCATGAAAGACCTGACACAATGTGTCAGGTCTTATCGTTTAGGGGGATTGATGGATGGCTATCGCCGCGCGCAAACCGGACTCGAATGCCCCCTGGATCCAGGCATGGTATAGCGAAGCATGCTCTCCAGCAAAATGAATGCGGCCTTCCGGTTTGACGATCTCGTCGTGGAGCAACGTCTGCTGACCCGGGTCAAATAGCGCAAAGGCACCGCCTGCATACGGGTCGTCGTGCCACATGTGTGAGGCTCCCGTTTCGAATTCCTCCCGGATCTGCGGGTGGATCATGGCGACATTCTCGATCGCCTGTTCGATGCGCTCATGCGGAAGAAGTGAGCCCCAGCGCTGAGCATCTTCAGACCATGTATAGCTGGCGAGGAGGATGCCGCGTCCGGTCTCCTTGCCGTAATCGGTGTAATAGAGATTGCGGATGGCTAAATCCGTGACAGTTCCGCCCCCGTAAATGCCATCATCTTCCTCCCAGAAGCGGCGGCGCGTCTGGAAGAAGATTTTGGCAGAGGCGTCGTAATGCAGCTGGCGGATGGCGCGCTGTTTGGCGCGTGAGAACGGCTTCAAGACCTCTACATGACGCAGTACAGGGAAAGGCACAGTGAGGATCGCATAGTCGCCGCGAGCAGTGAAACGGCCGACGCGGGTCTGGTAGTGGACGATCACCTCCTCGGGAGTCTGGTCGATGGCAACCATCCTGGCGCCGTAGCGGATGCGCGGTCCGAGCGCCGGGAGGAACGCGCAGGGCAGGTTATCGGCACCGCCGGCGATCTGGCACATGTCCGAATAATAGTTGCCGCCATCCTCGCGAAACAGCTCAAGGAACGACGAGTTCATCATGGCTTCCTGGTTGTTGAGCAAACCAAACATCTCGATCATGCCTTCCGACCAGCCCTTAAGCTCCAGAAACTCTCGGACGGAATATTGATCGTACTCGGTATAGATCTGCTCCCAGCCCGCCTCGCCTTCCTGCTCGATCTTTTCCACCAGCGGGCGGATGGTCTGCTCCCAGTAAAAGCCGGAGAGCTTGCCCTTTTCCACGTCTGAAACCTCGAATCCCAGCAGCTCCGGGTTTGCCTGCACTTCCGCCAGCCGCCGCTTGACCCCGCCGACATAGACATGCGCCTGTGGGTTTCCCATGACAAATTCACAGGTCTGCAACCCAAACTTGTCAATGTAAGCCATGCTCAGCTCATGCGAGCGCGGGATCCGCATGGCGCCCGCTTCGCCGTACAGACCACGGGCGAACGGATCACGCATCGTATAGATGCGACCGCCGACGCGGTGCTGCGCCTCCAACACCAGTGGCTCATGCCCTGCCTGCAGCAATTCGTAAGCCGCCGATAATCCAGCAAGGCCCGCTCCGACAACGATCACTTTTTTGGGTCGTTCACTTTTGAAGTTTTTTGCAATCCCCTGTTTGACGACATTCACATAATCTGAAATGGTGTGTTCGGTGTGCATGATACCCTCGAGGAATAATGAAGTGAATAATCAATTGATTGAATATTATCCAGAATCGACCGAAATTACAATCACCATTTTCGGGCTTGACGAAGCCCTGCGGCGAGTGTACAATCGCCGCCATTGTGAGCAGGTTGACAATTGAATAGTGGAGATGATAGCGGCTGGGTCCCGTGGTTTCGATATGGCGGAAAGAATACCGCCTACTCAACCACCGTTGGGATCACGAGGTGGAGGTTCCCCCGTGCGAACGGGGCGCTAACTCTGGCAAACAAGCGCCGGAGAAAAATCGGATTTGATCAGCGGATGCCTCTGGAGTTTGTCACAGACTCCTTTCTCCCTTCCGAAAGAAACGTCAGGAGCAACTGGCGCCCCACCTGTGGGCGAAACAACTCTGTTGCTCGGGTCGAAAACCGGTCGGCAACGGCCGGGACAAGACAGACGTGGTGAGCCAGACACCGGTTTTGTGTGTTTGGTGTGAGTTTATGGAAGGGCTGTTTTATTTAATAGCGAGGCTATTGTTTAAGGCATGCCCCCGGGCATGCCTTTTTGTTTTTGTGAAAACGCTGGTTGAGTAGGGAGTGTTCTTTGCGAGCATATCGAAACCAGCAATCGACAGAGGACTTGCCATTCGGTGGTTTCAATATAGGCTGATAGAAACGCTCAGCCTTACTCAACCACCGGGATTCAAAACAGAGCAAGAATCGGGTCGTCAAGAATGAGTCATGTTCATAGAATACAATGGAAAGGAGCCCCTATGAACATTCAAATGGACCTAAAACAGCAATCGGAAGATTACCTGCGCATCGAGCAGGCAATTGTGTACCTTGAAAACCATTATAGAGAGCAGCCCGAGCTGGCCAAAATTGCCTCCGAAATGGGTTTGAGCGAGTACCATTTTCAAAGACTCTTTACCCGGTGGGCAGGAGTCAGCCCGAAGCGCTTCCTGCAATTCCTGACCAAGGAAAGAGCGAAAGAGTGGCTGGTCCGATCGGAGAATTTGCTGGAGACCACTCATCAAGTCGGGCTTTCCAGCCTGGGTCGCCTGCACGACTTGTTCATCACGACCGAAGCCGTGACACCGGGCGAGTATAAATCGCGCGGCGCTGGCGTAACGATCCGCTATGGGATTCATCCGACACCTTTTGGCAAATGCCTGATCGCGACCACCGAGCGTGGCATCTGTCACCTGGGCTTTGTACAGAGCAGTGAAGGTGAAGCCATCGATGCCCTTGTTTCGGATTGGGAGCAGGCAACGATGATCGAGGATTACCGGTCGACGGTTTCATTGATCGAGCCGATCTTTGACTTGCGATATAGCAATCGCGGCAAACCGTTGCATGTACACTTGCGGGGCACGAATTTTCAGTTGAAGGTCTGGGAAGCGCTGCTGCAGATCCCTGCTGGTGAAGTGACCACTTACGCCGGGATCGCATCGAAGATAGGCAATCCCGGCGCGACCCGGGCGGTGGGCACAGCCGTCGGGCATAATCCGATTGCGGTGCTGATCCCCTGCCACCGCGTGATCCGCAAGGCTGGCGAGTTTGGCAATTATCGCTACGGAGCGCTGCGAAAGAAGGCGCTCCTGGCAAGAGAGTTTGCAAGCGTTCAAGCTTGATGACCTATTGACAGGCTGAGACACGGAGAAAGATTACAGGCCCTATTCTGTCTCTCTGATTGAGCGGCAAAAAGGAATTAAATGAAAACGAAAGTCTGGATTGCATTACTGGCACTGTACATCGTCTGGGGCTCGACGTATCTGGCGATCCGCTTCGCGGTCGAGACCATCCCACCCTTTATGCACGCGTCCCTGCGCTTCCTGATCTCCGGCGCGATCCTGTATGCCTGGCGCCGCCTGGCAGGTGACCCGGCGCCGACCGGCAGCCACTGGAAATCTACGGCGATCGTGGGCACGGCGCTGCTGCTCGGCGGCAATGGGCTGGTGGCGTGGGCAGAGCAAACCGTCCCCTCGGGAATCGCCGCGCTTATCATCACGACCTCTCCGTTCTGGCTTGTGCTGTTCGAAGCGATGCGCGCCGGCGGCACAAAGCCATCGTGGCAAGCGATTCTCGGACTGATAATCGGGTTTGCGGGCGTTTTCATTCTGGTAGGACCGGCTGAGATCACGGGCTCCACTGCGCGTTTCGATCCGTTTGGCGTGATCCTTTTGCTCTTTGCTCCCCTGTTCTGGTCTATGGGGTCGATCTATGCCAGAGGGGCGGATATGCCAAAATCCACGCTACTTTCGACGGGGATGCAAATGCTCACAGGCGCAGTGTCACTCTTATTGGTCAGCCTCGTCAAAGGTGAACTGGGCGGCTTCGACCCTGGACAGGTCTCGATGCGCTCCTGGCTGGCTCTCATTTACCTGATTACGTTCGGCTCGCTGATTGGGTTCGTGTCGTACGGTTGGCTGTTACACAATGCGCCGGTCTCGTTGACATCGACATATGCATATGTCAACCCGGTTGTGGCGGTGCTGCTGGGTAACTGGTTTGCAGACGAGCCGCTAAACGGGCGCATCCTAATCGCCGCGGCGATCATTATTGGCTCGGTCGTGCTGATCAATACGGCACGCCAGGCTCAGGTCAAAGTCAAGACGGAACCGCTGCAGGCCGTCCCGGACGGCGATGACTAAACTTTCACCCCCTATTTAATCCGTTGCCTGCATTGCGCAGTTGGAAATTCGATCACAACCTCAAGGAGAAAAAATGGACGCAAAAGAACTTATCAAGCAAGTCAAAGAAGATGGGGTCAAGTTTGTTTCATTGCAGTTTACGGACGTGACCGGCTCCGTCAAGAGCGTGGACATGCCCATCAGCGGGCTGGAGGGCGCACTCGAGGACGGCGTCTGGTTCGATGGCTCGTCGGTGGAGGGGTTCGCCCGCATTCAAGAGAGCGATATGCGCCTGCGGCTCGATCCCGATACCTATGCCGTCCTGCCCTGGACGTCGGTGGAACGGCGCCGGGCGCGCATCTTCTGCGATATCTTTATGCCAGACGGCCAGCCCTTCGAAGGCGACCCGCGTGGTGTGCTGAAGCGCATGATCGCCAGAGTCACCGAGCGCGGCTGGACCTATAACATTGGACCCGAGCCCGAATTCTTCCTCTTCAAAGCGGGCGGGAATGGTCATGGCGTTCATCCGGTGCCGCACGACGTAGGTGGCTACTTTGATTTCTCAGCCTTCGACGAAGCCGTACGTGTGCGGACGGAGTTAATGGACGCCCTGCGCTCGATGGGGCTGGAAGTAGAAGTGGGACATCATGAGGTGGCGCTCGGCCAGCATGAGATCGACTTCCGCTTCGCGGATGCCGTTCGAGCAGCCGACAATGTGCTGACCCTGAAATACACGGTCAAGGCTATCGCCGCCCAGCACGGGCTGACGGCCTCGTTTATGCCCAAGCCTGTCTTTGGCATCAATGGCTCCGGCATGCACTGCCACCAGAGCCTTTTCGACAACGATGGCAACAATCTCTTCTTCGAAGAGAACGAGGAATCCCACATTTCGGCATGTGCGTATTCGTTTATCGCCGGGCAGCTCAAGCACGCCCGAGGGCTGGCTGCGCTGGTCGCGCCGACCGTCAATTCCTATAAGCGGCTGGTGCCGGGTTATGAAGCGCCGGTCTACATTGGCTGGGCGCAGCAAAACCGCTCGGCGCTGATCCGCATCCCACGCTACACCGAGGGTCGCAATAAATCCATGCGCGCCGAGCTGCGCTTCCCCGATCCGTCTTCGAACCCCTATCTGGCGTTCGCCGGCATGCTCGCCGCAGCCCTGGATGGCATTGACAACAACCTGACCCCGCCCAAGCCGTTGAACAATGTCAACCTGTATCACCTGGATGCCAGGGAACGCAAGAAGATGGGCGTCGGTGAGCTGCCAGGCTCCCTCGCGGAAGCCCTGACAGAGCTCGCCAAGGACAAGGTTCTCGTCGACGCCCTTGGTCCGGCTGCCTACGAGGCATTCACCCGCGCCAAGTGGGAAGAATGGGACGAGTACCGCATCCACGTGACCGATTATGAGATTGAGCGCTATCTCGAGACGGCATAAGCCGTACGTGGCAATCAGGCATGCGTAAGAGAGACCTCCGAGGGATATTTTCCTTCGGAGGTCTCGTCATAGAATGGTAAAAGAACTTTGTTAAAAGAGGATGGGACTATGTCCAGAGAGATCTTCATCTCCTACTCCCGCCGCGATCAGGAATTTGTGACACGCCTGGCATCTGACTTGAACGCACAGGTGGCTGGCGTGTGGTTCGAACCAATCCACGATCCAGCTCGGACAGCGCTGGCATGATGAGATCATGGATGGCATTCGGGAGTGCACAGCCTTTCTCCTGGTACTTTCGCCGGATGCGATGGAGTCTCGTTATGTACGTGAAGAGCTCAACAAGGCCTTGGAACTGGGCAAGACGATCTTTCCTGTGGTCTCTCGACCGGCGAAATGGCGAGAGGAATTTGAAACACTCGTCAAAGACGTTCAAACCCTTGATCTCCGTTCCGGGAGTTACACGGATAATTTTCGAAAACTTGTGGACGGACTGATCGAGGCTGAAGCAGGGAGAGCCACAGGCGAACGTCCGTTTCTACGTGAACCGATCCGGCGCGGCCTGAGCGTTGTGTTCAGCAAGATCCCCGGCTGGGCGTTTGCGTGGAGCATGGGCTGGCTGGTCTTCTGGGTTGCGGTGCTCGTGTTTCTAATCTTCCTGGCGGCGAGCCAGGACGGACTCGAACGTAACGACATCCTTGGTTTTGCTCTTATGCTGATCAGCGGTGGAATCGGCGGGTTTGTGGGCGGGTTGCTGGCAGGCTTTTTCACAATGCTGGCGATACGCCCAAATGCACCCAGCATCTCGTGGAAACATATGTCTCCAACCATTCGAATCTGGGGTATTAGCGGGCGGGCCGCTGGGAATGATCATCTCCGGCTTGATTACATGGCTAATGGTCACCGCAGGGGCTAGGCGAATGTGTGGGTGCGATCATCGGGAGCGCGATCGGCGAAGCCATAGGCTTATTGATTCTGATGGCCATCGTGTTTGTGCTTCTCGTCACTGCAGCGTGGTTCCTGACCGGGATGCTGGCGGGCTGGCAGGCTGTCCGCCACGTTCGCAGGCTGGAGCCGGGGATCACTAGCCGCCAGGGCTGGCGTGTCTCTGCGGGATGGGGATGCGGCACAATCGTTGCTGCAATCGTGATGATCCTTATTGTGGGAGTCATTTCCAGTGCACTCGGGCTATGATCAATCCGCGGATCTCAGAAATAATTATGCAAGGGCAGCTTTCAACTGTCTTTGCACTGCTTTCCGCAAAGCGGCCGGTTGTATCGAATCTGTGAGCACTTTCTTCGCCTCCAGAAACTTCGCAAACCGGATCAGGCCCTTCGCCAGCGCGTCCGCAAACTGGGCATCTTTTACGGGCGCATCGTCTTCATGCCAGAAGCCCAGGATCTCGAGGGTCATCGTTTTTCGGTCGAGCTTTGGATCGAGGCGTGCGACAAGGTCGTCGCCATACAGGATTGGTAGCACATAGTATCCCCAGCGGCGTTTGGGGGCAGGCGTATACACCTCCCAGATATATTCAAAATCGAACAGCTTCTTTGCCCGCCCCCGGGCGCTGACGATATCCAGCGGTGAGAGGAAGGTGACTTCCTCGAGTGTGGACGTTTCCTTCGGTTTCCAGCCCCTGGGGATTTTTCCCTTTTCGAGCGAGGAGAGGATCGAGACATCCTCTGCCCGGACGAGAAACGTTTCACGCCCACCCTCGACCCGGACTCGCTTGAACACCCCTGACTCAATCCACTCTGCGAGTTTTTGACGGACCCCGTCGCGCCCGTACTTGCGGCGCATATCATATTCCAGGCTAATTTTCAATCCTGGCTCGCGTAACAAGCCATGAAAAGAGATAGCTTTGCGGGCGAAAAATTCTTCGGCTTCTCTTTCGCCCGCCACATAATCATATTCCTTCGGTGCGATGTTCTCGCGGAAATCGTAAAGACGCTCAAAGCCCTCCCGGTGATGGATCATCAACTCTCCCGATAGCCACATGTCGAACAACGCCACGGAGGTTTCCTTACGTCCGCGGTAGCTCTGGGTTGCCAGGCGCTTGCCGTTGAAATGACGGTTCCCGAGGGGACCCTTTGCTCGGATCTCAGTGCGGACCTGTTCGAGGAGCAGCTGATGCTCACCCGGCACGTAATACTTCACATATTCATTCTGAGCGCGATTCTGCATGTGGTAACGAAAGTAAGGCAGATCCTGCATGGGGTACATCGCCAGCCAACCCCCATAATCGAAAAACTGGCGCTCTTCATACGCCACCTGGTAAAGATATTCCGGTTTGTGCTCAAGCACGCGGCTATGCAGCACGATATCCTGGCTGCGGGCGAAGATATTGAGCGGATCGAGCTGCACCGCCTCACAGGCACGGATCGCCTTCGCGGTCCCTGTTTTGCTCTTCCAGCGGCGGCCGGGCCATAATCCCTGTTTACCGAGGATAAAGCGCCGCGCGGTTCGTGCTGAGATGGTTATCGGAGTCATAGGAATCGCCGTCTCCTGTCTGAGAGTTGCACTCACAGCAAGTGATTTGTTATCCCGATGGTTGGAGAAAAGTCTGGCTGTCCCGCTATTTTAGCACATATATTCTATAAGTTATCTCAAAAATGTCATTCTGAGC
>DAIQBG010000054.1:0-11170 GCA_036781265.1 Anaerolineales bacterium | reverse complement strand
GAAGCCAACGACGCAGAGGTTGTCTTTCTGCAAAGTGGAGATGCGGGCTCGGTGTTGAACCGGGCGATTCTTACCAGGGATGCGCCGCTTGCCGACCTGCTCTTCGGCGTGGACAATACGTTTCTCTCGCGGGCTCTTCAAGAAGATATCTTCGAGCCTTATGAATCACCGCTGCTGGACGAAATCCCCGATCAGTACCAGCTTGACGAATCCAGCCGCGCGCTGCCCGTGGACTATGGCGATGTTTGCATCAACTACGACAAAGCCTACTTTGCCGAAAACGACCTGGCGGTGCCGCAGAGCCTCGAAGACCTGACCAAGCCGGAATACGCGGGGTTGCTGGTCGTCGAGAACCCTGCTACCTCTTCCACGGGGCTGGCATTCTTGCTAGCCACAGTTGCTCACTTTGGTGATTCATTTACCGAGTACTGGCAGGCATTGCGTGACAATGATGTGGTGGTTGTGGATGGCTGGGAGACGGCATACTACAACAACTTCAGTGGCTCTTCCGGGCGTGGGCCGCAGCCTATGGTCGTTTCGTATGGCAGCTCGCCAGCCGCCGAAGTGATCTTTGCGGAGCCTCCCCTGGATGAGGCTCCTACCGCTTCTATCCTTGGTCCTGATACCTGTTTCCGCCAGATTGAATTCGTCGGTATCCTCAAGGGAACACAAAACCGCGCCCTCGCCGAGAAATTCGTGGACTTTATGTTGAGTCCACAGTTCCAGGAGGATGTCCCGCTGCAGATGTTCGTCTATCCGGTACACCCGGAGGCGACTTTGCCTGATGCGTTTACGCGGTATGCGCAGGCGCCTGAGCAGGCTGCTTCCCTCCCTCCTGAGGAGATCGCCGCCAACCGCGATGCCTGGATCGAAGCCTGGACAGAAACGGTGCTGGAGTAATCGTGAGCCAGCCCATTCGCCATGGAGGCGCGGGGAGGACGGAGTCTCAAAACAAAAAATTGGGTATCTCTGTCCTTCCGTCGTCTGGGCGGCTTGCTCTCTGGATTCTGCCTCTCGCCTTTCTGACGCTGGCTTTCTTCTATCCGCTTTCCCGCATCCTCGCTCTGACCTTTGATTACCAAACCTTCACATCCGCCAATCTTCAGCGAACGCTGGAAGTCCTATCTTTTACCTTTTATCAGGCTGCACTTTCCACGCTCCTTAGCCTGATCGCCGGTCTTCCCGCCGCTTATCTCTTCGCGCGCTATGAATTTCCCGGGAAGTCAATCCTGCGCGCGCTGACAGCCGTTCCATTCATGCTGCCGACCGTCGTCGTCGCAGCAGGGTTTAGCGGCTTGCTTGGGCCACGCGGCTTGGTACAGAATTTGCTTCCCTTTCTTACCTTCCAGTTCACCGGCACGCTCATCGCTATTCTCACCGCCCATGTCTTTTACAATACTACAATCATCATCCGCGTCGTAGGGAATGCCCTCTCCAGCCTCGATCCACGGCTCGAGGCTGCTGCGCGTTCTCTTGGCGCGACTCCTCTCCGCGTCTGGTGGAATGTGCTCTTGCCGATTGTGCGCCCGGCAATTCTGTCTTCGTCGTTGCTTGTGTTTCTCTTTAACTTCACCAGCTTTGGCGTGATCCTGTTGCTGGGCGGGCCGCAATTTGCGACCCTTGAAGTGGAGATTTACCTGCGGGTGCTCAGGCTGCCGAACCTGCCACTGGCGGCCCTGCTTGCCATTATTCAATTGCTCTGCACCCTGACCATTTCGCTCCTCTATACGCGAGTTGCAACGCGCTCCAGGGTTCAGATCGCGCCGCGTTCGGCTCGATCAAATGTCCGCAAGCCCAAAGCCTTCCGCGAAAAAGCCATGATCACCACTTTTGTGATTCTTCTCACCTCTTTCTTTTTATTGCCTCTGGCTGCTCTCCCGTTTCGCTCGCTGACCCGCCTCGAAGCAGATCGGGGGCAGCGCGGCGAGGTGCAGTATGGTTTCACAGCAGACTATTATCGCGAGCTATTCGTGAACCGGCGCGGCTCTGTCTTCTACGTCCCTCCGATCCAGGCGGCTGCCAATTCGCTGGGCTATGCCGCCGGGACGGTGGCTCTCTCTCTCTTGCTCGGGTTTCCGGCTGCCTTTGCACTGGCAAAACCTTCCCGCCTGGAAAAGGTCCTCGACCCGCTGATCATTCTCCCACTTGGCTCGTCGGCGGTTATGCTCGGGCTAGGTTTTATCATTTCGTACGGCGCCTGGCTGACCTCACCCTGGCTCGTCCCCTTGGCGCACACACTGGTTGCGCTTCCGTTTGTCATCCGTGCTTTACAACCCGCGATCGCTTCCATTCCGGAAAGATTACGGCAGGCGGCAGCCTCGCTGGGCGCTTCCCCGCTGGAGGTCCGCAAGAATATTGACCTGCCGATCCTTCGCCGTGCCACTCTGTCGGCAGCCATCTTTGCCTTTACGGTCTCACTGGGTGAATTCGGCGCTACGCTATTGATCTCCCGCCCGGAATATCCCACGATCCCCGTTGCGATCGAGCGTTTCCTCTCGCAACCCGGGGGACTGAACTATGGTCAGGCGATGGCAATGGCGACATTCCTCATGCTCCTTACGCTGGTGAGCATTTTGCTCATTGAGAAATTTCGCCTCCCCGGCTCCGGAGAATTCTAATGCTGGTAGTCCAAAACATCGCAAAATCCTACGACGGAAAATCGATCCTGCAAGATATTTCTTTTCAGGTAGAGGCAGGGGAGACAGTCTGCCTGCTTGGCGCCTCAGGCAGCGGCAAATCGACGCTCCTGCGCATCATCGCGGGTCTCGAGTCCGCGGACTCTGGCCGGATCTCGTTTGATGGGTTGGACCTCACCTCCACGCCTGCACACCTCCGGGACTTCGGGCTAGTCTTTCAGGACTATGCCCTCTTTCCGCACCTCGATGTCCACCATAACGTCGCCTTTGGTCTTAAGATGCGGCGTCTGCAGCCGGATCAAATTCAGGAGCGTGTAGCCAACTCTCTGGATCTTGTGAATCTAAGTGGGTTTGCAAATCGTCAGGTGACCGACTTATCCGGCGGCGAGCAGCAGCGCGTTGCCCTGGCCCGGGCACTGGCGATCCGCCCGCGCCTGCTGATGTTCGACGAGCCGCTCGGTGCCCTGGACCGAACGCTGCGGGAGGATTTGCTGGGCGAGCTGCGCGCTATTTTGCACAGCACGAACATCCCGGCAATTTATGTAACCCATGACCAGGAGGAAGCTTTTGCCGTAGGTGACAGGATCCTGATCCTGCATAATGCCGGAATTGTTCGCGAAGGCAAGCCCGCCGACGTGTGGTCCGATCCCGGGTCTCCCTATGTGGCGAGCTTTCTCGGGCTAGGGAATATCGCAAAAGGAGAAGTGAAAGGCAGGGCAGATGGAACATGGAAAGTGGAAAGTGCTCTTGGAGTTTTTTCCGTTCAGTGCAAGCATGAGCATCAAACAGGAGATACGGTTCACCTTCTGGCCCGTCCGCTGGAAGACGATGATGAGCATAACGACCCGGAAGAAAAGCGCAGTCGAGACGGTGCCAATCGTGTACGTAGCACGGTTTCAGATGTCCTGTTTCAGCAGGGCAGGTATAAGGTCACGCTCGATAATGGACTCTATACTTATCTGAAGAATGCGCCGGGAGTGGGGGATAGGCTCGAGGTGCCGGTTAAGGTAGAATGTCTGGCATGAAAATCAAAGTTCAGAAGAAGAACCCGGCCGGCGAAGTGACCTACCAATATGATGGTACTTTGCTTACGCGTGACGAGCATTCCATTGTGCTAGAAGCTTTCTTCGACCGCGCCGACTTAGCGTTCATAGGCGTCGTATTCAAAACCGGTGACCGTTTTATTGAGACCTATTACACGGACCGCTGGTATAACATTTTTGCGGTCCATGATCGGGATGACAGGGAGCTAAAGGGCTGGTATTGCAACATCGGCATGCCGGCTGTGCTCGACGATGGCGTGATCTTCTATGTGGATCTCGCGTTGGATCTGTGGGTGTCTGTGGACGGCTCCCAGACGGTACTCGATGAAGATGAGTTCGAAGCGCTGGCGCTGAGTGAAGAGTCCAGGGCGGCAGCATTGCACGGCTTGCAGGAACTAAAAGACATGTTCTTAAATCAAAAACCTCCGGTCTAACCCGGAGGTTTTTATTAATGGGGCTACTAGAATTGAAGGCTTTGCAGGATAGCATCCCCATACTGCCAGAGCAGGACGAGCCCGAGGCAGCAACAGCATAACAGCACAGCTGCGACAGCGGCAATGACCATCGGGGTATTGGATCTTCTGGGCCCCTCGGGGCCGGGAGTGAGCGGTGGTGTTTCCATGTTTTCCTCCAGATAATGACAGAATAACGTGCTGGAATGCCTGGATTATATCAGGTCGTATGCCGGTTGGCGCGCCGGTACATCCAGTAGATGATAAACGCCACGGTGATGATCAGAAGTGTGCCCACCAGTACCGGCAGCACAATCGCCAGGAAGGACAGAACCATAGAGACCACATCCTCGGCGATCGAGACCGGGATATTTCCCGCGCCGCCGGTTGTCGCCGTGACCACGGGGCGTACAGCCCCAGCTTTAGCGACGTGCACCGTTCCGGCCACAAGCAATCCCGATGCAAGCGCCAGCACAGGACTGATTTCTGTGATGACGTTTGCGCTGGCTGCAAAGGCGATTGCCCCCGCGGCCGGACGGATCAGGGTCTGGATGAGGTCGTTGACATGGTTGACTGCCGGGAGCTTGTCCGCTAGCATCTCGATGATTACCAGCACACAGAGCATCAGGATGATGCCTGGATGAGCCAGCGTATCCCAGGGTTGGCTGAGGTTGATCAGATCTGTATAACGCGCCAGTAGCCCCACGATCAGCAGCGGGATATAAGCGTTCAGTCCGGCGGATGCCGACAGGCCGAATGCGGTAAATATGCCGGTCAATAGATCCATAGTTTCTCCAAATCGAATCGCAAGGAGCGGAAGCGGCCGCTGTACAATGGTCCAGCCCCACGAGGCACTCCGTGCGAAAGATACAAATCAACCCAGGGGAAAACCTCCCCAGGTACCGGTAAGCGTGAATCGTAGCAGGTCCACCATGCCAATCAGCAGGAAGGCAAGCGTGGCGCCTCCAAGAAATGCCATCCACATTTGCTTCAACGACGCAAACTCGTTTTCCTGCCGCATGATCAGGAGCCAGACCATACTGAAGACCAGGATCAGCAAAGCCAGCACGCCCAGAACACTGGCAATGCCGATCGGGTAAAGAACCACAGGGTTTTCGGTAAGGACCGCCAAATTAATCAACAGCACGATCCCGACGAGAATGCCAAGTTTTTTCCAGTCTAGCGCGCGGTCCGGGTCGGAAGATTTCCAGACACTTTGATTAAAAGCCGGGTAAAGGACGGAAGCCAGCGCAATCCCCATCCCGCTCCCTGTGAAGAGACGCAGCGTATTATTCGGTACATACAAATTAGGGATATTGTCCAGGCTGCCGCCGGTGGTCTGTTTCATCAAATAGAGATACGAGTTGCTTCCATCGATCGCAAACGCAGCCAGGAAGAAGAGCAGAGGGGCGCCTAGCTTCCAGCCGGGCATGCCGCTCTTTCTGGGACTGAACAGGCTGTAAAAGAGCAGTGAAATTCCAGCTGCGTAAAACTCGCCGGTACAACGTGCGCACAGAGGCAGTTGACGGTCGTGGATCTGGAAGGAACGCTCGTCGATCCGATGGCAGATCGCGTAACCGATTGCGTCTGCCTTCCCGAGTAGACCGGGCGGTGTAAAGCTCAACCAGATCCCAAAGATCAGGATTGCTGCAACCGGGATCCCAATCCGGGTCCATTTCAACGTGTGCTGCTGCGTAGACGCTTTTTCCATTGCGTTCATTATATGGGGATATACGATTGCGTGCAAGAAACGTTGTGGGATTAAGGTATGATTGAAATTAAGAAGCCTTGTTCATGCTGATCCGGCTGGAGTATTTGGCGAAAGCGAGCTGTTGAAAACGGACTCAAGACTTTTTGTGGGAGCAGTGTATGAAGCGAATTGGAGTTTTGACGGGCGGGGGCGATGCACCCGGACTAAATGCAGTGATCCGTGCAGTCGTGAAGACGGCGGTCTACGAATATGACTGTGAAGTGATTGGTATTCGCGATGGGTACGATGGTTTTATCGAGGACCAGGGAGTCGTCCCCCTCGGCATCCAGGAAGTGCGCGGACTTTTGCCGCGCGGCGGTACGATCCTGGGCGCCGCCAACCGCGGCAACCCCTACGCCCGCAAGGTGATCCGGGATGGCAAAGAGGTCGTGATCGATGTGTCGGATGAGATTATTAAAGGCATCGAGCGGCTTCGTATGGATGCGCTGCTCGTCCTGGGCGGCGATGGAACGCTTCACATTGCTCACGAGCTGTACCAGAAAGGTGCGCCCATCATCGGTGTTCCGAAGACCATAGACAACGATATTGGCGGCACTGAAGCGACGTTTGGGTTCGATACCGCGGTTACCACGGCGACGGAAGCCATCGACAGATTACATACGACCGCCGAGGCGCATCATCGCGTGATGGTTCTGGAGCTGATGGGACGAAATGCGGGTTTTATTGCCTTGCATGCCGGAATTTCGGGCGGCTCCGATGTGATCCTTATTCCTGAGATCCCATTCAAGTTCGAAGCCGTCGTTGCCAAAGTTCGCGAGCGCGTCGAGCGTGGCATGTTGTTCAGCATCGTCGCCGTTTCCGAAGGAGCCAAACCTCTCGAAGGTGAACAGGTCTTTTCCCGCACCGGCGATGAGATCTATACACCTCGCCTGGGTGGGATCGGCGAAGTGGTGGGGGAATACGTTGAGCAGCAGGGGTTCGAAACTCGCGTCACCGTGCTGGGACATCTTCAGCGCGGCGGGTCGCCTACGCCCTTTGACCGCTGGCTGGCAACTTGCTACGGTGCGGAAGCAGTCCGCCTGGCAGCCGGGGGAAAATTCGATCGCATGGTCTCTTTGCAGGGGGGCAGCATCAAGGATGTTTCGCTGAAGGAGGCGATTGTCATTCCCAAGCGGGTAGATGTCAACCATGACTCTGTCGTCACGGCTCGCGGGATCGGGATTTCGTTTGGGGACGAGTAATCCCGTAAGCGCTGGCGAGATTAAAACCACGATGCCGTCCTTTCGGACGGCACCAGTGGGGCGCTGTGGCTTCCTTCTTACTTGAGGAGGGATGCCACAGCGCTGGGTTTATTGCTACTATCCATTTGAGACATCACCTCCTCCTTTCTATAGGATGGCGGTTCAATTTGTTTGCCCCCGAAGAATGCCAGAAGTATGGCATATTTCATTTCGGATGTCAATGGGGGAAATTCGACTCTTATAAAACTGTAATCCAGCCTAAATCCGGACAAAATGTGATACCTTTTGACAGACTCCGCAAGACTGACAGGCTTAAGCTTGATAAAAATCCATGGAGGCCTGTGTGAAAACTCATCCTTATCGCTTCTGGACCATTGTCATTCTGCTTGGCTGGGCGTTCGATTTCCTGTTCTGGCAAAAGCCGCCGGGAATCAACTTTGCCATTTTTGTGATTCTTTGTCTGGTCACGGGGATCTTACTGCTCCGTTCCGAGGGGCAGCGGCTCTCGCCTCGAGCAGGTCTGTTGTTGCTGCCCATCGCTTTCCTCGCTGTCATGACCTTCATGCGTCAGGATCCCCTGACCGTGTTCCTGTCGATTACGATGGTCCTCTTCCTGATGGGGGTCCTGGCGCTCAGCTACGGGAATGGCAAGTGGATTCATTACAGTGTGCTCGATTATGTTTTTGGGTACCTGCGACTGTTCGGCAGCGTGCTTCTTCGTCCGCTGGGGCTCATCTCTCGAAACCGCCTCCAGACGGCAGCTCCTAAGGAAACGCGCCAGACGCGGCTGTGGCCCTTCATTCGCGGGGTTGTGATCGCTCTCCCGGTCGTGGCGATCTTTGCCGCACTGCTCTCCTCCGCCGATCCCATTTTTGCCGAGCGGTTTGAAGCCTTCATCGAGCTATTCAATATTGAAAATCTCACTGAGTACATGTTCAGGCTGGCATACATCCTTATATTTGCATATGCTCTGGCAGGAACGTTCCTGCACGCCGCAGAGACATCCCCTCAAGGATTAGAAGAGAAGTCCTGGTTCTCTCCATTCCTCGGCTTTACAGAGGCTGCGATCGTTCTCAGCAGTGTAGTGATGCTATTCATTGCCTTCGTAGTGATCCAATTCCAGTATTTCTTCGGCGGACAGACCAATATCGGCGTCGAAGGCTATACCTATTCTGAATATGCCCGCAAAGGTTTCGGCGAGTTGGTGACCGTTGCATTTTTTAGTCTGCTCCTGCTGTTGGGCCTGGGTGCCATCACGCGCCGGGAGACAGACAATAAGCGCCGCATCTTTTCCATGCTGGGCATAGGCCTGGTGAGCCTGCTTATCGTCATGCTGATCGCTGCATTCCAGCGGCTGACGCTCTACGAAGCTGCCTATGGTTTCTCCCGCTTGCGAACGTACACCCATGTCTTTATGATCTGGCTGGGGTTGCTCCTGGTGGCGGTTGTATTATCGGAAGTACTGCGCCGCGAGCGTGTCATTGGGTTGGTAATGGTTCTGACTGCGCTGGGTTTTGTCGTTTCACTGAATCTGTTGAATGTGGATGCCTTTATCGTGCGCCAAAATATACAACGCGAAATCCGCAGCACCACCGATCAGGCATTTGCGCGCGGTCGCGCCGACCTGGATGTCCAATACTTCCTTGACCTCTCCGACGATGCCATCCCTCCGCTGGTCGATGCCTACCTGTCTAATGGGCTGCCCCCTTCTGTAAAGGATAAAGTAGGTGCAGCCTTAACCTGCAAGAATCATGAGAGTGAACAGGATGAAGAAGGAATCCCATGGCAGGGATTTCACTTTTCACGCTGGCGGGCCGATGCTGCGTTCCAGCAGGTGGAGGAGCGTCTGGGAACCTACGAAATCATCGAGAAGGATTGGCCTGTGATGGTCGAAACGCCCGGCGGAGCGGAATTTCCCTGCGTGCCCTATTATTTCGACTGAGCTCATCAACGCTAACCGCAACGATACCTGATTACCAGAGGTCGGGCTGTGCATTAAGACTATTATGCAATCCGAAAACAAGAACCATGCTCTTCAGCATGTCTTCGTAAGTGCCCCTGCCCGGATCTGTTCCGAACCACCTTCCCCGTTTCCGGAGGTGGATAAAACTTGCAAGAAGAAACGAAGGGTCGAGAGTTGAAGTTGTCCTGGAACGATAGAGTTGTATTCCATAAGAGCTCATAATCAGGACTGCTGCTGTGCCATCGCGCTGACTGTTTCGATTCAGGCTCTGTGAGACAAAATAGGGTAAAAAGCTAAGGTGGGAATTCCGGCCAAGCAATGGTTAAAATAGCCGATGTCTTCGAGGTTGGTTGATTGAAGACCAATGGAAGCTATGAAGGAAGGACCTTATCGAAGGGCACTTCTCTAATTAATCCAACTTTTGATTGATTAATAAATCCACCTTGCTCTTGATGACACCCGAATAAAAGTGTTCTACACTTCCTTTATCAAAATCAATTTATCAAAGAGGAAGGAAGAAAATGAACACAACAAGTAATGAAAAAAGTACTGTCTGGCGAGGGACCGCAACTAATGAAAAAAGCACCGTCTGGCGAAGGATCGCAATTGTTACGCTTTTATTGCTGGTGCTGGTTGGGCCGAACTTCGGCCCGCTTCCACACTTGCTTAGGGAGCGCTTGTCCCTTGAAGGCTCCATCACCGGCGTCCTAATTTGGTTCTGGGTAGCTTTTCTGATCATCCTGGCAGTCGTGTATAGAATGAATAAGAGCACGTCTATTGGAGAATTTCTTACCTCCCATGGACTAGGTGCACCCTCTGGATTCGGCGCGAACATCGCAGGATTAATAGTAGGAATAGTATGGGCGCTTCTATTCTTGTCCAGCATCCTTCAATTTGACCCGGATGCCAATATAACCCAGATCAATGGCTTCCGTATACTGACAGCATTGCTGGCGGCGGGCGGCGCTCTCCTTGAGGATCTAATTACACGTAGCTTCATAATGAATCAATTGCATAGAATCGGTTCATCAAAATGGGTGCAGCTCGTTGTTCCTGCCTTGATCTTCGCACTTTATCACACGATTTGGGGCTTCAACGTCTTTTCATTTGTCTTTAGCGTGGTTTATGGACTGTTGCTGGGCGGATTGTTCTTATGGGGCAGGCGCAGTCTTACTCCAGTCCTTCTTGGGCACAGCCTTGTTGTCCTCATTTCGGAACCCTTTGCAACAATGCTTATGTTCCTTGCACCTGGAGCTTTATAGTAAGTTCAAAACGATACCCTGCGGTATCCTTACCAAACACCGCCAGATATCGCAGGGTATAATGCCGTGGTGACGACATTAAAAGAAAGCAAAAACCCCGAGGTGTGGGAACAATGGGATTGGGTATGGCACTTTTCTGCCTATGGCCTGCTTATCTTGAACATCATATTTGTATACAATAGTGATCCAAGAATCAGAAACTTTTCGTTCTTTCTTGTTCTTTCTGCGTTATTGGGTTTGTGGTACATCCCATTTGTAAACATTTCAACCTTACGCATTTGGGAGAACCCCAAACGCGGCGCGCTTTATCTGGTTCCAGGATGGGCGATCTGGGGCGGTTTGATCTCACTGACCGCTGATTCGCTTTTGTTGATAGGGATCTTCCTTCCATTAGTATTTAGCCGCTTCCCCATTCTCTGGGCAACTGGAATTACATTTTTTCAAACCCTGGGCCTTTATTTCCTATATATCATGCTATATCCAACTGAGCACTGGCTTCTCCTCCTGATGATCATTTTAGGTCTCCTGATCATCTCGACGATCATCGGTGCTTTTATCACATCCCTCATAAAACAAAGCACAGAGCGCCAACGTCTTATTGACGACCTAACACAATCACGGGCAAATTTAATGAAAGTGGAACGGGAAGCGGGTCGACTGACTGAACGGCAGCGCCTCGCCCGTGATATTCACGATACACTAGCCCAGCATTTCACATCCATTATCATTCATCTCTCTGCTGCAAAACACAGCAACCCGGAAGCAGTCCAATCAGAAGTTCAACAAGCTGAAGACGCCGCACGGGAAGGACTTGACGAGATTCGCAGAATCGTTTGGGACATGCAGCCTGAACAAATTGAAA
>DAIQBG010000053.1:0-11614 GCA_036781265.1 Anaerolineales bacterium | reverse complement strand
ACAAATGTCGGAGCCATGTTGGACGTATAAGCACTGACGCTGTTTGCAGTCTGGTATACAACAAAGGGTAGGGCGGGGATGCCTTGCTCCTGCTGGTAAAGGTGACAGGCGTGCTTGGCAATGTCGGTGACCGTCCCGGAACCCACTGAGATGACCGACGAGTTTTGCTGCAAACGCGCCTTGACACGATCGATCTGCGAGAAATCTGTATGGACCTGCCCTGTGTGATCCGGTTCCAGCCAGATGATATCGACCTGCCGGCCAGTGTTCCTCAGAATATCGAGGATCAGCTCCTTGAGATCTCTGCCCTCACGCTTCATGGGGGTCCGGTCCATGACCACCGATACCGGCTGATCGTATTGGATGCCCGCCTTCAAGAGCAGATCCGGCAGACGCCAGAGAGCACCGGATTCGAACACCATATCCCGGATCGGCAGGTCCTCACCTGCAGGATAGCCTGGGATGGTACGGATCTCAGACTTAAATCGATCGAGGTCGCCAGGGTCAAAACGCAAGGACATAAGACACCTTGTTCAGTAGAGTGGAATTGGATGATGTCACCGCAGTAAGCCAGCTGTTTGAAGAGCTCGTTGAATCACGTCCCGCTCACTATCACTGACAGGTAAGAGCGGCGGACGGACTGTAGTGTTTTCCAGAATACCCAGCATTTTCAAGGCTTCCTTGGTGCGCGCCCGATAGTCGGTAACAGGCGGAGCAAAAATCACGTCTGCCAGAGGTTGGAGACGGCAGCCGAGTTCACGGGCTTCGTTGAAATCGCTGCGTTGCACCGCTTTCAGCATTCTGACCTGCTCGTGGGTGCCTATTGTGCTGAAGCCTAAGAGTGCGCCTTCCGCACCTAAAATAAAACTCTCACATATAAAGTTATCGTTGCCTGTGAGGAAGGTGATTCTCCGGCTGGCAGAATCCAGGGCGGCTTTGACCTGCAAAAATCGCATGGCATCAAAGGATGCTTCTTTGATCGCTGCAACGGATGGGATCGTAATAAGCTTATGGAGGGTTTCGGTTGTAAAGAGTACACCTCCGAGTGCCGGCTGGAGCTGAAAGAGAATCAGCGGCAGGTCAACAGCTTCTGCAATGGCGGCATGATAGCGATACGGCACTTCGGGATTGAGGGGCTGGCCCAGGAATGCCGGGATCGGGAAGATCAGAAGAGCGTCAGCGCCGGCAGCCTGGGCAGCGCGCGCATTCGAAACACCCTGCGCTGTGGAAGGACCTGCAACACCGCCCACCACTTTACAGCTGCCTGCTGCAACTTCAGCGACAGTCTCTAACGTTTGGCGCTTCTCGTCAGCCGTCAGGTGCGGACCTTCACCCGTATCTACATTGACAGCCAGGGCGACAGGTCCCTGTTCCACGAGCCATTGGGTGTATCGACGGAGTGCCGGTAGATCCAGATCACCCTCGCTTGTCATGGGCGTCACGATTGCCGGGATAATTCCTCTTAAGTCAATCGCCTGCATCATTACCTCCAATCAGGAAATCGAAATTGTTCGCTTTTCGGCTGCGGATCGATAGATCGCAAGCACGACGGCCAGGACCTGTCTTGCAGCATGTGCGTCGACAGGAATACATCCTCCCGATTGCACGGCTCGAGCAAATTTCTCAAGTGCAAGTTGGTAGACGGAAACAGATTCGCTCGGAAATGAATACCACTGGTCCGACGGGATATCATCCCATGACCGTTTCAAATACACTTGAAGTGGATCAGATCCATACGGATCCGGTAAACGGATTTGTCCTTCTGTTCCATATATACAGCAGCGTTCTTCGTTGTGTGCTCCATGGATATGGGCTCCGGCCATCAGGCTTCCGATGGCGCCATTGCTAAATCGCAGGGTCGCCGCTGCCAGATCCTCCACTTCGACGTTTGAGCTCAGCGTTCCAATGTCGCCCGAGACGCTAGTTACTGTTAAATCTGTTATATAGAGAATCGCGTCAAGGAGATGGCTGGTGTTCATCAATACGACACCTCCTCCTGCCTGCGCTTTGACGCCTCGCCAGGGATTGACCGAACGACCACCATATCCCGATTGCCAATAGCTCAGCGGCTTGTCGATTAATGTCTGGATCTGGACGCCAACCACGCGCCCGATAGTGCCTGCCCGAATTAAGTCACGTGCCAGTCCATGCGCGGGGGCATAGCGCATTTCATAGAAAACGCCCAGCGCCAGCCGTTGGTGGGCGGCAAGAGTGATCAACTGATCGATCTCTTCCAGCGACGTCGCGAGGGGCTTTTCTGTCAGGGCATGTTTGCCGGCATCCAATACTTTGCGCGTGAGGGGTGCCAGCAGGGAATGGGGGACAGCCGTATAAATCACATCTACAATCTGGTTCGCCAACAATTCATCAAGGGATTCCATCTTTGGAACCTGAAACCGCTCGCTGAGGTCATGTGCAAGATCCGGATTCACGTCGTAGACAGCAGCCAACTCGGTATTCGATAATGCGCTGATCGCTTCACAGACAGGCAGGGACGCGCTTCCACAACCGATCATGCCAAAACGGAGTGACCTGGTTTCAGACATGGAACTTCCCATCCTGTACCATTTCCTCCCCATCCAGTCTTCCGATGAAATAAGGATCCGGGTGGCGAAGCTGTGCCTGCGTCGTAAAAGCAGCAGCAAAACCATGCACTTTAAGCAGGCTGGGCGAATCGTTAGACAGTCCTCCATAAGGGTATGCAAACGCCCAGGGACCCGGCTCGACCTCCTGGAGCCAGGCGGACGAGGCCTGTATCTCATCCGTGCGCGTTTCAGCATCGATCCAATCGAACCAGGGATGGCTGCGGCTGTGCCCTCCGAAGTGCATTCCACCCTCGGCCATTTCCAGAATTTGATCGGTATTTAGATAATAGGATTGTGCGATCTCATTCTCTGAGCCCACATATCTCTCGACCAAATCACTCAGTAGGGGATTCACTCCGGCCGATAATTCACGCTGGAGCACTGCTTTAAGGAGATTGATTTGCCCATCCGTGGCAGTGGGCGGGTATTTCAGTTGATAGCGTTTCTCGGCTTGCATGAACTGTTCACGAAGTACTGGATCGAGTTTTTCCCAGATCGCCTCACGCAAGCCACCGGGACCCAACTTTGCCAGCAGAAAATGAATTTTGTGTGCCAGGGCCAGTCCATCGTCCTGCGAGCGATCCAGGACAAAAAACAAGCCGGATAAATTTCTTCTGCGCAGAATTTTGTAAACATTGAGATAGTGATCGCAGATACCATCGTCAAAGGTCAACAGGCATGCGGAACCTGGCAGCGACTTGTTTTCCTGTAATGCCCTTTGAAGATCCCACCACGTGATCATCGTGTGCTGCCGGGAAAGAGCATCCAGTTGTGTTTCGAACGCCTGGACTGGCATTCCCGATATACCCGAGCCCTGTTCTGCAGCATCCTTCGGATCGCGGACGTAGTGATACATCATGACTGTCAAATCCAGAGGCTGGTTCATGAGTTGATCCGAAAATCTACCAGCGTGCGCTGGTTGCGGTCCGACCATTCCTGTACGACTTGCTGCGGTATGGCTCCCTTCAGACAACGAGTCGTTACGTCCACCCATTGTTGATCCAGGTCGAGGACCTCGACGCAGCGGATCTCCCCGGCCAGCCATTTATCGGTGAGGGAGATGCCGGTATTAGTGGTCACGCGGACGGCGCCGGTAGCTGAGCGCTGGAGACGGAACGTGGCTGGACTGGAAAACCCGGCGACTTCGGTGATGTGTGTTACTCCCAGCCCGTAAATATCATTCAAATCAGCTGTCATCTGCGCGTAACGCATCCTGACCCCCTCCAGCTCGACTCCATTCATGCGAATCCGTTTTGGGGTGGTTTCTCCGGGGGCTACCACCGCCAGCCTGTCATCCGGCAGGCTCACACGGAACATTTCGGGATTTTCCACCTCGATGTGAATCCCGTGAAACTCAGCTGCCGGCTCAAATGGAACCGGGCGGAGGAGTGATGCAGCGGCCAGACAACGCGCGGCCACATTTGCCTGCGTCTCAAAAATAACGGGTTGTTCTGAATAGGGATAGGCCAGATTGAGATTGGATTGATCCAGGAACGGAGAGCTGGTTCGTTGAGCGTCATAACCGATCAGACGCTTAATGGCGATGGCGCGACCTTCTGCTTCTGCATATTCCCAACCTGCTGATGGATCAGAGCGGCGAGTCACGGTGACGGGTTTTTCGCAACCGAGCGAACCCGGCGCTTCAAACGCCATCACAGGCAATGTGGGGCGGATGACGGTCAAGCGGATCTGTACATCTCTCCACAGGAGAATGGAGACCCATAGGGGCTGCAATTCATCATCCAGCACTTCATCGAACTTGCACCAGGTGAAGCCAGGAGCCACTTCACCATTTCGAGTTTGCAGTCGATGTGCAAACGTGTGTTTATCGCGGGTGAGTGAGACCATCGCGTCTGGGGAATATGACGCTTGAACGGGGATCACGTTAAATGGAAAATGGGTACTGTATGCCAGCTTGCCATACTTGGATGTATAGTTATGCCGCGGTGCATCGTGCTCCTGTCCACTGCGGCTGTTGAGCAGAAGCACTTGTCCCGTGTCACGTCGCCCGGAGAGGAGCAATCCTGGGCTCGGCAGCACCAGCTCAAAGTTCTCGCGTTCGACGGGGAGGGGGCTCTCGACGGCGGTCCAAAAGGGGTCTTCCTGATCGAAAGTCAGCGCGAACAGACCATGGCAACACCAGTATGGAGAGCCAGGCGAGATATAGCCTTCACCTGCCGCCGGAAAATCGCCATGATAGCCCTGCCTCACAAAATGATCTTTCGGATCAAACAGCCCGCGCTCATAAAAATAGCGTATGCATCCACTGGAGACGCGCCGGAGGAGTCCCGGCTCCTCCGGCGCAATTTCTAAGAAGTGACCCACTCCAAGGGGCGCAAGTGCAGCAAAGCGATACACAATGGACCGCCCCCAGGCAGGGTAGGAACCGTTCGCGCCGAAGAAATACAGGAAGTTATTAAGAAATGACCGTCCTCGGTGCAAGACTCGCTGGCGCTGGTCGGGGCGGCGCTCGCCATCGATCCAGGCCCACAGGAGATAATGCCAGCCAAACATCCAGGCGTTATACAGTTCGAATTCATTCGCAGGGCCGTCTACATACCAGCCATCGCCCCGGTAGAACTCATCGATTTGCATCAGGCGGTTGTCCAGGTCGTCCAGGGGAGAGTCAAATCCAAGATGATGGCGCACTGCCTGGGCCATCGCTGTGAACAGGATCCAGTTATCTGTATAGGTGCCTTTGCCATCCACTTGTGCCAGCCAGGTGATGACCTGTTCCTGTTCAGCCTTTGACATTTTGTTGAAAACGCGCTCTCGGCTCATCCATAGAGCTACGGCGATGTCCGCGCTCTCCACAATCCGCTGGTCGAGGTGCCCGATGTCTCCCCAATAGGTATGGGAATTGGATGGGTCGGTACCATCTAACAAGCCCTGTCGAAGAAGGTCTTCCAGGTTTATCACGTGATCGTGAAATCTGAGGGTGGCGGGGTTTGCCGGGTTGCGCAGCCATGCACCCCATGCTGAAGCGATACGGGCGAATGATTCGATCGCATCCACTGAATCCGGCAGCCCGCGGCGGTCGTCGGGATACAGCACCCGAGCAGGCGAACCGCTTCGCTCTGCGATCCGGGCATAACCAAAGGTCATGCGCGCCAGGATGTGCACCCAATGGGCGCGCGTCCAGCCTGTGTGCGGTGACAGATCGAAATTGAGAGCTGGAAAAGTATGATCCATGGAAGCTCATCGAAACGCTGGAAATACTTCCTTTGCCAGGAGTCTGAGTTCTGACATGATGTGATCGTGCGGCATGCCTGCAAAATACAGGCGGCAAATGAGATGGTCTACGCCAAATGTTTCCACAAATCGTTGGATTTGCGAAATACAGTCGTCAGGATCTCCGACGATGAAGCGATCGTTGCTCAGCGATTCAAGCGCGACGGGAGTCTGGTCCTGTGAGCCGATCAGGGGATGTTTCCAGCCGCCGCCATATTCGTCGCGATAATTCACCATCACATACGTTTCAGCAAGTTCCCAGGCGCGTTCCCGTGTTTCGGCGATCACCACTTCACGGGTGAGAGGAGTGGATGTGTCCTCAGGCCTTTTTCCCGCATCAGACAAAAAGGCGTGGTATTGTTTCTGTGCGCTCAATAGTTTTTCCAGATTGGCCGTAGGCCCTGGAACCCAGGCATCCCCCAGGGTTGCTGCCCGCCTCAGGGACAGTTCGCCCCAGCCGCCAAGCCAGATCGGAATCGGACGTGCCGGTCTGGGCTCGATGCAGCCTTTGATATTAAAAAAGCGCCCCTTAAACTCCACCTGATCCTGCGTCCAGAGCGCGCGAATGATTTTGAGCATCTCAACGTAACGCGCGCCGCGGTCCTCCAGGTTGATATCATACAGCTCGAACTCCGGTGGACGATACCCAATGGCGGCACCAAAGATCGAGCGCCCGCCCGAGATCATATCCAACATCGCCATATCTTCAGCGACCCGCACGGGATGGTAAAAGGGCAGGACGACGATATCGGTTCCGAGCAAGACCCGGCTTGTCCTTGTAGCAATCCCGGCCAGCGCCATTAACGGGGACGGCCAGTAGTGATTGCGAATGCTGTGATGTTCCTCGAGCCAAACAGAATCAAAGCCCAATTCTTCGCCGTATACGGCCTCTTCGAGGGCCTCCTTGAAATATGTGCCGCCTTCCGTTGTGATAAATCCAAATTTCATAGTTGTTTACCCCAATCTGTGCAAACAGCTGTGCGCTTTGAAATGAAAAAGTGATGGCACTTGGCTGGCGTGCCCGTAAGAAGTTGGAGTCGCTGGCGCGCGACGAAATCTGGATTACCGCCCCAGCCAGGTGCAGAGGCTGCAGCCGAGATCATAGACGCTCCTTTTGCGCAGCAGTCAAATACTCTCGAACGGTTTGCAGCGCCGCAGGCAGAGCAATCTCCGGGGGATCCAGCTCCGGATGCCAGGCATATTCCCATTCAACGCTCAAGGATCCCTGAAAATTAATGGCTTGCAATAATTCAAAGGCTTTCCCGAGTGGCACATCTCCCTTTCCCACGGCGCAGAGCTGCCAGTTCGGTCCCTGTCCCTGCCCGTCTTTGATGTGAACATAAGCAAGGCGATCTCTCAATAGAACAATACTTTCGGCGGGTTCTTCGCCCGCAGAAAATGTGTTGCCAAGATCCCAAATGACCCTCAGGGAGGGATGGTAGACATGGCTCAAAATTGGCACCATTGTTGACGAACGAACAAAGTCATCGTGCGGCTCGACTGCAATTCTCACGCCAGCAGAATGCGCATACTCTGATGCAATACGCAAGCAGTCATATATATTTTTATAGGTTGAGGGTGTAAGCTTCGTACCTTCAGGAAGCTCCCCCAAAAACGTCCTTACGTAACTTGCACCTACTTCTGCGGCGAGATCAACGTAACGGTGCAGTTCATCAATATTGGCTTGCCGTTCAGCAGCGGAGTCGAAGACGAATGTTGTATAGGCTGTAACGGCAAGTACTGTCAGACCTGCATCAGAACATTGTTGTCGTAGCTGCGTCCTGGCACTGACGGGCATGTCCGGTTGCACATGCCCGTCAGTGCCTCCGCGCCATTCGATACCGTCGTAACCAAACGCAGAGGCTTTCGCGATGACCTGGTCAATTGGCCAATGGGGACAGGCGAGGGTACTGAACGTGATGGGGTTCATGAGGCACTATCGATTGATGAAGCACGTACTTCCGTTGGGCCACGACGCCACACCACAAAATCAAAAGCGTCCGGCAAGTGGTACTCACATGAGTACACTAAAGGTTCATCATTTGAAGAATAATCGGTTTGAGAAATGTAGAGTGCCAAAGCATCGGGCGGAAGTTGTAGTTTTTCTGCAACATGAACAGGAGATGCTACCGGCAGGAGCCGTGCAATTCCGTAGTCAATGACTTGTCCGAGGGAGGATTGCAGCAGGCTGTAAATCGACTCGCTGAGCAGGCGCTGCGGATCAAAGCCAGCTCGTTGGATGAGTGTCTCCGTCAGGGTATCTATCGAAAAAACCACGGGCCGGCCATTTGCGGTTCGTACGCGCTCAATCGTGACGAGCGGTGTCCCTATCGCCACGCGCAATTGTTCAGCCTTTTCCTGGTCCGCTGTTTCGTTCTGGAGTGCAAGATGGCTTGTCCCCGCTTTGAGTCCTGCGGATTCAATCATCTCAGTAATGCCAAAGTTGACATTCAGGTTTTTTAGGATGGGTTGGTTCCGTACAAAGGTACCCACACCGTGACGGCGGACCACAAAACCGTCATCTTCCAATACTCGCAAAGCTTCCCGGACAACAGTCCGAGAAACACCAAGCACCTCGCATAATTCTGCTTCCGTGGGCAGCTGACTCCCAGGCCGAAAAGTTCCACCTACTATAGCCTGGCGCAGCTCCTGCAGCGCTATCTCTGTGAGCGTTTTTCGTTCGGCTTTCGCTGATCTAAGCATTTAACACCTGGTCGTGAGAAATTAGAATGGCTTAATGAGCAATTAATTGTTGACATTTCTCTTATCTGATGCTAATATGATGATTATGATGTCAGTTGTCATGATAACTATAGCAAATATAACCTTGACTGTCAACGCTTTTTACAAATTTAGTTAACTTTTTGTCAATTTGCGAGCATTATGCCCAGGATTTACTCAATGGAATTACAAGTTTTTAGCTTTACATCTGACGGGAGAGTAAGTTCATGCTGGGTGCTCCGTGACATTTCTGCGTATAGACAAAAATGGCGAGTGGGAAAAGAAGGAGAATTGATCAAAAGAAGGGAGGACAGCCGGACAAAATCGTGAAAGTGTGATTCGAATCCCTGTTGACAATTCATTCTCTGGAGGAGAGATGCCTACCCAAAAATTCTATTCCCTGATTGTGTTGTTCACGATCTTTGCTGTCGTGATAGCGGCATGTGCCCCCGCCGCACCGACTGCCACGCAGGCTCCTGAAGCAACCGAGGCAACCGAGGCGACACAAGCACCGGCTCCAACTGAACCTGAAGCCACTTCTGTGGCAGACGGATCTGGTGCCTGTCCGGCAATTACCATGGCAGATATGCAGGGTGTTGCAGCCGGAGCCTGGCCACAGCAATACGAGGTGGCAGAGTTTGAAGCTGCCGCCAACTGCACCATGACCTTCACAGGCCGCACCGAATTCGATGAGCGGCTGGTGGAAACGGGTCACCTGCAAGCAAGCGACGCGCCTCCGGTCGAAGAGCGCCTGCCAGAAGATCCCCTGGTGGTAGTGCCTTACGATGAGATCGGCATGTATGGCGGCCGCTTCAGTGGGGTTTCCGTTGGCCCGGAGGCGGGCAACTCGGAATGGCTCAGTGTGCGCCATGTCAACCTGGTGCGGTTCCTGGATGATTTGCAGACCATTGTCCCCAACATGGCCAAGTCATTCGAGTGGAATGACGATTACACCGAGCTCACTGTGACATTGCGCCAGGGCCATAAGTGGTCAGACGGTGCGCCCTTTACCACTGAAGACATCCTCTTCTGGTGGGAAGACATCATGACCAACGAGGAGCTTTTCCAGACAGTGCCCAGCTACTGGGTATATGGCGGCGAACCGATGCAGGTCGAGGCGGTGGACGATGTGACGGTCAAATTCAGTTTTGCCGCACCGGCGCCTGCCTTCACCACGCTGCTGGCTACCACCTTTACCCACCTGTGGGCTCCCAAACATTACCTGCAGGATATGCACCTTACCTACAATCCGAATGCGGACGAGGAAGCCAAGGCCGAAGGCTTTGACTCATGGCAGGCGCGACTCATACCTTTGTACTTCGGCGAGTGGGAGGATACGGACCATGTCCTGGGTATCCCTCACCTGGAAGCCTGGATCAAAATTGAGGAGACGCCCGAGCATCAGCTCTTTGCAGCCAACCCGTACTACTACAAGGTGGACACTGCCGGCCAGCAACTGCCGTACTTCGATGAGATCGAAGAGCAATACGCGGCGGAGAACGAGATCTTTGAACTGAAGATCATCAACGGCGAGATCCAGTATAAGGCCCAATCCCTGCAGATCGGCAGCCTGCCCCTCTTCCAGCAAAACCAGGATAGGGGGAACTATGACATCCAAATGCCTGAAGGCGCCGGCAATGGACGCACCTATGTGTTCAATGCCACGCATAAGGATCCAGTCCTGGCAGAGTTATTCTCTGACCCGCGCTGGAACCGTGCCATGTCACTGGCGCTGAACCGGGCTGAGATCAACCAGGCTCTGTGTTTCGACCTGTGCGAGCCTACTCAGGGCGTCCCCGTCCATCGGACGGTATCGTTCGCGAAGCCCGAGTGGTTCACCAAAGATATCGAGTATGATCCGGACACCGCCAACGCACTTTTGGATGAGATCGGGCTGGAGAAAGGTGCCGACGGTTTCCGGCTTCGACCTGATGGTCAACCGCTGCTCATCAATCTGCTTTATGCCATCCAATGGGGCGATCCTGCGCTGCATGAGCTGGCAAAGGAATATTGGGAGGCTGTTGGCGTCAGGGTCGAGTTGAGAGAGATGAGTACGGAAGCCTATCGAGCGATGGCGGCCAATAATGATCATGATATTCAGGTGACCAACAGCGGTCTCGAAACCGAAGCCCCGCTCTACTCCAATCCCTTCCGGCTCTATCCGCCCTTCGGAGATGCCGCACTTGAACCGCTGTTCGGCGCTCCGTGGGTCGAATGGCAAAACAGCAACGGCGAGCAGGGCATCGAACCGCCCGATGACATTAAACCCCTATGGGAAATGACAGACCAGTGGAAATCAACCCTGCCGGGCACCGATGAATACATCAGCCTGGGTCAGCAGCTTGCCCAGGTTCAGGTGGATCGCGGCATGATTATCGGCACCATCACCTCGTCACCTGTGATGACCATTGTCTCCCGCCGGCTGGGAAATGTGCCACAACTCAAGATCAACGCGTTCGAATACTATCGCACGTATCCCTATCGGACTGATCAGTGGTATTTCAAGGACGCGCAATAAGGCATTAACCTTCGTTGCGTCCTCTTTCTGTTCAATATGTGCTGGCGCTTTTGGATGAAGCGCCAGCACCGTGTACAATAAGAGCTTTGAACACCTTGGTTGGAAGAAAGCCAGAACCCTGGCCTTACTGCCTAAAGCTGGAATCCATGTAAGACTTATACAATGAGGCTAGCCCCTGACTGGTAGACTCCCCTTCTACCAGTCAGGGACCTACCGCCAAGAAGGAGTCCGAAGTGGCAAAATTCGTCATCCAGCGCTTCATCATAATGATTGTCATGCTGGCGGCCCTATCGCTTATCGTCTTTGTCACCATTGAGCTGCCGCCGGGCGACTATGCCGACCGTCGCGCCCTGCATTTGCGCTCAGCCGGCGTGACTGTCACCAGTGAGGATGTCATATCCCTGCGCCACACGCTGGGCCTCGACCGTCCGTGGCATGTGCGCTACTTTAATTGGATCTCAAACATCGTCCTGCGCGGCAACTTTGGTCAATCCTTTGGACTGCACCTGCCGGTGACCCAGGTGCTCGGCGAGCGTGTCGGGCTGACGGTGATGTTGGC
>DAIQBG010000052.1:0-11730 GCA_036781265.1 Anaerolineales bacterium | reverse complement strand
TTCCTCAGCAGCCGCGTTGAGGTCGGCAGTGGAAACACCCGGTTTTAAAAGTTCTTTTGTGGCCGCCAGCACTTCAGCGTTGATCCGGCCTGCTTCACGCATGACCTGCAGCTCGGCAGGATTCTTTAAGTGTATTTGGCGCGCCCAGCTCATATCTTATTGATCACTTTTTCAATGCAGCCAGCAGGTCGTCTGTGACCCGGTCGATAGGCTGCGTGCCATTGATTTCAATCAGCTTGCCATGATCCCGGTAGTAAGCGATCAGCGGCGATGTCTGCTTGAGATAGACATCGATCCGACGCTTCACCGTTTCAGCTTTATCGTCATCTCGTTGGTACAGCTCAGACCCGTCATAATCACACTTCATATCATCTTTAGGCGGGTTTGTCTTGGCGTTAAAGATATGTCCCTTCTCACGGCACGTCAGGCGGGAACTTAAGCGATCCACCAGCACGTCCTCATCCGCTGCGATAAACGGAACGCAATCCACCTGCCCGTCAAATTCGCGGAGCATGGATTCGAGTGCTTCCGCCTGCGCCGGGGTGCGGGGAAACCCATCCAGGATTGCGCCCGTTTCACAGTCCGGACGCTGCAGCCGCTCTTTGATCATGGCGATGGTCACATCATCCGGGACCAGTTCTCCCCTGGTCATATACGTCTGAGCCAGTTTTCCCAGCTCGGTCTGATTCTTAAGGTTCTCACGGAACAGGTCACCCGAGGAGATGTGAGCAAGTCCCGTACGTTCACACAAAATTTTTGCCTGCGTACCTTTTCCGACGCCGGGGGGGCCCAGCACGACAATGAACGTCGCCATTCGCTGCTCCTAGCTGACAAGTAGTTTTTCCTGATAACCGTGTAACTTGAGCTCAGCCTCAATATTCATAAAGGTATCGCGGACAACACCGACAACAATAAGCAAACCGGACGAGGAAACAAGGAACAAGCCCACGCTGTTCGCAGCAGCGGGTAAGACCAACTGCAGCAGGAATGGCATGATGGCAACCGTCCCCAGAAGCAATGCGCCGGGCAGCGTGATTCGGCTCTGAATGCGGCTCAGATATCTCTGGGTCGCGGCGCCACTATGCACGCCGGGGATCTGTGCGCCGGAACGCTTCAGATTATCGCCATAATTCTGCTGCTCGAAGATAACCGTCGTATAAAAGTACGTGAAACTCACAACCATAACGAAGTACAGAACCCAGTATCCCCAGGAATTCAGCCCCGTAGGATTAAAGAAGCTCTGAATATTAGTGGATAGATCCTGGACCCAGGTCGTTGGGGAGTTCGTAAAGTAGCTGGCGACGATTGCCGGGAACTGCAAGATCGCGCTGGCGAAGATCAGCGGGATCATGCCCGAAAGATTGACCATCAGCGGTAGCGTGGGCTGCGGCATCTTGACCGATTTACCGCGCTGGATGGCATAAAAGACCTGACTCTTCTGCGGATACATAATCGGGACATTGCGGCGGCCCTGCTGTACGTAAACGATGGCTACCACAGTCAAAATGATCACAAAAATCATCGCCGCCAGTAAGACCCAACGGTTCTGTTCATCAAGCCAGAGCGTGGCGATGTTGACCGGGATCTGGGAAACGATACCCGCAAAGATGATGAGGGATAATCCCTGACCGCGAATTCCGTATTCAGAGATTAGCTCGCCCAGCCAGATGGCGAACATGGTCCCGGCCGTCATGACCGTGATGACCATCAGCGATTGAAGCCATAGATCTCCACTGAAGGAAAATTCTATAATCGGTCTGCCCAGAGCCTGGATAGACAGGGAGTTGAAAATATTGATCTGACCAATTGCCGACAGGATCGCCATGGGCACAGCCAGATAATATGTCCATTTCTCCATCCACCGGCGGCCCTCACGAGGATCTTCCTTCATCCGGCGCTGCAAGGCCGGGATGATGGGAATGAGCAGCTGCAAGATGATCTGGGCAGTAATGTAAGGATACACACCCATAGACAGGAGCGAAAAGTTCGCAATCGTCCCGCCGGAGAGCAAATTTAGAAAGCCCAGGAAGCCGCCCGCGGCACCCTGCGTCTGGAAGAAAGCTGCCAGAGCCTCGCGGTCAGCCCCCGGAACCGGGACATTGGCTGCGATGCGGAAGAGCATCAGGATGGCAAGCGTAATGAGCAGCTTTCTCCTGATATCTTGCGAGCGCCATAGAAAGCGCCACGCGGATGGTTTCTTTTCAGGCATATCTGGACATACCTCTTGATTCAGGGTTAATCGATCAGTTCCACACTTCCGCCAGCTGCCTCGATCTTTTCCTTGGCGCCCGCGCTGACGCGATGAGCCTTCACTTTGAGGGCAACTTTCATTTCGCCGCGTCCGAGAATGACCACGGGGTTTCGCGGGTCGCGCAGAAGGCGGGCTTGCTCTAGCGATTCGGGATTGACCTCTGCATCAGCCTTGAAAGACTCGGTCAGCTGATCCAGGTTCACTTCGTTGTATTCCACCTGGTTGCGCGGCGTAAAGCCTTGACCGCGCATGAACGGCAGACGGCGGTAGAATGGCAGGTTACCGCCCTGACGATACATGTTACCGCCTTCCCCCGAGCGAGCGCCCTGGCCTTTGGTTCCGCGACCGGCGGTCTTTCCCTGGCCAGCCGAAATGCCGCGCCCGACGCGCTTGCGATTCTTTTTGGAGCCCGGATTGGGCACAAGATCATGTAACTTCATCTTCGTTTCCTACTCTTCGACCTGAACGAGGTGGATCACCTTGCGGATCATGCCGCGCAATGCGGGATTATCCTTGTGCTCCACGGTCTGATGCATACGACGCAGCCCCAGCGCGAGCACAGTCTTCTTCTGGTCCTGCGTAAACCCGATGGGGCTGCGGACCAGGGTCACGCGCAGAGTTTTGTCGTTGTTTTCCTGTTTAGGCATTTTGCTTCCTCCGCTCCCAGAACGGCAGCAGCTCATTCACATGCTTGCCGCGGCGGGCAGCTTCCATCTGCGGAGACTTTAGCTGCTCGAGAGCATCGAAGGTTGCCTGCACCACATTCAAAACATTGGCGCTGCCCTGGGACTTTGTCAAAATATCACGCACGCCCGCCACCTCGAGCACGGCGCGCACACCGCCTGCTGCGATCACGCCCGTTCCAGGGGAAGCCGGTTTGAGCATGACACGAGCGCCGCCAACCTTCCCCAACACCTCATGCGGGATGGTGGTTCCGGCGAGGTTTACAGTACGCATGCTTTTCCGCGCCCGCTCCGAGGCTTTGCGCATGGCATCCGGAACAGCGTTCGCTTTGCCGACACCCATTGAGATGTTGCCTCGCTTATCGCCAACAACCACGGTCACCCGGAACTGGAACCGGCGTCCACCTTTCACAACCTTAGCCACGCGGGCAATCTCAATGACGCGCTCTTCGAACTGTTCCTGCGCCTCGAAACCCTGCTGCTCAACATTAACGTTTTCGAAATCTGCCATTTCCTTCTCCAATCGAGCCTAGAACTGCAGGCCACCTTCGCGCGCGCCATCGGCGAACGCCTTAACGCGTCCAATGTAGCGGTAACCACCCCGGTCAAACACGACTGCCTCGATGCCTTTGCTCTTGGCGCGTTCGGCGAGCGTCTGGCCGATCAACTTCGCCTGTTCGGCTTTCTTCATACCCTTCAACTTCTCACGCAATTCACGATCCACCGAGGAAGCCGATATCAGGGTCCGCCCTGTCTGATCGTCGATCACCTGGGCATAGATCGCAGACAGACTGCGGAATACATTCAAACGCGGGCGTTCCGGAGTGCCAGCCAGCTTTTTGCGCACACGCACGTGACGGCGCGTCCGTGCAATAGAACGAGAACCTTTTGCCATGGCTTACTTGGCTCCTTTCCCAGCCTTACCGGCTTTACGACGAATCTTCTCACCGAGGTATCGAATACCCTTTCCATGGTATGGTTCAGGCGGACGAACACGACGGATCTCTGCCGCGGTCTGGCCGACCACTTCGCGGTCATAGCCGAGCACCTTCACCTGACGGGTCTTCTGATCGACCTCAAACGAGATGCCGTCAGGGGGCGTCATCTTGACAGGATGAGAATAACCGACAAACAGTGCCAGGTCCTTACCCTGCAGCTCTGCGCGATAGCCGACACCCTGCACCTCAAGCACAACTTCAAAACCGGAACTGACGCCGTGAACCATATTGGCAATCACGGCCCGGGTCGTGCCATGCAGTGCACGTTCTTTCGGATCATCCGATTTACGGGTGACCACGAGCTCACCATTTTCCAGGGCAATGCCCAACAGTGGGGAAAATGTGCGCTTCAGTTCGCCTTTCGGCCCTTTGACGTGGACGTCCGAACCTTGCACATTGATCTGCACACCGTTCGGGACTACCACGGGTAAACGTCCAATACGAGACACTCTTAATACCTCCTGCCTACCACACTTTGCAAAGGATCTCACCGCCCACGCCTAGCTGCCTGGCACGGGTACCGGTCATGACGCCTTTGGGTGTCGAGAGTATGGCAACGCCAATCCCGGAAAGCACCCAGGGAATGTCCTGCTTCTTGGTGTAGATACGTCGCCCGGGCTTGCTGACACGCTCGATCCCGGAGATTACCGGGCGACGCTCACGCCGCTCACCGACATATTTGATTTTCAAGCGAAGCACTCTCTGGGCAGATTGTTCACTGTCTGCCACATCGTAGCCTTCCAGAAAGCCTTCGTCTTTCATGATCTTGGCAATCTCGATTTTGAGCTTGGAGCTCGGCATCGCCACCATGGAATGACCCGCGGAAACCGCGTTGCGGATGCGGGTCAGCATATCAGCAATCGGATCAATAATAGTCATGTGATAACCTCGCCCGCTTACCAGGAAGACTTGACAACACCAGGGATCTTGCCCTGAAGCGCCAGCTCACGAAAACAAATTCGGCACAGCCCGAAACGACGGATAAATCCCCGTGGGCGCCCGCAACGAACGCAGCGGTTGCGCACCTGCGTGGCATGTTCCCGGCGGGACTCACGATATTGCATAGCTTTCTTTGCCATAATTTTATGCTTCCTTCTTGCTGAACGGCATGCCAAGCAGCTGCAACAGCACACGCGCCTGGTCATCGTCTTTGGCAGTCGTCACAATCGTGACTTCCATACCGCGCAATTTATCAATCTTGTCATACTCGATCTCCGGAAAGATCAACTGGTCGCGGAGACCCAGCGTGTAATTCCCACGCCCGTCGAAGGCATTTGCCGAGACACCCCGGAAGTCGCGCACCCGCGGCAGCGCGGTGCTCATCAGACGATCCAGGAACGCCCACATCCGGTCGCCGCGCAGGGTGACTTTGGTCCCGATCAGACGTCCTTCGCGCAGTTTAAAGTTAGCGATACTCTTGCGCGCCTTGGTCATCACCGGCTTCTGCCCCGTAATGATGGTCAGGTCCGAGACCGCGGACTCCAGCGCCTTGGGATTGTCGAGCGCCTCGCCCATCCCAATATTGACCACAACCTTGGTGATGCGCGGCACTTCCATGATGTTCTTGAGATCGAACGCCTTGCGCAGAGCAGGGACAACCTCGTTGTTGTATTTTTCTTGCATTCTATTCATTGTCATTACTCCGCGGCTAGTCGATCAGCGCCTGACAGTTTTTGCACACCCGGCGAGATCCATCCTCATCCCGCTGCACACCTACACGGGTCGGCTCACCACACTTCGGGCAGACCAGCATCACATTCGAAATGTCAATCGGTCCCTCGAACTGAATGCGGCCTGGATTAATGTTGCGGCCAGCCTGCGTCTGCACTTGCTTCTGGTGCTTGGTACGGATGTTGACACCCTGCACGACGATGCGACGATCATTCAACAGCACGTTAATGACCTCACCGCGCTTGCCTTTATCTTCCAGGCGACCACTAATTACTTCTACAGTATCGCCTTTGCGAATCTTGACTCTCATTCCTAACACTCCTCAACCTATAGCACTTCGGGCGCCAGGGACACAATCTTCATGAAACCCTTTTCACGAAGCTCTCTGGCAACCGGCCCGAAAATGCGCGTGCCTTTCGGGTTGACTCCATCGGCATCCAGAATCACCGCCGCGTTATCATCGAAACGGATGTAGGAACCGTCCTCGCGACGATATTCCTTGGCACAACGCACGATGACCGCCCGCACCTTTTCACTTTTCTTCACGCCGCCTTGGGGTGTCGCGGACTTGACCGAAGCCACCACTACGTCGCCAATGCTTCCGTACCTGCGGGTGGAGCCGCCAAGCACATGGATAACCAGCAGCTCACGGGCGCCGGAATTATCTGCTACCTTGAGACGAGACTCATGCTGAATCATCGTTGGACTCCGTGACCGGTTCTGTCTCTTCGACAGTTTCCACTTTCAGGTCAGCCACACCGGTATCCGCTGTGCGGATTTCCTTCTTCACAATGTTTTCCACCACCCAGCGCTTGTCACGCGACAGCGGGCGGGACTCGACGATCTGGACCTGATCGCCAATCTGGCAACCGATCTCATCATGAGCCTTGACGCGCTTGCTCGAATGCACGACCTTGCGATACAGAGGGTGACGGAACTTGCGCGTGATCTCCACCACCACAGTTTTGGTCATTTTGTTGCTGGTGACAACACCAGTCATTCGACGACGATTGTTCATGCTTCACCTTCTGTCTCAGCTTCAGCCTTCGCCTGCTCCGTCAAAATTGTTTGCATGCGGGCGATATCGCGGCGCAGAATACGCAAGCGGCTGGTATCTGTAAGTTGGCCCGTCACCTGCTGGAAGCGAAGCTTCATCAGCTCTTCACGAGCATCTGACAGCTTTGATTCAATTTCACCTGCTTTCAGGTTACGCAGTTCACTGGTCTTAGTAGACTTCATGCCTGCTCTCCTGAGGATTCACGGGCTACGATCTTGGTCTTGATCGCAAATTTATACTGTGCATTCTTGAGCGCCTGGATCGCGGTGTCAGCATCCAGACCGCCGACCTCGAACATAATGCGGCCAGGCTTGACCACCGCCACATAATATTCCACATTACCTTTACCAGAACCCATGCGGGTCTCGGGCGGCTTATGGGTATACGGCTTGGCAGGGAAAATGCGAATCCACACCTTTCCGCGCCGCTTCATCTCGCGGACGATGGTACGGCGCGCAGCTTCGATCTGCCGGGCGGTTACCCAACCGGGCTCCAATGCCTGCAAGCCATATTCGCCAAAGCTCACCTCTGCGCCGCGCTGGGCTTTGCCCCGCATACGACCGCGCATTTGCTTGCGCCACTTAACACGTTTTGGCATCAACATAGTAACTACCTCATCAAAGGACAACTCGCTTTGCGGACGCGGGCTATTCGCTCACGTACACGCCTTCGGTTGCCTCCGCCTTTTCTTCAGTTTCCGGGACAGCTTCGCCTTTATAAATCCAAACCTTGACACCCAGCTGGCCATAGGTGGTGTGAGCTTCCGACTTGGCGAAATCTACGTTGGCGCGCAGGGTCTGCAATGGAACGCGTCCGTCACGCAGCCAGACGTCACGGGACATCTCTGCGCCGCCCAGGCGGCCGCCCACCATGATCTTGATGCCCTGAGCGCCCTGGCGCATGGCCTGCTGAATGGCACGCTTCATGGCGCGGCGATATGCAATACGGCGCTCGAGCTGGTCCGCCACGTTGCGCGCCACGAGCATGGCATCGGTATCGGGTGAGCCGATCTCTTTAATATCAAGGTCGACTTTCTTGCCAACCAGTGTTTCCAGCGCCAGCCGAATTTTCTTCACGCCTTCGCCTTTGCGCCCGATCAAAATACCGGGTTTCGCAGTGTGAATGGCAATTCGGACTTTGCCGGGGAAACGCTCTACCTCGACGCGGGAAATGCCAGCTTTCTTATTCTTAATGGAATCGGGCAGATCCTTACGAAGCCTGCGCACGTCGGTATCTTGCATCGCGCCGCCCTTGGAATCCGTTCCCAGGAGCAGGCTCCGGATGGCAAAATCCTGATGAAGCTGGTCACGATACTGTGACCCTTCAGCAAACCAGCGTCCCTGCCAGCCCTGGTTGATCCCCAGGCGCATACCAATCGGATGAACTTTACGACCCATAGTTTCTCCTTACCTTCCTACGCCCCGCGCTCGCGCAAGACGACAGTTACATGAGAATTGCGGCGCAAGATCGGCTTGAAACGGCCGCGTGCACCAAACCGGCGCCACTTGCGAGTGGGAGCCTCGTCGGCAAAAATTTTTGCAACATATAAATCGTCGCGGCTCACGCCAAAATTCTCCTCGGCATTTGCGACTGCAGAAGCCAGCAACTTGCGTACCGGCAACGCAGCAGCCTTCGGCACGAAGCGCAGCATTTCCAGGGCCTCGTTCGCGTCCCTGCCGCGCACCAGATCCACCACCAGGCGGACTTTCTGGGCGGACATCGGCAGGAAACGTAAGTGTGCTTGAATATCAGCCATCGTCAACGCTCCTTCGCCTTTACGCGGCTCTCTCGCCAGCCATGTGACCGCGGAAGGTGCGCGTCGGAGCGAATTCGCCCAGGCGATGACCGACCATATTCTCGGTAATGTAGATCGGAACATGGCGACGTCCATCGTGCACCGCGATAGTATGCCCTACCATCTGAGGGAAGATCACACTGGCACGACTCCAGGTGCGAATTACCTTCTTCTCGCCCTTCTGGTTCATCGCTTCAATCCTCTTCAAAAGCTTGGGCTCAATGAACGGGCCCTTTTTCAATGATCTTGACATCGTTTACCTCTATCCACTAGCGGTTCTTCTTGCTGCGACGACGCACAATAAACTGGTCGGTCTTCTTGTTGCGGCGGGTTTTGTAACCCAGGGTGGGTTTACCCCACGGACTCTTGGGGCCTGCCAGACCGATCGGCTGGCGACCTTCACCACCACCATGTGGATGGTCGCGCGGGGTCATGGCGGAACCGCGCACGCTCGGGCGGATGCCTTTATGGCGCTTGCGTCCCGCCTTACCAAGCTTGACATTGCCATGATCGAGATTTCCAACCTGACCCACGGTCGCATAACAGGCCTGGCGGATTAGCCGCACCTCACCGGATGGCATGCGCACCTGCGCAAAGTCACCTTCCTTGGCGAGCAGCTGCGCGGCGCCACCTGCGGAACGGACCATCTGTCCGCCGCGACCCTCTTTGACCTCGATATTATGGATCATCGTACCAACCGGAATATTTGCGATCGGAAGAGAGTTCCCGGGACGGATCTCGGCGCCCGCGCCAGCCATGACAGTGTCGCCGACCTTGAGATCATTCGGGGCGACGATATAGCGTTTCTCTCCGTCGGCATAGTTCAAGAGCGCCAGGCGGGCTGTACGATTCGGGTCATATTCGATCGCCGCCACCTTCGCGGGGATATCGCGCTTGTCGCGCTTGAAATCCACGATGCGGATGAAGCGACGATGACCGCCGCCTCGATGACGGACGGTGACACGGCCATAGGCATTGCGGCCACCGCTCTTCCGCAGCGGAAGGAGCAGCGAGCGCTCCGGCTTGGTTTTGGTAATTTCTTCAAAGCTGTGACCGGTCATCCCGCGCGTGCCGGGGGTCACCGGTTTGTATTTTTTAACTGCCATCAGGACACCCCTTCAAAGATTTCAAGTCTCTGCCCCTCTGCCAGGGTAACGACAGCCTTTTTATAAGCCGGCTTGCGGATGAGCAAACGACGGCTGCGAAGACGTCGTCCCCGTTTCGGAGGGACGTTGATTACATTCACGCGCAGCACATTGACGTCATATAGTGTTTCGATGGCATCTTTGACCTGTGTACGCGTCGCAGTATCCGAAACAATAAAGGAATACTGATTCAATTTACCGGACTGGTAACTCGATTTTTCGGTTACCAGCGGGCGGCGAAGGATATCGTAGATCGTTGTCATTTTTGCTCCTATCCTAAGTTCGCCACCAGGGCATCCAGAGCCTTTTCCGGGAGGATCAGCTTGTCATACCCAAACAGGTCACGGATATTCAAATACCCGGCCAGCAGTACCTTCGTAGCTGACAGGTTGTTGGTGGTCCGTGTGACCATCTGGTAGGCATCATCCTTTTCCGGCAAGACAACTAGGGCAGTGGAATCGCCGACGAGCTTGCGCAGCGCATCCACCATGACACGCGTCTTGGTTTCCGACAGAGAAAACCCGTCGATCACCACGATACCGGCTTCCGCTGCCTTGGCAGACAGCGCCGATCGCAGGGCAGCCTGCCTCATCTTCTTCGGCATGCGCTGCTCATAGCTGCGGACGTGCGGGGTATGAATACGTCCACCACCTACCCACTGCGCAGCGCGGCGAGAACCCTGGCGGGCACGCCCGGTACCCTTCTGCTTCCACGGCTTGGCGCCGCCACCGGCAACTTCACTGCGAACCTTGGTTTCGTGCGTTCCGAGGCGAGCATTTGCCATCTGACGGACATATGCCTGGTGCATCAAATCTATATTAATGGGGGCTTCGAAGATTGCGGCGGGGAGTTCCACCTCGCGCAGCTTCTTGCCTTCCAGATCGAGAACATCTACTTTCATGGTTACCTAGCTCCGATTTCGCCAGCAGTTACTGCTTGCGAGCCTCTTTGATCACGACCAGGCCACCCTTGCCTCCGGGGACCGCCCCACGAATACCGAGCAGATTGCGCTCCGGATCCACCAGCACGACTTTCAAAGCCTGGACGGTCACGCGCTCGTTGCCCATGTGGCCGGCGCCGCGTGAGCCCTTGAACACACGACCCGGTGTGGTACCAGAGCCGCGCGAACCGGGAGCACGAAGGCGATCTGACTGACCGTGCGTCTTCTTGCCGCCTTTGAAGTGGTGACGCTTGACCGCGCCGGCAAAGCCCTTGCCCTTGCTGGTACCGACCACGTCCACATTCTCACCGACCGCAAAGATATCCACCGTCAGCTTGTCGCCCACATTGACAGTTTCCTTGGAACGGAATTCACGCAAAAACTTCATGGGAGGTAATCCATTGACCTTCAAATGCCCCAATTCACCGGATGCCAATTTCTTGGGGTGAATCTCGCTGTAGCCAAGCTGGACCGCCTGATACCCGTCACGCTCCTGATCGCGTACCTGGGTAACGTAACATGGCCCAGCTTCGATGATTGTCACGGGATGCGCGACACCTTGCTCATCGAAGATCTGGGTCATGCCGATCTTCTTTCCAATAAGCCCTTTTAACATACTCGGTTTTCTCCTTACAAAGAATTTATTGAGACTGTCAGTCGGGGCTTCGACTGCATCATCTCCAGGCAGCGCAGTAAACGGTCTGGCGGGACGCTCAGTTTTTGGTGCTCCCGAGCAGGTCCGTTCTTGCGCTGTCGAAATTAGAGAGTAGAGATAATCTTCCAGTCTCTACTCTCCAGTAACGACTACTTAAATTTTGATTTCGATATCGACACCCGCCGGCAAATTGAGCCGCATCAACATATCGATCGTTTTCGAGTCTGGATCCAGAACATCGATCAAACGATTGTGAGTGCGAATCTCAAAATGCTCATGCGAGTCTTTATCGATGAATGTCGAACGTCGAATTGTAAACCGTTCGAGCTTTGTTGGCAAGGGTACTGGCCCAACTACATGAGCGCCGCTGCGTTCAGCTGTCTCCACAATGCGTTTGGCAGACTGATCCAGGACACGATGATCGTAGGCTTTGAGCCGGATGCGGATCTTTTGCTTCGTCATGAATTCACCTATTCGAGTATCTTCGTCACGACGCCGGCGCCGACGGTGAGGCCGCCTTCACGGATCGCGAACT
>DAIQBG010000051.1:0-12685 GCA_036781265.1 Anaerolineales bacterium | reverse complement strand
AGCACGCATGAAACAATGATGCGCTACTTCAACTCGGAGCATAGCGACGTCAGCATGATGGCGGAGGATGTCGTCTTTACCGTGATGGCAACCGGCCAGGAGCACAAAGGCCGCGAAGGCGTTCTCGGGATGCTGAACTACTTCTACCACGTAGCCTTCGACGCAACGGCTACGACCCGCACCACCCTTTTTGGCGAGAGCAACGCTATGGTGGAAGGCGATTTTATCGGCAAGCACATCGGAGAATTCGCCGGCATTCCAGCAACCGGCAAAGATGTCAGAGTGCCGCTGTGCGTAGTATACGACCTGGAAGATGATCAAATTAAGCGTGGTCGCATCTATTTCGAAACGCCCGCCCTCTTGCAACAGCTTGGGATATCAACAGGTGAGATTGCCGCCGAATAAGGCTACACCAGCCGGGTGATCCCCAACAGGCATCACACGTGCAAGAACCTACAGTAACGGACGGAGCGCGTACGCGCTCCGTCCGTCTTGTTTTTCTCATGTCCTTATCAGATAAACAGTGTCACATTCGCTTATGAAATCGTTTTAATCCTTGTATAAACCAATCGAGTATGGAGGAGAGTTTGTTATGAATTCAATTGACCGCAATCAACGGGAAGACAACTATCAAGACCTGCATGGGCAGGAAGCGGTGAAGAAGATCCGGGAGATGGTGGAACAGGCAGAAAACTGCTTCTTTTGCTCCGCAGTCGCCACAGGGGAATCCGACGGCGACCGGCCGATGAATGTCCGGCAAGTGGATGACGAAGGCAATCTCTGGTTCCTGAGCGCCAGCGACAGCCGCAAAAATCAGGAGTTGGCCATAGACCCGGCTGTCAAGCTCTATTTTCAGGGGTCCAAACACTCCGATTTCATGCAAATCAACGGCCAGGCGACTGTATCCAGGGACCGGGCGAAGATAAAAGAGCTGTGGTCGCCGCTCGTGCAAACCTGGTTCACCGAGGGGATAGATGACCCGCGGATCACTGTTATTAAAGTAATGCCCACCGAGGGCTATTACTGGGATACCAAACATGGGACGGCCGTCGCGGGGGTGAAGATGTTGCTGGGCGCGATGCTCCGCAAGACGATGGACGATTCCATTCAGGGAAAATTGGACGTTTGAGGCTCGATCCTAACAGGTCATTTGAGAATGGATGGAAATAGACATGAGTAATCAATCGCAAAACCCGAAAAAAGCAGGACCGCAGCCGCCCTTTCCCAAGCAGGAGCAGGAACAGGTCGGCCTGGAATCGCAAATGGAGCCCAAGCCCGACTACGGCGAGGAGTCATATCGCGGCAGCGGTAAATTAGAAGGCAAAGCCGCGCTGATCACAGGCGGAGACAGCGGCATCGGGCGCGCAGTGGCCCTGGCGTTCGCTCGCGAGGGCGCCGACGTGCTGATCTCGTACCTGGACGAGCATTCCGACGCGGAAGAAACCGTGCGTATTGTCGAAAAGGAAGGCCGGCGCTGCATCCCTGTCGCGGGCGATATCGGCGACGAGGCGCACTGCCGTCAGCTCGTCGAGCGTGCCATCCAGGAGTTTGGGCGGCTCGACATCCTGGTCAATAACGCTGCCTATCAGGACGTCATCGAGAGCATTCAGGACGTCACGGAAGAGATGCTCCTGCATACCTATCGCACGAATATGTTTGCGATGTTCTATCTCTCCAAAGCCGCGATGCAACACATGCAGCCGGGCAGTACGATCATCAACACCACCTCAATCCAGGCCTACCAGCCCTCCCCCACCCTCCTGCCCTATAGCAGCACCAAGGGCGCGATCTTGACCTTTACGAAAGGTTTGTCGGAGGAGGCGATCAAGCAAGGCATCCGCGTCAACGCGGTAGCGCCGGGACCCATCTGGACGCCGCTGATCCCGGCCTCCTTTCCCGGTGAGAAGGTCTCCAAGTTCGGAAAAGACACACCCATGGGGCGCCCGGGACAGCCCGCAGAGCTTGCGCCGGTCTTTGTCTTCCTGGCATCTGATGACTCGACCTACATCACAGGTGAATGCATCGGCGTGACAGGCGGCAAGCCTCTCGCATAGCAGGGGTGAAGTCGTGAATGTCTGATATCGCCATCGAAGAGTGGGGCCCTGCGCACGTCCGCTGGCAGGAGCTGCTGGATGTCGTGGCCGGGCTCAGTCAAATGGAGTGGCTGACCTTTCGCGCAGAATGGCATTTCAGCTCCCACGTTCTGGTTGCGCAGCACCGCGACAGGATCACAGGCTTTCTGCGTTTCGTGGTGCAGGAGATCGGGCCCGACGCCGGCTGCCCGCCCATTCAGTGGAAGGGGGAGTCCCTGAAGGAAGCCAAGGTCATCGCCTTCGGGGTCTCGCCCGCCTGGCGGGGCAAAGGAATCGGACGGTTGCTGCAGCGGGCCCTCCAGCAACATGCTCTTTCTCTTGGTTGTTACCAGATCCGCTCGCACAGCAGCGGTGACAACCTGGCAAACCACCAGCTCAAGCTCTCGCTGGGATACGGGGTCCATCCGATAACTCGTGGCGAGGACACGCGCGGCGCTTACTTCATCCTGCCTCTGGAGCGGGCAGAAAAGGAATAAAGTACGAGAAAAGAAAACTGATAGAGGGTACCGCGCCTCTGCCTATACTGGTTGAAGACTCCCCTGTCGTTAGGGGAGTCTTTTTTCCGCCAGAAATAGAGTACGGAAAGCGCCGAATCTTCAAAACAAGAAAATGGTCCGAGCAGCAGCTCCGTTGCGTGGCGATCAGGCTGAATTAGCACGCTGCGCAAGCCAATCCTGGTTCTCATGCCAAGTTTCCCCTCTACAGAATTTGCATGCCGGTCTAGGTGATCTTTGTATACGTGAGGGCAAAATCGTGTTGCCAGTTCGATCCGTCGCTTGATCTCTCCCAGCGGGCGGTAATGGTGTTGCCATCCTCGCTGAACGTACCGTGGAAACGCTGATGAAATCCCGGAGAGTCTCGCCACAGCGTCCAGATCCCGCCGCTGAAGGTCATCCGGTAAATTCTGGAGACACCACGGACATCATAGTAAAGCATGCGGTAAGTCGCAACTTCATCGTCCGCACCGATGACCCCCGTGCTCTGCGGAAAGTCGCTGGCGGAGATCTCCGAATGCTGAATCAGAAAGGCGCCTCCATCCAGCCAGTCGAATGTGCTCCGCCCCTGGACGGCGGCGAACGGATCCGAGTTAAAGGACATATTCGTGATCTCGATCTCCCACTCCCCAAGGAACGGGCTCAAGGCTTCGAGTGCCGGGTTGGATTTGAAGGATGTGTTCTGGTTCTCGTTCATTGTAAGATTCCTCTCTGGGTCATGGAAACAGGCTTCATTAAACACGACGAGGCAGGAGGGGCGCTGTTATGAGCTCCGGGCAGTCCGCCGGATGAGGGCATTGAGAAAACGCTTTGACCACGTTCGCCCCGGGTGCTACATCATGCTCCTTTTTCCACTGTGATTAAACACAACCGGGCGGGGCGCAAGCGCCTCGGCCGTTAGCATTTCAGGCCGTGCCGCCTGAGGCTGTCCTTACTATACGGCGTACAATGGAGCGCAAAATGACAGGCGGAGGGGATTCTTATCTTTTACTCATCATTACGGTCCCCTGCGGGCAGGCCCACGGTCAAAATCTCGGCAGTTTCCTGTTCCAGGACCATGAGCCGGAGCTAGGGAGGGTAAGGTGGAGTAAAGTAGGGTAAAGAGATGCTCTGTATATCTTCTGTTCATCCTGTGTTCATCCTGTGTTGTTCCTGTGGAAAATCGCAGATGTTTATCGCATGGGATAAGACCTGGAAAACTCCCCCGCTGGCTTTTGTGTGTTTTTGATCAAACTGGCAGGCAAAGAATGACCGGAGACTAGTGTACTGCAATTCAGGGGCAGCAGACTTTACAGCTTATTTGCCCTGTACCCTGGCGATCGACTCGCATGGGTGAGAGACCTGCGAACCTCGCCAGCCGTCGGAAGGCTGCGCAAGAACCAGTTCCAATCTGTGTAACCTGCGCCTCAACTGCTAGATCTCGCCCACAGACGCCTCGATGAGGCATCTTTGCGGCGTAGTGGTGGAGATCCGATCTAAGTAATAAATAGTTCTGGAGAGATTATCGGCAGAGAATAGTCAAACCCGAACGAAAAGCGGACGAGACAGTATCTCGTCCGCTTTTTAGTCAGTTGTAGAGGACTATCCCTAACACTCACTATAGCCGCAGGCATAGCACTTGCGGCACCCCTCTTCATTCACCACAGCGGCTTCGCCGCACTCGGGGCACAGGTCGCCTATCTTCATGGGCTGGTAATCGAAGGCGGCTTCTGATTCCTCCTCGATCCTGTGCCCTGCGGAAAGCGTACCGTTTCCGTTCCCATTGCCGTTGGTATGCTCTTCCTCATGTTCAGCGCCGGCTTTCTCTCGTAGATACATGTCCAGCGCCTGCCCAATGCCGTCGGGCAGTGAACGGACCCGGTTCGGCCCCAGTCCGAGCGAGCGCCCGCCGCCAATGCCGATCAGCTGCCGGACAATCTCACGCAGCCGGTCGGTCTGCCGGGTTGGCGAAGTCATACGCAGAATATAGGAGATGAGGCGGCCGATCGCTTCCGAAATAGCGGCCGTCTCGGAGCCGGCTTTCGCCGTGTTGATGAAGACCTCGAATGGCTGCTCGCCTCCATTCTCGTTGAGGGTCACAAATGCTTTGCCGACCGGGGTTTCCACCTTGTATGTCTTGCCGGCGAGCACGCGCGGGCGCGGCTTCTTGGGATCCGCAGAGAAGGTAGGGGCAATCTCGGGTTTTACCTGGGGCGCGGGTGCAGCCGTGGCCGGTTGCTTCTTGTCGGCAGTTGCTTTCGTCTCGAGCACAACCTTTTCGCGCGAGCCGGTCACATAGACGGTGATTCCTTTACAGCCTAGCTCCCATGCCAGCATATAGGCTTTGGCGACATCCTCCGGCGTGGCGGTCTCGGGGAAGTTGACGGTCTTCGAGAGCGAGTTATCGACGAAGGCTTGCAACGCTCCCTGCATGAGCACGTGTTCCTCGGCAGTGATATCGCCCGAGACCACGAAGGTATCGCGGACCTCCTGCGGCAGCTCCTTGATGTTCTGGCAGGTGCCCTGGCGCATGACCTGTTCGACGATCTCCTGGCGCTTCTCTTCGCCGAGCCCGAGCTTCTTGAGGGCTTCGTCGAAGCGCGGGCTGGCGTAGGTCAGCTTGAGGTCCTTGCCGTTGTCGTTGACGTGGCGGATGTAGGCCAGCGCGAAGACAGGCTCGCAGCCGTAGCCTTCGCAGCCAGCGACGGTGGCGATCGTACCGGTCGGCGCGACCGTGGTCTGGGCGGCATTGCGGATGCCGTGCCTCGTGATGCCATCGACGATGGAGTCCCATTCGACGGAAGGTCTGCCCCAATCGTTTTCGTACGAGACGAGAGACCGGGGGCTGGTCCAGCTCATGTTGTCCATATCATAGATCGAGCCCTCGATGGCGGGGAACGGCCCGCGCTCCTGCGCCAGCTCGATGCTGGTCTTCATGGCATGATATCGGACGAACTCCATGACCTGCGCGCCGAACTCCTGCCCCTCCTTCGAGCCATAGCGCACGCCGACGTGGTACATCAGATCCGCCAGACCCATGATGCCGAGACCGATGCGCCTGGCACGGTGGGCGGCTTGCTGCAATTGCGGCACGGCGGGCACATAGGCGTTCGCTTCGACGACATCGTCGAGGAAGCGCGTGGCTAAGACCACGCTCTGGCGCAGCAACTCCCAATCGACCGTCCCATCCGGACCGCAGTGCTCGTTCAGGTTGACAGAGCCGAGACAGCAGTTCTCGTAAGGGCCAAGCCATTGTTCGCCGCAATTATGTACAACGAATCCATTTGCAATGAACGAATGCGTATCCGGTTGGTGCAAATCGTAGACAGGCTCAACACCATCCGGCTCTACAGCAAGCACAGTTGCAAGGAAGGATTCCTCATACGGTCCGCGTATCATACGACTCATATAGTTTGCAAGTTTGCTTTGTTTGGCGTCCGTAAGGAATCCGATTTCATTTGCAAAACGAATCAGGCTACTCTTGCTAATTGCAAGATCATGCTGCGGTTGGTGGAAATATTCTTTTGTGCCGCCCTTGCCATCAGGCATAGGCCGGTAGCCTGCTAACCGGCGATTCTCATAGATCCGGCTGGCAACACCAAAGTTCAGAAGCAGCCGCTGGATGTCTTTTAGTAAGGACAGATGACTCGCGGACAGGCGCACCGAGCAACCTTTTTCACCAGCATCATTTACCTGTCCATCGGCAGTGAACAGAGCTTGCAAGAAACCACGTTGAATCTCCTCGCTGCCTGCAAAAATAGCAGGCGGAACAATGTGCTTCTTCTCTGCTGTAATTCCATATTGTGCTGCCCAGATACGTAGCCGGTCCGAAGCAACACGTGCCTCATCACGCTCTTCCAACTGAGTTACCCCAACGGGATAGGCACGTCGTTGGGCGGGCTTTTCTACGAGATTTGTGACCATCTGAGCAAACGCAGGGGCTAGTTCTCGTTTCTCATCTCCAAAGAAGGAAAGAACAGCCCGCACAACATTAACTGTCCCATCGCCCACCAGCCAGCCTAATACCCGGCCTTCTGCAAGAGTGCCTGTTGAACCAAAACCACCTTTGCGATTCAAAATGTGGACCCGGGCACCAGGTTGTAGATTTCCGGCTTCCACCCAACCCCGGGAAGTCATGACACGATGATCTTCTGTCAAACGCAGTTCATATCCTTCACGTGTCATAAGACGATACACAGGTTTTGTACCCGTTTGGAAGACAGGAGTGGCAGGCAGGAAAGTGTCGGTTCCAAACCGTGCATCGGTCACTACCGAGACATCAAGACCCTCAACAGCAAGCTCATCCGCTCGACGTAATCCTTTATCGGTATAAACCAGGGTATCGCCAGTAATACAAGGGTTTGTCGCTTCCAGTGGATATAGATGCGGGACGGGGTTCCCTCGGTTAGCCGCATCCAGGAATAATACGCCAGGCTCACCATTGTGATGCGCCTGTTTGATGATCTTGTTAAAGAGGTCGCGTGCTTTCACCTTGCGATAGCTGCGAATGGTAATGCCTTCTTTTTCTGCCTGCTCCAGGGTACCGCTAAATTTGCGCTCTTTCATTTCGGCGATATCCGGGAAGCGCAATTCCCATTCTCCATCTTCTTTTACTGCCTGCATGAACGCGTCGGTGATCCCCACCGAGATGTTAAAGTTCGTAATCTGGTTTTCGTTCGTCTTGGAGGTAATAAAGTCTTCCACATCCGGGTGGTCCACGCGCAAAACCGCCATGTTGGCCCCTCGCCGCGTACCGCCCTGGGCGATCTCGCCGAATGCATGGTCATACACGCGCAGGAAGCCGACCGGTCCCGTTGCCTGCCCCGCCGAGGTCTGGACCAATGCGCCCTGGGGTCGCAGGCGCGAGAACGAGAAGCCGTTGCCTCCACCCGTCTGCTGGATGAGCGCCGCATCGCGCAGGGTCTGAAAGATGCCAGCGGAGTCGCGTCCCATGTCGTCGGTAATGGGCAGCACAAAACACGCAGCCAGCTGCCCGAGCGGTGTCCCGGCGCCGGTAAAGGTCGGCGAGTTGGGGAAGAACTTCTTGCTCGAAAGGAGATGGTAGTACTCCATCGTGCGCTTCTGCACATCGGCATCCCACTGCGCTTCGACCTTCGCGACATGGTAGGCAACGCGCCAGAACATTTCCTCCACAGTCTCGGCGGGCTTGCCGTCATCCCCACGGCGGACATAACGCTTCATCAACACCTGGCGGGCGTTGTCGGTCAGGCTGGCCCTCGGCAATCCCTCGGGCATGGGAGGCGTGGGAAGTAATCCGTTCTTTACCGTTGTAGTCGGGGTGGTCGTTCCGCTTGTTGCCATAAAACACTCTCCTGTAAGTGATCTTCGCCCTGAGCTCACTCCGCTCAGCGCGAGGGATAGACGAATAAAAAATGACAACGACACTCCGTGCAAGACGGACAGGTCACTGTCACTTTAATTAGCTTTCCAGCAGATGATCGATTTCTTTGCGCAGGGAGTGAAGATCATCCAGACCAAGATATACGATCGCATAACGGATATAGGCGATCTGATCCATTTCTTTCAAGCCTTGAATTACCAGGTCACCGACGACACGTGAAGACACTTCCGCTTTGCCCATTTTTTGCAGCTGCGATTCGACCTGCCCGATCAGCCGCTCGATGTCGGCGGCAGAGACCGGTCGTTTGGCGCATGAGATACGGATGCCGCGCGCTAGCTTCTCACGATCGAATTCCTCGCGGGTCCCATCCTGCTTGACAATCAAAGGCGTTGCCAGGATTGGACGCTCATATGTGCTGAATCGTTGGCCACACTTGAAGCATTCCCGCCGACGGCGAATGCCGCCATGACTGTCATGCGAGGTATCCAGGACTTTAGAATCATGATGCTGGCAGTACGGGCACCGCATTGATTAAGACCACTCCATTTTTAGAACATTTGTAACCGCCAGATGTGGGCGTTCAGGCGCTGCATCCCCGTACATTTAGCGTTTGATAGTCAAGATTGTAGCATAGGAGACAGGCTCATTACAAGAGGACAGGCGGGGGATTTACCTTAAAATTTCATAACAGAATTCGAGCAGCTCTGCTTTACAGGACTGCTCCACGAGTCCTTTACAGGAACGCGCTGCTAATGATACTATCGAAACGCATCGAGTCTTCATCCCAACAAAAAAACAATCGAATGAGGAGTGCATGATGAGAGCATTTAAGGTGTTCATCTTCGGATTACTATATGGCTGGTTTTTCAAGATCGCCTTTGACAGAATCTACCGCGAGAATGACAGGGAGGATCTTCAGAATGAGAATCAATCGCTCAGACAGTATATTCATTCTCTGGAACGGCAAGTCAGACTCACAGCCCAGGAGCCAAGATCCGGGTCGCAAATGGATCTGCAGGCCGAGCCCAGGGCGACGCCCCTACCCACACCGGCGGCGACCCAGCCTATCGAAACCACATTACCGGCGCCAGCAGCGGCAGAAAAGGATGATCTGAAAGTGATCAAGGGAATTGGGCCGGCGATCGAAAGAAAACTTAACAATGCAGGGATCCGGACCTTCGGAGCTCTGGCGCAGCTTACCAAGCTTGAGCTAGAAGCTATTCTTGGAAGCCAGGTCAAGCGCCTGCAGGATGAAAATGATTTACTCGCCCAGGCAAAGCGACTCTCGCGGCGGAAGTGAGCTAGGGAATCTCTTCTAAAAACTTCGTCACGATGCGGTTGAAGTCCCCGGCGTGTGACTGGTGCAGCACATGGCCCGCGTGCAGCATTTCGCCTCTTCCCTTCGGCAATCCGGCCACCAGGCGTGGGAAGGAGGACGGCATTAACGTTCTGTCCTGATCACCCCAGATGACCAGTGTCGGTATATCGATCTCATGCAAGTGGGCGCTCATATCTGGGATGAGGTTCGGGACGTGATAGATGCCGGCGGCAGTGCGCTTGTAATCGAGAACGGTTTGCAGGCGCGCTTTTTCCGGCAAGGAGCGCAAGGCTCCCAGACCATGCCCGATCGCCCCGCTGGATAGCTCCACGAACCGGCGGAACAACCAGTCGGGGGTTCGACCGACAATCCACTCACTCAAATTCCTGCGTGCATACGTTTTGCGCAGAAGAAAGGGAAGCTGGAGGCGGGAATAAAAGGGTGCTACGAGAATCAGTCCCCGGGTCCAGGCAGAGACGCGCCGGGCGTATTCCATGGCGACATGTCCACCCAGCGAATGACCGATCAAGATGGCGGGCTCCCTCAAACGCAGCGATTTCATCCATTCGAAAAAGTGCTCGAAGATCCACTCCATCCGGTAGAGGCGCGACTCCAGCCTCGGACTGTCCCCGTGACCGAGTAAATCCACCGCATAAGCCGCATAGCCGTTTTGTACGAGCGGGGAGATCGAATCATCCCAATCATGCAGGGAAGCTGCCAGGCCGTGGATCAAAATGACCGGGGTGCCTTCCCCCTCCCGAATATAATTTGCCGTTTGCGGGATGCTGAGATTTTCTAATACGTCTGCCATCAGTTTCTGCTAACCACTCTTTATTCTATAGCCTGTCTTAGATTTTAAGTCATTCTGAGCCCGGCAGAGACCGCAAGGAGGGTGTTTCGGTATGTCGCTCATAACGCCTTGCCAGCTCTCTTCTCAAGACCTTGCCAATAAACGTGCGCGGAAAATCATCCATGAAGATTACAAAGCGCGGCACCAGATGAGGAGGCAAACGTCGTCTGGCATATTCGATGACCGCCTTCGGAGTCGGGGCTTCCTTCCCTGCGATCACAAACGCAAACGGGCGTCCTGAGACCGCCGCCACCGCCACCTCTCGAACCTGGGGAATCTCGTAGAGCACTTCTTCAATGTCCCGCGGAAAGGCTGGCTGCTTGCGGGTATCGTCCGGATACCACATATCCGCCTTGCGGGCGATGATGCGGAAATAGCCGTCTTCGTCCGCCTGGGCAACATCGCCGGTGAGCAGCCAGCCTTCATCCGTCAGAGTCTCCTTCGTGGCTCCGGGATCCTTCCAGTAACCGAGCATCACCTGAGGACCACGCACCGCAAGCTCACCGATTTGACCTTGCTTGACTGCCTTGCTGCGGCGGGCCAGGTCCATGATGATCGCTTCGGTCGAGGGCAAGGGGATGCCGATTGTACCAACCTTTCGCTTGGCTCCCAGTGGATTGGCGTGCGTAACTGGCGAGGCCTCCGTCAGCCCGTAGCCTTCCACAAGACGACCTCTGGTGAGCTTCTCAAAAGCTTCCTGCACCTCCACGGGCAGCGGCGCAGAGCCGCTAATGCACCACTTAATGGAGTTGATCCCGTAATTACGCGCGCCGCGGAAATCGTTGATTGCCATGTACATGCCTGGCACGCCCGGGAAAATCGTCGGCTTGTAGCGCTGGATGGTCTTGAGAATATCGGACACCTGGAACTGGGTCTTCAAAATCATCGCCGCCCCCAGCGAAACCGGGACATTCATGGCGGCGGTCAAGCCGTAGCTATGAAAGATCGGCACTGCACACAGAAATTTCTCCCTGCCCTCGATAGCCTCTGGCAGCCAGTGGCGTGTCTGTAAGGCGTTGGCCACCAGGTTTCGGTGGGAGAGCATGACCCCCTTGGCCCGGGCAGTCGTGCCGCCGGTATACTGGATGACTGCCAGATCTTCCGGCTGCACATCCACTGTAGGCGATTTGTTGCTTTTGCCTCCCAGAAGGTCCCGCCATTGGATGGAGTTCGAAAGCTGGAAATTGCGGTTGCGCCAGCGCGAAATCAGCGATTTGAAGATGGAGAGGTAATCTCCGGGGTCCGTGAGCACAATGTGCGGCACGCTGCTGGCATCCCGGATCTGCTTGGCGAGCCCAGCCCATAGAGTCAGAGTGACCAGAACACTGGACTCTGATTCTCTGACCTGGCGCACGATCTCCTCGGGCTCGATCACCGGCGGGACGAATACCGCAGTCGCGCCGGCTTTCATCGTCCCGAAAAAGGCGGTTACCATTTGCGGGACATTGGGCATCAACAACACGACCCGCGTGCCCTTCCCGGCACCCAGAGTCAGCAGAGCGTTTGCAAAACGGTTTACCTCGCGATTAAGCTGACGATACGAGAGGCGGGTACCTTCGAAGAAGATCGCGGAGCGGTTGGGGAAGCGTCTTACGGCGGAGCGCAATAGATGATGGACAGGGATATTTGGCACGCCCACTGTATACGGGACACCGCCCTCATAGTTTTCCAGCCAGGGCCGTTCCCTGCGCAGGGCATCGCGCCCACTCTTCTTTGTGGGAGCCGCGCCAGAGCCACGCTCTCGCCACGAGCGCTGTCCTTCGCCGGAGGTGAACCGTTCGATCGCACGGTCCACAGCCTCGCGCCGCTCGAGCATGACCAGGTGTCCTGATGCGCCGATATCGGCTTCTTCTGCCCCGGGGATCGATGCCGTCACCCTCTCAAACCGGGCGCTTTCGAAGACCCGGTCGCGGTGACCGCGAATGACCAGAGTAGGGATACGGAGGGCGCTGAACCTGTCCCAGCCGTTCCAGCGCGCCATGTTTTCGAAGTAAAGTCGCTTGAGGGTGTAGGGGGAAGCGAACAACCATTTGCGGGTAAACGGCTCAATCAGCCTGAGCAGCCAGATTGGCATGCTCAGGGCGAGCCTGAGCATGGACTGAAGCTTAAACTCTCCTGCGGTGGCGATCAGGATCAACCGTTCGACGCGCTCCGGGTTCTTCAGCGCATATTCCGTCACGATCGCGCCGCCATAGGAGTGTCCGACCAGCACAAATTTCCCCTTGACCCTTAGCAGCACCAGTGCGGTTTCAAGGTCCTCTACCAGCCGGGCCATATCGTAGCCGTGACCGGGCGCATCCGAGAGCCCGTGCCCGCGCAGATCGAGGGCAATGACCCGATTCTCGACAGAGAACGTCTGCAACTGGTATTGCCACTGCTCCGCCTGTCCGCCAAACCCGTGAATAAAAACAAATGTCCGCTGGGGATGGTCGGGCGATATGTCGATCGCCGAGAGCCTCACCAGTGGACTGGTCGAGACGCGCACCTCATGACGGTACAGGTCAAGGTCGATATGCATGAAAAGAGTTTACATGAGGGTTACATCCATGTCAATTTGCGGAGCCTCTCTATGAATCGATGAGCGGCAGC
>DAIQBG010000050.1:0-12930 GCA_036781265.1 Anaerolineales bacterium | reverse complement strand
ATATTGGAGCGCTTCACGAGGATCATTATAAGTCGTTTCGCTGGCATCTAGAATTTTGGTCGTTGCATTCGTTGATGGCCACAAAGCAGTGTCTCGATGTTGTCCGTCCTTTCCCTTGATCTGCCTCATTGATCTCTCGAAACCGATCGATACAGCTAACTCTCTGTATTTCTCCGGTGCAAGTTTCCACAAGAGGAAAGCCTGCCAGCACCATGTTAATGACCTTCCAGCGCGCTCACAAACTCACTTGCCGTTCCAAAGCGCTCAGATGGCTTTTTCGCCATTGCCTTTTGGATCGCTCTTGCTGTGTGTGCCGGCAGATCAGGTGCTTTTTCGCGCGCATCGGGCGGGGCGTGCAACATATGCGCGATCAACAGCGCCCCCTGATGTTCGTGTTGGAAGGGCAATTCCCCGGTCAACATTTGATATGTCATCACGCCCAGCGCATAGACATCCGCCCGGCCGTCAATATCCCTGCGCTCTTCGATCTGCTCGGGGGAAATGTAAGCAAAAGTACCTGCCACCGCGCTCTGCGAGATCAGAGACGAATCACCCAAAACCTTCGCGAGACCAAAATCCGTGATGATGGGGCGTACATCCCTGCCAGCTTTATCGAGCATGATATTACCCGGCTTTACGTCCCGGTGAACGATGTTGTTCGCATGTAGATAGTCCAGTGCCGCGCTGATTGGTTTGAGGAACTGCAACGTCGTCTCGAGATCAAGCCTCCCGTTGTTCAGTAGCTCGCCGAGTGCATCCCCCTCGATGAATTCCATCACGATGTAAGGGCGGTCGTCCACTTTGCCGGTATCAAGCACCTTGATGACGTTTGGATGTTCAAGGTCACGCAAGGCACGAGACTCACGCTCGAAGAAAATTTGCATCACCGGATCGTCCTGAATGGCCTCCCGCATGAGTTTGATCGCCACAACTCGTTTCAACGTCGGATGGGTCGCCTTGTAGACCTCTGCCATACCGCCTCGCCCGGCGACCTCCAGATCCGTGTATTCGTCGAAGTGCGCACTCGGAAATGTGGCTGGCTCGAGCGGAGGCAGGACCGAGCGTCCCGCTTTCTGATAGTCAATATAGATGTGATAGAACTGGCGATCCACGAACCTCTGCAAGCCACTGTTGAGCGGTTGAAAGATCAGCGCGAACACGACCGTTGAGATTAGTATGGCGATGAGGGGACCGGCGCTGAATCCCTGGGCGAGGGTCGAAAGGAGTCGCAGGCTCAGCGCAAATAGAGCCACCAGTATGGTCGTCATCGCGCCGTAGACGAGCGAGCGGTTGATCGCAAAGTCAATGTCCCAGAGACGATACCGCAGCACGGCAATGCCTATCGTCGCAGGCACGATCATCAGGGAGATCTGCCTCAGGACCCGCGCCACGAGCGAAACAACCAGTGAGGGGTTCCTGCCATAGCCAAGCACGTTGAACACGACCACGTACGCGCCAACGAACAACACCGTGATGATCATCCCGAACAACACCCATTTGGTTTGTTGTTTCTGCACGGGCGTGGAGAGCTTGCGATAGCGATACACCTGCGCCGCAATCCCCCCTGCAAGGAGGAGAAGGAAGAGCCCGATATCCCATGGCTGCTGCGCGGTGTGACTGTAATTCTCCGCGGTGCGGAACTCGGCTTTGTAATTCGGGATGTAGTCCACGAACCAGATTCCGATGCGCCAGATCGGAAGCGGGATCAGAATCCACCAGATCCAGCGCGGGAGCGCTTTTCCATCCGGGAAGAGATAGACAAACCATGCCTGCATGCTTTCTGCCATGCCCGGCAGGATGGCAAGCGCGAGATACGGCAGGTTTGCGTTGGCAGTGGGACCCGTGTACAACGCCCCGGTGAACAACAACATGGATGCCACCACCAGGGTTGCCACCTCGTCTCCGCGCCGCCAGACGAGGAGGAGCGCAATGACGCCGAAAACGAGGACGGTCAGGGTGTCCGTGATGACCAACACGTATGCGGGGAGCGTCAGAGAAAGACCAGCCGCCCGGAGCGCCTCCTGTGACTGAGGGAGCAGGCGCAAAGCGATCTCAAACGAGGGTTTGATGCCTGCGATGAACAGCAAGATCGTGAAGACCGCCATGCCGAGCCACAGGGCGCGCGCGGCTCTCAACCTGAACCCCGTCAGCTTGACGCTTTGAGGTGAAGAGTTGTCAACGGACATAGGCCTGCATTTTACTCTGCGCGCATTCCGTGCAAAAAGAGGGTCGCATTCTTGTAATGCGAGGTGAAGTGGCAAAGCAGGGATAGGTTGTTTCTTGAGGCTAAAGCCACCTCGAAATGCTCATCTGTTAAACGCGTGTGAGAACCGCAGTGCCATAAGGCTCGAGAGCCAGAGCGGTCACTGTCTCTCCCCTTAGATGATTGTATGCCTGCCAGGGGAGCGATACCGTTTGCGGTTTCTCACCATGATTGATCAGAATATACACCTCGCCAACATCCGCGCCGACCCGCAAGCAGGCTTCCACACCCGTTGGTGTTTTCAACACCGGTTCGAGTTCCGCTTCCCGCAGAATAGTGACGAACAAGGCATCCTGCGCGGACTCATCGAGATAGGCGCCCACAAAGTAGACTTTGCCCGCGCCGTAGTTATGGACTGTAATAGCAGGTTGACCAGTCAGCCAACCCAGTCCCGCGCCATAACGCGCTATGACATGGGTGTTCTCGGAGTCGAGAACCTTGAGTCGCTCACCCCAGATCTGTGCGCGGCCATCCCAACCTTCTGCGTGCACGGAGACCGGATCCAGAAGCGCGTAATACTCTTCCACCTCCGCGCCAGCCGCCTCGCACAACCAGCCGGGCTGCCGCATGGGTAGCAGAGCATTCGCATCGTCTTTCATACCGCTGCGCATCGTCAGCACCAAGTGTCCACCAGCGCGGGCAAATTCGGACATAGCCTGAGCCTGCGATTCGGTTAAGACGTTCAGCGCGGGAGCGATGACTAGTTTGTACTTCTCCAGATGTGCATCAGGCGCGATCACTGCAGCAGGGATATTCCGGATTGCAAGGGGCCGATAATAGTGAGTAAAGTGCTTCACATAATCGAAATCACGGTGGTGCGGCTGGTTTTGTAGGGCCCAGCGGCTGTCGAAGGAGTAAAGCAAAGCCGCCTGCGCTGCAGGAACCGTATCGATCAAGATGGGGGAACCTGCGGCAAAATCAGCAGCCAGAGCTTTCACATCGGAATAAAACGGGCGTGGCTGACCGGACTGGTCAACCAGTGTCCCATGATATTGTTCCTGCCCACCGTAGGCGGAGCGCCACTGCCAGTAGAGCCAGGCATCTGCCCCGTGACCGACAGCATGCCAAGCCAGGGCGTGCGTCTCGCCGGGTTCCAGACTATTGTTGACACTTGCCCAATTGACCTGGTTGGGCTGGGTTTCCATCACCCAGAAGTTGCGGTTCTTATATCCCCGCACGATGGCATGCATGGCTCCCGAGCGGGCATAGTCGTTGCGACCCATTCCAACGTACCAATCCCAGGTCGCTATGTCCAATTCCTCGCTCAGCTCATAGTGATCGAAACCATCGAACCAACCCATGAAATTATGCGTGATCCAGACGCCCGGCGCGAGATGGGGACGTATAGAGTCAATTTGTGTTTTCTGAAAGCGTGTGTAACTCTGGGTGACAAAGCGTTTATGTTCCAGCATCAGTCCCGGATTATGGTTGCCCCGGGGAACGGGTATTTGCTCCCAGTTAAAATAGGCCTGGCTCCAATAGGCTGTTGACCAGCGCCGGTTGAGGGTTTCCAGATCCCCATAACGGCTTTGCAGAAATTGCTGGAACTCGTAATTGCAAACTCCGCAATAACAGGGACGCCAAAACTCATTGTCGATTTGCCAACCAATCACGTTGGGATTTTTACCAAAACGTTTCGCCATGGCGCCCGCAATACGCCGAGCGGCGGCATGATAGATCGGGGAGTTAACACAGTAATGGCAGCGGTTGCCATGTTGGATACGTCGACCGCTCTCGTCCATGGCCAGAGTTTGTGGGTGCGTTTGCGTCAGCCAGGCCGGAGGGGCGGCGGTGGGCGTGCCGAGCACCGTCAAGATCCCGGCGTCGGAGAGCTTGGCGATTGCGCGTTCCAGCCAATCAAAAGTGAATTGGCCCTCGGCTGGCTCCATGCTGGACCAGGCAAACTCGCCCAGACGGACAACCGTAAAACCAGCCTCGCGCATCAGACGGATGTCTTCCAGCCACTGGTCTTCCGGCCAATGTTCAGGGTAATAGGCCGCGCCGATATGCAAACGACTGGAAGTGAGAGACATGGCAAACCTCTATCTTGCGCGGCAATCCGGCAGGATGCTGGGACAGCAGTCGATTCCTATAGTCCCGCCAGACATGAAGGGATAAGAGCGCAATTTACGTGACCTTCCATGCGTGCCACGCGGCGCTCCATGCCTAGCGGGCCAAAAAATGGCATCCACGACCTCACGAATAACCTGCCCTGCCTGAATTTGAGACGAATGAGGATCATGGATGACCTGTAAAGGTGCCGGGTCATGGGGTTTCCATTTAAAGACAACGCGCCCAAGAAGACAGGGGGCTAAGGTGCAATAGAATTCATTTCCGAACCGAAAGATCCTTGCTCTTCCCGTCCCGAAGCTCACGAGAGGATGACCGACCTTTCAGGTAAAGCAAGACACCGGCAATGCCGTTGACTATTGCAAGGAGCGTTGCAACGGCATCATCACTTTGTCCGAGAAGTGGAATAATGTCGGGTATCAAGTCCATTGGGCTAACTACATAGATTCCTAATAACCCCGCAATAGCAAAAAAGAGCGTTGAGAAACCCTTCCGCAGGCGCGAACCGGGCAGTATTAACAGGATTAGAACAATAACCATCAATGCGCCCCCGACAACCAGGGAAATCTTTGCATATTCCCAGAATGACTCCATACGTCCTCCTAGCGGTAAATAACGATTAGGAGGAAATTATAACTGTCAAGTGAGAATTAAAGAGTTTGCAAGCTGGCAGAAATATTATGAGAAGGGGTGTGGATTGTGATGGTGATCATTCTGCTTTCAGTCGTGATATTTATTGCGTATGGTTTGTCATGGGAAAAGATTGGGCAATTATGCGGTTGTCAAGGGGAAGGAAGTTCTCAGAGTGAACGGTCCTGATGCGCCTCCATGGTACGCTCCATATGTTGGACTGGCGGAGCAGTCTTTGACCCGTTTCTGCGCCCCCGGCGGTACCAACCCTGAATAAGCCTCGCTGCGACTTCACGCCCGCCCAGCCCGAACGCGAATCCGGCTGCCAGCGCCAACGCGATCGTGAAACCGACGAAGAGGCTATTCACGAGCTCTTGTCCAACGCCTATCTGATTGACTGCAACGACAATGCCAAACGACCATACCGCCGTACGCACAATGGTCGCCAGAAGATCTGGATTCTCGAGCTCTGCCTGGGCCGTGGCACCGCGTACGAGTCCGCCCAGTGCATTGGCTGCCAGACCGCTGATCACCAGAATCACTATCGCTACGACAAGGTTGGGAATCCAAAGGAGAAATTGTTGTAAGACCGCGGACACAGCGGGTAGTCCGAGGGCGTCGAACGCCGCCACCAGCACGATCAGGCGTATATACCACTTCACTATACTGGCAACCAGGCTTGAAGTGTCTGTCCGCAATCCCATATTCAGGATGAAGCCGTGGATCCCCGATCGTTGAGCTAAAAGGTTAAAATGCACGGCTCGCAACAAGGCTGTGACCCCGGCTGCCAGCAATCCAGCTATCAACCAGCCAATAATGAGGATGACCAGAAAGCCCATAATCCGCGGGATCGCCGCGAAGAATAAGGTCAACGCAGCCATGCCGGATGCGGTCAGGGCAGTACCCCATTGATTAATGTCCATTCTGGCGTTCCTTTCGAAATCGTGGTACCCATATTTATGCGTCAGGCGCGCGATGTTTTGATCGAAGTGTGTTCCGACTACGACTTCTTCGGCTATTATCCGGGCGGATCCGATCAACGTCAATAAAGGCATCGCCCAATTTGGGTATAGGGAAAGCCCTAATCGCCGTTATCATAGACCTCAGCCGATTTCGGTTTGCCGTCACTTATAGATCATTTTTGACTTCCCTCGTCGTTTGTTGTACACTCTTAGAGAAAATTCCTGTTGACGCCGGAGGAAAGGTTTATGGAACAATCGGATGCTCAATATGCTCAGGCGAAACTGTTGCAGCTCAAGAATGATTATCAGGTGGATGTCGTCCCAGACTGGGGCGATCAGGAGGGGGAATGGAACCCCGGTAGCTGGAAGAAAGCGGAATTGGACCGCCTGCACGATGCAGTCTGCTTAATGGCAAATCTGATGGGCGGACCCGAGAAGTTCGTCCGCCATCTTAACGGTGTCACGGTCAGGAAAGCGGATATTGGCTCCCACGGCGGGGAGGCGCTGGCTCATCGCGTCAGCCTGTCGATCCGGGGTTCGTTTACCGGGTGGACCGTCGTTCACGAGTTTGCCCATGCCTGGGATGCAAACTACGGCTGGCGGTTGTCACGCCTGCTCGAAAAATATACTCGCGGCTTCACCAATCCGCTCCTGGCATCCCTGATCCGCGTGGCTGGCTTCGCGGACTCAGGCCGCCTTCGACCGGAGAATAGACCGGGTCGATATGGCAGAAAGCCCGGCTGCAACCGGGCGGGTTATTTCTACGGCGATCGACCCAGCGGCTCGAACTGGAGCTTCAACCGCAAGGAGGACTTCGCCGAGTCGGTTGCGATGTATATGGGCTGGGAACGCGGCAACGAGCTCTCGGACCATGCCCGCAAACGGATTGAGCGCTACCGTTTGAAGAACGGGGACAGGGATCCGTTCTTCAATGTCATAGATAACTGGATGGACTATGCCAAGCGCTTTTATCCGGAAAATGGAGACTATACCAGGACCAGACGCTGGCAGTTCGTGGACGATCTCGTCAACGACAGGATCGCCATCCGCTGAGAAGCCTCATAAACACCGGGTATAATTGCGCTTCGGAGGTTAACGTTTCATGGAAATTACCTGGTATGGACATTCCTGTTTCCGTCTCACCGAGCGCAATTACGCGACAGTGGTGACGGATCCGTACGACAATAAAACGATCGGGTATGACTCGCTTAAACTAAGATCAGATATCGTGACGGTCAGTCACGAGGCCCCGGGCCACAATAACACAGAAGCGGTCAAAGGCACCTCTCATGTGATCGACGGCGCGGGCGAATTCGAGATCGGCGGTGTGTTTATCACCGGGGTCACGACAGATGGCAGCGGGTCTGGTAAGAAAAAGTCTAAGGCGAAAGAGAATGGCGCAGTGTCTTCGCGCAACACGATCTACGTCTTCGACTATGATGGCATTACGGTCGCACACCTGGGCGATCTCCGGGATGTGCCCACGCAATCGGAGATTGAAGCGCTGGGCACCATTAACGTCGCGCTGGTGCCGGTCGGTGGCGGAGGGGCCTTGAACGCCGCCAAGGCCGCGGAGATCATCAGCCTGATCGAGCCCAATCTTGTCATCCCGATGCACTATGCCACATCCGCCTCGAAGCTCGCACTGGACTCGCTGAATAAATTCATCAAGGAGATGGGACTGTCCACACCGGATAGCCAGCCTTCCCTTAAGGTGACACGCAGCGGTCTCCCCGATGAGACCCGGGTTGTGGTATTGGATTTTCAGCGGAGTTAATGACTGGAACGAATAGATTGCGAGGCTCGTTAAGCATGCAGAGACCTTCTCATGCCTCACGCGGGCTCAGCAATTCGCAAAATTCGAGATGAGTTAACAATATGACGGTAAAAGTTTTGATGACGTGGGACATTGCCGGCGAACGCGATCAGGAGTATTTCGAGTTCATCATTGGGGAATTCATCCCCGGTGTTCAGCGGCTCGGACTGCAGCCTGCGGAGGCCTGGGCGACGATCTATGGCTCGTACCCGCAAATCCAGGTGGGTCTGATTGCCAACGATCTGGCTCAGGCGCGCCAGGTCCTCGACTCGAGCGATTGGACGCTTCTGCAAGACAAGCTATTCGACTACGTAAAAAATTTCTCCTACAAGGTCGTTCCCGCACGAGGTGGATTTCAGTTCTAGAAGAAAAGCACGGAGCGAAAAACTCCGTGTTTTTTATTTGAGTTGCGGACTCCAGGCTTTGACTGGAGTTGTTGACCCCATCCTGTGATATGAACCGCCTCGCTTCCAAGCTCTTACCCTGGTACCGCACCAACAAACGGGACCTGCCCTGGCGTGGTCACCCATCACCGTATGCCGTATGGGTGTCTGAGATCATGCTGCAGCAGACGCGCGTAGAGGCGGTGATCCCATATTTCGAAAGGTGGATGAGTCTGTTTCCCACTGTGCAGGTGCTCGCAGGCGCCTCGGAGCAGGAGGTGCTCAATGCCTGGGAGGGCCTCGGCTACTACAGCCGCGCTCGCAATTTGCATACCGCCGCAAAACTGGTGGTGAAGCACTACCACGGCGAAATTCCACGGAACCTGGACGAGCTGCGCCAACTGCCCGGGATAGGTCGCTACACCCTTGGGGCGCTCGCCTCGATTGCGTTCGGCATGGACGTCTCGGTGCTGGATGGGAACATCAAGCGGGTCTATGCCCGGATCTTCGATGTGACCGAGCCGGTCGACTCGACAGCCGGCGAAAAGATCCTGTGGGCGCTGGCCGACCAAAACCTCCCGAAGGGGCATGCAGGTGAGTACAACCAGGCGCTGATGGACCTGGGTGCAACGATCTGCGTGCCGAAGAATCCGCGCTGCTTGATCTGCCCGGTGATGAGGCTCTGCAAGGCGCGGCAACAGGGAACGCAGAATCAGCGTCCTGTGAAACGACCAAAGAAGGAAGTGCCGCATTACATTCATGCCGCCGGTGTTGTGATTGAGCGAGGAAAAGTCCTGCTCTCACGACGCCCCGCGAACGGCTTGCTCGGCGGCATGTGGGAGTTTCCTAACGGACGCGTAGCTGGCGACCCGATGAAAGAGCTGCCCGCGACGTTGAAACGGGTATACGACCTCAAAGTTAAGGTGATACATGCTGACCACCAGGTGCGCCCGGTGAGTTTGCCAGCTACAGGACGTGATGACACGAAGGCTGCCTCTCCTCTCGGCTCAAGACTTGGCGTCGTCCATCATGGCTATACTCACTTTCGCGTAGAAGTTCATGTCTTCACCTGTAAGCTGGTTTCTGAAGCGCAAGGAACAAATCTCCGGTGGGTTTCGTTGAAGAAACTGGACGAGTATCCCATGGGGAAAATCGACCGCCAGATTGCGAATTTGATCGCGAAATAAGCGAAGTCCCACCTGTTACTCACCGGCCAATTCATAAAGGTTTGGTGAATCATGAGACAAGCGGTAGAATTGTCCAAAATTAACTATGTGGAAAAATCATGTCAAATACTAAACGAATTGATCCGACCATCATCGCCGCCGTTATCGGTGTGATGGGGACACTTTGTGTAACCTTGATAACCCTGTTCGCCAACAGAGTCATCCCTACGATTCCCGGGACTCCAACCGTTCCGCCGCTTCCCTCTGAGGTTCAGCCCTCTATGCAGCCCACATGGACAGCCTCGCCAACTTCAACGTTGACCGAAACACCTGCACCCACAGATACGGTACCTGCGGGAGATCCAAGCTCCACGCCCGAGCCCCCCACGCAGACACCGGAGGCGACGTTTACCGCTCCGCCGCCCGCCCTCGGCTCAGACTGGGCGAATGGCTGCATCAGCGTCCAGTGGCAGCCCTATCCGAACACGATCCCCACAACGCAAAACAATGGCTGTCTGCTGGAGCCGGTCAACGTGTTCTTTGCCGCCGATGGGCGATTGACCTTCCTCGTGAACGGCCGGTTCGATGAGACACAGGTATTCGGTCTCTTTGCACCCCTGCCTGCCAACGGCACTGCCAGCATCAATACCTTCCTTCGCAACCTGCAGGAAGGTGAGATCTGGATGGGTGTTTTCGCAGAGCCGGACATTGAGTCCGAGGGAACCATCATCGTGATTCCACCTGGCAACGTCAGGCAACGAGTGCTCGTCCAGAAGAGCATGCCTGGCCAGCTGGAGGTCCAGGAAACGACAGCGTTCGCCCAGGATCCTCCCCTGTATGAGGTGGTCTTCGAATTTGGGAATGGAGCCGTCAGCACGAGAATCCAACGTGATACGGTGTTCAATGCGGTCCCGGTGGGATCAGGGCAGCAATGGCTCTTTGTTGGCTATCAGGTCAAGCGGGGCACGAACCGCATCGACGCCGAGTTTCTCAATCTTGTGGTGCAGGGGCAGTAGTATCGTAGATCAGGTTTGCGGAGCAGCGCCCTGCACGTAACAAAGAGCCCGACCACAAATGGTCGGGCTCAACATTTATTGGCGTCCTCACATAAGTTGTGACGTCGATTCAGGCTTTGCTGACCGTCACCAATACCATCGGGCGGCGCTTGGTCTCCTCGTATAGATAGGATCGAACCGCGTTAATGATATCCTTTTCGTTGTCCCAGCCGCCGCCATTGACAGCTCCCATGATCCGCTTACGGACCTCGGGGATCATCTCTTCCGCGTCTTCGGGAGAGACGAAGCCGCGGGTGATGATCTCGGGCTCATGCAGCAAACGCCCGTCGAGCTTGTCGACGCTGATGTCGATCAGGAAGATCCCGTTCCGTGCCAGCTTGCCACGCTCGCGCATAATATCGTAGTCTACATCCCCGATGGATTGTCCATCCACGAAGACGTAGCCCCCAGGGATGCGATCTCCAAGCTTGACCCTGCCGCCGGAGAGCTCGACGATCTGACCGTTTTCGACGACGATCACGTTCTCCTGCGGGATGCCCAGCTCGATAGCCAGCGCCCCATGCTGCTTAAGCTGGCGTAGCTCCCCATGGATCGGCATGAAATGCTTCGGCTTGACCATATTGATCAGCAGCTTTTGCTCTTCCTGGCTCGCATGACCTGAGACATGCACCGGCGCCAGGGCATCATAAATCACGTTTGCGCCCCGCCGCAACAGACGGTTGATCGTTTTGCTGATGGTTTCCTCATTGCCCGGAATCGGATGAGAGGAGAGCACAACAGTATCGTTCTGCTTAAGGTCGAACTGGCGGTTGGTTCCGGCAGACAGGCGTCCCACAATGGATGAGGGCTCGCCCTGTGAGCCTGTGCACATCAAGACGACTTTATGGTTTTGCAGGTGCAGGGCCTGATCCAGTGGGATCAGGACATCATCCGAGATATTAAGGTAGCCCAGCTTGCGGGCGATCTTGACGTTGTCGATCATGCTGGAGCCAGCCAGCGCCATCTTGCGTCCGTGCTTCTCGGCGGCATCGGCCACCTGCTGAATGCGCGAGATCAGCGAGGCAAAGGTTGCCACGATGACACGTCCCGGCGCCTGAGTCAAGACCTCGTCGAGCGCAGGGCCGATCACCATTTCAGAGGGGGTCCAGCCCGGGCGTTCGGAGTTGGTCGAATCAGAGAGCAACAGGTCCACGCCGCGCTTGGAGAATTCCGCCAGCTTGGCGTAATCCGTGGGCCAGCCATCCACCGGTGTGTGATCGAACTTAAAGTCGCTCATGTGGACCACGAGCCCGGCGGGCGTCGTAATGCCCAGTCCGACCGCGTCCGGGATGGAATGGCAGATGTGAAAGAACTCCACCTTAAAGGGACCGATGTCCACGGAACCCCCAGCCTGTACCGTATTGAGCATGGCTTTACCAGCCGCGTTGTTGCGCCCCAGTTTGACCTCGATCAGACCGAGCGTCAGGCGGGTGCCATAAACAGGCGCGGAGATGTCATTCAAGACATGGTGGATGGCTCCAATGTGGTCTTCATGCCCATGGGTGATCACGATCCCGACCACCTTATCGGCTTTCTGGCGTAAATACTCGTAGTCGGGAATGATGTAATCGATCCCGAGCATGTCATTCTTGGGAAACATGATGCCCGTGTCTACAATCAGAATCTGATTCTGGAATTCGTAGGCGGTCATGTTCTTGCCCACTTCCCCTAGTCCACCCAGGGGAATAATCTTCAATTTTCCGTTCTTACCCATACAGGTATGTAATCCTCACTTATATTAAAAATATGATTTATCCGCCCAGGGCGGTTAAGGTCTAAATTGCAAAAATAAGCCCTCGCTGACTTGCTCGCGAGGGTCCTGACGAACACGTACGGTTTTTCTCAAGCAACTGCCCAACCAGAGGGGCAGACAAAGTCAACTTCAACGCCTGCAAGTATAGCAGGGCCGGAGCGAATTGTAAAGTTGTAACTCCATGTCATTGCCTGGCTTACAACCCTCCCTGCGTCACCCAGTATAGAAGCGGCTGATCTCTCACTTCTTACCTCTTTCCTCCACGCTTTTGCCGCTCCATCATTAAGCGGAATTCCATCTGTTTTTGCCGGATCTGGTTTTCGAGATCCGCCTTTTTCCGCTCTTCGTGCACCGCCTGGCGCACCTGTCTTAACCGGGCAATCTCCTTCAGCAAGTCCACCTCGCGGGAGGTCATCCCGGCGTTTTTCAACAGCGAGTGCGCCAGACGGATTTCTTCCGGTGTCTCGAAATATTCACTCAGGTCGATTGGTTTGCCCTTGCCGGGCAGGTTGTCGAAGTCCCCACGCTCCATCGCGTCTTTAATGATAGCTTCCACAATCCGGTCGAACATACTTCCTCTCTGTCGGCGGTTTTACTCTGCGGATGGGGTCCAGCCGCAGAGTCGAGCACCGATTCGCACCTTACACCTCAGCTATCGCTGGCGATTTGTCAGATAATCTTACATCAGAATACGCGGGCACAGTGTTAAAACATCCTGCCCCGGTACTTTTCGGGGCAGGATGCAGCTAGCGTTTCTTGTTGGTTTTATTTTACAATACCGCGGGTCCAGCACCAAGTAGGTTTAACCCTACATTTTTGTTAGTCGGGCATA
>DAIQBG010000049.1:0-13340 GCA_036781265.1 Anaerolineales bacterium | reverse complement strand
ATCTTCGTCACGACGCCGGCGCCGACGGTGAGGCCGCCTTCACGGATCGCGAACTTGGAGCCCTGCTCCAGAGCCACCGGCACGATCAGCTCCACGGTCAGGTTGACATCGTCTCCCGGCATGACCATCTCCACACCCTCCGGCAGGGTGATGTTGCCCGTCACATCCATCGTCCGGATGTAGAACTGCGGGCGGTAGCCCGAGAAGAACGCCTTGTGCCGTCCGCCCTCTTCCTTCTTCAGCACGTACACCTGCGCCAGGAACTTGCGGTGCGGCGTGACACTACCCGGCTTGACCAGCACCTGCCCGCGCTCCACGTCATCCCGCTCGATGCCGCGCAGCAGAATGCCCGCATTGTCGCCCGCCACCACCTCGTCCAGCTCCTTGTGGAACATCTCCGTGCCCGTGATCACCGAAGTCTTCGTGTCACGCAAGCCCACGATCTCCACCTGGTCGCCCTTCTTGGCAACACCCCGGTCCACGCGTCCCGTGACCACCGTGCCACGACCCTTGATCGAGAACACGTCCTCCACCGCCATCATGAACGGCTTCTCGATCTCGCGCTTGGGCTCGGGAATGTACTCGTCGATCACCCGCAACAGCTCACGGATGCTCTCGTACTCCGGTGCGTTCGGATCCTTCGACGTACTGTCCAACGCTTCCTTGGCGCTGCCACGCACGATCGGCGTCGCATCCCCAGGAAACCCGTAACTGCTCAACAGCTCACGCAGCTCCAGCTCCACCAGCTCCAAAAGCTCCGGATCGTTCATCTGGTCCACCTTGTTCAGGTACACCACAATCGAGGGCACTTCCACCTGGCGAGCCAGAAGCACATGCTCCCGCGTCTGCGGCATCGGTCCATCCGGCGCAGCCACCACCAGAATGGCGCCATCCACCTGTGCCGCTCCCGTGATCATGTTCTTGATGTAATCCCGGTGTCCCGGCATGTCCACATGCGCATAGTGCCGCTTGTCCGTCTGGTACTCCACGTGCGCAATGTTGATCGTGATCCCGCGCGCTTTCTCCTCCGGCGCATTGTCGATCTGGTCGTACGCCTTGAACTCCGCCTTCCCCATCAGCTGCGACACCTTCGTGATCGCCGCCGTCAGCGTCGTCTTCCCGTGGTCGATGTGTCCCATCGTCCCCACATTCAAGTGCGGCTTGCTCCTGTCATACTTCTGCTTCGCCATTGATGGACTCTCCTTCTGATAATGAACCGCGTTCGTGAGTTAGTTATTTCAAAAGTTCCTGCGCCACAGATTGTGCAACCGGCGCATAATGATCAAATTCCATGCTGAAGACGCCGCGTCCCTGTGTTGCTGACCGCAGTTCTGTAGCATATCCAAACATTTCGCCCAAAGGCACATTCGCACGAACGGCTTGCGCATTTCCGGGCCGGACTTCCATGCCCTGAATACTGCCGCGGCGACTATTGAGCTGCCCGATGACATCGCCAAGATAATCTTCAGGCACAACAACTTCAACCTTCATAATTGGCTCAAGCAGGACAGGCGAACCCTTTTGAACACCTTCTTTGAAAGCCATGGATCCTGCCATCTTGAACGCCATTTCACTCGAGTCAACTTCATGGAATGACCCATCAAACAAGGTGACTTTCATGTCCACGACCGGATAACCAGCCAAGACACCGCTATCCGCGGATTCCATTACACCTTTTTGCACAGCGGGGATGAATTCCTTCGGAATTGCACCACCGACAATCTTGTTTTCAAAAATGATTCCACTGCCGCGCTCCCCTGGTTCCAGCGAAATGACGACATGACCATACTGACCGTGACCACCGGACTGTTTAGCATATTTGAAATTCACTTTGGGGACCGCGCGAGTAATGGATTCCCGGTAGGCAACACGCGGTTTACCAATATTGGCTTGGATACGAAATTCCCGCAACATACGATCCACAAGGATGTCGAGATGCAGCTCACCCATCCCGGAAATGATCGTCTGACCGGTATTTTCGTCGGACCGGACGCGAAAAGTCGGGTCTTCTTCTGATAATTTCCGAAGAGCCTCCCCCATCTTTTCCTGGTCGCCGCTGCTTTTCGGTTCGATGGCAATGGAGATAACGGGTTCTGGGAAGGAAATACTTTCCAGCATGATCTTCTTTGTGTCACAAAGCGTATCGCCCGTGAATGTATCCTTCAAGCCCAGGACCGCGCCGATATCCCCCGCCCGCACTTCCGTAATGTCCTCGCGGCGGTCGGCGTGCATTCGGATCAGACGACCAATCCGTTCGCGCCGCCCCTTGCTAGTATTCGTAACCATCTGGCCCTGTGAAAGAATGCCCGAATACACACGGAAATAGGCTAGACGCCCAACGTATGGGTCTGTAACAATCTTAAAAACCAAGGCGCTTAGGGGAGCATCATCTTTTGGCAAAAGCTCAATCTGTTCTTCGCGGTCGACATCCATGCCTATTACCGGTGGGACGTCCACTGGAGAGGGCAAATAATCAATAACAGCATCGAGCAGGACTTGAACGCCCTTATTCTTTAAAGATGATCCACAAAAAACGGCTGCCGCCTGATTGGCAATGACCCCTTTGCGCAAAGCAGATCTTAATTCTTCAACTGTGATGTCCTGACCTTCCAAATACTTCATGGTCAAGTCATCATCAAGCTCGGCGATTTTTTCCACCATGTAGGCACGCGCATCGTCGGCTTGTGACTTCAATTCTTCCGGGACATCGATGATCTTGGGTTCTTTCCCGAGATCATCTTCCCAGATGACCGCTTTCATTGTTAATAAATCCACAGCCCCACGGAATGTCGCTTCAAAGCCAATCGGTAGCTGCATCGCGATCGGGTTGGCGCCCAGGCGTTCCTTGATCGTCTCGATGGTCCGCTCGTACGAAGCGCCGACGCGATCCATTTTGTTGACAAAGCAGATGCGCGGCACGCCGTAACGATCCGCCTGGCGCCAGACGGTTTCACTCTGCGGCTCTACACCCTGGACGGCATCAAACACAACAACGCCCCCATCCAGAACCCGCAGGGAGCGCTGCACCTCGGCAGTGAAGTCAATGTGGCCGGGCGTATCAATCAGGTTGAATTGATATCCCTTCCACTCCGCGGAGACAGCCGCAGAAACGATCGTGATGCCACGCTCGCGTTCCTGGACCATCCAGTCGGTGACCGTCGTCCCCTCATCCACCGAACCGATGCGATGCGTCTTGCCCGTATAAAACATGATCCGCTCGGTCGTCGTCGTCTTCCCGGCGTCGATATGGGCAATAATTCCAATATTTCGATACTTCTCGAGCGGATACTCACGTGCCATTCGTTAAGTTACCTTTACCATTCCTCTAAACAGACCTAGACGCGATAGTGCGAAAAGGCGCGGTTTGCTTCTGCCATTTTATGGGTTTCGTCACGCTTGCGAATAGCGGACCCCGTTTCATTGAAAGCATCAATCAGCTCACCGGCCAGCTTGTCAGCGAATGATTTCCCCGAGCGATCACGGGCTGCAGACAAAATCCAGCGGAGCGCCAGTGTGGTGCGGCGATCCGCCGAAACTTCCATTGGTACCTGGTATGTCGCGCCGCCTACACGCCGCGGACGAACCTCCATGACCGGTGAGACATTCTTAAGCGCTCCATCAAAAACCTCGATGGGATTCTTCTGGGTGCGCTCTTTGATCAGATCCATGGCATCGTAAATGAGGCCGGTGGCCAGACTTTTTTTGCCGCGCTTCAAAATGTGCTGCACCATGGTTTGAACATGCACACTGTTATAGCGAATATCGGGGAGGATCTCCCGCTGCTCGGGTTTTGCTCTACGCATAGTTCATGACTCCATTAACTACTTGGGACGCTTCGCGCCATACTTGGAGCGGCCCTGTTTTCGATTCGCAACGCCCGTGGTATCCAGCGAGCCGCGCACAATGTGATAACGCACACCGGGCAAGTCCTTGACACGACCACCTCGCACCAGCACGACAGAGTGTTCCTGCAGTTGATGGCCCTCACCCGGAATGTAGGCGGTCACCTCGATGCCGTTCGTCAGGCGAACGCGGGCGATTTTGCGCAGAGCCGAGTTCGGCTTCTTGGGGGTCATAGTACGCACGATCGTACAAACGCCGCGCTTCTGGGGTGCACCCCTTTCCTGCCGCACGCGACGCTGCTTGTACGAATTCAATGTGTACTGCAGGGCCGGGGCTTTGCTTTTGGCTTTCTTATACTTGCGGCCCTTGCGGACCATCTGGTTGATTGTCGGCACGTTTCGCCTCCGATTATTACTTTCTTCACAATGAGTTTTCACAAGAAATGAGGCCATCACAACGAAACTGATGGCCTCATTTATAGTGCCATGCCTTGTCGCGGGGTTATCGCCGCTTTATCTTTTTGGCAACGGAGAGTGATTCTATCACTCACTCATGTTACCGTCAAGATTACTGAGGGTTTTACTTCGTCATCAAGTTGTTTCCGATGCCGAGCAGACCGGTGTCCAGCTTGGGTGGATGTTGTTTTTCCTCATCTTTACCAAACCGGACAACCTCACCGCCTTCATTGATCGCTTCCACCGCAAGGCCCAGCGATTGCAATTCCTTCACCAGCACACGGAACGAAGCCGGGATGCTTGGCTCTTCGATGGGCTCGCCTTTGACGATCGCTTCATACGTATTGACGCGACCCTGAACGTCATCGGATTTCACCGTCAACATTTCCTGAAGAGTGTACGCAGCACCATAGGCTTCGAGCGCCCAGACCTCCATCTCGCCAAAGCGCTGACCACCGAACTGCGCCTTACCGCCCAGAGGCTGCTGTGTCACCAGACTGTAGGGACCCGTGGAACGCGCATGCACTTTGTCTTCTACCAAATGGTGAAGCTTCAGCACAGTCATTACACCCACGGTCACGGGCTGATCGTAGGGAATGCCCGATTTACCATCACGCAGGACCTGCTTGCCGAGCGTCGGCATTGGATCCTTGCTGGACTCCATAACTTCCTGAGCCACTTCCATCAGCCGAGCTTCCGCGATCCGGCCAGTATGTCCATGGCTTTCGATCCACAGCCGCAGACAGGCATTCACCGCAGTCGTATTGTATTTCTCCCGCTCACGCGGATCAACATCTGCCGGATGGAAGATTGTTTCCGGATCATAGCCATGATCGCGCACCCATTCAGCAGCCGTGGCATGACGAGCAGTATCGACATCGTTCAGATCATACGGATCGTAACCGCGACTTCCCAGCCACTCTTCCAGATACAGGCGACGTACTTCATCGTCATCCTGAATCGATTCGGGATCGTACTCCTGCTCTTTAATCCATTCCCAGGCTGTTGCAGCCGACTCTTTCCAGGCTTGATCCACGAGCCAGGCGCGTGCGAGCTCAGCTTCGATCTCATATTCCGTAGCGCCATCGAACACAGGAGTGACCGCGCGGTAGCCGAGACGCTTGGCGGCCCATCCGAGGTGGACTTCCAGGACTTGACCGATGTTCATACGACCGGGAACACCAAGCGGGTTCAGAATGATGTCCACCGGGGTTCCATCTTCGAGGAACGGCATATCCTCGACCGGGACCACCTTCGAAACCACGCCCTTATTGCCGTGGCGACCTGCCATCTTGTCGCCGGCAGTCAGCTTGCGGCGCTGCGCGACAGAGACGCGCACCATCATATCCACGCCCGCAGAGAGATCGGAATTCTCTTCGCGGGTAAAGACTTTTACATCGACGACTTTGCCGCGCTCGCCATGCGGCATGCGCAGCGAGGTATCTTTGACATCACGCGACTTCTCACCAAAGATAGCGCGGAGCAGGCGCTCCTCGGGGGTCAGCTCTTTCTCACCCTTCGGCGTGATCTTACCGACCAGGATATCGTTGGGACCAACTTCGGCACCGATACGGATGATGCCGTTTTCATCGAGATCCTTGATCGCATCCTCACCGACATTCGGGATATCGCGTGTTATTTCCTCGGGGCCAAGCTTGGTATCCCGCGCTTCGACCTCATATTTTTCGATATGGACTGAGGTGAAGCGGTCCTCCTGCACCAGGCGCTCGGAGATCAGGATCGCGTCTTCGAAGTTGCCGCCTTCCCAGGAAAGGAACGCAACAACCACATTCTGGCCGAGAGCCAGCTGCCCGCTCTCGGTCGAGGATGAGTCAGCGATGATATCGCCCTTCTTGATCCGCTGCCCTTTGACGACAGCAGGACGCTGGTCGATACAGGTGCTCTGATTGGATCGCTGGTACTTGCGCAGCAAATAAGTGCGGTTATTACCACGTTCCTTCACGGTGATGGTGTTGCCGGTCACCGAGGTGACCTCGCCATCCGCCTCCGCCACGACGACCTGACCTGAATCCAGCGCGGCATGATATTCCATACCTGTGGAAACAAGCGGGATCTCCGGCCGGACCAGCGGTACCGCTTGGGCCTGCATGTTCGAGCCCATCAGAGCGCGGTTGGCGTCGTCATGCTCGAGGAAGGGGATCAACGCGGCGCTGATGCCCACGACCTGGTGCGGTGCGACATCCATGTAATCCACCGATTCCGGCGTCGAGAAGATAAAGCCGGAATGGTAACGGCAGGAGACGCGGTCGCGGACGAATTCCTTATTATCGGTCAGGGGCGCATTTGCCTGCGCAATGACGTACTTATCCTCGGCATCGGCCGAGAGATAATCGAACTGGTCCGAGACATATGGGGAAATGCTGACGGGATTGCCGATTTTGGCAAGGCGCTTCATCATCTTGGAGTCGATCGTCTCGCCAGCCTTAAACAGCACTTCGCCGCTCTTCGGGTCCACGACGTTCTCGCGCAGGCTGCGGCCTTCGAGTCGTTCATCATCCGGCTGCATCACGCGGAATACCTTGCGATACGGCGTCTCGATGAAGCCATATTCATTAACGCGAGAGAATGACGCCAAGCGGCCGATCAAACCAATGTTCGGGCCTTCCGGCGTTTCAATCGGGCAGATGCGCCCATAGTGTGAGTGGTGGACATCGCGCACATCGAAGCCGGCGCGTTCCCGACGCAGACCACCCGGACCCAGCGCAGAAAGAGTGCGCTTGTGCCTCAGTTCAGCCAGAGGGTTGGTCTGGTCCATGAACTGGGAAAGCTGCGAGGAACCGAAGAACTCACGCAGCGCCGCGACAACCGGGCGGATATTCACCAGGGTGACCGGCGAGAGCTGTTCCTGGTCACGGATGGACATGCGCTCTTTGATCACGCGCTCCATGCGGCGTAATCCGATGCGCAGTTTGTTCTGAATCAGCTCCCCCACCGTCTTGACGCGACGGTTGCCCAGATGATCGATATCATCCGGGGGCTCGACCCCGTTATTGATCTGGATCATGCGCCGGACGAGGCGGATGACGTCTTGCTTGGTCACGGTGCGATGCGGGATCGGGACGTTCAGATCCAGCTTCTGGTTTAGCTTATAGCGGCCGACACGCTCGAGGTCGTAGTGCCGCTGATCGAAGAGCTGCTCCTCAAGGAACTGGCGGGCATTATCGAGCGTAGCAGGATCGCCCGGGCGCATCCTCTTGAAGAACTCGATCAGGGCAGCTTCGGCAATCGTCTGCTTGTTGGTCACTTCCCACTCAGGCTCCTGCTTGAGGGTAGAAGCGATGAACAGACGCTCCGGATTGTTATCCACATCCTGGAACAGGGAAATAATCTCCTCATCACTCCCGGCCGTAAGCGGCGAATCTTTCGTGCCGTCGTCCACGGCAGCCAGAGCGCGCAGGAAGACTGTGATCGGCACAGTGCGCTTGCGGTTGAACTTCAAGATGATGTAGTCTGACTTGCGGGTCTCGAATTCCATCCAGGCGCCGCGGTCGGGGATCAGCTTGGACATGGCGAGAGGGCGTCCGGTGGCGCGATCCGTCGGGGCTTCAAAGTAGACACCCGGGGAGCGGATCAGCTGGGAAACGACGACACGCTCGGTACCATTAATAATGAACGTGCCCTTGTCAGTCATCTCAGGGAAATCGCCCAGAAAGATGTCCTGCTTGATGGGCTCGGGGACATCGGGACCCGCCAGAAGCACAGATACATAGAGCGGGCTAGCGTACGTCAGATCACGCTCGACACATTCTTCGATCGTATGCTTCGGTTCGCCAAACCAGTATTTGAGTCCCCACTGTTTCGCTTCGGGGCTGCGGCTCGGGAAATAGAGCTTCATTCCCTTGTTATAAGATTCGATGGGGGAGACTTCATGAAAAAGATCGCCCAGTCCTTCCCGTTTGAGGCGTTCAAACGAATCTAGCTGGACTTCAATCAGGTTGGGGAGTTTGATATTGATGGGGATACGCGCGTAACTCTTGCGGGGTAAAGAAGACATTCGGTTCACTCCTGGCCTTGTGCTGGTGAGACGGGTACGAACTGCACAGTGTCAGTCCCTAAAATTTACTCTCTATGAATGATTGGACAAGATTAAAATTTGGAGACGATGAACTGGCGATAGACACACAAATCCATCCCGCGACATTTGGCGGGATAGCAAACCGTGATTATATACGATAATTTATTTATGCGCAAGGTCTTTTTTGTCGCCCCTGCCCTTTCCGGGAATGGCTGGATTCTAACACAATCCTGGATTTTCGCAACCTGGGCGAGGCCGATGGGGTTTTGAGTGATAGCAGTTCCAAAACCATAGCTCCCGGAGGCAACATGGCAACACCGCAGGCGACAGTGAATGACAGACGTGAAATTTTCGGCTGGGCCATGTATGACTGGGCAAACTCAGCCTTCAGCACCACGGTCGGGACCGTCTTCTTGGGACCCTATATTGCCTCCCTAGCGGCGGATGCGGCGGGCGCAGATGGTATGGCACGATTTCTGGGAATTCCGATTGCACCGGATTCGTTTCTCCCCTACTGCATTTCACTTTCGGTCGGTTTACAGGTCCTGTTCCTGCCCATTTTAGGGGCGATCGCGGATTACTCCCACCTCCGTAAACGCATGATGCAGGTCTTTGCGTTCCTAGGGGCGATCTCAACCATCCTGATGTTTGCCGTTACCGGAGATTTATGGTGGTTAGGAGGTCTTCTATTCATAATCGCCAACCTCGCCTTTGGTGCGGCTATTGTTTTTTACAACGCCTACCTTCCAGATATTGCCAGCGCAGACCAGCGGGACCGCGTTTCTTCATATGGATGGGCAATGGGCTATCTGGGCGGCGGGCTTTTGCTGGCTTTGAACCTGGCATTCTTCATCTTTAGCGAAGACATCGGCGTACCCGGCGATCTTGCCGTCCGCATCAATCTTGCTTCGGCGGGATTCTGGTGGCTAGGCTTTTCTTTTTTCACCTGGTCGCGCCTGCGCTCGCGGCGAGCGGCGCGGCCATTACCCGCCGGTGAAACGTACGCGGGTGTTGGGTTCAAACAACTGGGCAGGACCTTTCGGGAGATGAAGAACTTTCCCGAAACGCTAAAATTTCTCCTGGCCTATTTCCTGTATAACGATGGCATTCAAACGGTGATTGCAGTCGCTTCCACTTTTGCTGCGGCCCCGATTGCCCGGGGCGGGATCGAGCTTTCACAGGACACCCTGATTTCGGTGATCCTGATGATCCAGTTTGTGGCGTTCTTCGGGGCTCTCTTCTGGGGCAGGCTTGCGGGCTGGATTGGCGCGAAGCAATCGATCATGGTCAGCCTTGTCATCTGGGCGGGCGTGGTCATCTACGCCTACAGCGGGATACAGGGCGATACGCGGGTAACGGAATTCTTTATCCTGGGTGTCTTTATCGCCCTGGTCCTGGGTGGATCCCAAGCCATCAGCCGCAGCCTGTTTGCCCAGATGATCCCCGACGGCAAGGAAGCGGAGTTCTACGCTTTTTACGAAGTGAGCGAACGCGGCACTTCCTGGACCGGTCCATTGATCTTTGGCCTGGCAAACCAGATTTTCGGGAGTCTACGCTATGGGATATTGTCGCTGATCTTTTATTTCATTGCGGGGTTGATCGTCCTGCCGTTTGTGAATGTTCGGAAAGCGATGCAGGACGTGAAAGAACACTCTTAAGCAAAAGACCGGGCATCTCACCCGGTCTTTTGCTGGGCTGCCCATTCTATAACTTTGGCAACACAATAGACTGCTGCTTTTGATATTTCCCATTCTTATCGGCATAAGAGACTTCACATTCCTCATCAGCTTCGAAGAAGAGGACCTGGGCCAGGCCTTCATTGGCGTAGATTTTCGCAGGCAATGGTGTGGTGTTCGAGATCTCAAGGGTGACAAACCCTTCCCACTCGGGCTCGAAGGGCGTTACATTAACGATGATGCCGCAACGTGCATAAGTTGATTTTCCGAGACAGATCGTCAACACCTTGCGCGGGATCCGGAAGTATTCAACCGTACGGGCGAGTGCAAAGGAATTGGGCGGAATCACGCAGACGCTGCCAATATAATCGACCATGGATTTCGTATCAAAGTTCTTGGGATCCACAGTGGCGGAAAACACATTTGTGAAGATCTTGAACTCATCCGCCACCCGGACGTCGTATCCATACGACGACACCCCATAGGAGACCACCCCGTTGCGGACTTGCTTCTCTTCGAACGGCTCGATCATACGATGTTCATGTGCCATCTTGCGGATCCAGTGATCAGGTTTGAGTCCCATATTCTCTCCAAATTAATATATAGCTGACAGCCACCTTGGAAATCGGAGGAAGATACCAGTCTGAGCCTATTACCGGTGACTGCCAACTTACTTGGCAACGAAAACAACTTGTGTAAGTCTGCCCGATTCTACTTCAACCCGGCGCTCATAGAACTGTCCGCTTATATCCACAACGATACGGTAATGACCGGCAGGCAATTCACCGAGGACAGCATTTTCTCTGCTATGCAGCAGGTCAGCTGAGTATGTGGTGCCATAAAACGATTTTTCGGCGGGTCCAGACGGAACGGGATAATATTGGATCGTAAATTCCGCATAATTGACCAATTCTTGATTAGGGCCGACAATAGCCATTTCCAAGACACCGAGCGAATTCCCGGTTTCATCCAGGGGCGGGATCAACCACAGCTCCGGATTTAGCGAGGCGAAATAGTCTTCGCCGTTTCCCTGGCGGACTTCGAAGTGCAAATGGCTGCCTGCTGCCGTGCCTGTCCAGCCGACCTCGCCAAGCTTATCTCCTGACAGAATCTGCTGCCCCGCCTCAACATCCACCTTTGAGAGATGAGCGTATAAAGTGAATAAGGATGCCGGGTGTTCTATCACGACGAGATTCCCATAGTAGTTGGGCCAGGGCGCATAGATCGCAGTCTCATCGGGTCCCGCGAACACAACGGTCCCATCCGCGGCAGCATAGACGGGTGTGCCGCTTGCGTTGGCAAACTCGACGCCATGATGAGGATCACGCGTCCCATCCGCGGATGAGCCGTACCGATATGACGGGTCCACGCGGTCATTGTCAGGAAAACGGATCGGGCGCTGGAGGAGGAAATGACCTGCGCTGATGCAATATTCCGCGAGGAAAGGGTCGCATGGAGGTTCAACCGTAGATGTAACAGTCAGCGGAAGAGGGGAGGCTGAAAACGTGGGCGGTGAGCTTGTGTGCGTTGGAGGTGACTCTGTATTTACCGGGGTGTTTATAACCACGGGTGAAGTCTCAATCACCGGTGTATTTGTAGTCACGCATGAAGCCAACATTAATGGGATCAGGAATGTGAGTATTGGCTTCATCGCGTTGAACCAAGATTGCGGGTCCAGAGTTCAAAACAGGCCTGCATCCGGCGAGAACCGCTCCAGATAGCAGGCTTCCACTGCGATCCTCTACGCGTACCCGCCACCCTGCTCACATGAGTCCCGACGACATTCGGGAGCACAAGATGAATCGAAAGGATGTTTTATATGCCTCCGCGTGTTTTCATAGTTTCGCGGATCTGACCTTCGAGCTCGTCTGCTTTGGCCTCGATTTCCCTTAGCTCTTCCAGCATCTTCTCCCCTACCGATTTTTCTGCCAGGGAGTGCAGATTGATCTTCACGTTGTAACCGGCAACCATCAGCGCGGCACGCGCCATGACGAAACCGGACATGGCGTCGCTGATCGCGTTGGTGTTGGCTTCTCGGGCGCATTTCAAAGCGAGTTCCATGACTTTGACGACGTCCTTGGCAACATTCAAGGGGACGTGAGCCGCATTGAGCGTCGCAACCTGGATGGCAGCACTGCGTTTGGTCTGCTCCTCGTCGGTTGCCTTGGGAAGCCTGAAGGCGCCCATCACGGCTTCGAAGGCTGCAGCATCATCGTCCACGGCCTGGGTCAATTTCTTACGCAGGCTCTCCGCCATGACGCGGATGGCTTGCATCTGTGCTTCGACGGCGGCATACTTTTTCTTGCCAATCGTCACGCCTGCCACCATGGCAACAAGCGCCGCGCCCATAGCGCCAGCGTAAGCTCCCGCCGAGCCGCCGCCCGGAGTCGCTGTGGGGGCAGCCAACTCTTCGATAAAGGAAACAGGTCTTGGCTGTGGAGCAGAGGCAAAGGAGTCCATCAGCCGGGACTCGAGGACCTGCTCCTTGTCGAATGCGTCCAGCTGTGTGTACCAGACCGCAGCGTCCACCAGCGCCTCCTGCGGAATCAACCCGACCAGCTCGCTGTGGTGAATGCCGACCCCATACCGCTGCGCTTCACGACGGATGGTCTCCACCACGCGGGCGATGGGCGTCTCCCGGAAGTTCGTGAGATTCATGGAAACCTGGGCTCGGCCTTCCACGAGCAGTCCCAGCGCCTTGACATGCCTGAGTCCACCCGAGGAATGCCGGACTCCTTTGGCAATCTTCTTGGCGATATCCACCTCGCCAGTCGTGAGATAAACGTTGAAAGCGATCAATGGATTACGCGCCCCGATCACGGTGGCGCCGGCCCTACCCAGCCTGGCGGGACCATAATCTGGCTGACGGTCGGGATTGGATTCGATCTCCGCTTTGAGACCCTCGTATTGACCTTTGCGGATGTTCTCAAGGTTGGCGTATTCCGGCCGTGTTGCGGCGGCTTCATACAGATAGACCGGGATGCTGAGCTCATTGCCAACGCGTTCTCCCAGCCTTTTAGCAATGGCGATGCAGTCGTCCATACTTGCGCCGGTCAGGGGGACAAAGGGAACAACATCCGTCGCGCCGATGCGCGGATGTTCGCCAGTGTGATGGTCCAGGTCGATCAGCTCAGACGCGGTCTTGATGGCGCGGAAGGCAGCCTCTTCGACCGCGAACGGCGGACCTGCGAACGTCACTACAGTCCGGTTGTGATCAAGATCCGACGAACGGTCGAGCAGCTTGACCTCGCTCAGGGATTCAATAGCCGCGACGATCTGGTCGATCACTTCGATGCGCCGCGCTTCGGAAAAGTTGGGGATGCATTCGAT
>DAIQBG010000048.1:1218-13770 GCA_036781265.1 Anaerolineales bacterium | reverse complement strand
AGCTCCAGGTGCTGCGGACAGACCAGCGCGTGGATACTGCCATCACACAGGTGACAGTGAAATAGCCGATTGATTTTAGACAGAATTTACGACAACGATTAGTTAGTCACAGAGAAGAGGCGTGCAGTGGTGGGAATTTGCAATTTGAATCCAACGGTTACCTCTTGACATTTTAGAACAAGTGTTCTATTATTTACACATCGCTAATTGGATCAACTTGTAAATGTGGTGTTGCACCACGGAGGTCTCCATGAACCGTTCCATGTCCTTCAGTCTCATGCCCCTCATCAAGGGCACTGCTCATAAACGGGGCTTGATCTTTGGGTTGATCATCCTTGGTGCACTACTTGCATTTGAGGTTTTCAACTTCTCGAGCACCTCGTTTGCCCTGCGCGATGTCCTGGGCGACCTGACATTCGGTGGTGTCCGCTGGGCAAGCATGCTGGCTTTTGCATTCTGCGCCATCGACTTCGCCGGTATTGCCCGGATTTTCACGCCTGAACAGGGCCGTGATGAGCCCGCCGAGGTCTGGTATCTTTTCGCAGCCTGGTTCCTGGCGGCTGCCTTTAACGCCACCCTGACATGGTGGGGCGTCTCCATTGCAGTTCTGAGCCACGCCTCGCTGGGTGGCACGCTCGTCGGCCAGCCCGTGCTGGTGAAGGCTGTACCTATCTTTGTCGCAGCAATGGTGCTCATCATCCGGGTTCTGTTGATCAACACCTTTTCCATTGCGGGTGAGCGTCTCTTCTCCTTGGCAGAGAACAGGGCGCCGCGATATCAGAGCCAGTTCCAGAACCGGCCTGCGTATCGCCCGCAAACTGAATCACTGCGCACTCCTGGTGAGACGCCCGCATTTCCACGCCCGGCACCCAGGCCCACACCCGCCCCTGCCACACGTCCGCTTTATAACGAGCCCACCTATCACCCGGTCGGCATGAGCGCCCGCGAGCGGAGTGAAAACTCCAGTGTGCGGAGGTAAATCAGGCCTTCGACATTTCAAACTCTTCTTCTCCTCTACGAAGAACAGGCAACAGCCAAATACGCCACACGTTGTGGCGTATTTGGTTTTCGTACACCCCCACCGTGAATGGCGGGCTAACCTTATGGCTGCAGAGTGCTCTCGCCGTGAGCTAGCACGTACAAGCTGCGCGCCTGATCATAAATAAAATCAGTCACCAGATACCCTTGCGCAAAGGCGGTCTCAAAGAGCTCACGAGAAAAAAAACGCCAGTCGCGGGCGAGAGCGAAATCCGCTTGCTTCAGGGCGCCGAAATCGGATGGGATTTCTGCCAGCGCGAGCCTCCCGTTCAGGGCAGAAAAATGCTCCGGCGGACGGAGCCAGCCCCCGGAGGAGGACATCTCGGGGGAATATAGAGGCTGCAACTCCGCTTTTGAGAAGTTTTCTAGCCTGAGAGGCCGGCGCGGGCGTTTTCCAAGCCGGCGCTCCACACGCCGGGTATTGACCCACCAGTCCACCTGGAAGCGGTCGGAGGGCAAACCGGCATTTAAGCCATCGCGCATATCGCCATATTCTGAGCGACGGTAGAGGCTGCACACAGCGCCCAGCTTGGCAATGTTGAGATAGGCATTCCGGCTGAGAAGCGGATCATAGGTCCATGTGATGTGGTCCAGGCCCTGGTGGCGGACCATTTGCCACTGCGCCCGCTTGAGCGCAAAGCCGAGGCCTGTATTACGATGGTCGGGGTGAATACCCATCATGTGCGAACAATGCTTTGGGCGCGGCCCGTCGGGGGTGAACTCGATACCCGGGAACCCAAATACAAAGCCAACCAGCTGTTCTCCACGAAAGGCACCGATCGTCAGCCCACCGTTGTGCACCGCGGTGATCATGACATGGGAAGGAACGATGTCTGTTTCGCTGCCGGGCCACACAGCGCGCTGGAGCCCCTCTACAGAAGCCAGCTCTTCGGGAGTTTCGAGGATTTTTATTAAGGGAGCCGCAGACATTATTAACGGGATAGACGCAGGGACTTTTGAATTTTTTCCGGGATGCTGGAGTACCAGGGCTTGCGCGCAAGGTAATCCAGGCGGTAGGCAAACCGGGCTGGCATGAGTCCAAACGTACGCGGCATGTTGTCTACCGGACAGGTGCGGTTGACAGCCACGTAGTCCAGCCAGTAGGTTGAGACATTGAATCTTGGGATGAAGGCATCCAGCATGACCATCAGGGCACGCGTCATCGGAGGAGAAAGGGGAACCAGTAGACGGCGTGTATGCGTGATACTCATTAAGGTTTCCAGCACCTGGCGCAGGGAAAGGTATTCGCCGCCGCCGATCTCGTAGGTCTGGTTGACCATCTCCCCGTTCTGTAAAGCCCAGATGAGACAGGTAACCAGATCCTCCACCCAGACCGGCTGGAGCAGAGTCTTGCCGTCACTGGGAATAGGAAAGAAGCCCGGCGCGGCGCGCAAGAGTTGAACAAGGTTGTTGGTGAATCGATCTTCGGGTCCGAACACCACAGACGAACGGATGATCGTATAAGGAACACCGCTCTTGCGGATGTGGTCCTCTGAAATCCCCTTCGCTTTCTGGATGGGAAAGGCAGAGGCGCGATCCGCCCCAATATGACTGAGGAAGATCATCCGCTCGATGCCTGCGCGGCCTGCGACCTGTGCCAGGATCCGGGTGCCGTCGACGTCGGTCTTCATCAGATTCCCGCGCTGGCCCTCGGAAGCCGCGCTTGCCAGGTGATAGATCTGGTCCACGCCGCGCAACGCAGCATGGATAGCACGCTCATCGTTCAGGCTGGCAACGGCGACTTCGACCGGCACCCCGCGCGGCAGGCGCGGCGACTGCGGGGACGATCGCAGAAGGACACGAACCTGCTGTCCGTTCTCCGAGAGGTGCCGCACCAGCGCCCGCCCGATAAAGCCTGTGGCTCCGCTGACCAGAATCATACCGGGGATTATAGCAGAGGCGATCAGGTGGACAACACGCCCACCTGAAAACTCAATTAGAACTAGCATCGTTGTTTCGCGGTCGAAACAGAGACCTTGCGTCAAATCCCTACTATCGGATAGGGAAGCCCCTGAGTGTCCCCGGAGTGAGTTTTCGTTAGTATTGTTAAATAGCGAAAGGAAAAGGAGATCTAAAATGGAAAGTCGAGTCAAGCTATTTGGACATCCGGTTCATCCCATGCTGATCGTGTTCCCCCTGGGGCTTCTCGCCACCGCAGTGGTTTTTGATATCGTGTTCCTGATCACAAACAACCGCTCATTCCCCACTGCGTCGTTTTATATGATTGCTGCCGGGATACTTGGCGGGCTGTTGGCCGCCATCTTCGGCTTTATTGACTGGCTGGCGCTGCCGAATGGCTCACGTGCGAAGAGCATCGGTCTCTGGCACGGGCTGGGGAATGTGGTGATCGTGGGGCTATTCGCTATTAGCTGGCTGCTGCGCGGTAACAATGTCGATTTCGTCCCTGACGGCCTGGCATTGATCCTATCGTTTGCCGGGACCGGCCTGGCGCTCATCACCGCCTGGATCGGCGGCGAGCTGGTTTACCGTCTCGGTGTGGGCGTAGATCCGGGCGCCAATGTCAATGCACCCAGTTCCCTCACTGAATCCTCGGCAAGCGCCAGCAATACAGGAAGAGAAAGATCGACAGGTAGATAAACGGGTTGCACAGACCATGAGCAGGCAGATTCGCCTGCTGTTCGGGATCAGTGTTTTCTGGCTTGCGCTGAGCGTGCTCTTCGACGGGGTTAATACTCTCGTATTGCCGCTCCAGCTTAGCAGGCTTGGCGGACAAAACAATCAGGCAACCATTCTGGGCTTATTGACGTTTGCTGGCTTGATGGGGGCAGCCCTGGTTCAGCCGGTGGCGGGAGCCTTTTCGGACCGGCTGCGCCCACGCATGGGACGTAAGGGCTTTATCGCGGTTGGATTACTCCTGAGCCTGATTTCTTTATTCCTGTTTGCCACCGTCGAGAACCTTGTGGGAGTTATGGCGGGCTATTTGTCCATTCAGGTCTCAGCCAGCATTGCACAAGCCGGGCAGCAAGGCTTGCTTCCCGACTTAATTCCCGAAAAGCGCCGCGGCCTTGCTTCGGGGTTAAAAGGCTTTATGGACTTGACGGGAGCCATGTTAGGCTTCGTTTTGCTGGGACAGCTTTTGGGAACGGGCAATATATTCCGGGCGATGGGAGTTATTGCAGCCATCCTTGTGGTTGCTTTCATTCTTGCAGCTCTGCTCACCCCGGAAGACAGGCCAGACATGGAATCTCCAATCTTCAAAACCAGCACGCCGATGATATGGCAGTTCTTTCGCTTTGATCTGGGAGAGCAACCGGCATTTACCCGCTTGCTCATGTCGCGCTTTTTATTTTTGCTGGGAATTTACGGGACGGGCCGATTTCTCTTGTTATTTGTGGCAGACCGGCTGGGGCTCTCAGAAGGACAGGCGGCGCAACAGGCGGGCAACCTGCTTGCCGGATTGGCGCTGATCACCGTCCTGGCGTCTCCGCTAGCCGGCTGGCTCGCAGACCGCATCGGTCGTGTCCCGATCATGATCGCCGGTGCGGTCATGAGTGGAATGAGCGCCCTGTTACTGGTCGGGGCGGGGAGCGCCAGCCAGATTCTCCTGTTCGGAGGGCTGATGTCGGTGGGCTCTGCCGCGTTTGCCGGTGGGAGCTGGGCCTGGTTGGCAGACCTGGTGCCAAAACAGGAGTCCGCCCGTTTCTTTGGGCTAGCCAACTTCAGCACAGCAGGCTCAGCAGCTGCAGCAGGCTTATTTGGTCCTGTCATTGATTCTGTGGAACGAATATCTCCCGGCATGGGATTTTCGGTCCTGTTTATTCTGGCAGCCAGCGCTTTCTTTACGAGTGTACTGCCCTTAAGAAAATCACTACTCGAAAAAAATGGAGGCAGAGATGAAGACAAAGACAAAATTCGCGCCCATGATTCCGGATTGGCTGTCGTACCTCTACCAGCCGATCCTGCCCTGGTTGAAAAAGACGATCAAGATTCGCCGGGAGGGACCGCGCGGCTATAACCCCAAGGATATTCTTTTGCCCGAGGGTTATACCGCCGAGCTGGTGGCAAGCGGTTTCAATACCCCGGTCCACTGTTGCTTTGACGATGAAGGGTATTGTTATGTGGTCGAGTCTGGACACAAAATCGACGCAGTCCCCCGTATTCTGAAAGTGGACCCTAGCTCTGGCAGGTGGCAGACCTTCTATACATTGCCGGAAGACCAATGGATCAAGGGCGCCGCTGTGACCGGAGCCTGCTGGCATGAAGGCTACCTGTATTTCATGAATACAGATACGCTTGTGCGCGTAACCCGGGATGGCCAGGCAGAAGAAATCCTCAGCGGGCTTGCCGGGCGCGGGGATCATCAGATCAATCATCCGATTGTGGGACCGGACGGGAAAATTTACTTTGGGGCGGGCTGCGCTACGAATTGTGGTGTAGTCGGCGGCGACAACTTCGGGTTCGAATGGCTGGATAAAAACCCTGAGTTCTGCGATGTACCGGCGCGGGATATTAAGCTGGTCGGGCGAAATTACGAAGCGCGGAATGTACTGGGCGATATTCGTGAGAAGGTGCAGACGGGAGCCTATGTTCCTTTTGGCACCACCACGCAGCCCGGTCAGGTCATTAAGGGCAATATTAAGTGCAACGGAGCCATCCTGCGCTGTGATCCGGACGGAAGTAATCTGGAAGTGGTTGCCTGGGGACTCCGGAACCCGTATGGGCTTGCCTTCCGAGACGATGGACAACTCTTTGCCACCGAGCATGGCATGGACGAACGCGGCGTGCGCTACGTGGTGGACGACCCAGATGACTTCTACGAGATCCGGGAGGGAGAGTGGTATGGCTGGCCCGACTTCGCCTCTGGCATACGCCTGGACGATCCGTACTGGGGCGAGGGAGGGCACGGGCGTGAGCCTGTGCTGGCAGAGTTCCCCAACCCGTACCCGCCCAAGCCATTTGTCTCGTTCCAGACTCATGTGGCAGCGAACGGCTTCGATTTTTGTCGCCACCCGGAATTTGGTTTCGAGGGCGATGCCTTCGTCGCCTGCTTTGGAGATCTCGCGCCGATTACGACCATAACCAAAGCTGTGACTCCGGCCGGTTACAAGGTCGTGCGAGTGGATATGGAATCCGGCCAGGTTTTCGATTTTGCTGTGAACCGGATGACAGGGCCAGCCTCCAAGCTGCCTCACGAGGGATTCGAGCGTCCCTCTCATTGCCAGTTCGGGCCAGATGGGAACCTGTATATCGTTGATTTCGGGATTATTCATATTGCACCGGAGCGCGGGGCGATCCGCCAGCAGATCGGCACCGGGTCATTATGGCGCATCCGCCGGGCGGAGGGACCGCATGGAATTATCCCCCCCAAGCCAGTCCGCGTACCGTTGTATCTACTGCAGGGATTAGCTCTGCTCGCCAGTGTCCTCGGCGTTGGATTTGTCCTGGCGCGGTTTCTCGGTAAGCTGCGAGGCAACAAGACGAGAAGGCGCTCCTGAATTCACCAGGTTCATTTCGATGATAAGGAAAAATTACATGAAAGAGTTATCACCACGCCTATTCGTGTTTAGCGCATTGATACTTGTACTATTGACAGCCGCGTGCGCCGAGGCGACGCCTACGACGATTGTTGTGCCCACGCAGCCCGGTGACGGCACGGCCACGCCGCCTCCCCTGGGGACGGACCTGACCGCCTCACCGGTCGTCACTCTTGACATTACGACCGCAGTAGAGACCGCGACTCTGCCTGCCGAGACCCAGGCCACGCCGATAGATGGCATAGACACAACGCAGACACCAGAGGTACCCGTTACCGGTGCCGAGCTTATCCTGCTGGAGTGCCAGTTCTGCATCCAGGATGTCGCCCATGCCCTGCTCGTCCTGCCGGATACGGCGACCGTTGAGACCGTGGCAGATGCCGCCGGTGTGTCCACGCCGGGGCTGGAGACAGGCTGTAACACGGTCGATACCTATAACGGACGGCAGGTTATCCTTTGCCGTTCTCAGGAAAATACGTCCGTTAACTTGAATATCTGCACGGACGCTACAAACTGCACGCAGCTGCTGGTTGAGTTGCAGGACTGCCCCAATGTAGTCCCGCCGGGGGCAACGGATACCGGTGAGTCCAGCGTTACAGAGACACCAGATCCATCGGCCAATCCTACAGCGACGCCGTAACATGCGCAAAAGGGCGGATTGATCCGCCATAGCAAAAAGCCGTGACGATCCCGGGATCGTCACGGCTTGCTTTTCTAAAGAAGATCGTCACGTTTGCGATAAAAAAGTGACGATCTCTTTCGCTATGCCACCACTTCCCCATCCACCACCGGGACCGTAGAGGAGAAGGTCAAGCCCTCCGGACCGCGATCGACAACGATCGTATCACCTTCATCATATTCGCCAGCCAGCAGTCTGAGCGCAAGGGGATCCTGCAGCTCTCGCTGGATGGCACGCTTGAGCGGGCGGGCGCCGAATGTCGGATCGTAGCCAACCTCAGCGATGTATTCACGGGCGGCCTCGCTGACTTCGAGGTGGAAGCCTCGATCTGCCAGGAGCTGCCGGACGCGGCGCAGTTGAATGTCCACAATCTCTGCCAGGTGCTCCCTGCGCAGCGGGTGGAACACAACGATCTCATCGATACGGTTGAGAAACTCGGGCCGGAAATGTTCCTGCAGCACATGGTTGATGGCATCCCGTGTGACGATGCGGTCGCCCTCCCAGAGCTGGTTGCCCAGGTTGGAGGTCATGATCACCACCGTATTGCGGAAGTCCACGGTGCGACCCTGGCCATCCGTCAGGCGCCCGTCGTCCAGCAATTGCAGGAGCACATTGAAGACCTCCGGATGAGCCTTCTCGATCTCATCGAATAGCACCACGCTGTACTGGCGCCGCCGCACGGACTCGGTCAGCTGGCCCCCTTCATCGTAACCAACGTAGCCAGGAGGTGCGCCGATCAGACGGCTCACCGTGTGCTTCTCCTGATACTCGCTCATGTCGATGCGGATCATGGCATGCTCGTCGTCGAACAGGAACTCCGCCAGAGCACGCGCCAGCTCGGTCTTACCAACCCCTGTGGGGCCCAGGAAAATGAATGAACCGATCGGGCGGTTCGGGTCTTGCAGACCGGCGCGGGCGCGGCGCACCGCATTGGATACGACACGGACAGCATCCTCTTGACCTACAACGCGCTCATGCAATCCCTGTTCCATCCGCAAAAGTTTTTGCGTCTCTCCTTCGAGCAGACGCGAGACGGGAATGCCGGTCCAGCGCGCCACGATGGCGGCGATCTCTTCCGCGTCCACTTCCTCTTTCAGCAAAGCGTTCTCAGATTGCATGGATTTCAGGCGTTCCTCTGCAGCCCGGATCTGCTCTTCCAGCTGGCGCTGCTCGCCATAGCGCAGCCGGGCAGCCTTCTCAAGGTCGGCGGCCCGCTCGGCGCGCTCCATCTCCAGACGGGTCTGCTCGAGCTTTTCTTTGAGCTCACGCAGCTCACTAATCGCGTGCTGCTCTGCCTGCCAGCGAGCTGTAAGTGCATTGGATTTCTCACGCCATTCGGCAATCTCCTGCTCCAGCTTGCCCAGGCGTTCTTTTGAAGCTTTATCTTTTTCCTTCTTCAAGGCTTCGCGCTCGATCTCGAGCTGCATAATCAGGCGGTCAGCCTCGTCCAGCGCCTGAGGCTTGGAATCGATCTCCGTGCGCAGACGGGCAGCGGCCTCGTCAATCAGGTCAATGGCTTTATCGGGCAGGTGCCGGTCGCTGATGTAGCGGTGACTGAGTGTCGCCGCGGCAATGACCGCCGGGTCGGTGATGCGCACGCCGTGATGGACTTCATAGCGTTCCTTCAAGCCGCGCAAAATGGAAATCGTATCCTCGACGCTTGGCTCCTCTACCAGCACAGGCTGGAAGCGGCGCTCGAGGGCGGGGTCTTTTTCCACGTGCTTGCGGTACTCGTCCAGCGTGGTTGCGCCGATCATATGCAGCTCGCCGCGCGCCAGCATCGGCTTGAGCATGTTGCCGGCGTCCATGGCGCCCTCGGCTGCGCCCGCTCCGACGACCGTATGCATCTCGTCCACGAAGAGGATAATCTCGCCCGCCGACTCGGTGATCTCCTTGAGGACCGCCTTGAGACGTTCTTCGAACTCACCGCGATACTTGGCGCCTGCTACGAGCGCGCTCATATCCAGCTGGAACAGACGCTTCTTTTTGAGGCCTTCGGGCACATCCCCATTGATGATACGCTGCGCTAGGCCCTCGACGATCGCCGTTTTCCCGACTCCCGGGTCGCCGATGAGCGCCGGATTGTTCTTGCTGCGCCGTGAAAGGATTTGCACCACGCGGCGGATCTCCTCATCACGCCCGATGACCGGGTCCAGCTTGCCTTTGCGGGCCATGTCTGTGAGATCGCGACCGTATTTTTCGAGCGATTGGTAGGTCGATTCAGGGTCCGCGCTGGTGACGCGCTGAGACCCGCGGACCGACTTCAAAGCCGTCAGGATCGCATCCTTCGTCAGTCCAAAGGATGCCAGGCGCTTGCCTTCCAACGTATCGGTGAGTGCGAGCAGGATGTGCTCGGTCGAGACATAATCGTCCTGCATGCCTTTGGCATAACGCTCGGCGGCGGTCAGAGCATCCGCGCTGGTTTGTGCCAGTCCCACATCCATGCCCGCACCTTGAATCTTGGGACGCCGGGCAAGCTCGCTCTGCAATTCGCTACGCAGCGCTTCCACGCTGCCGGCCGCCCTGGTCACAATGGCAGGCACCACGCCCTGATCCTGGCGGATCAATGCCAGCAGCAGGTGGGCGGGTTCGATGCTCTGGTGATTGTAGTCACGGGCAATTTCCTGAGCCTGAAAAATTGCCTCCTGCGATTTCTGGGTGAATTTATCCAGCTTCATAAGCGATCTCCCGTTCAAATAGTTTCTGTTAACAAAAATTTCTGGTGCTTAAATTGTATGTATCTTGTGTGTGAAGAATATTTGTAAAAAATAAGAACAAAGTTAAACGAGTGGTTATTGATAATTTTCTAACAATTCTCTTGCCTGCGATTGATTGCTGCGATATAAAATGTTGACGAATGCTCTACTTAATTCAACGAGGAGGCCCCCATGGCTGATACAGACCAGACCATTCCCGGTGATGAAGCCCAATCGTTCCGGTTCAAAGCGGAAACCAGACAACTTCTCAATATCCTGATCCATTCCTTATATAAAGACCGCGAAGTCTTCCTGCGGGAGCTGCTCTCCAACGCCTCGGACGCGCTCAACCGGCTGCGCTTCGAGATGGTAACCAACCAGGATGTGCTCGACCCCGCCGCGGAGCTTGCCATACGCATCCGGGTGGATAAAGACGGCAGGATGCTGACGATCCAGGATACCGGCATCGGCATGACCAAGGACGAGATTATCGAGAACCTGGGGACGATCGCCCAATCTGGCGCGCGCAAATTTCTCGAGGCGACGAAAGATCAAAATGTGGATTTGAAACAGGTGATCGGCCAGTTCGGCGTCGGCTTCTATTCTGTGTTCATGGTCGCAGAATGGGTGCGGGTGACCTCGCGTTCGTATCGCCCGAGGGCGAAGGCAGTCAGCTGGTATGCTACCGGCGAGGATAACTACCAGATCAGTCCCGCCGAAATGAGCGAACGCGGCACGAAAATTGAGATCAAGCTCAAAGAGGAGGAGGCGGAATTTGCAGATGAATATCGAATCAAGAACATCATTCACAAGCACTCCGAATATATTGGCTTCCCGATCTATGTGGGCGACGATAAGCAGCCAGTTAACAAGCAGACATCCATCTGGCGCATGCCAAAACAGAGCGTGACATCGGAGCAGTACAAGGATTTCTATAAGCAGCTAACGCTGGACTTCGAGGATCCGCTCTTGCATGCCCACATCGTGACCGATGCACCGGTCCAGTTGTATGCGCTCCTGTATGTGCCGGGGAAGAGCGACCGCGGCCTTTTCGCCCTGCGTCGAGAGGACGGTCTGAAACTGTATTCCAGAAATATCCTGATCGATGAATACAATAAAGATTTGCTGCCTGAGCACCTGCGCTTTGTGCAGGGTGTGGTGGATTCTGAGGATCTGCCGCTCAATGTCTCACGCGAGACCATCCAGTCGACAGCGCTCATGGCGCGCTTGAAGAAGGTCGTGACCGGGCAGATCATGAAAGAGCTCGAAACCCTTGCTAAAAAAGATGCGGAGAAATACCAGTCATTCTGGAAAGAGTTCGGCGTCTATCTCAAGCAAGGCGTGGCAACCAGTCCCGGGGACGCCGAGGGTATTACTCCATTACTGCGCTTCAAGACCAACCTGCACCCGGAAACCTGGTCTTCTCTCGAAGATTATGTGGGACGCATGCAACCCGACCAGAAGCTGATTTACTTCATCGTAGGCGAAGATCCAAAATCCATCCTGCGGAGCCCTCACCTGGATTACTTCCAGTCGCTGGGCACGGAGGTCCTACTGCTTACCGAACCAATCGACTCGTTCATGTTGATGGGCCTGCACAAGTACAAGGACTTTGAGCTCAAGAATGTTGCCCAGGCAGAGATCACCGAGAATGTCAGGGAAACAGAAGGCCAGGAGCCAATCACCGAGGCGGATTTCAACAAACTGGTCGAGCGTTTCAAGCAGGTCCTCGGCGAGCGCGTCATCGACGTACGCGCCAGCAACCGGCTTTCGCAATCCGTTGCCCGCCTGGCAGATGCCGATGGCGCTCTCAACCCGGATTTGCAGCGTGTGTATAAATATCTTGGTAAAGAATATGAAGTCGCGAAGAAAATTCTGGAGCTGAACTCCTCCCACGCTATCCTTAAGAAACTGGCTGAGATGGATTCCAACTCCGAGTTACAGGCACTGATCATCGAGCAGATCTACGACAGCGCGTTGCTGGTCGAGGGCTTGCACCCGGATCCCTCCAGCATGGCATCGCGCGTCCAACAGATCATCGAGGCAGCCCTGGCGAATGGGAAGACAGAGGGCTCTCCGTCCTAGCACGAACTCCGAATCAAAATGGGGCTGTCTGGTACAGCCCCATTTTGATTCGATCAGACCGGAATGTCGCCCGCAGCGCCGTACAGGAAGGGCCCCACGCCTCGGATATACCATGTGCTATTCGATGGGCGGAAAACTGCCACGTCATCTTTGCCATCCCCGTTGTAATCCCCCACGACTGGAATATCGCCCACGCCACCATACACCACCGGACCCACGCCGCGGATATACCAGGTGCTGTCAGACGGACGGAAGACTGCAATATCATCTATCCCGTCTCCGTTATAGTCTGCCACGACCGGGACATCGCCCACTGCCCCATACACCGCCGGGCCGACCCCACGGATATACCAGGTGCTGTTCGACGGGCGGAACACTGCAATGTCATCCATCCCATCTCCGTTGTAATCCCCCACGACTGGAATATCGCCCACGCCACCATACACCACCGGACCCACGCCGCGGATATACCAGGTGCTGTTCGACGGGCGGAACACCGCGATATCATCCATCCCATCTCCGTTGTAATCCCCCACGACTGGAATATCGCCCACGCCAC
>DAIQBG010000048.1:0-1118 GCA_036781265.1 Anaerolineales bacterium | reverse complement strand
CATACACCACCGGACCCACGCCGCGGATATACCAGGTGCTGTCAGACGGACGGAACACCGCGATATCCGTCTTACCATCCCCATCGAAGTCCCCCATGCGGTTGACAGTTACCTCAGACGCTCTCTCGCCGCTGTTCATAGTGTAGGTCTCTCCGCTCGTGAAGGGCAAACCTGCAATTGCATTTCCGGCCAGGTCTGTGATGCTGGCCGTGCCGGGCACATTCAGGCGGAGAGTGCCCTCTCCTGTTCCGGTGTTCACTGAGATTACATAGCTGCTGCCAGAGCCTCCTACCATCTCGATAGCTGCGCCGTTAATCTCCCCGCCTGTATTCAGGGTGAAATCACTTGCACCAACCCCGGTCACCGGCTCCGAGAAGGTCACCCCAAAGTATACGGTGGAAGCGCTGCTCGGGTTACTACTCGCACGAAGTATAGATGACACGACCGGCGCAGTAAGATCTGTACATTGATAGATCTCAATGTCGTCCACCCACCAGCCCCAGGCGGACCCTATTTCATCCAGCCCCATGCGCCAGCGGAAGATAACTGACTTTCCCACCAGGGAAGCCAGGTTGACGCGGGTGCTTATATACCCATGGCTGCTGCCTACAAACGCGGATCGACCGGAAAGTGGGTTGTTCGCTCTCGTGAATATCGTGCCCCGATAGCCATTGTGATCCATCAAGGGGCCTGCATCGATCCAGGTAGCCCCGCCATTGAGACTGTACTCCAGTATCCCGCCATCATAGTGTGCATTTAACGACTCGAAATCATATGCATGAGCAAAACGCAAATACGCGTTGCCGGGAAGAATGATCGATTTCAGCCTGGCACTGGCATCGGTAACGAGAGCAGGCGTATCATCTGCATACAAAGAGTGCTCTCCGGAATGCGCGTATGATACATAAGGAGAATCCACCTGCCAGCGCGGATGCACTCCATTGCTGAACGTCCAGTTCCCCGTTCCAGACTCCAGGCCATCCGAAAAAACTGGTGAAACCGGGTTTTCCTGAGGACAATAAGGGGCATCCGCGTTGAAGTTAGGCGCCGGCTGGGCATTCATCTCTACTGCATCGATGGCATCCTTCACTTCGGCGCAATTCCCCGAGGTAATCCCT
>DAIQBG010000047.1:3297-13930 GCA_036781265.1 Anaerolineales bacterium | reverse complement strand
GTATGGTGGAGCGGCATCTGACGCTCGACCGCGCCATGTGGGGCAGCGATCAGGCGGCCTCGGTGGAGCCAGGCGGCTTCGAGCGCCTCGTCAAATACATCCGCGTATCGGAGGCGGCTCTTGGAGACGGGGTAAAGAAGGTTTACGAGAGTGAAAAACCTTCGATGAAAAGACTACGCCGCACGAATGGCGAGGATTGAGCATCCAGAGAGTTATGGAGCCCAGAGAACACTCTCCGTGGCGACCTGGCTGGTCCCAAAGACTGTGAGTCTTATGCCGGGGATCCGTCGTGTTATTCGCCCTGCAGGGAAGACCCTGCAGGCAATGGCGCGCTGGAAGCGATTATCCTTTGAGGATGCGCCGCCGGTTTTTGGCAACGCCAAGCCTAAGAGCGGATCGCACCTGCTATTGCAGATCCTGAATGGCTTTACCGAGATTATGCCGTACCGCTATGTGCAGGCGGCCCCGGTCCGGACGATCACGAAAGAGGGGAAAAGAAAAACCAGACAGGAAGTGCTCGATGAATTGAAAAGAGTTCGGCGCGGTGTGATCGGCTGGGGGTATGTAGAGGCGTCGCCGGAGAATGTCTCGTTCTTGTGCCAGCCCGACCGTGTGAATTACTTCATCTATCGTGACCCGCGTGACATGCTGGTCTCGCAGGTGTTCTTTGCGACCGATATGCAGGCAGAACACGGTATGCATGAGTACTACAAATCGCTTCCTGATTTCAGTGAGCGTCTCAAGGTTGCCATCACAGGCATCGACCGCGATGGATTAAGAATGGTCAGTGTGAAGCAGCGTTATGAAGGCGTGTTTGGGTGGCTGGAGCAGGAACACGTGTTGTGCGTACGTTTCGAGGATTTGATCGACCGCCTCGACCTGACGCTGAACGCCATACTGGACGAGATTGAGCGCACTGGCTATCGGATCCCCACGCCGCGCCAGGCAGCCCTTAAGGTTCTGGTCAACGCTATCCAACCGAAGAAGAGTCACACCTTTCGTTCGGGAAAGACCGGGGGATGGAAGGACCACTTCACCGAGGAGCACAAGCAATTATTCAAAGAAGTGGCGGGAGATTTGCTTGTGAGACTGGGATATGAGCAAGGCTATGATTGGTAAGCTGAGAGAATTCTTCACCCAGCGTATCAAACGCGGACTCGTCCGCCGCCTAAACAACCTCAGGATCGCACGCGTTGCCAAGCGTGTCGTCCGCCAATCACCTCTGGCTCAGGGAGCGCCGGTCGTATTTTTCAAAGCCTCCACCGGGATCGACGACCTATCGTGGAACAGCGGATTCCATTTACTGGCATCCTGGGCATTGCGGCTGAAAGGCATCCCTGTTGCGTACTTTGCCTCTCATGCCGGTATGAGTCATTGTGTGCTGGGAACGAACCGGGATAACGTCCGCAAGCCACCGCCCTGCGCATCATGTATTTATCAATCAAAAACGCTTTACACGGATGTGCCTGTAGGCAGGCACAGCGGTACACACCTACACTGGTTTACATTCGAACGCGAGAAAGAACTCGAACGCGCCTTGGAGAATTTGAGCGTTAAGGAGTTATCCCAATTCGAATGGCACGGGATGCCCCTTGGAGACTTGTGCCTCCCTGGATTGCGTTGGATTCTCCGAATCCATCATCTGAGCGACGATGAGTCGACGCGCTATCTCTTGAGAGAATATATTTTGTCGGCTTGGAATATCGCACAGAAATTTTCGAAATTTCTTGACGAGACCGGACCGCGCGCGGTGGTTGTGTTCAACGGCCAGTTCTATCCTGAGGCCACCGCCCGGTATATCGCACAGGGACGCGGCATCCGTGTGATCACCCACGAAGTGGGATTGCAGCCTGCCTCTGCATTCTTCACAAACGGCGAAGCAACGGCATACCCGATCCACATTCCTGATGAGTTCGAACTAAGCGAGGAGCAAAACGCGAAGCTGGATGCTTATCTTGCCAGACGCTTCCAGGGCGACTTCACCATGGCGGGCATTCAATTCTGGGCGGGTATGAAAGGTCTCGACGAAGCGTTCTTGAAAAAGGCTGCCGGCTTCAAGCAAATTGTACCGATTTTTACGAATGTCATTTTCGATACCAGCCAGCCCCATGCCAATACGGTCTTCGACGATATGTTCGACTGGCTGGATATGGTGCTCGAGGTCATTCGCCGGCATCCAGAGACGCTTTTCATTATTCGTGCCCACCCGGATGAGCTGCGCCTCCGTAAAGCGAGCCGCGAAACGGTGGCTGCCTGGGTGCAAGCCACCGGGGCGGCCCGGGAGCCGAATGTGGTCTTCGTCGCTCCAACTGAGACCTTGAGCTCGTATGAGCTGATCCAGCGCTCGAAGTTTGTGATGGTTTATAACTCCACGATCGGACTGGAGGCAGCAATACTCGGAGCGCCCGTGCTGTGCGCAGGTAAGGCGCGCTTCACGCAATATCCAACGGTGTTTTTTCCCCAGACGGTAGATGAGGTAAGAGGCCAGATGAAAGAATTCCTGGCGACGGAGAAGATTGAGGTACCGCCAGAGTTCAAGCGCAACGCCAGGCGCTTTCTGTATTACCAGTTGTTCCGGACCTCACTGCCATTCGATTCTTTTCTTGAGCCATCCCTTCGCACGACGCAGACGAAGCTGAAGTCATTTGATCTGAAGGCGTTATTGCCAGAAAATTCAAAAGCGATGGCAGCAATCTTCGGTGGAATAGTTGACGATGGGGAGTTTCTGCTAGAGGATTAATTCTCAATCGTAAAGTCTAGGGGTGGGCCTGTCTTACTTTTCATCCAAATCCGCAAGGAAATTATGCATCGTGTTCGCACGCAACTGCGTGTCTACGGCCCTTTCCAGCTCGATCCCAACCAGGTTATCCCGAAATTCATTGTTTTGAATCGTATGGTGCTGCGGAGATGCGGCGAGCGGTCCTCTGCGCAGCGCCCGGATACCATGGTCTTGATTGGCTGCAATTCGAACGGCTTTTTTGTTTTGCATTAAGCGATTGCGCTCAATCAACCAGTCTCGACTCGTCGTGTTAATGTCCGGGAGGTTCTTTAGAAAATCATAAGTCCGGCTCCAGATCAAAATGCCATGTGCATTGTTTCGAATGTCGTTATTTGTTACCTCAAAGCCTATCCCATTCTCGACCGCGATTCCAGCCTGATGGTTGCCGTGAAGCCGGTTATCGCTGATCACACAACCGCTGGAAAAACCCAGCCAGAAACCGTAGTTGGAATAGCTGGCATTGTTTCTCCGGTAGATATTTCCCCGGCTAAACACTCCCTCGAATGCATTGTTTGGACTATATGAGGCATCGTTCTCCTCGAATACATTGTCGTTACAGCCGACGTCCATGCCGCCGGGGGCGAGTCCGGCTAGGAAGAAACCATCGCCTCCCAGGCGTGCATAGTTATTTCTGAACACATTATTGCAAGATTTGAACACGATCAGGAAACCTGCCGCATCCGCGCCCAGATGAGAGCCGGATTCGCTCAGATAGTAGCGGCAACAATAATCGGCATAATTTTCTGCAAAAAGACTGTCACAGGTCTCAAAGAGATGAAAGCCAAATCCGCTGGAGTAGCTGGCGTTGTTTCTAATGAGCTCCAGTCTCTTGCAGCGATAGCTCAACACTCCGTTCATTTGATGCTGTAAATCATTATCGTGGATTCTGGCACCTGTCACTTCCTCCAGATAAATAGCGCTGCCGTACGGGCTGGCAGCGTCTTTCCATACGTCCAGGAATATTGTGTTGGAGGGGTTCTCAGCGGTGGAGGTGATATGACAGTTAGAGATCTCTATCCCTTCCGTTTTCCGGAGGGAGATCCCGTGATAGAAATTCATGATATTCAGGTTCTTGATTGTGATTTTCTTGCGACCGAGGACACGGATGCCCTCGCCCATTTTGTCTGTTCCCACAAGGGTCGCCCCCCGTCCATCCAGTGTGATATTGTCAGCATCAATCGTCAGCCCTTCGGGGATGAAGTAAACTCTGGGCTCCAGCTGTAGATCTTGGATAACTACCGGCTCGGTCATAGGTTTTCATTCCCTGTTCTCAACAATTTTTTCATCCAAGAAGGATTTTATGGCTTGCCACTCAACCCAAGTTTGCGCAAACCGGTTTCACAACCATGTTGTAAGACAACGTCTTCCTGCCTGGCTTGCCCATTCTCGCTTAAGTTTCCTGCGTCGAATTCCGGTTGTGTCGTGAAAAGTATCCGGGGACTCTGGTTATCCGATGCGGCGGTACCCTGGATATCCAGCCTGAATTGCTTGCCGGCTGACTCCCCGATGGGCTCAAAGTGTAAAGGATACCAGTTCTCGGTCGCGATGGTGCTGTTTGTCAGCGATGCTTCCCGTACAACCTCGTCCGCTGTCGTGTCCCGCAGGATGAATCGGGTGGTGCCTTCTCCTCCCGACGCAGGTGGCAGCAGCCAGACTCGCACTTCTGTGAAGCCATCGCATGTCACTCCGACCTCCTGTTCGAGCGATATCCCCGCGGTGACCGCCACAGGCTGGATCTCGCTTGGGAAATCGCGAAAAAGCGGGCGGTAGCACAGGTCTATCGTATAAAAGGTGGCTCCGCAGGGCACATGGAAGGACAAGTAAATCGCAATTAGATTGAGCGACAGGGCTGTCGCGAGAAAGCCCCATGTCCAACCGTAGGACAGTTCAGGCTTTTTGGATCTCCATGGAATGCCGGCCAGGGCCAGAAAAAGCAACAGCGCCAGAGGGATAAAATAACGACCCTGCACCCCTAAGATTTGGGTTGATCCGACCGGGGTAAAGGTCAGGTAACCTGGCGCGATTGATGCCAGGTAGCCAGCGACCAAGACGATTGCAAATGCCGGCCAATACTTCTTCAGCAACCGCCCGGGGCTGGAGTCGGTCAAAAGTGCGGCGCCCAGACTCAGCACAAAGAGCAGCGAGACGAGCGCAGGTGGCGTCCAGAAATAGTAACCATAGCCGTTGATCCAACCCTCCAGATATGTCCAACCGTTTGTGAATATGTCTCTGAAAATTGTTAGAAGAAAGCTCAAAGGATGATTTAGTATGTATATCAGCTGAGCACCGGGGTCCGCCCCATTTGCCAGCAACGGGTTGGACCTCCCTGCGGCGATGAGGTTCCACCCGGCAATTTCAATCGTAAAGAGAATCACGGTCGATGCCAGGAGAGCGAGATAACTCAATTTACCGGTGAATCTGGATGGAGGCATCAGCAAGAAGGGGAGCAGTACCAGCGGAAGGAGATTGAGCTTTGCCAGGAACAATAACAGAACCAGAGAAATCAGTGCTGCTACTTCCTTCCTAGCGATGGTCTTTTGTTCTGCGATTCGAAGGCTCCCGGCAATAAACAGGAACCCTATCCCATTCGAGATGGCGTCCGGCGAGACCGTCGCGGCTTGGAAGAGAGACATGGGGGCGAGCACCAGGACCATCAAGATCCATTTTCCAAAAGGGAGGAGGCGGATTGCCATCCACGCTAAGAGTAGATAACTCAACAGCCCGGCGAAGCGGCAGGCATAGAACAAAAACAAGGCAGGTGTATCAGCACTCCGCGCCAGAAACCGCATGGCGAGCGCCTGCGGGAGCAGGAGCGCCGGCGAATAGACCGACTTGGTATCTATTTCCCGCCGGACGATCCCATCTTGATACAGGGACGCCCGGGTATATTTCTGCCAGAAACCTGCCTCGATGACGCCTGTACTGCCCTGCTGCCGGTAGGCAAAGTCGCGAAAGACAAGAGGATATTGCATTTCCTGCGGTGACATTTCCCCGGGCAAGAAGGAAAACTTCGATAGCTCCCAGACACGCACAAGATGGTCCTCTTCGTCATATCCTGCACCCGGCGGGATCAGAACGATCATCAGCGCGCCGAAAGTACCCAGAAAAATGAGAAACAGGCGCTCGACCAGCGAAACGTGGCTCTTCTTATTGCTTGTGGTTGGTGAAATCGGCATAACCATAGCTTGGATCGTCATCCTCGCAGACATGGGCAAGTATATAGCCTTTGCGGCGAATCGATGATCAAATTGTAATGGTCTATCATCCGGGATTTCAGAACCGAGCTTTTCCGGAAGACCTGGTTTGAGACCGAGTCCATCGAAGCTTCTTCACCCCACCTTTAACTTCACGGGTCTCGAGTGTTCTTTTGATGAATTTGCGGAGAACGAGAGTATTGGAGAAATTGCGGAAACGGCGGCTTGAACGGACGAAGACAATCCAGGTCTGCTCAGTTGCGAAGTCGGGGTGTCGGGCCCATTACTGGATCAAAATCCAACTGTTTCCGCGCTGCCGATAACCAGACTTTCGCCCATTGTCTTTCAGCCACTTGATCTGCCGGATGTGGAGGGGAAGCTCCCTTTCCGATCTACCGCTCCATTGTTGCAACAGCACCTCGACATCCGGGCCGGCGAAGTCAATCTGTGGAATCCCCGATGCAATTTCCATTTGCATCGCAGCCGCGTAGACTGCAAACGCATCGATATCGTTTGCCTGGAAAGTACTAAGCACATCCGGATGGATCAGAATGTACTTTCCACCCCGGTTCAACGCCTCCCGCATGGATGCCATCCCCTCTCCCAGCACCAGTCGGGTTCCTGCGCCGGCAGTAGAGTTTCGTGCAATCGTCGGTATGATATCGAACATGGGCAGATTTCGAGATGGTCCCTTTTGTCGCGGGGTAAAGTTTGGCGATTCAGATTGGAACGGCGCCGGCGCGGTTTTTGCTGCGGTGACGATCCCGGAGGCGATCAGCCCGGCTGCAATGTTCGGATCAATCTCGCGAGCATGGGTGCAATGATAATAAAACTCCATTGCGCAGACGATCACACCAGCCCGCGCACTATTCAGATAATCGAGTCCATGCTTTCTCATGATCTCGTTATAGCAGTCCTGAAATTGATCTTGCGCCTGCCATAACTCTATCTGTGGCTTGTGCTCCTCGGGGGTATTCAGGATGAACTTTTCTGGCTTGAGTTCCACGCCGTTGCGCTGGCAGTAATACAGGAATAGATTTAGCAGCGTCGGCCAGGCTTCGTTCACTTCATTGGAAAGCATGATCACTCCGGGCGCCAGATCGTGCCTGTATTGCATCGACCGGTAGAGACTAGTCCCTGTCAACCAGGCTGCCACGGACAGGATGGTTCCAGCATGGTCTTTGCCTTGATGAGCAGACAGCCTCGTCTGCAGGAGCGATGAGAATTCAAGGGCAGCGTCGTAGCGTCTCCTTTGCAGTTCGACGGAACCAAAGGGGTCGTTGGATGCGGGCGCGCCCAGGGACTGGTTCTCAGATATGTTCGATGATGGCATGCTGTGCTCCATGATGCATTGTCGATGGGAAGGGTTAGTGCTCGAGAGCCGGAGGGATCGTCTTTGCTGCTTGCAGGATTTTTTCTGCCACCATCCCTGCGGCTGGCTCGGCGTTGATGATCCCCGCAGCGGAGTACTGTTGGATGAGGATCGAGCAAAGTACAATGCCCGCCCGCGCGCCGTCCAGATAACCAAAGCCGTGTTTTTTCATGACCGCATTGTACTTACCCTGGAGCGCTTTCTGCACGTACAGCATTTCCACATGAGGTCGGTGGAGGGCGGATGCAGCCATCGCCGCGAGAATCAGCTGCCCGATCGGGATATCTGCTTTCTGGAAGTTGTACTGTTCGAGCAGATGGATCAGTCCTTCCCAGGTCATGTTGATCTCATTCGATTGGATGATGGCGCCCGGCGCAGCTTCTCCCTTGAAACGAAACGACCGGTATAGGCTGGTGCCTGTCAGCCAGGCCGCGGCACACAGCATTGTGCCTGCATGCAGACTGCCGTCCGAAGCGACCAGGCGGGGCTTCATGATGGATAGGAATTCGATTGCCGCCTCGCGTGCTCGCTTCAAATGGTCAGGCAGAGAAGATGTGTGGTGTTCCACCAGCACCGACTGGGGTTTGCTAAATTTCTTGAATAAATCTGAAAATAACATATGTACTCCTGAATGCGACTGGTTTTCCCGCCGAACTCATGCATTATTATTCCAAATTCTATACGACAACTCAATACTTCGAGCTTTCAAACCGTTTACACCTTCGCAAGCTGCCTGACAGGTCGTGTCTGAGTGTGTAGACAAATCGTCTTAAGCAAACATGTGCTATCTTTTCCCTGTCTGGCGGATCCCATACCTAGAGCACTCTGCCGGAAATCCGTTGATGGACGAACGAATTGCAATCTCCCGCATCCGGCAAGGCGACTTTGACGGTTTAGAAACTCTGGTGAATAGCTACCAGGTCCGGGCTGTCCACACTGCCTAGCTGATCTCGTTTGACCGTGCCCTGGCAGAAGATATCGCCCAGGGAGCTTTCCTGAAAATTGCGGAGCGAATCCACCCATTCGACGAGCGCCGTCCCTTTGCTCCCGGGTTCTTCCGAATCGTGGTGAACGATGTCCTCAAAGCCGCGAAACGCCGAAAGCAAAGTGTTTCTCTCGATGATCTCGTCGATGAAGCTGCCTTTAAACTGGCTGCCTGGCTTAGCAGAAAGCATGACATTGGTCCCGGTGGCAAAATAGCCGTTCCCGAAAGAATGGCGAAGGACGGAGGCGAATCCCTCCGTCCTTCTTGTTTAATTAGCCTGGCGGTAGAATCTTGTCAGACTCGGGGCATACCTGCGTTTTATATAATGAGCATATGTTCAAATCACTTCAGCTTTGGAGGTGTGAGTGACCGAAAACGCCACTCAACAATCTGTAAAACACTGGCTCTGGAGGGATCGAGGAAACTCTCTTCAGAATGCCCAGACCTTTACGCGCATGTATGAACAGACCTATCTGACGGTATTTCGCTATGTTTACGGCTTGAGCGCCGGGTCCCGGCAGGAGGCGGAGGATCTCACAGCGGAGACCTTTGCCCGGGCCTGGAAACAGCGACACCGCTTCACTGGCGATGAGCAGGCAGCCGTGGGCTGGCTCTTGCGAATTGCCCGGAATCTTGCAATCGATGCATCCCGCCGCCGTAAAGTTCGGGACGAAGAAGAAAGCCCCAGTGTCGAATTTCTCCTGGATCGTTCTCTGGGCCCTGAGATGGACGTCATTGCACGTGAGCAGATTGCCATTCTCTGGCAAATGATGGGGGCATTGCCGGCCCGGACGCGCGAAATGCTCGTATTACGTTATATGCTTGGCTGGCAGGTAAGGCAAATTGCAAACTATCTCGACATGAATGAGAACACCATCAGTGTCACGATCCGACGCACGCTCAAGAGCTTGCAGGTCGAGTGGCCGTACGTACAGGAGAAAGACAATGAATAAGCGGAATATCGCCTTCGCAGCGGACGAAAATAGAATGGAAGAATTGCTAGCAAAAATTCAGCCTGTGCCGAGTGAAGAATTTCACCAAAAGATGACAAAGGCTGCCTGGCGGCTGAATCAGCTACAGCAGTCCAGGACGGTCGCGAGCAAGCATCGCTTAAGAATCGCGGTTGGATTTGCTCTGCTTCTTGCAGGTATCACACTGGTTGCCTCCCCGCACGGCCGTGCCTTTGCACAAAGCCTCTTGCAGTTCTTCACACGCGCAGAGGCTAACAGCTTCCCGGTGCAGGGCTCCGAAATGCCGCTGAGTGAAAGCGACCCCGCTGCTCCGACCGCGATGCCGCCGGCCCCGTTGGTCAGTCTATCAGAAGCAGAGAGGCAGGCTGGTTTCGATGCCGCGGAACTCCCACTGGTGCCGGACGGTTTCAATTATCTGGGCGCGCGGCTCTATGGCAACGCGATCAATATCGAATACGAAGCCCAGGGCGGGGGAGGTCATCTCATGATTACACAGTCGCGGGAGAGCTTCCTGCAATCGGATTGGGATAAGGTTCCGGCAGAAGCAGTGATCCCGGTGAGAATTGGCGATTTGCAGGCAGAATTTGCTCAGGGTACTTTCGTCGTTCCTGCCGGAGAGACCTCCGCGATATGGAATCCCGGCGCCGCCATTTTGCGCCTGCGCTGGATGCAAGACGACATCTGGTTCGAGATGGTCAAATTTGGCGACGTAGAAGCAATTGAATACCTCGATCGGGAGGGCATGATTGAGCTGGCAGAACGCCTGACGACCGATATTTTTCCACTGGAAATCAGGGAGGTAGAAGCGGCTGCAGGCTTTGACATCTTGGAGCCAACCTGGATTCCTGAGAGCTTGTCATTCGACGGTGCTGCATTTGAGTCATCGGAATTGGGAGAGCCAAAGCAAGATGCAGTCAAAATATTCTATTCTTTCGGACCCAGATTGGCAACGAATGGGGTTGTATTGACACAACAGCCCCTCCAATCTGTAGAGACTTGTGACATATGTGACTTGGTAGGCAATAGTGCGCAGGTGGATACCGTACAAATTAACAGCAAGAGTGGTGAATACGCAGTCGGAGTCTGGAAGGCAAATGATGCTGGAGAGTGGATTTGGACAAATGACCCCTGGCTACAACGATTACGCTGGCAAGACAATGGGATTGCATTTGAACTCCTCTACATGGGCCCGCCCGAGGAGATTACCAAAGCAGACCTGATCGGTATAGCCGAGAGCTTGCAGTAGCAAAAAACTGGCGAAATCTAAAGAACGTGACAGGCAACTTCCTCCCGGAGTGACTGTCACGTTCTTCTCGCGCTGAGCCCCTCAGA
>DAIQBG010000047.1:0-3197 GCA_036781265.1 Anaerolineales bacterium | reverse complement strand
TGGATCTGTCGATCCCGTGAATTACACAAATATACGTGCTGACCCGGGAATACTGAACAAGTTCTTTGAATGGCTTGGGGTGAAGGAAGAACCGAAAAAGGAACCAGAGGAAGACAGGAAGTAAGCGGTAAGGCTCGCGAGGTCTGTTATTTTGAGAGTTTGCGCTGCAGCGCGATCTGCGCCGCTTCGGCGATGAAGGCGGGGAATACTTCGGCGTCGATATCTTCTTTTTCGCGCACAGTCAGGTAACGTACCTGGCTTCCCTCGCCTTCCAGGCGCAGGTCCGGGTCGAAGAGCTGGATGCCATATTCGAAGCCGAGCATGATGCGGTTCTCGAAGGGAGCGATAAAGCAGAAGTAGGCGCTTCGTCTGCCCTGTTTAACTCGATACCCGATCAGCTTCCAGCCGGGGTAAACGGCCTCGGTTATGTTCGGGACTGTCTCTTTTACCAGCGCGCGCAGCTCATTCGCCAGTGATTGCACGTCTGGCGGGAATGCGGCGAGAAATTCCTCGGGAGATGGCTTTTTGGGCATCTGGGAAGCTATTCCACTTCGATCGAGAAGATGACCGTTTCGGCGGGTTCGATCTCGTCCCCGGGCGGGTAATAACCCAGCATGATGGTTGCTTCGCCGGGATTGACCGCGCGCATCGTCCACACGTCCACGCCGTTGGAGCCAGGCACGATGGGTTCCTGGGCGATATAGGCTTGATCGACCAGCTCGACGATGTTTAGATCCAGCTCCTCAGCAAGTTGCCAATGAAAACCCGTGGATGAATTCGACGGCAGCACCAGATCGAACGTCTCGCCCGCGGTCACAATGATCAGCTGGGTGGGGTCGGTTGGTTCGGGTAACGGATTCGGGGTATCGGCCAGAGCTGGGAGGGTCGGGGTGGGGGTGGCAGTTGCTGGTGCACAACCTGCCAGCAGGATTGCTACAATCAACAAAAAATCTAGTCTTTTCATGGCGATCTCCATAAATAAGTATACATAAGATATATGAGAATCAGAACGACAGAAAGGCTTTTCGTTCAGGTGAAGTAAAATACATCAGTTATTCAAACACAGTATGGTGAAATTGTTTGATTTATGTCCGATCTGACAGGCGGTTTTCAATCCCTGCCTCCCGAATATCAGCGCGTGCTCGAGCTGGCGCAGGACCGCCACCGGATCCGGATCGCGCCGCTGCAGACACTGGTAGGAGGCTGGTCGGGGGCGGTCGTCTATCTGGTCAGCGTTTCCTGGAACGAGGCCGGGCGTGTCGAGCACTGTATCCTCAAGCTGGACCGCAAGAGTAAATCGTCGCGATCCGACGAGATCACACGGCACACCCGCGTGATCGAAAAATCGACGCCCGGGTTCCGACGCGCCCATATCCCTGACCTGGTCTTCGAGCGGGTCGAAGCGGACGGCGCAGTTGCCATTTTCTACAGCATTGCGGGTCAATCGCTTCTGGAATATCGTCCCTTATCGAGCTATGAGCGGCAAAGCCAGCTCGAAACCATATTCGAAAAGACAAACACTGTCCTTTTAGAGGAGTGGAACACGGGTCGGCGTTTCGAACAGGCAGTCCACCCACAAAAGGTTTTAGGTACATGGCTGGGCTTTCGACTGGACCCGGGTCAAAACATCGAACAATTCTTGCAGACTGTCTGCCGCATCAACCCCGACGTCCCTGGCCTGCTCATCAATGGACACGTATTCCACAATCCAATCCTGTATGCTCGCCACGCGGAGCCCTGGGGCAGGGTCCGCTCCATGGATGTTGCCACCGGATTTATCCACGGCGATCTTAATACCAACAACATCCTGGTAAAGTTCTCCAACGATAAAAAAAACCTGGAAGGCTATTATCTGATCGATTTTGCCCTGTTCAAGGAAGGGCTGCCGTTGTTATACGATCAGCGCTACCTGGAAATGTCCTACCTGATGCAAGCCATGCCACAGCTCTCGTTCGCGAAGTTCGTGGACTTCCTCACGCTGCTGGCAGTGGCGGATGCCCCTGACCCGTTCAGGGTGCCCATCGAAACATCCGGCGTGGGGGCAGTGATTGCCACGGCGCGAGTTGCATTTGCCGCCTGGTTGACGGAATACCATCCGAGCCTGCGCGACGATCTGTGGGGACAGTACTGGCTAGCAGGAGTCGCAGCCGGATTGGCGTACACGCATAAGGCGGGCTTGCCCGATGAGCAGCGACTGGCCGGGCTGATCTATGCCGCCGCCAATCTCAGGCGCTATGCCGCAGCGTTCAACCTGCCGCAGCCGACAAGCGTTGAGCTTCTCTTCGATGAACATGAGTCCGAGCCTGACTCGCCCGGCTCATCGAAGGCTAGGAAGCCGCGTCATAACCTGCCCGCTCAATCCACTCCATTTATTGGTCGCACTTCACAGGTCGCTGCGCTCCGGGAAATGATCCTTAGCCCGGACGTGCGTCTCCTGACCCTGCTGGGTCCTGGCGGTACCGGTAAAACGCGGCTCAGTCTGGAAGTCGCCCGTGAAACCCTGGACCATTTCCCGCACGGGGTGTTCTTCGTCCCGCTGGCGGATGACACCCGGGAAAACCAGCTGATCTCGCGCATTGCCCAGCAGCTCGAAGTCCGTGAAGGCGGGCGGCCTTTGCTCGAGAACATCATAGATTATGTGCGCGATAAGAATCTTTTACTGTTCCTGGACAACTTCGAGCAGCTGATCTCCGCCGCGCCTGTCGTTGGCGAGCTCCTGAAGGCGGCTCCGCAGCTGAAGATCCTGGTCAGCAGCCGCGTCCCCCTGAATCTGCGCGGGGAGCATGAGGTCCCGATCCCGCCACTGGACCTGCCTCCGGCCGGTCAGCAGGCTGTTGATGAAGTTGCGGGCAGTGAAGCTGTGCAGTTCTTCCTCGAGCGGGCGCGCGCCTCCAGTCCCAGGTTCGAATTGACGAAAGACAACGCTCCGGCTGTCGTCGAGATCTGCCGCCGCCTCGACGGGCTGCCTCTTGCCCTGGAGTTGGCTGCGGCGCGCGTCAAGCTGCTCACACCTCAGGCTCTCCTGAAGCGACTCGATGACCGCTTCAGACTGCTGACCGGCGGCGCACGCGATCTACCGTCGCGCCACCAGACCCTGCGCAACACTCTCGAGTGGAGCTACAGCCTGCTGGACGAAGAGGAGAAAACTCTGTACGCTCGCCTCAGCGTCTTCGTGGGCGGGTTCACGCTCGAAGCTG
>DAIQBG010000046.1:0-14490 GCA_036781265.1 Anaerolineales bacterium | reverse complement strand
CAGCTGGACAAGCGCATGAATGACGCCGGATTGCTGCGGCTCATGGTCTCGGATCCATTGGCGATGAATATGTCCAATACGCTGGGCTATTTGCGAGGGGAGCTGGGCAAAGGAAATCGAAGAAGAAAGAAGAGAGAAGGTTTGAGGCGACGTGTGTTAGAGGCGGGACCGGTCAAGAAAATGTTGTTGGGAATCTATAACAAGATTTTCAACTGGTATTATTCTTAGTTCCTTATTAAAAGCACAAAGCTGATAAAGAAAATGTCCTGGTGCCTTTCTTAGTCCAAGCAGCATTTATGTCTAAAAAGATCTTTATCTCTGCCGACCACGGCATGGCAATCATCTACTTCCTGCAAAGCGACGTTGTCCCGACGCTGCTAGATGCCGGGGTTGAAGTTGTGGTCTTAACGGATGATGAGACAAAAGATCGTATTGCGCAGCGCCTCGCAAGACCCGGTCTTACCTTTGAAGGCTTGCGTCTCAAGGAAGCAAACGCGTATGCGAATCAAGTGAAGCCGCGCCTGCAATGGCTGCTGGCGTTCCTGCGCCGCGTCGGCGGCTCCTGGCGCATCAACACCGAAGCCATGGACAGTCACGTCTGGGAAGTCTGGGTCGAGAACTCATGGAAGTTCCGTTTGGGAGTCTGGATTCCTGCTGCCCTGGCGATCCTCGTATTGCGCACCTTTGCCGCTGCTCGGAAGCTCCTGGTGAGATACCAAAATCGATTCATTCCGCGCCTTTACGCTGATCTGTTTGCCTCACACAAGCCCGATCTGGTCATTGCCTCGACGGCCGGCTGGCGGCTGGACCGTTATCTGCTCCGGGAAGCGAACCGGCATGGCGTTCCGACGATGGCTGCTATCGTCGGTTGGGATAATCCATCGAGCTATGCGATCCGCGGCGCCCCAATGGACTATGCCACTTGCTGGTCGCAGCTCCAGAAGGACGAATTGGTCCACGGATCGGATTGGGATCCCGAGCGCGTGCATGTCGGTGGCATCCCCTCCTATGACGGATATCTCAAGAAGCAATGGCTGTTATCGAAGGAAGAGTATTTCAAGCTGCATAACCTTGATCCGAACCGCAACTTGATCTCCTACGCCTGTTCGTTTGTCCATTTCGCGCCGAATTATCCCAATGTGGAAGCTCTGGCAACGCTGGTTTCCTCGAATTCGCTGGTGGAGCCTTCCCAGCTTCTGATTCGCCTGCATCCAAGTCACTTTCAGGATAAGCCGAAGATCTTTGCCGAAGAACGGGAACAGATTTTTGCGCTGGCACAGCAATATCCGAACGTGCACGTCGTTACCCCTGTTGCTCTGGGTGGATCGCTTGGCTACTATGGCGGCGAGGACATGGGTGAAAAGTCGTCCATGATGGCGCACTCAGATGTGCTGGTGACGGTCTATTCCACCATGGTCGTGGAAACGGCTGTCCACAATACCCCGATCGTCGCCGCCATGATCGATGTCCCTGGAGGCTGGAACAGGTCAAAGAAGTATTCCCTTTCGTTGAAAGAGATTGGCAACTGGCCGACGCACAAACGTTTCCGCGAAGCAAGGGCAGGACGTGTGGCGAGCAATGAAAGGGAGCTTTGTGAGGTGATCAACCTTTATCTTAAGAACCCTTCTCTTGATGCCGTCGAGCGTAGGAAGTTCATCGAAGACGAAATCACCTTCACTGATGGAAGCTCGGGAAAGCGAACTGCGGAGTTTGCTTTGAACGTGTTGGAGCAATCGAACCGTAAAAAGCGGTAATGGAACGAAATTTTTTGCGCTGCACTCCTTTTCTGTCACTTCGACAAGTTGAGCGCGAGCCTTCATGCTAAAAATGAAAAAAAACATGTTCCTTTTCTATTTCTCTATTTCCCTGGCCATTGCCTCCAGCGCGTTCTACCACTTTGTCGCCAAGAGTACGCCCTCACATGTCAACTTTACCGTTTCATTGTTGGTCACCTATGCCTTTGCATTTGTGGTTACGCTACTGGGCTTCTTTTTCTTTCCGGCTACAAACGGGATCGCCAATGAGCTCCGGCAGCTCAACTGGGCAAGCATTGGGCTTGCCATCGCCGTGGTGGGTATCGAATTTGGTTTTCTGCTTGTCTACCGTTCCGGCTGGAATCTGGGAATTGCCGCGGTTCTCGTAAACGTGGTGGCTTCGTTAATCCTGGTGCCGGTAGCGATACTCATTTTCAAGGATAAGATTTCATGGATCAATATTCTGGGGATTCTGGTTTGCCTGGCTGGACTGGTCATGCTAAACTGGAAACGATAGCCTGGAGACGTTGTTTTCAATGATCTCTCGATTCAAAACCGCTGCTCGCATCCTTGTGAAAGGCGATTCCCAGAAAAACAACAGGGGTCCCATCCCTGCGATTACAGCAGAGGATGTAGCGGAAATCAAGCAGTTCTTCTCGCGCGAGAAGTTCTTTATTTTTGGTCATGCCCGCTCCGGGACAACGCTTCTCATGCGCCTGATACGCCTGCACCCGGATGTACACTGTAATTACCAGGCGCACTTCTTCACACGCCAGCCCCTGCTCAGATCCCTGGTGGATACACCCGAAGCGGAGGAGTGGCTGAGACGTAAATCCAACCGCTGGAACAACGGACGCGACCTGTCGCCCCTCATCCTGCGTGCTGCTGCGGATTTCATTATGGAACGAGACGCCGCGAAGGAGGGCAAACAGATCGTCGGAGATAAGAGTCCCTCATCTACGATTCACGGGCAGGCGGTACGTGACTTGCATGCAGTCTACCCGGATGCGAAGCTGATCTATATCGTTCGCGATGGGCGTGACGTGTTGATCTCAGAGAGATTTCGTAATCTAGTGGAAGAGTCGAAATTTCTGAAACCGGAAGACAAGCGTATCCTCGAAGGGCTCCGTAAAGACCCAACGCAATTTACCGACGGCACCCATTCGATCTTTACAAGGGCAGTAGTCCAACGTGTGGTGGAGGGCTGGGTGAGGAATGTCCAGGAGACTGAAGAAGAAGGACGCAGGTTATTTGGCGCAAATTACTGTAGTCTCCGGTATGAAGACTTGCTGTCGCGCCCCTTCGATGAGATGCAGAGACTTTGGAACATCCTGGGTGTTCAAGCCGATCCTTCCCTAGAGAGAGATATCGCCAATGAATTGTCCTCCAATCCCGATGAAGAATGGCAGTCGAGACGCAACGAGGACATTGCATCCTTTCTGCCCAAGGGACGCTCGGGAAACTGGCAGAGACTTTTCACTTCCCGTGATAAATCTCTCTTCAAGGAAATCGCGGGTGAGATGTTGATGAAGTGGGGATATGAAAAGGAGTTGAATTGGTAATCTTTTTGGCGACAAAGGGCACCCGGTGACACGAAGGAAAGACCCACCCCCAATAGCCTTTGTGACCCTTTATGAGCCTCCTGGTAAGAAGGGTTTATGAAATATCTCATCGCAGGGCTTGGCTCCATTGGTCGAAGGCATTTCCGCAATCTCATGGCACTCGGCGAGAGAGACATCATCCTGTTGCGGACGCGCAAAGCAACCCTGCCGGACGATGAGCTGCAGGGATATCCGGTCGAAACCGATCTGAACGAGGCGCTGCGAAAACACGAGCCCGATGCGGTCGTTGTTGCAAACCCTACCTCGATGCACCTGGATATCGCTATTCCTGCCGCAGAGGCTGGGTGTCATGTTCTGCTCGAGAAGCCAGTATCGCATTCCCTTGAACGGCTTGACATTCTGCAGAAAGCCGTCGAGAGGAGCGGGAGCAAAATCCTCGTTGGCTTCCAGTTCCGCTATCATCCTACACTGACTCAGGCACGCCAGTTGATACGCTCTCATGTGCTGGGTGAAATATTGACTGCCCATGCACACTGGGGCGAGTATCTACCGCAGTGGCATCCGTGGGAAGATTATCGCCAGGGGTACGCGGCGCGGGCGGACCTGGGGGGCGGTGTGATTCTTACACTCACACATCCGCTCGACTATTTGCGCTATCTGATTGGCGAAGTGGAGTCCCTGTGGTCGTTCAACGGGCATATTTCTCCACTTGAGATCGACGTCGAAGATGTGGCAGAGACCGGTTTGAAATTTGTCAGCGGCGCGATCGGCGGCGTGCATGTCAACTACTTTCAGCGCCCGCCGGTCCACCGCCTGGAAATCGTTGGAACACAGGGTACTCTGCACTGGGACAATGCCCTGGGGCTCCTGCACCTTTACCGGATGTCGATCCCCTTTGGCTCTTACTCAAACGATTCCCAGGCTCCCGCTCAGCAGACATTCTTCCCGCCCGATGACTTTGAACGGAACCAGCTCTTCATGGCGCAAACGCGTCACTTCATGGATGTTGTGCGCGGGCAGTCTGAGCCGGTTTGCACCCTGGAGGATGGGGTAATCGCCTTACGGTTGGCGCTTGCAGCGTATCAATCACAAGAATCCGGTCGAATAATCAGGATGGCGGGAGCGGGATGAAATCTACTCACCTCGGCCGTTACCGCTTCGCCGTTCCTCTGCTCCTGCTTCTGATTGCCTCGGCTGTCGTCTACTTGCCGCGCATGGACCAGATCGGATATCTTAACGATGACTGGTACCTGATGTATTCAGCGCATGCCCACGGAGCCCAGGTATTCCCTGATATCTATAGTATCGACCGACCGGCGCGTGCCTTGGTGCTCACACCCGCTTATATGCTGTTTGGAGATAAGCCGCTCTATTACAATCTGAGCGCTTATCTCTTCCGGCTGCTTTCAGGGATGGGTTTTTTCTGGCTTTTGCAAATGATCTGGCCGAATCGGAGAACCGCGACCTTCATCGCCGCATTGCTGTTCCTGATGTACCCCGGTTTTCTCTCGCAGCTGAACGGCATCGATTATCAATCGCAGATGGTCAGCCTGGCATCTGCCATGCTTTCGATTGCGTTGAGCGTACAAGCAGTCCTTACAAAGAGGCCGCTTGTCAAAGCGCTTGGCTTTTTCGGGGCAGTGGTGTTGGGCTGGCTGTACCTGGGTCTCGTGGAGTATTTTCTAGGACTGGAATTGCTGCGTTTCGCCGGCCTGTATATCGTTGCAGGCCGCAATCAGGCATGGGGGAAAGAAAAACTCGCCGCAGCCATGCGTAGCTGGCTGCCGAATTTGATCATCCCGTGCGCCTTCCTGGTCTGGCGGCTCTTCGTCTTCGAGAGCGAGCGCGGGGCAACGGATCTGGGCGCACAGCTGGAACAATTTCGAGCCCTGCCCCTGGCGACCGCAACCTGGTGGTTGGTCCGTCTCCTCTCGAATGCCTTCCACGTCGCTTTCCTTGCCTGGGGGATTCCGCTTTATCAATTCCTCCCCTATATCTCCCGCCTACCGGATTTGTTGATTGCCCTTGCCTGCGCGGGCTTACTCCTAATCCTGCTCGTGTGGTTTTTGAAGCCGCTGCACGATCAACATAGCGATAAGCCCCGGAGGACGAATTGGAAAACCGAGGTCCTGCTGCTCGGGATTGTTACCGCCATTGCCGGTTTGGTGCCGGTGATTCTGGTCAACCGCCAGGCGGATTTCTGGGACTACTCTCGTTATACCCTGGCGAGCTCACCTGGTTCAGCGCTGATCCTGACTGCCGTTTTGTTCTCTTTTTCATCGCGGGCACTGCGCTGGGGAATGCTCACACTCCTGGTGGCTGTTGCGGTGTTTACGCATCATGCCAATGCGATCCGCCTTGCCGCCGAAACAGAGTCGCTCCGGGCATTCTGGTGGCAGGTTGCCTGGCGGGTGCCTCAGCTGAGGATGGATACCACGCTTGTAGTCAACTATCCAATTACGGTCATTCAGGAGGACTATTTTGTCTGGGGTCCCGCTAACCTGCTCTATTATCCGGATGGCGTGGGCGGTGAAGAACTACGCACCGGTGTCTCGGCTGCTGTGCTCAATAAGTATTCTTTGCTAAAGATCATATCAGATGGAGGCAGGGAGCACACCAACCGCAGGTCGATCCGTTCGGTGATCGATTACGAAAATATACTGGTCATGAGCATGCCGATCACCGGCTCTTGTGTCCAGGTGATCGATGGGAGCCAGCCGGAGCTCTCACAGTATGAGGAGGAACGGGTCATGTTGATTGCGTCATACTCCGATCTGGCCAATATCGACCTGGATTCCGAGCCTCGATTGCCTCTCGAGATCGTATTCGGTCCAGAGCCTGTGCGTGGCTGGTGCTACTTTTATGAAAAGGCGGATCTGGCGCGTCAGCGCGGCGATTGGAACGAGGTTCTCAGGCTAGGAAATGAAGCCCTGGACCAAGGCCTGGCTCCTGGAGATTCGATTGAGTGGATGCCATTCCTGCAGGCGTATGCCCGGACAGGAGATGCGCAGAGATTAGATGAAGTCCGTCGCTTGATGAGGAGCGCAGATCCGTTTGTCATTCAACAGGTTTGTGTTAATCTCAACCGGATGCCCGAGCTCTCGGAGCAGGTCATTCCGGTGGTCATTTCTTTTTGTAATGAATAGCAGGCATGGGGAGATCAAGCCTTGATTATTGCTTGATTACAACTTTATCCCATAGAACGTTGGGCGAGTCTTCGCGGACGAAGAGAGTAGCCTTATCCGCGATGGTGACGAGCACATACTCGTGCAGGTATGGCTCCGCTTCTTGTAGAGTTTCATCCCACAGCGACACGATCACGTCTGGCTTGAGTTCCCCCAATGTGTGAGCATAGTTCCACTTCATGTGACCCGGCCGCATGCGATTTTCGTTGCCGGGACGCAGGAATGCCACATCCGGAATGCCAATCGATTGGCGGATCGGACCACGCGCAACGACCGGATCTGTTTTTCCCATGATATCGATGGCATAATGCTCGGGCAGCAGATAAGGGATCGTGCCTGCGCCCACCACCGCAATCGATGTGCCCGGTTTTGTCGCTTCCTGTAAAGCAAGCGCAGCCAGTAAGTTGCGCTCGTTTCCGGCGATGTAATCCAGCCTGCGGTCGAACTGCCAGCGCTCGATGGAGCGCCAGTCGCCGAGCAGGAGGTTGAAATTCAGTATCGCAATCGCAAAAATAAATACATAAGCGAGGCGCGAGACGATCAGGGCTGGCCAACCCGCGCCGAGGCTTGTCGCAGCTCTGGCGAATAGTTCCTGAAGTGCCCACGCGAAAAGTATGAAAAAAAGCGGCATGGCAATCGCAATGTAACGGTTTGCCCCGCCGTGAGTTTCCCAGGCGTCCCCACCGACAAAAACACTATAGGCACCCTGTCCCAGAAATACCATGAAAAGCAACAGAACTTTCCAGTCACGGCGGAACAGGAGCAGGCTCAAGGGCAGCAGCATGAATGCCCAGTTACTGTAGTAGGCAAACCAGATGAAGGCGTACATTCCCCGCATGATCCGCAGGGGGAAGGGCCAGCCTTCTACTTTCAGGTAATAAGTGTTTGGCAGAATATCCCCGTAATAGAGATAGCGCGCCAGCGTTTGACCCCCAAGGAAGAGCACGAAGAGACCCATCCCCCAGGCAAGGTGTGCTCTACGGTATTGAGGCTGCGCGAGCAGCAGGATCCCAAACACAATGAGATAGGGAACTGCCATATCGGTGCGGACCAGGGTCGAGATGGCTAGCAGGATGTAAACCCAGGGCGTGAACCGCGATGGATTGCGGAGCGCCATCCAGACCGCCGCAGTCAGGATCAGGGTCAGGAGGCTGACTTCCATGCCGAGCAACCCCCACAGGTTCATAGGCGCGTAAAAGGCCGTAAGAGCCACTGCTGCGAGCATGACAAAGAGATCTCCGGTGAAGTCCTCCACGATTTTTCGAACGAAGACCAGCGTGAGGGTGAGGAACACGAGCCCGCTGAGCTGGATGGACAGACTGACCTGGCTGGCTGAAAGGGGAAACAGGTGGAAAAGAGCCATGTATCCCACCCAGAGAGGGTTGGTAAAGCCCTCGACGTATTCTCCCGGGTTCCAGACCATGCCCATGCCATGCGCCAGATGATAGGCATAGCGCATGGAGATCATGGCATCGTCGAAAAGCACGTAATAAGTTTGACCGTCGACTGTAATGGCCGTCTTCTGGATGAATTGAATGCCGTAATAAATATACCCTGCCACTAACAGGGCAAAGAAAATCTCTCGGAGAGCACTGCGGTGCATACAAAGGATTATAAGGGGGAAGCGACCGGTTATCAACAACCGCAAGCACAGTTCTGGAAAATTCCAAAATTCACTGACTGAATTTTAGGATATAATTGCGCCTCGTGCCTGAAGCACTTATTCAAACGTTCGAACGTTAAGGAGAGATTATGATCGAAACAAAACTTATTGCCCCTTATGGGGGAAAACTGGTGAATCTGGTTGTGGATGAACAGGAGCGCGAAGAGCTGCTCTCTCGCGCACCGAGTTTGCCGTCCATCAAGATCACCATGCGCAGTCTTTGCGACCTCGAGTTACTGGCAACCGGAGGTTTTTCACCGCTGACCACTTTCATGGGCAAAGCGGATTATGAGCGCGTGCTGCATGAGATGCGTCTTGCCGATGGGACGCTGTGGCCGTTGCCGATCACCCTGACCGCGGATCCCGGGGAGCTCCCCACCGTCGGCGAGGATATTGTCCTGCGCAACGCAAATAATGATGTGATCGCGATCATGACGCTGGATGAGGTCTACCATTGGGATCCTGCGACCGAAGCAGCCCTGGCGTATGGATCCACCGATGCCCGCCACCCCATGGTCTCTGAGATGGAACGCTGGGGCAAGGTCTGTATCTCCGGCCCCATCAAGGTGGTGAATCTGCCTAAATACCATGACTTTATTGAGCTGCGCCGGACGCCTGCGCAGGTGCGTGAGATCCTCGAGTCCATGGGACATGGCAATGTCGTCGCCTTTCAGACCCGCAATCCGCTGCATCGCATCCATGAAGAGTTGACGAAACGCGCCGCAGCCGAAGTGCAGGGGTCGTTGATCATCCATCCTGTGGTGGGGATGACCAAACCGGGCGATGTGGATCACTACACACGCGTCCGCATTTATAAAGCCCTGGTCGAAAATTACTACGATAAAAACCGCACCCTGCTCAGCCTGCTCCCGCTGGCCATGCGGATGGCGGGCCCCAAGGAAGCTTTGCTGCACGCAATCATCCGGCGCAATCATGGCGCCAACCATTTTGTTGTCGGGCGCGATCACGCAGGTCCAGGCAAGGATTCCACCGGCAAGCCATTCTACGGTCCCTATGATGCCCAGGAGATGATGAAGCAATACGAATCCGAGATCTGCGTCAAGATGATCCCGTTCGAGGAACTGGTCTACCTGCCTGATGAAGACCGTTACGTGGAAGGTAAGGATATACCTGCCGGGGCGCGCACGCTCAATATCTCTGGCACCCAGGTTCGCGATGATTATCTTGCCAAGGGCAAGCTGCTGCCCGAATGGTTCACCCGTCCCGAGACGGCGGAGATCCTGCGCGAGATGTATCCCCCCCGCCACAAGCAGGGTTTCTGTATCTGGTTTACCGGCTTGAGCGGCTCTGGAAAGAGCGCAACCACGCAGGTGCTGACCTCTCTACTGCTCGAGCGCGGGCGCGAGATCAGCATCCTGGATGGCGACGTTGTCCGCACACATCTATCCAAGGGACTTGGCTTCAGTAAGGAAGATCGCGACACGAACATCCTGCGAATCGGGTTTGTTGCCAGCGAGATCGTCCGCGCCGGCGGCGCGGTGATCTGCGCAGCGATCAGCCCGTATCGCGCCACACGCAACGAAGCGCGCAAGATGATCGGCGAGAACTTCATCACCGTGTATATGGACACTCCTGTGGAGGTTTGTGAAGAGCGCGATGTCAAGGGACTCTACGCCAAGGCGCGCCAGGCGATGGAAGCCGGTAAGCCCATGGGCTTCACAGGCGTGGATGACCCCTACGAGCCGCCGATCGACCCGGAGATCACGCTCAAGGGCTACGGAGCGACTCCGGAAGAGAATGCCCGCCTTATCGTCAAGTATCTCGAAGATCAGGGTTATCTGAACAACCACTAAATCTTGAATCAAACTCGACCCTTTGTCTTATGATAAAGGGTCGAGACTCAAATCCATGTTTCGCATACGACCGCGTCTGGCTTCACTTCTTGCTCTTGCGCTCCTGACAGTCTTCGGCATCGTTTTGATCCTACAATCAACTCCGGAAGGACTGGGACTTTCTGACGACTCCATCGCCTATATCGCAGGGGCACGCAGCATCGTAGCAGGCGAAGGCTACCGGGAGGCATGGCTGGCATCCAACGAGCCGGTCACGCATTTCCCCCCGGCATTCTCCTCCGTCCTGGCATTCTTTGGCTGGCTGGGTGTTGACCCGTTGCGCGGCGCGCGCTGGGTCAATGCCTTTTTGTTTGGGGCGAACACCGCGCTTTTAGGAATTCTGGGCTGGCGCATGACGCCTTCGTTAACCGCGGGGCTGGTTCTTGCGGCGCTGTTCGTGACCAGCAGTGAGATGTTCCAGGTGCACGCCGTGACGATGAGCGAGCCCCTGTTCATTTTTCTCTCCCTGCTGTCTTTCTGGATGTTCGACCTGTATTTCGAGCGTGAGCATCACTGGTGGTGGCTGGCTGCCTGCGGAACGCTGGTCGGCATGGCATATCTCACTCGCTATGCAGGGCTGGCATTGGTAGCTACTTATGTGGTCGCGCTGTCGATCCTGCACAAGGATTGGAGAACTAGGTTGACCGGCGTAGGAATCTTTCTCGTAAGCATGCTGCCGTGGGCGCTGGGCTGGTCGCTTCGAAATCGCCTTCTGGCCGGGACAGCCACTAACCGTGCCTTTACATGGCATCCGCTTACCTCCGAAACTATCGATCCCGGGCTGCGGGTTTTTTCGGAATTCTTGATCCCCGTTGAGTCCTGGCGGCAGGCGCTCATCAAACAGACGGGCGTTATCGAAACGCTGGTTATCCTGGTCCTGGGGGTGGTGCTGGGCTGGGTGGTCGTGAGAGGCTGGAAGTACATGACGCAGCCGCACCAGTCTAAGGGTGGTAAGGAAGCCAGGGAAGTTATCTCGTTTACGACCGGGTTGTATATCTTTGCCTATCTCGCCTCCATTGTGGCATCCATGCTGATGTTCGATGCGGCGACGAAGTTCAGGCTGCGCATACTCGCTCCGGTGCTCGTTTCGCTGCTGATCCTGCTGGTCGCATTTGGAATCTGGGTGCGATATAGACGGCGCGGAGTTGTAGCCGCGCTGACGATCCTGTTTCTGGGCCTTTCTATCTACAAGCAATCCGTGACCGTGAGTAATTGGTCGCGGCTAGGCCTCGGATATGCCTCTTTCCAGTGGTACGATTCGCAGGCAATGGATTATTTACAACAATTACCGGCAAATATGATGATCTATACCAATGAACCGGGCGCAGTATATTTATATACCGGGCGCGGCGGCTATGTGTTGCCGGACCACTTCGACGCAGTTGCGGCGTTAGAGCGCACGGACTTTGACGAGGGCCTGGCGTCCATGCGGTCGAACATTCACGATGGTAAGGCAGTCCTGGCGCTGTTCGACGATGGCGATAATGTTGCCGAGGATGTGCCAGTCCTCGTGGACGGCTTGCACCTGGCGCACAAGTCTGCCGGCGATTCGATCTACATGGCAGCACCCTAAGGGAATATGAAGATTCAGGAAAAATTCGATCTAATGGGCCGCGTCGCTGTGGTGACAGGCGGCGGGGGATTGCTCGGGGCGGAGTTTTGCCGGACACTGGCAGAGGCTGGGGCAGCCGTCGCCGTGGTGGATTTGAACGAATCCACTTCCCACGCCGTTGCGGATGCGCTTACAGAAGGCGGCTACAAGGCCCTGGGATTGTCCACCGATATTACCCAGACTGCCTCCGTTCGTGCCGCGGTCGAACATGTCCTGTCAGCGTATGGGCGGCTGGATATACTTGTGAACAGCGCGGCACTCGATCCCAAGTTTGACCCTGAGGCTGTCAACAAAGGAATCATGCCCGGCGCGTTCGAAGACTATCCACTCGACCTCTGGAATTCGGCACTGAACGTAAACCTGACCGGGATGTTCCTGATGACCCAGGCGTGTGTGAAACCGATGCTCGATCAGGGAAAAAAAGGAAGCATCATCAACATCTGCTCGACGTATGGATTGGACGGCCCCGACCAGCGCATTTATGTCAGGGACGGCAAGCGGGTGGCATTCAAGCCGGTCTACTACACGGTGACCAAGGCGGGCGTAATGGGCTTTACCAGATATCTGGCTGCCTATTACGCCGGGACGGAAATTCGGGTGAACGCTCTCACTCCGGGCGGCGTGTTCAACAACCACGAAGAGTATTTCGTGCAGAACTATTCTGCCAAGACCATTCTGGGGCGCATGGCAAAGAAGGATGAGATGAACGGTGCGCTGCTGTTCCTCGCCTCGGATGCTTCCTCGTATATGACCGGCAACAATGTGGTCGTGGATGGGGGTTGGACAGCGTGGTGATGTCTCCACAAAAAGGATACCCTTGGCGCTTCTTTGTGCTCTTCGTGTTTAAGAATGACTGAAATCCTCGCACTCATCCCGGCACGCGGCGGCTCTAAAGGAATCCCACGCAAGAACATCCGTAGCTTCGCGGGGTATCCGCTGATTGCCTGGAGTATCGCTGCGGCCAGGCAAACCTCATGGGTGACCCGAATCGTTGTCTCCACAGATGATCCAGAGATCGCAGCCGTAGCGCGTGACTATGGTGCGGAAACTCCTTTCCTGCGGCCGTCTGAGCTGGCGCAGGACCACACCACAGATTTGCCGGTCTTCGTACATGCCCTGGACTGGTTGGAGCAGAACGCAGGCTATTCGCCTGAGGTTGCGATCCAGCTCCGGCCGACCTCACCGGTGCGTCCAAAAAATTGTCTGGATAAGGCGGTACGCATCCTCCTGGAGCATCCAGATGCCGATTGTGTGCGCGGCGTGGTCCCGGCAAGCCAGAACCCATATAAAATGTGGCGCTTCGCCGGCGAGGATCAGCCGATGATTCCCCTGCTTGCCGTCGAGGGCATCGCTGAGCCTTACAACGCGCCGCGGCAGATCCTGCCGCCGGTCTACTGGCAGACGGGGCACGTCGATGCGATCCGACTTTCGACGATCAGGCAGAAAAAATCCCTAACCGGCTCTGTAATTTATCCGCTGGTGATCGACCCCCGTTACACGGTTGACATCGACAACCTCTCGGACTGGGCAAAGTATGAAGCGCTGGTGCATAGCGGGCTCGACATGGTGACCCCCGGAAAGGGAAAGCGATCCATGCCTGAACGGATCTCTTTGATCATTTGCGACTTCGACGGCGTGATCACCGATAACCGAGTCTGGGTGGATCAGGACGGCACGGAGTCCGTTGCCGCCTACCGCAGCGACAGTATCCGTATCCGGGAATTGCGGGCGGCTGGCATCGACGTGATGATTCTCTCATCGGAACCGAACCGGGTTGTCGAGGCCCGGGCCAGAAAGATGGGGGTGGAGGCGATCCAGGGAGTGGGTATTTATGATAAAGGTGACGCGTTGCTGGAAATACTCCGGCGAAAAAATATTGCAGCAGAGACTGTCGTCTACCTTGGCAATGACCTCAACGATCTTCCGTGCTTTGAAATTGCCGGCTGGTCTGTGGCAGTAGCGGATGCTTATCCCGAAGTGATCCAGGCTGCCGATCTTGTTCTTGGCAAGGCCGGCGGACACGGCGCGTTACGTGAGTTATGTGACTTAATATTGAAGAACCGTAATCACGACTTCAGTCGTTCCAGCGATTAGAGCCGTTGTTACCGCAAAGGAGAACAAATGACTCGTGAAATAAAAATCGGGGATCGCCTGGTGGGCGACGGCCATCCTGCTTATGTGATTGCAGAGATCGGAATCAATCACAACGGTGATCTTGGGATCGCCAAGCAGATGATCGATGCAGCCGCACACGCCAGGGTGGATGCGGTTAAGTTCCAGAAGCGAACGCCTGATATTGCCACGCCCCCCGACCAACAGATGCAGATGCGGGAAACGCCCTGGGGCTATATCACCTATCTTGAGTACCGTTACAAGGTCGAATTCAACGAAGAGCAATACTGTGAGATCGAAAGATATTGCCGGGAGAAAGGCATCGCCTGGCTGGTCTCGGTCTGGGACCAGCCTTCGGTCGATTTCATGCATAAATTCGATACCCCGGCCTACAAAATTCCATCTGCTTCGATTACGGACTACAATCTGATTCGCAAGGCACGCGCTACCGGCAAACCGTTGATCCTTTCTACGGGCATGTCCACAATGGAGCAGATTCGAAAGGCTGTCGAGATCGCAGGCGAAGAAAATCTGGTGCTTATGCACTGTACGAGCACGTATCCCTGCGAGCCGGAGGAGCTAAATCTCAAAATGGTAGAAACGCTGCGTCGCGAGTTTCCGGGCGTCCCCGTAGGTTATTCAGGGCACGAGGTGGGGCTGGTCCCTTCAGCCGTTGCTGTTGCGTTGGGCGCCTGTATGGTGGAGCGGCATCTGACGCTCGACCGCGCCATGTGGGGCAGCGATCAGGC
>DAIQBG010000045.1:5390-15677 GCA_036781265.1 Anaerolineales bacterium | reverse complement strand
TGTGGCGGGCGATCGGTGTGGCGACCAGCCAGGATGGAATTCACTTTACGAAATACGAAAGCAATCCTGTGCTCACATGGTTTCCAACCCAAAATGGCGAAGAGGGAGCCGTCTCGTCTGGTGTGACGCTTGGTGAGCAAAGCGAGACGATGCTTTTTTATGGAGCCAATACGGCGCAGAGTCCCATCACAGTGCATGCGGATGTTCGGGTTGCGACCTCCCTGGATGGTTTCAGTTTCACCGATCTGGGAGTTGTGCTGAATCGTACCGACAAATCGGTATGGGGCAGTGGTGATGAGCTATTTTCTGTGGATGCCATTTTCGACTCAGGTCAGTGGATCGTTTATTATATTCCCAATGGTAGTCCTGAGAGCGGCAGACTTGGCGTAGCGTATGGGAACCAATATAACGCACTGACACAGACCTCTATGGTAACCAGCGATGGAAATCCGGTTTCGGTTTGGGGAACAGCGGGGCACGTCAAGCTGGATCAAGACACGTACGCCTTAGTTCTCAATAATGTCCGGGAGAGACGCACCGAAGTGCGATTGACCTCCCGGCAGACACCATACCTTGTCAGCGAGCCGGTGGCGGTTTATCAGTTCGATGAGGTTGAGGAAGCGACTCTACTGCTTGACGCCGAGAATGAAATCTGGTTCCTGTACTATCGCACTCCTGACAACAGCTACGGAGTGAAGTTGGCTCCGGCTGGCGACTTGCCTCTTCCCACTCCCTAAAGCTAGATTTCGATCCGCCATGTCGCGGCCATTACCGGTTTTCTCCTACCGGTCTGGGCGCCAAGCTCCCAGACCGGTCGACCATCCGGCCTGGGTGGATTATTCGTGAATTATGAACATCACTTCGACTAAGATCGTTGTCCTCATTCTGACCTATAACCAGAGAGACAAAACCCTGACCTGCCTATCGACCCTGCTACTGGAGGACGATATCCCCTTCGATTGCCTGGTCTGGGATAATGGATCCCAGGATGAGACACTAGCGGAAGTCCGAAAAAGCTTTCCGGGCGTTCGGACGCACTATAGTGACAAAAACCTGGGAGTCGCCGGTGGGCGGAACGCCAGTGCAAGAATAGCCATGGATGAGCTCGGAGCCACGCACATCTTGTTTCTCGATAATGATATTCTGGTTGCGCCCGGATTTGTAAAAGCATTGTACGAGCCCTTTCCGCTGGATCCAGCTGTTGGACAAACCCAGGCTAAGCTGCGCTTCCTGCATGACCGTCAATTAATCAACGACGGAGGCGGGGCTCAGATCAGCTTCGTGTTCTGGCGGGTGAGGCCGGTGGGTTTTGGCGAGATGGATCGCGGGCAATACGATACTCCCCACCCCTGTATTTCCTGCGGCGGCGCGATGATGGTCAGGTCGGATGTCTTCCAGCAACTCGATGGGTTTGATCCCGTCTTTGGCCCCTTCGGTCCCGAAGACCTGGATTTCTCGCTGCGTCTGCAGAAAGCCGGCTACAAGGCTCTGTATATCCCGCGAGCAGTGGGATATCATCAGGTCAGTCACACGTACGGGCAGGGATATAGCGAGGACTATGCCAGGCACAAGTCGCGTCACTGGCTGTTGTTCATGCGCCGGCATGCTTCATCCTGGCAAAAGATCGCTTTCTACCTTTTTGGAGCGCCTTTTCTGGCAGTTCAGGTCTTTATCCGGGAGGCGCGTAGAGGCAACCTCAACGCCATGCGCGGGTTGGTACAAGGCATTCTCAATACACGGAGGCACGGATAAATTTCCATGTGGAGTCGACACTCAAGAAGCGGCATAACCTCTTTCGTGACAAAACCATGGGCACCATATCTAGGGCTGGTCCTGATCACTCTATTCGCAGCTTCACTCCGATTCTACAAACTCGGTGAATGGAGTTTCTGGATTGACGAGATCTATACGATAAACCATGCGACCCGTCATTTTGGAAGTCCGGCATTGATTCTTAACCACGTGCCGCCGCTCGGGCGATGGATTCCCCTTTCTGTAATCTTTACTGCGCAAGCATTGAACTTCTGGGGGGTGAACGAGTGGAGTGCCCGTCTCGTCTCGGCTGCTGTGGGCGTCCTGGCCTTGCCGGTCCTTTATATCCCCCTAAGAAAAGTCGCTAACCAATCCGTAACTCTATTAGCCCTGCTGTTGCTTGCCATATCGACCTGGCATATATTTTGGTCACAGAATGCTCGCTTTTATACGTCATTGCTGCTATTCTATTCGCTGGCTTTATTTTTCTTCTATTTCGCTATAGAGCAAGACCGCCCTTTGTATTTTATTGGTTTTTATGCTTTGTTCTACTTAGCGTTGTCTGAACGAATACTCGCTGTATTAATACTGCCGGTCGTTATTACATATCTGTTGGCCGTGTGGATTCTGCCGTTTAAGAAGCCGGCAGGGTTTCGACTTCGAAACCTTCTAATAGTTTCTGCCCCGGTGATCGCCTTCCTTTTGTATGAGCTTTTTCTTTTGGTAACTACAGGTGAATTGATATTTGCATCGGACGTAGAAATGCTTGCAGCTCCCATCGACACTCCTCTAAGATTGCTGATTGTCACTGCATTCAATATTGGGATTCCCGTGGTGTGCCTGGCGGTCTTTAGCGGAGTATACTTTTTGCGGCAAAAAGATCGCAGAGGCTTTTTTCTTCTGATTGCCGCTGCCTTACCGCTTTTCCTAGTTACCCTGGCAAACCCTTTCGTATTCACAGTCGAGCGCTATGTGTTTATGACGTTGTTATTCTGGATGGCTCTGGCAGCCAGCGGCGTGGAAATCATATTTTCGCACATGAGTCAGCCCGGGAGAGTGCTCGCCTTCGGAGTTCTGTTGGTTTTATTGGCGGATGCAGCCGGATCGAACCTGATGTACTATCAAATCAACCACGGAGACAGATTGGAATGGCGTGAAACCGTCAGATTTGTCCGGGAAAGAAAGCAGGATGGTGATATTGTTGTTTCTACCCGGGCACCGCTGGCAAGTCATTATCTGGGTGAGAACGTGCTTGACTTTCCCGGCTTATTGCCTGAAGATTTCGAAGAAATGGACAGGCCCATCTGGTTCATTATGGATTATCCCGGAGTCTGGCACGGTTCAGCCCTTAGTAAGGACTGGATAGAAAATCATGCTGAGATCCAGCAGTTTTCCTATTTGAGAGTGAGGGAAGGGAACTTCATGGTTGTTTATTTCTATAATCCGGACCCAGGCGGCACACCCTGATAGTTCGTTTGGACAGCTTGCTGATGAACCTTGCCGGCTTCAGTTTGTTGATGCCAGGCCCAGATTAAGTTCAGTTGAACTCGTAGCGGAAAATCAATTCACAACGCGTGAAACCAGATATGTTTTGTTCTGCAATTATCCCGACGATAGGCCGTCCAACCCTCTCTCGCGCAGTCCAAAGTGTTCTATCACAGAATCTGCCGGATGGGGAGTTCGAGGTTCTGGTCGTGAACGATTCGGGCGCGCCATTACCTGAGGCCGACTGGCAACAAGCAGAGAACGTTCGGATTATTAACACGAATCAAAGGGAGCGCAGTATTGCACGAAATACAGGCGCTGCGGTGGCAAGGGGGCAATACTTGCATTTTCTGGATGATGATGACTGGTTGGTTCCAGGTGCCTATCTTTATTTGTGGGAACTTAGCCAGCGAAGTACGGCAACATGGCTGTATGGTATAACCCAACTTGTTGACCGCCAGAACCGTCCGACAATTCAACTCAAACATGGCTTACGAGGAAACTGTTTTATTCATGCGATGGCAGGCGAGTGGATTCCTTTACAGGCATCCTTAGTCGAACGAAAGACTTTTCTCGAAATCGGTGGCTTCAACCCGCTTCTTTCTGGACCCGAAGATATTGATCTCTTGAGGCGCATCCTTAAAACGGAAGAGATGCACGAAACGCCAAACCTCGTGGCCTGCATCACGATGGGAGGCGAAGGGAGCACCACGGATTACGTTCAACATCCACACGCAAGTCGCTGGGCGCGTGAGCTTTTGCTTGACTCTTCTCAAGTTTACCAACGAATGCAAGCTTCGGCGGTGAGCTCATTCTGGCGCGGACGCATGCTAAGAGTATTTCTGACATCGGCCGTTTGGAATTTCGCTCATCGCCGAGTCTTCAGAGCGGCCAGCCGCATCTGGAGTTCGTTCCTTACGATACTACATGCCAGGACAGCAGTTTTTACTCGGGATTTTTGGGGAGCTGTTGCAAGACCTTATGCGAGCATCACATTTGAGCGCGGTATTCAGGAACGCCGCAGGAAGGCCTGATTTGACTACGAAGATTTTGATCTCCTATGTCATCCCCACGATCGGTCGTTCGAGTCTGCCGATGGCGGTAAAGAGTGTTCTAGATCAGGATATGCCTCAGGTCGGATGCGAGGTGATCGTTGTTAACGACTCAGGAAATCCCCTACCGGAGGAAGATTGGCAGACCTCCCCCTGTGTCAAAGTAATCGATACTCATAAATCAGAACGTAGTTTTGCCAGGAACAGCGGAGCCGCTGTCGCCCGGGGAACATATCTTGCTTTTCTGGATGATGACGATTGGATATTGCCGGGCGCGCTTCATTCCTTTCGGCAGCTGGTAGAGCAACATCCGAATGCGGCGTGGTTATATGGTGGAATACGCGTTGTAGATGAGCGGGGAACCGTACTGGCAGAGATCAACTCGGGGTTGTCTGGAAATTGCTTTTCTCAGATCCTGGGTGGGGCCTGGGCTCCGCTTCAGGCATCGATCATGCAGTCCCGGGTTTTCTTCGAGGTTGGCGGATTCAATCCACTGATTTGCGGCACAGAAGACGAAGACCTCTGCCGTCGAATTGCCGCTCGCGGTGAGTTTGCCAACACGCCGGATGTCGTTGCGTGTCTCTACCGTGGGCGAACCTGGAGTACCTCAACGAATTACCAGCGCGCACCTGAAGATACAAAGTATTCTCGCGACCTGATCCTTTCCCAGCCTGGAGCCTTTCAGCGCCTCCGGTCATCTATTGATTCAGGCTATTGGTCTGGTCGAGTGCTGCGGGTATATCTCAGCACTCTGGTATGGAACCTGAAACAGAAACGGTTTTTTACTGCCTTGAGCCGTTTGTGCTATGGCTTTGCCTTAACGGGGCTTTTCATTAAACATCTTTTTTCTCGGGCCTACTGGGCTGGACTTAGGGCTGACCATGTGCCTGAGACTCTCCATTTTGTGATGAGAGATCATGATCGGAAAGCCCGCTATGCGCGAATAAATCTCAATTCTGGTGGTTGAACGCCAACCAAGGAGGTTTTGATGAAGGTTTTGGTTACAGGTGGTGCAGGCTTTATTGGATCGCATGTAGTGGATGTGTTGATCGAGGCTGGACACCAGGTTGCAATCGTCGACAATTTATGGGAACACGGGGGTGGAAAGAAAGAAAATCTGAATCCTGAAGCTGTCTTTTATGAGATGGATATTCGTGACGCGGCGCTGCAAAAGGTCTTTGAGGCCGAGCGGCCCGAAGCGATCTGCCATCTGGCTGCCCAGCATAGCGTTAAGATCTCGACCGATGATCCTGCCTATGATGCCAGTGTTAATATTCTGGGCTTGATCAATCTCTTGCAACATGCCAGCCGGTACGGCGTACGAAAGATCGTTTTTTCGTCATCCGGTGCAACCTACGGAACGGTCGAGAAGTTACCAGTGGATGAAAATACCAGGCAGCAGCCGGAATCACCCTATGGCACGACAAAAATGGCAAGTGAATTCTATCTCCGGTTCTGGAAGAACATGTATGGCCTGGATTTTACAATTCTGCGCTATGGCAACGTCTACGGGCCGCGCCAGGATCCCCTTGGGGAGGCAGGTGTAATCGCGATTTTTGCCCGCCAGATCTTGCTCAACGAACCGGTTCGCATTGACTGGGATGGTGAGCAGCAAAAGGATTACGTATTCGTAAGAGATGTGGCTCGAGCCAATCTCCTGGCTTTAGATGCTGGTAATGGGGAAGCATATTGTATTGCCTGTGGTAAAGGAACATCCGTTAACCAGCTTTATCGGGGTCTGGTCAATGACATTGGCCACGACGTCGAAATTAAACGAGCTCCAAAGAGACCTGGCGATATTTATCTGACCTACTTCGATTGCAGCAAAGCGTGCACAGAATTGGGTTGGGAAGCGGAGGTTGGCCTGGAAGACGGTTTACGCTTGACTGTGGACTATTTCCGTGGAAAGTTAGGCATAACCTGACACTACCGAGAGTGTGGCTATTAAGACACAACGAAACCTCTATAAAACACCAGTTTGTAGAAATTTCAGTGGCAGGAGAGTGCGCGACCCATCGCTTGAGCCAGTGCGCTGCGCCTCAGCCTTGCCCCGCTTATTGTGAACCATAGCTTGACAAGCTATGGTTTTTTCTTTAGGCCTGATCGCCGGTGGTTGGCGACCTCTCGACAATCATGAGGATTTTCCTCTCGTTCTATGTGCGATTCAGCCCCGCATGGAGTGATTAAAGGGGCTTAATGAATGGGTCGGATGCGGGGTTGTGAAGCCAGCGGGCGTTTATGCCCGAATATTTCACCGGCGGACAGGCAGATTGGTGGAGTAAGGCGAACCGCCATGTGAGTGCCGGTGTAGTAAAATCCCACTCGGTCAAAGTCTACTATCATTCCGTGGTGGTTTCTTGAGTGGCTCCAAGGCCCAGAGCTCAAGCCGCCGCGGATGTATCTCGATCACCGGAGCAGCCTGCGTGGCACGAATTAAACTGGCATATATCGGCGGCGGGAGCACGCGCGCACCCGGCACAATGGCGTCGCTGATTCATCAGGGACAGAATTTCCAGGGATCGGAAGTGGTGTTAATTGACACGGATGGATCACGTCTTTCACTGGTGAAGACCCTGACCGATAAGATGGCGCAAAATCATGGTATCGAACTGACGGTGAGCCATACGACGGACCGGCGCACGGGATTGCAGGATTGCGACGCTGTCCTGACCAGCTTTCGTCCGGGCGGTTTTGAGGCTCGGCACCTCGATGAGGCGATTCCTCTCAGGCATGGGATCATCGGTCAGGAAACGCAAGGGGCAGGCGGCTTCTTTATGGCACTGCGCTCCATCCACGCCATGCAGGGAATCATCGCTGACATGGAAGCAGTCTGTCCACGTGCCCGGTTGTTCAACTATACCAATCCGATCAACCTGGTGTCTCAGGCGATTACGTACCATAGTGATATCCCTGCGATTTCGCTCTGTGAAGGACCAATCATCTTCCCACGCGGTATTGCCCGCGCTGCCGGGTTGGATCCTGAGCGGGTGGATGCGACCATGATCGGATTGAATCATGGCTGCTGGAGCGTTCGTCACCTGTACGACGGGCAGGACATGCTGCCATTCTTGCGAGCGGCCCTGGAGCAAACGCGCGTCGATACGTCCGCCAGCCGTCACTCCGTGCGCATGCTTGAGCTAGCCTGTACGATGGAATCTTTGCCGGCTGACTATTTCCAGTACTATTATTTCAAAGAGGAAGTGCTGGCAGAGCTCCGCGACAAACCAACCACGCGCGCCCAGGATATTCTCGCCAAAGTGCCCGATTACTGGGCGCACTATGCAGAGCAGGCAGCCTCCGATAACCCAGTGCTTGACCCGCGCCGCTCGCGAGGCGGAATCCATGAGCTTGAGCTGGCTATCGACGTGATGGATGCGGTCTATAACGATCGTAAGGAGGTATGGCCGGTTAACGTTTCCAACCAGGGCGCCATTGTCGATTTTCCTGACGATCTGGTGGTGGAATTGCCAGGTTATGTCGACCGGCACGGGGTACAGCCGATCGCTCATGGACATATGCCGCGCCACGTGTTGGGATTGCTGAAGATGCTCGGCGAATATCAGGCGCTGGCTGCCGAAGCCGCCTGGACCGGTACGCGACGCGACGCTATCCGTGCTTTGGCAAGTCACCCTCTGGTTTTTTCCCTGAAACTGGCGGAAGAAATCTACGATGAGATGGCTGCCGCGCATCGCGAATACTTACCCGAACGTTTATTGCATTGACGAGGCGGCTCCTGGATCTAATCATAGTCGATGACTATCGGGCGCTGAGCCATATCGGGGCGGACTGGCTGGAGGCAGCGATTCAAGCGAAACCTGACGCCGCAATCGTCGTTGCGACCGGTGTTACCCCGATGGGTGTGTACGGTGAGCTGGCAGCTCGCCGCTCACGTGGTCCGATTGATACATCCCGTTTGCGCACTTTTCAGCTAGATGCCTATCTGGGGCTCACGGCCGACGATCCCCGTTCCCTCTTCGGTTGGATGCGCCGGTCTTTCCTCGAGCCGCTCGGTATCCCCGAACAGAATGTGGTCCGATTGATGGGCGACTCCCCCGATCCATGGGAAGCCTGCCGTTCTTATGAGAGGGCAGTGCGTGTGGCCGGTGGTTTCGATATGTCGATCCTCGGTCTCGGACCGAACGGTCATCTGGGGTTTAACGAGCCGCCATCGCCGGCAGATGCACCAACGCGCGTCGTTGACCTGACGCCAGAGAGTATTCGCAGCAACGCGCGCTACTGGGGCGGCGAGGAGCAGGTCCCTCGCCGGGCGCTCACCTGTGGTATGGATCTGCTACTGGATGCACGTCGCACCCTCCTCGTGGTCTCGGGAGCTCACAAACAGCAAATTCTGCGCCGCACAATCGAAGGGCCGCAAACACCGGCTGTGCCGGCATCCTATCTCCAGTCCGCACCCAATGTCACCGTACTGGTAGACCGGGTTGCATGGCAGGAGCAGTAAACACCCGACAGGGTGCTCATGGACGTTGTACTTGGAGTCGACGGGGGAAACACAAAAACGCTGGCGCTCATTGCGCGTGGCGATGGATTGATTCTGGGAAAGGGACGCGCCGGGTGCGGCGATATCTACGGCGCAGCCTCACCGGCCGCGGCGATCGCCGAGATCGAGCACGCGGTCGACTCGGCGCTGTCTGAAGCCGGTATTCAGCGTTCCGAGTTAAGCGCCGGTGTCTTCAGCCTGGCGGGGGCTGACTGGCCGGAGGATTTCCGGCTGCTCGAAGGCGCCATGCGCGGAAGAGGCTACGGGCAGCGAATCTTCATCGTAAACGATGCGATGGGCGCGTTACGTGCCGGGACCCCCGACGGCATTGGTGTGGTTGTCGCCTGCGGCACAGGGGCAGCGGTCGGGGCGCGAGGAAGGGATGGTCGCATCTGGCACAGCAGCTTCTGGCAGCTAACACAGGGCGCGGACGAATTGAGTCAGCGTGCGTTGCACGCCGTCTATCGCGCTGAGCTGGGTATCGATCCGCCGACTCTTCTCACCGAACGGCTCCTTGCCGTTTTCGAGGCAGATAGCGTCGAAGAGATCCTGCACCGGCTATCGAGGCGCGATATTGCCCGACCCGAGAAAAGGCGCCAGCTCGTCCGTCCGTTATTCGATGCAGCCGATTCGGGTGACTTTGCGGCTCGTCAGATTGTGATCTCCCACGGTAAGGCTCTTGGCGAATATGCAATTGTAGCCGCGAGAAAAGTGGGATTGCTGGGACAAGCTTTTCCGCTGGTGCTCACCGGCGGCGTTTTGCGACATCCTTCGCCCCTTTTGCGAAATTCGCTGGTCGAGCGGGTTCACGAAGCCGCTCCTTCTGTGCAGGCTATTCGGAGCCGATTTGAGCCGGCCGCCGGCGCGGTATTGCTGGCGCTGGATTTGCTGCGCATCGAAGCCACTGTCACCCTATTGCAGCAATTGGAAACCTCTCTGCCTGACGCAGGTTTTTTTACAACATGATTTAGGCATCAATCAACTGGCTGCTGAACTCCTGAACCGGATACAATTAAGCATCCTTTCAACCGTTGAACTATTTCCTGAATTCCCTGAAGGAGCGCCTGATGAAATTTGGAGTGGTGATGCGGACCGATGTCCCGCTCGACAGTATTGCCGATCTAGCGCAGGCAGCCGAAGCTTCCGGTTGGGACGGCTTCTTTCTGTGGGACTCCTTTGCCGGGCAAGACCCATGGATCTTGCTGACCACCGTTGCCCTGCTTACTGAGCACATTCGTTTTGGCCCCTTGGTCGCTGCGCCATCCCGCCGTCGTCCCTGGCAGTTAGCCAGTGAAACGGCTACACTTGATCATCTTTCGCAGGGGCGGGTGATCCTCCCGGTGGGCTTGGGCGCGGCCGAGGATCTTGGCTTCGCACGCTTTGGCGAGGCCGTTGACTACAAAATGCGAGCCGAGCTGCTGGATAAAAGCATCGATATATTACAAGGTCTGTGGAGCGGGAGTCCATTCAGTTATGAGGGTAAGCATTACCGGCTTCAGG
>DAIQBG010000045.1:0-5290 GCA_036781265.1 Anaerolineales bacterium | reverse complement strand
GCTGAAGCAGGCGCCACCTGGTGGTTAGAGGATGTCGCAATCACGCCATATAAAGTGGGAGGGGTAGACGGTGTGCGGGTTCGAATTCAGCAGGGTCCGCCGCGTGTGTCCTGAAGAGAGGAGGAAGGCTGTGAATTACCAAACCGAGCCAATAACGATGTGGTTTGACCGTCGCCTTGTGATGCGCAGGTCACCCATACATGGAATAGGTACGTTTGCAACGCATGATATTGATGCGGGTGAACTGCTCATGTTGGTCACGGGAGGACTGATCGTCAGGGCTGAGGATCGGCAACCTGATAAATTGCAACTAGCTGCCGATTTGTATAACGAAGAGGTATTGACAGAAAATGTGTTCGTTGTGACGCCGAAACTTTTTCAGTATTACATCAACCATTCCTGCGATCCAAATGCCGTTGATATCACTCGTCGTTCGAACTCCACTCAATATGTTGCGCTGCGTGATATCCGCGCGAATGAGGAGGTCACTGCTGATTACTATAACAAAGCAACGCTTCAAGTTTGTGAATGCAAATCAGCGCGTTGTCGATGGACCCATGGGGAATAATCAGAAGGTTGGTTTGTCCGGAACGCGCGTGGGAAGTGATATATCGTGTTTTATCGTGGGCGCTGCTACACTCAAGACCGGGTAAGCATCGGGCCATTTGACCCAGCCCTTCCGCAATTCGCCTCGGTTGCTTCCGATGTCAGAGAGCCGGCTCGGCATTGGGTCTCGGAATCCGCGGGCCGCGAAGATATTCTCTATTTTTCGATCTTCCTGGGTAAGGAATTGAGTGGTCAAATCCTGTTGCATGATCTGAATACCCAGACATGGGAAAGTTTAGTCGCTTTTCATCTCTTTTCCACGCAAATCCGCGGACAGGGCATCGGCACGCAGGCACTTCGTCTCTTACAGTCCTATGTTATGAGCCAGACGGTGTTGAGGAAGCTGGTCATTATTACCTCACGCGATAATCTGGCATCCCAACGGATTGCTCAGAAATGTGGGTTTCAGTATGTAGGTAGTTCTAGAGAAGATCCGGTCAATGAGATGGTTTTTGAATGGCTTGTGCCTTAGGATTTGCCATAGGTTATCGTTTTGTCCAACCCATCGTCCAACAAATTAAAGAAACAGGAGTTGTTAGAGCAAAAAAAGAACTTAAGCCAGCGCTACTCTCACAAAGAAAACTCATGCTGCAAGGTTCTTGGATTTACTGTGAGAGTGCCATTGCAATGGCACCGCGCAGGGCCGTATCATATCCCAGAGAGCTCAAACCCACCTGAGGAGCAGGGACTAGTTTCAGGTGTTGTTCCATTACTTTTCGCGCGGACTGAATGAAATGTTCTCCTCCGCCCACAGCTACGCCGCCACCGATGCGGATGAGATCCGGGGCATAGAGAGCTGACAGGTTACGCAGGCCCTGACCAAGGTTATAGGCGACCTCGTCCCATTCCTCCGGGCTTAACGATTCTGCGGGCTTCCCATAGATGCGGCGGATGCCGTTCCCTGAGATCAGCGCTTCCAGACAATCCGGTGCGCCGCATTCACACTGGACCGCCGACAGGTTGGCGCAGCGGAAAGGGATGGATTGGTGACCCACTTCAGGATGAGCACCGTTCTGCCCGCGGTAGATGTCTCCATTCAACAGAAATCCGCCTCCCATGCCAGTACTCAGGGTGAGATAAAGAAAGCGGCTCGCGGAGACGCCGCCCCAGCGGTACTCGCCAACGGCAGCTACATTGGTGTCCACATCCACATGAAATGGGCAGCCCCATTTCGATTCCATCATGGCTTTAAGGGGGATTTTTCGCCAGGCAGGCTGGTGCAGCGGGGAGACAATCCCCTGCTCCCAATCCAGGGGTCCGCCAATCGCCGCCCCCATGCCTGCGATCTTATCCCCCCCCGCAACTTCGGCGACCATGCTGTTGATGTTTGCCAGGTCTTCTTCCAGACTAGTAGAAGTCCCTGCGCGCGCACGCCGCAGGATGTTTCCTTCGCGGTCCGCGGCCGCTACCATGATCTTGGTACCGCCGATGTCCAGCCCTATGAACACTGCCATACTTAGTCTCCTGTCTCTATCCAGCCGCAAACACAAAGGACACAAAGGGCACCAAGGAAAGAGGCTTTCACAGATTGCTGTGTGCCTTCCTTCGTATCCTGATTGTCCTTCGTGATTGATCTGTTTTCTTCGGGAAAGTGAGAAGCTAAAAAACTTTCGCTTCCAGGCCGAGAACGTCCGCCAGGATCTCGAAGTCACGCTGGTGGTCGCCATAGATGACCACGACGTGATCGCGCGAGACGGCCTCTTCGAAACCGGGCAGGTCGCGGAATTCGAGCAGTCCGCTGGACTCGCAGTGGGGCAGGTGTGGGTGGCGGGTGGTTTCCGCGACGCGCGCCTGAGCAATCATCAGCCGCTTCATATCCGAGGCAAGAGAAATGACCGTGATCGGCTCACCTCCCGCTAGATCACCGTCCACGCCGCAGCCGCGCCCGTCGCGCTTGATCTCGTAGGTTCCGCCCCAGCTGCGCAGATACGTCTTTCCGCCCGGAGTCATTTCGGGGGAGACCACCCCTACATAGCCGCAGTGTGCCAGGCGGGCAAAGTTCCTCCACTCCGAACGAGGATATTCCTCGCCGGGTGAGAGCGGATCCCCGAAGTGGTCTGTCAGGGCCCCGACATACGACACTGGATACAGGTTGGACATCATGGCGGGCTTGTTCAGGAAGACATTCGCCAGGATCATGCCGGTCATGGCGATGAAATCTCCATCACACGAGGCAATATAACCCTCCTCGCGCAGCAGTAACTGCGCCAGGCAAGGTACATCCCGTCCGCCGCGAATGATCAGGTCACCGAAACAGTTGACGCCGAAGCCGACCGCCCGTTCTTCCTCCAGAATATCTCGGATGGCGAGGTAGGTCAGGATGGCTTGATCCAGCGCGTCGGGCTGCACGCCGGCGGCCTCATACCGATCGGCAAGACGCGTCTCCCGCACCTGCCGGATGTCCTCTGCCGTAAATTTCGCATAGCGACTGCGCATATCTGCTAGCGACCGGACGCTGATCCCCGTGCCCAACTGGCGGGTCAGGCGGTCGCCTACCGCATAGGCATTCCAGGGAAAGTTCTGTTCTCCAATTACCACCATCCGGTTGTCACACAGAAAACGCCTCAACGCCAGGGCGCGCAGGAGTCCAATCCCTTCGCGGCTGTTCCGGACAAGGTGCACATCCACGCCCAGGGTCTGAAGCATGTCCCGGGCTGCCCAGCGCCAGAAATCCGGTTCTTCATAACCGAGCAATGACCAGAAAATGACCGGGAGTCCCCGCTCGACGAGAACGTGCGGATGTGAGTTCCAGACCTCGGTGGGGTAGGCAGGGATGCTCACCGGCAAGATGGCATCCACAGACGCGTCTAGGCTGCGGACGGTTTCCTGCCAATGTTCGGGTGACTCGATCGCAATGGTATCGTTCAGGACGGCAACACCCTCAAGCAACTTTCCCAGCCTGGCTACATCCACACTGGGGGTTCCTGGCTTCGCCTGGATCGGTTGGAGACGCGTCGGAGTATATTGCAGATGACCCGGTCGCTTCTCGATTAGAAAACGCTGGATTTCATCGAATTTCTTCATTTAACCTCGCTTTACCTATTGACAGTGAGTACTTAAAAGCGTATTATTTAATTGATTGCAGAAAGCAATTAACTTACGCGATTTTATCATTACATGAGACATAGCGACTACGACTTCGTCGGCGACCAGGAATCCCTGCGTCAGATCAACCTCTCCACGGTTCTCACTCATTTGCGGCAGAACGCGCCAATTTCCCGTGCCGCTTTGGCGGAGATCACCGGTTTAAATCGGGCCACCATCACACGTTTGGTGCGTGAGCTCATTGAACATGGGTTTGTGCGCGAGACTGGATTCCAATCCGTACGGGCGGGTCGCCCCTCCATTCTACTCCAGCTGGACCCCGCGGCTGGTTGCATCATTGGGGCGGAAATCGAGGTGAAATTCGGGTCGGTAATTCTGACTGATCTGGCTGCCCACGTGATTTGGCGGCAAGAAGTGGATTTCGCGGAGAACGATGAGCCAGAGGCAGTGCTGGACTGCATCGCAGAACTGATCCAGAAGGCCTGTTCGAAGGCCGCGGAAACAAACCGCCATGTCCTGGGACTGGGTATAAGTTTGCCGGGTCTGGTGGATGTATCCAGTGGTGTATTGCTTTTCGCGCCCAATATGCGTTGGAGTGATGTACCCGTCAAGCAGTGGTTAGAAAGTGAATTTGACATCCCCATTTACGTAGACAATAAAGCCAATATGGCGGCATTGGCTGAGAGCTACTTTGGTTCGGCCAGGAATAGTAACCATGTCCTGTATATCAATATCACTGCCGGTGTCGGTGCGGGGATCGTTCTCAATCAGCGCATCGTGCCGGGGGTGTCTGGCCTGGCCGGCGAGGTGGGACATATGGCCATCCACCCGGATGGGCCGGCGTGCAATTGCGGCAGTCAGGGCTGCTGGGAAACCTACGTCAGCGCGTTGGCGGTATTTCGTCGCGTGCGCGAAGCCATTCTCGACGGCGAAGAATCCCAGCTGGCTGAAGTCGTCCGGGATGGATTTGAGCGAATTACAGTGCCTCTGATGGTGGAAGCTGCCCGAAAAGGGGATCGGGTCGCACTTCATTCCTTTGAGGAGACGGGATATTACCTGGGGATTGGATTGGCGAGCCTGATCAACACCTTCAATCCTCAGAAGGTGGTGCTGGGTGGTTATGTCACACAGGCTTATGAATTTTTGTTACCGGTGATCCAAAGGACGGTGCGCGAGCGGGCTCTGCGTTGGCCGCGCGAGGCAGCAGACATTGTTGTGGCGACCTATCTGAACGATGCCAGTCTCATGGGGGCTGTGGCAACCGTGTATGGTCAGATTCTGTCCAATCCAAATCAGGCATTCAAAGCCAAGCGCAGGCTTTAGTGGCGCCAGGAGGTGATTCACAAGAGAAATGTACAGACCTATGTACTCGATGGAGAGGACTCTCACCAGGGCACGGTTGTCCCCGGTGTGAGAACGGAAATCAGATCCGATAAATAAGGAGAAGAACTATGAATCGCTTTAAGCATCGTCTATGGACTGTGATATCTGTCCTCATGATCGTCGGTTTGCTGGCAGCCTGCGGCACTCCCGCCGCCACCCAGCCTCCGGCACCGGCAACAGAAGCCGAGGAGCCGGACGCTCCCACCCCGACCCCGGAAACCGTGTTTGTGGAGATCACTTCCACGCCTCAGCCGGG
>DAIQBG010000044.1:5060-16082 GCA_036781265.1 Anaerolineales bacterium | reverse complement strand
CGGAACACCGCGATATCATCCTTGCCGTCCCCGTTGTAATCTGCTACCACCGGGATGTCGCCTGTTGCCCCGTAGGTAAAGGAGCCCATTCCACGAATGTACCACGTGCTATTCGAAGGGCGGAACACCGCAACATCGGCCTTGCCATCTGCATTGTAATCCCCTACCACCGGAGCATCACCTGTAGCGCCGTATGCGTAATTGTCATGACCGACAATGTACCAGTTGGCGGGCGTGAAGTGAGCAACAACTGCTTGATCGGTGGCCATACTCAGGCTACAGGTACCTGTTCCCGAGCAGTCACCGCTCCAACCTATGAAAACGGAACCCGGAGCAGGTACAGGCGTCAACGTAACAGAGCTCAAGTGATCAAAAGCGGTATTTACATAGGTTTCAGAACAATCCGAGCCGCAGTTAATTCCGGCTGTATGGCTGACCACCGTTCCATTACCGGTTGTACTCACGCGCAATGTGAACTCCTGCGTTGTGCTCCCCTCCGAGATGGCGGAGAACTGGCTGCCATTGGTGTACCGCACCCATACACCTTGTCCGCGGTAATTGCCACCTGGCACTGACCACACCAATGGCGAGGTGATGCCTTGAGGGGTGCTAAAAATGGAGACCGCATCGACATAAACTTCCGCGTTTCCGCTGCGCCAGAAGTTGAATGTTAGGAAGCCGTTGTTGGGATTGGTATGGAATGTGAACCTGAGGGCAAATTCCTGATACTGGTTGGACGTAGTAAAGTCTGTGCCTCGCAGGCTGATGGGACCATATTCTGTGCCGCCTCCATCGACTGAAATGCGCGCAACTTCACCGCTGGATGTGTTGTCGTTGACCTTAAGTCTGAAATAAGCAACCAGAGGCACATCTTTAACCGGGAAACCCCAGTCGTTGGCCCAGGCATACGACTCACCATCGCCGGGGCGTAAACGGTATGCGGTTCCTCCCCATGCTGCCGCATCGGGCACCCGCTCCCCATTTCCCCACCATTTTGTGAAGGATTCGTCAGTATCATCCGCCAGCCATCCCAGGCTAAACTGGACCTGTGGCAACACCCCTCCATTCAGGTTGTAAAGTGTGACCTGCGGTTGAGTCGCGCTCATCTGCGCCCTGCTGAGCTCGTTGAGAGGTAAACTGGCGCCGAGGTAGATGGTATCGCTGACACTCAGGCTGCGTTGGAAACGGTCCTGCGTTTTCACATATACATCACGCCAGCCCTCTCCGCTTGCCAGAGTCCAGACCTTGCTGGCGTTGTAGGGTTCCCAGGCTGCCCCGTTGAAGTGGGGGTTATTACTGACCATCATTTGCGTAGTTGCGTCCCAACCAGCAAAGCCTTCCTCGGGAGGGCGGCTATAGATGTATAGATTCACATTTGCACTCGTCGTGGAAGGGGCTTCGTTTTCGATGATGACGGGTGAATAGACAGAATCGTTGCCAAAAACCTGGGTGACATAGCCGCGCCCGTCGCTGTTGCGCCGATAGTAGCCGAGTCCAAGCTCGCGTGAGAACGAATTGAGCAGGTTGGCGCGGTGTCCGGGGCTATTCATCCAGCCGGCGATAGCAGCCTCGGGAGTTACATAGCCGCAGAAGGCATTTTCGGCATTGGCGAACCCCAGGTAACCGAAGGCGGAAGCGCGATATCCAAACCCGTTGCCCTGGCTATCCTGGTGACCGCAATAACCACCCGGACGGTTCTCCACTGAATCCCAGGAAAACCAGCGTGAGGCAAGAGTCAACTGGCGATTCCAGCGCAAGGGTGGCAGACCGTGATCACGGCGGGTCAGGTTGCCCAGATAGACCGTGCGTGCTTCGTCATGCAACAGCGTGGGCGTCTGAACAGTAGGATCGTACGTACCCTGCGCGTGGACGAGTGAGCTATCCCATGAAGGAAGGGAGACAGAAATCAGACTGAAGAGAATGAAGACAACAGAAATAACAGAACGAGATGGACGACGGCAGTGCGTTGCGCGCATGAAACCTTCCCATGTTTAGCTTCCTTAGTATGGATTCTGCAGTGCAGCAAGAAGCTTAGTGATGCGAATTCACCGGTCAGGGCTATGCGTCTTTCGGCAAGCAGGGTTTAACACATGAGCAACAGTGTCCCTGCTTCGCAGGGTGCAAGGTGACACAAAGACCCCGTTTCCCAACCAGGCTCTTTCCTTCGCAATCTCACCCCCTTATGCTTGATCCCTTGCCTGATGTCAATATCTATTCAATCTCTATGGTTTGCAAATCCGTAAGGTGTTCCCTATTTCCCCACCACAGCCAGACTGCGCGCCCGCAGCGCAGAGAGTCTTTGCCGCAGGCTCGCCAGGGTCGTTTCCGTTTTTTCGATGCGTTCGCGTTCAGAGCGGACGTAACGGGTATATGGGATAATCCCCTCTTTCAATCGCTCCACGGCGCGCTCGGCTTCTTTGTTGAACTGCGTGGTCAGGGTTGCGAGCAGGTCGCTGCGGAGCGTCGTGATCTTCTCCCTGAACTTGTCCTTGGCTTGTTTGCGCTTGTAAGGGATCACAAAGAAGCCAACAATCGCCAGCGTGCCCGCCGCGAGAATGCCGGTCACGTCCAGGCTGGAGGAAAGGACGGCAGCTGTCACCAGTGCCCCAAGCCCGACCGCCCCGACCTCTAACAAGGCAGTTGTGGCCACGGCGGTTTCCACGTGGGCGGCCAGCTCACGCGCTTCCTTATCGCGATCATAATCATCGATGATGCGTTGGACCGTTCTCGCCATCGTATCGATTAAATCACGGCGGCGCATTTCGCGTGGCTCAATGCCCTCTCCCACGATGTGCTCGGTATGCATGGCTTTGCGGCGCTGCACGTACGTCATGACGCGCTGCCATTCCTGCAGGTCTTTTTGGACCAGCCAGTCGATCAGGCGCTGGACGTGCTCCTCGATCTGCTGGGGAATATCTGCCAGCACTTGCTTTTCGAACTCGCGCCGGACCTTGTCGCCGCGCATCAGCTCCTGGATGTTGGTGATGCGCATGGTCGTATCGAAGAAGTCGAGCCCGCGCTGCTCGAGCCGGTGGAGGATGTTCTCCACCTCTGCCAGGCGCGGCTGGAGCTCCTTGCGCAGGTCCCGCTCGTAATCAGAGACCGTAGCTTCGAGAGCGGCGGCGGTCTGAATATCCTCTTTGATATCCTCCGATTCTGCTTCGTTCACCTGCGCGGACTGCGTGATGATATTCTCCGTCACGCCCAGCGGGTTGTTGAACTTAAGTTTCAACCGCTGCGTATCGTCAAGCGTGGACGTAATGTACTGCTCCAGTACGTCCAACCCGCTGGCAGCCCGCAGCTCCTGACGTTTAGCAGGATCGGTTTCGGCGAGAGCTTGCTGTGCCAGACGCGCGGAAACAGGAAAAAATTCGGGCGTATCTCCCAGCACCGCGGTGGCATGCTTCAACACAAAAGAGCGCACCTCGTGGAGAGCGGCTTCATCCTCGATAATGTCCGCCTTGTTGAGGGCAAAGATGACCTTCTTGCCCCATGCAACGATGCGCTGCAGGAACTGGCGCTCGCTCTCGGTCAGGGGATGGTCAGCCGACGTGATAAAGAGAATCAAGTCGCTGCGCGGCACGAACTCGTCGGTCAGGCGCTCGTGATAACGGATAACGGCATTCGTGCCAGGCGTATCGACAATGTTCAGCTCCTTCAGGAGCGGCAGGGGATGAGTGTACACGCCGAAGTTTTCATCCACGATCTGTTCTTCTGCTTTTTCACCCCACTTGACCAGGGTCACGCGCGAGGTGGTCGGTGTGGCGCCTTCCGCCAGGACCTTTTCGCCGAGCAGTGCATTGACAAGGGCGCTCTTGCCGGCATTGAATTCCCCCACCACGACCAGCAGAAAAAGCTCGTCGAGCTGCAAGATCGCATCCTGCAGGGTAGCGAGTGCTTCGCGCGGCACATCCAGTTCTGCCAGCGCGAGACGGATCTCTGCCAGCGTTTCTTTTTCCTCACGCAGGAAATTGGCTTGTTCGTTCGTCAGCATGGACTGGCGCATAAGACTCTCCTCAAAGACAGAGCTAACTCTGTTTACACTTCCGGGCAAAGTAGCTGTCACTTTTTTTAACGTCAGGCTTTACAATTGTATTATGAATCGTCCCTTTGTGTTTATTAACGTGGCGATGACCGTAGACGGCAAGATCGACACCTTTCAGCGTCGTGGCGCGGCGATCTCCTCACAACGCGATAAGGAGCGGGTCGACCGCTTACGGGCTGACGCCGATGCCGTAATGGTGGGAGGCCGGACGCTTCTGGATGAGGACCCCAAGCTGACCGTGAAATCTGAGGAGCTGCGCCTCGAGCGGGTATCACGCGGGCTTTCCCGGAATCCCATCAAGGTAGGGGTGGTCACACAGGCCACTCTCAAGGCGGATTCACACTTTTTGAACGAAGGGCCGGCGGATATTGTAATATTTACCACCCGGCGCACATCTAAACGATACCTGTCTTTGCTGACGTCCAGGCGTGTAGATGTCTACGTGGACGAGGCGGAGAAGGTGGATTTGCAACGCGCGTTAGCCACGCTTAAGGATCTGGGCATCCAGCGCCTGATGGTGGAAGGCGGTGCTCGGCTCAACTTTGAATTGATGCGGCTCGGCTTGGTGGATGAGGTCACAGCCTTTATTGCACCGATGATCTTTGGGGGAGAATCCGCTCCGACCATGGCGGCAGGCCCCGGCCTGGAACGAAGTGCAGCGATTCCACTGAAATTGATCGAAGTTGAACACTGGGAGGGCGGCGGCGTGGTATTAAAGTATCATTTTGAGAGGTGACTATGACGACAACGATGCACGACAAATTCGATCTTCTTCTTGAGAAGGAAGGTGATCATGAGTGCGAAGGGCTGGGCAGAGATAAAGTCTGCGTGCGAGTGGTGGCAATGGCGGAGCTCCCGACCCGCTTCGGGGAATTCCATATTGTTGCGTTTGAAAATAACCGGGATGGCAAGGAACATGTAGCTATCACCCGAGGCGATGTGATCGGCGCATCGGATGTGCCGGTGCGATTGCACTCTGAATGTCTTACCGGGGACGTGATGGGGTCGCTGCGCTGCGATTGTCGCGACCAGCTGGAAGCGGCGTTGAAAAAGATCGGGCAGATGGAAAAAGGCATTGTCCTGTACCTGCGCCAGGAAGGCCGGGGCATTGGTCTCATCAACAAGATCCGCGCCTATAGCTTACAGGACCAGGGCCTGGACACCGTGGAAGCCAACCTGGCGCTGGGCTTCCGCGATGACGAGCGTGATTATGCCGTGGCTGCCCATATGCTGATGTCGCTCAAGATCGCATCAGTGCAGCTGATGACCAACAATCCGAAGAAGATCGATCAGTTAACGCAGTATGGCATCAGGGTCAATGGGCGGATCCCGCACATCGTGGAGCCGAACGAGCACAACCGTTTTTACCTGGAGACCAAAGCAGCCAAATCGGGTCACCTGATCGACTTTTATGGCAACGAGCATTTGCCCGAGCAGCACGACCGGCCCATTGTCGTGGGTATGAGCGAGGCGCAGATCGAGGAATTAAATGACTAAAACCGTTGTCATCACGGGCGCAACCGGCGGACTCGGAAGCCGGACCGCTCATGCCTTTGCCGCAGCCGGATATTCCCTGGTTCTGCTTGCTCATGACCAGGCAAGGCTCGATGCGTTGAGCCGTGAGCTCAATCTCTCCGCGGACCGCCTGTACGCCCCGGCGATCGATCTGCGAGACGCGGCAGCGGTCCGCGCGGCCGCCGAGACCGTTGCTGCTAAATTTGGCGGGGCCCATGCCCTCATTCATCTCGTCGGCGGCTGGGTCGGGGGCAAGACTCTGGTGGAAGGTGACCCCAAAGATCTGGACTTTATGCTCGGGCAGCACGTCTGGACGACGTTCCATCTCTTCCAGGCTTTCAGCCCACAACTCGTCGAACACGGTTGGGGACGCGTGATCGTCGTCTCCGCCTCCACGGTGCCAAACCCGCCCGGGAAGACCGGGATCTATACAGCGGCAAAAGCTGCGCAGGAGAACCTGGTGCAAACTCTCGCGGCGGAGCTAAAAGATAAAGGCGTTACCGCGAACATTATCCAGGTCCGCGCCATCGATGTTGAGGAAAAGGGCACAGGTACTACACCTGATGAAATCGTTGCAGCGATGCTGTATCTCTGTTCGGACGAAGCTGCGAAGATCAACGGGGCGCGGATCCCCCTGTATTAAACGTTTGCAACCTTACATCTAGTAAACAAAGACCTCCAGGCTCTTAACCCGGAGGTCTTTGTTTAATTCTTGTGTATTGCTAACTCTTTACGGCTCGCTGATCTGGACCCAATCCATCTCGATCAGGATCGGTAATACGTTGAACGAAGAGACGGACATGCCCACCTGACCGGAGCGAAGCCCGTACCTGTTTTCCTGAATGGAAGTCACCTCGTCACCATTGATGAACAGTGTCAGTTCATTATCCTCACAGATAATGGCATACTCGTTGACACCCATACCCTGTTTGATGGCAAGCGAACCACCGTTGGCGATGGTGTTGTAGGCAATATCGCCATTGGGTCTTACTTCCCCGTACAGGATGTCATACACGCCGCTGTTGGCAATGTTGAATTCATACCAGCCTGTATCCGGATCATAACGGCAGATCAGGCTGATCGAATTGTTGTTCCTACCACGGTTATCAGCGCGGACGTCTAACCGGACATTATCGTATTCATAAGCATTATAGAACATGTAATAATATACATATTCGCTGTCGAAATCCCAGATCAACCTGCCGCCGTCGGTTTCTACCGTGACCTTGTCGGGGTCAGCGTCGGTGGAGCCGGTTACCGTCAAGATATCCCAATCGCTTGAGAGCGGAGCATCGAATTCTTCCGTAAAGAACTGTTGAGACTGTGGCTCGGGGACAGGTGGCTCTTCAGTAGGTTCTTCCTCGGTGGGTAATGCTTCGGTCGGTGGTACTTCGGTCGGCTGGGGCGGGGGATCCGTGGGAATGACCTGAACGGGCTCAGTCGGAGGAGGAGCCTGGGTGGGGGTTGTTCCTCCACCCAGGGCGGCACATGCCAGTCCAACAAACAAGATTATTGCAGTCAAAAAAAACAGGGGTCGTAACGGTTTCATACAGTCTCCTTTTCAGTGTTGTGCCGCCGAGTATAGCACTGGAATAAAAAAATGTAATCCCAGCGGGATTACATTTTCCCAACAAAACCGGCACGCCAACGGGCTTTTTTATGATACATTCACTCCCATTATGCCCACGTTTGCCATCATCCTTCTGCTTCTCTCGGCATCCCTGCATGCGCTCTGGAACCTGCTCCTGAAGAGGTCGCAGGAGAAGTATATTGCCATGGGCTGGCAGGTGATCATCAGCGGGGTCTTCGCGTTTTGCCTACTGCTGTTTACCGGTTTTCCGCCGCGCTCGATGTGGCTGTTCGCGCTGATCAGCATGGGGCTCGAAGCAGTCTACTTTATCCTGCTCTCCAATGCTTACAGTGACCATGATTTTTCCCTGGTCTACCCGATCGCCCGGGGCACCGCGCCGGCGTTCTTGATGCTGTGGTCCGTGTTATTCCTGGACGAGCAGGTGACCACGGGCGGCATCCTGGGAGTGGGTCTGATCGTTGGCGGGATGGTCATTATCGGCGCGACCAGTCTGATCCAGAATAGGGGCAGCCGGCTGCACATGAAGGGTGTGCTGGTTGCGCTGACCGTCGCCCTGATCATCTCGCTATACACCTTGATCGATGGGACCGCCGTGAAAAACGGTCCGCCGCTTCCTTATGCGCTGACCATGTTCTTGTTCGTCCCCGTGCTGACTACCGCTTACAACGTGCGCCGCTTCGGCTGGACTCAATTTGCCGCGGCATGGAGAGGACCGCGCCTGCCTTTGATCCTGGCGGCAGTGCTGGGTGTGACTGCGTATCTGCTGGCGCTGATTGCCTACAGTTTTGCGCCGTTGAGCTACTCAGGCGCTATTCGCGAGGTGAGTGTGGTGATCGGTGCGTTCCTGGGCTGGCAATTTCTTGAAGAACCGATGGGCGGGACGCGCGTGCTCGGGTCCTTTACGATTTTTGCAGGGATCCTGGTTATTGCGATCCTTGGTTGAGGTATATAGAAAAAGGAAGGCCTATGAATACAAGTAATCGGATCTTGCCTCTTACGCGTGTGGTTTCGCTTTTGGTCCTCCCATTTCTCTGGCTTGCATTCTTAATTCTTTATTTTTACCCTGATCTCTCGGGCGAGCGTTTTGCCTGGGCGATCCAGCCTTCTCTAACCGCCATGTATATGGGCGCGGGTTATCTCGGCGGTTCGTGGCTCTTTGTCAATACCCTGCTGGGCAAGCGCTGGGACCGCGTCCAGGGCGGATTCCTACCTGTCACTGCATTCACCTGGTTCATGATGCTCGCCACCTTTTTGCACTGGGATCGCTTCTCGCACGGCCGGCTGGGGTTCACACTCTGGTTGATCCTTTACCTGGTCACTCCCTTGCTTGTGCCGGCAATCTGGCTTCGTAACCACAAAATGGATTCGGGTGAGCCCGAGCAAAATGATGTGAGGATTGCACCGGCGATTCGCTGGATTCTCCGGCTGATCGCCATCGCGGCGGTGACCTTTGCAGTCGTCGGATTCATCAGCCCGAACTTCGCAATCGGGACCTGGCCATGGGTGTTGACCCCGCTGACAGCGCGTGTCATGTGCGGCTGGGTGGCGCTGCTCGGCGTCGGCGCTTTGACAATGTCTAACGAAATGCGCTGGAGCGGGTGGAAGGTTCCGCTCGAGAGCATTTCGATCTGGCACGTGCTGGTCTTCGTGGCAGCATTTATTAACCCCGCTGATTTCAAGGACAGCCTCTTCAACTGGTACACGTTTTCCGTTGGGGTGATGTTGCTCGGGATATTTGTCTTTTATCCGCTAATGGAGTGGCGAAGTCGAAAAATAAATTCCCTGCGGATGGAAGTGTGAGTCAATATATTCACGCTCTGCCTTGTTCCGTTTCATGCTGTAGCAGCTCCCAGAGCGCCTCGACGTGCTGGCGCTCGGTTGGGATAGCGCCGACCGAGACGCGCACCATCCAGCGCCCATCGAGGATGGACGGCGTCAGGTACGCGTCGCCGGAATGATTGACGCGCTCCACCCATGCCAGTGTGTGCCTGTCGAGCGCCTCGCCTTCGAGACCGGGTGGGTCGTGGCGGATACAGATGGTTTGCAAAGGGACCGGTGCGAGCACACGCCAGTTTGGTGTGCTCCGAACCCGTTCGGCAAACCACTGCGCATTCGAAAGGTCACGCCGCAGTCGTCTCTGCAATCCCTCTACACCCTGCTCACGGATCAGGCACCATAGCTTGAGGGCGCGGAACCTTCGCCCGAGTGGGATGCCCCAGTCGCGCAGGTTTTTGACCCGGCTGTCCACCGCGCTTTGGAGATAGCTGGGATTGGTGCTCATCACGCGCACGAGATGCTCCGGGTCACGCACATAATACAAAGAGCAATCGAACGCCGCACCGAGCCATTTGTGCGGGTTCAGCACGAGCGAATCGGCCGCCTCGACCCCTTCCCACATCCAGCGGCATTCGGGCAAGATCATCGCGGAGCCTGCCAGCGCGGCGTCCACGTGCAGCCAGAGTCCATGCGTTTGCGCCAACCCGGCAATCGCCTGGACAGGGTCCAGGGCAGTCGTGCCGGTGGTGCCTGTCGTAGCGACAACAGCGCAGGGGATGCGGCGCGCCATGACATCCTCCTGAATTGCCTGCTCCAGCGCATCGGGTCTCATCGCGTATGTTTCGTCCACGGCAACGAAGTGCAGATTCTCGCGTCCAAACCCGGCGAGCAACGCGGCTTTTTCCACCGAGCTGTGGCTGTGGTTGGATACATAAACAACAAACGGGCGTTCCTCGCTTTGCAAGCCGCCGCGGCCCAGGGAATAATTCGAAGCCCGCTCGCGCGCGCACAATAGCGCCACCAGTGTGCTCGTCGAAGCAGTATCCTGGATGACCCCGCTCCACGCCTCCGAGAGACCGAGCATCTGGCGCATCCAATCGGTGACAAGCTCCTCCAGCTCGGTGAGGGCCGGGCTTGAAATCCAGGAGAGTCCGAGCACGCCCAGGCCGGTGCTTAAATAATCACCGAGCACGGAAGAGAGCTCGCCGTTACCCGGAAAATAGCCAAAGAAGTTCGGATGCTGCCAGTGAGATAACCCGGGCAGGATGATCTGTTCGAGATCGTTGAAGATACCCTCGAAGGGTTCAGGCTGACTCGGCGGCGCGGTGGGGAACTGAGCACGCACGCTCCCGGGCTCCACCCGTGACTGCACAGGCAGATCCGCGACCTGCGTGCGATAGTCGGCGATCCAGTCGATGAGGCGGTGCCCGAACCTGCGGAATTCTTCAGGGTCCATAGGTGGTCTTTCTATGACTTTGCCAGTGTGGTCTTATGTCCCGCAGCTTGATTTTCAAGCAATTCCAGCACAAAGCACAGGGAAGAGAGGCGGTTGAGATAGCGCTGTAGCTCCGGGTTTTTGAGCTCTTCGGCGTCGAATAGCTCCACCACGCGGCGCTCCGCCCGGCGGACGATGGCGCGCGCCAGCGAAAGCGCCGCGCCGGCAACCGAATCGCCCGGCAGAATAAATTCCTTTGGCATTTCGACCAGCCTGCTCAACTCATCCGTGCGCTCCTCGAGCCAGGCGACGCGCCTCGCGTCGATGAACTGGAACTTCTCCGCGTTTTCGGGCGTTGCTGCGACCTCCGCCATCAGCCTGTACAGGTCGCGTTGCGCTTCGAGCAGGACGTTGCTGGAACGTGGATCGCCGCACTGCGCTCGCGCCAGCCCCAGAGCGGCGGTCGCTTCGTCCAGTGTGCCCACCGCTTCGATGCGGGCATGGTACTTCGCCACGCGTCCCTTGCCAAGCAGATTTGTGGTCCCGTCATCGCCTTTGGAAGTGTAAAAGCTCATGCGGTCATTATAACCAAACTGGCGCGCCGTCACATCCTTCCTCGCATCTCCACGGGTCGCTTACCCGCAGGGTCCGCTGCGCTTA
>DAIQBG010000044.1:0-4960 GCA_036781265.1 Anaerolineales bacterium | reverse complement strand
CAGGGTCCGCTGCGCTTATAATCGAGCGATGCTCAAGAAATATCACGTCGAGATCATGCGTCTTGCTCTGAGCGATACGTTCAGCCGACGAGCGTTGGAAGCCATGATGAAGGCGAATCTCAAACAGGATGGCTTACGAGGTCAGATCGGTCATGACGAGTATCATTTCGATAACAACGCCTTCGAAAAGTCAGCCGCCTATATCGAAGAGCAGCGTGCTCTGGTCATTTCATTCCTTGTGGCAAATGATGTCTCGTCAGCCTGGTCAGCGTTTGGGCGATTGACGCACGGTGTGCACGATTTCTATGCCCACAGCAATTACATCGAGCTGTGGCTTGCGTACCAGCCAGAGGGGTCTTTCCCACCTCCACGCATGGTGGATCCCCTCGATCCGGATTTAATTGGTTCCGCCGCACTGCGCTCCGGCAAGGTCTATGTGCTGGAAGCATTGACATTGATGCCCATCTTAAAACCCCTTGTCATGCCTTTGCTCCCGCGTGATTCGCATGCCTGGATGAATATCGATTCCCCCGAGCACGGCGCCAGCTTTGACTATGCTTTTCATGCTGCGATCAAGCGGACCAAGATCGAGTTCGAGAGGACAACAAAAAATATGCCCACAGATTTCCTTGAATTATTTGTGGATCAATAAAAACAGGCAAACAAGATTGTGAATTGTTTGCCTGTTTTCTTGTCACCTGTCTGCTTCTTACAGCTTCTCCAGCTCATCCACCATCCTGCTCAGCACATCGAACCCGCCCTGCCAGAAGTCTGCCGAACGGATATCGATGCCGGCGTCCGCCAGGATCTTCTCTGGCGCTTCCGAGCCGCCTGCCGAGAGAATTTTGAGATATCTCGGCTTGAATGATTCTCCCTCTGCCCTGTACTGCTGGTAGAGCGAGAACACGAGCAGCTGCCCGAACGCATAGGCATAGACGTAAAAAGGCACATGATAGATGTGCGGGATCGAGACCCACTCCCATTTGAACTCGTCGCTGATGTCAACTGAGTCGCCAAATTGCTGCTTCAGGTTTTCGAGGTACGCCGCGGAGAGCTCATCCGTAGAGGCATTCTTCTGAATCATCTCGTGCGCCTCGCGCTCGAACATCGCGAAATAGATCTGGCGCAGCACCGTGGCAAAAGCATCGTCCATCTGTTTGAACAGGATATCGCGTCGCACGGCTTCGTCGGTCTCTTCCGAGAGCAGCTTTTCGGTGAGCATGATCTCGCCAAACGTGGAGGCGGTCTCCGCCAGTGGGAGGGAAGAATGGAAGGTGAAGGCGGTATGCTCGGAAGCCAGCATGGCGTGAATGGCATGCCCGAGCTCGTGCGCCAGTGTGGCGACATCGCGCGCCCGGCCGGTGTAGTTCATCAACACATAGGGAGTATCCTCCGGGTTGATGGCGGCGCAGAATGCCCCGCCCTGTTTGCCTTTGCGGACCTCGCTGTCGAGCCGGTCCTCGTCGAACACCCGCTGTGCCAGCTTGCCGACGCGCGGCTCGAAGGCGCGGAACGACTCCAGCACCATCTGCGCTGCATCACCAAACTCGAAGGCTTTGTCTGATTTTGCCAGCGGGGCATAGATATCGTAGCGACGTAGTTTATCTATTCCCAGTTGCTTGGCTTTGAGCTTGAAATAGCGCTGGAAGATAACCGCATTCTTCCTGGTGACATCCATCAAGACGTCAACAGCTTCGTCGGGGATATCGTTCGCCAGGTTGCGGACGGAGATAGGACTGCTGAACTTGCGCAGGAGAATGTTTTCATTGTGCCAATCGCGAGCGCGGGTCTGGTACATCTGTCCCAGCACGTTGCCGTCCTCGCCGTAGACCCGGTACAGCTCCTGGTAGGCGCGAGCGCGCAGGTCGGCATCTGGCCCCTGGATGTAGGGCTGCAGCTCGGCGCGGGTCAGCTCCCTGACCTCACCGTTCACCTCGAGCTTGAATACATAGCGGTTGGTGATGGCGTCGTAGAGGTTGACCAGAGCGTTCGAGCCGGTCACATCCTTGAGGTTGATCACTTTCTCCTCGGCCTCGCTCAGGGTGTACGGCTGGAATTTGCGTATGGCTTCGAGATAGTAGCGGTAGTCGCCGGACGCGTTCAACAGGCGCTCCGCGTTGGCTTCGTCCAGGTCCTTCCACCACAGGCTGAAAAAGAGCGTGCGGTTCTGGATCTCCGCGACGAACTGCTGGACACGCCCGACCAGGCTCTGGGCGTTCTGGTCCTGTGTATCGGCGGCGAAGGCCAGGCCTGCAAACGCATACGTCCTGTTCACCACCCGGGTCGCCTCTTCGGAGGCGCGTACGATCGTCAGGAATGTTTCCGGATCGATCTCCGGATTGAGCTTGCCGCGCACCCCTTCGAACGAAGCGACCTGCTCTTCCACGTTCTCGAATGCTCCCTGCAGCTCGGGGCTGTCGAAACCAGGGAAGAGCTGGGTGAGGTCCCATTTCTTGACCGTGTACGTGTTAATCGTATGAGCCATACTTGAAGTTCTCCTTTTGATATTTTTTACCACGAAGTGCGATCATTTCGTAGCGACGAAAGATGTATTTCAAGATGTATTTTTTGTGAAAGTACAGTTACCTTTATATTACAGGCTCGAGCGGATGTGGACGATGTCGCCATCCTTGACGACATATTCTTTGCCTTCGAGCCGTAGCTTGCCTTTGGCTTTTGCCTCATTCATGCCACCCAGGCTGACGAGGTCATCGTAGTGCACCACTTCCGCCCGGACGAAGCCGCGCTGCAGGTCGGTGTGGATCTCGCCCGCGGCTTCCTGCGCACTCGCGCCCCGCCGCGTCTCCCAGGCGCGGACCTCGTCCTCTCCGACCGTGAAGAACGATTGCACCTGGAGCAGATCATAAGAGAGGCGGATCATCTTGTTCAGGCTGAGCTCCTCGATACCGTACTCCTGCATGAAGATTGCGGCATCCTCCGGCGAGAGCTGGGCGATCTCCATCTCAAGCTTGCCCTGCAATGCTACCGAGGGGGTCTCGAACTCCCACACGGGCGCAGTCTGCCCTTCGCCCATGTTGAAGACGATCAGCACCGGCTTGCGCGTAAGCAATCCAAAGCTGGAGAGAATTTTATGCTCCTCCGGCGAGACCTCTACCTTCCGTAGAGGGGTATTTTCCGAGAGAACATCCCGCAGACGCTGAAAGAGAGCGGTCTGGCGCTCGTTCTCCACCTTATCGGTGCCGCCCTTTTTGCGCTCCTCGGTAAGCCGCTCCAGCTTGCGCTCTACAGCGATCAGGTCGTTCAAGAGCAATTCGCTAAGCATAATATCGGCGTCACGCGCCGGGTCGATGCTGCCCATCGTATGCAGGACGCTGTCGTCCTCGAAGCCGCGCGTCACCAGCAGAAAGCCATCCATCTGCGTGAGCTGGTTCAGCAACTGGCCCGAGATGCCGCTTTTTGCCGCGCCGCTTTCCAGCCCGGCGATATCCGCATAGGTGACTTTGGCATAGATGGTCTTCTTCGGCTTGAACATCTCCGAAAGCCGGGTCACACGCGGGTCCGGGACGTCCACCACCGCTGTATGGACCTCGAAGCGGCCCGCCGAGGCGGTGGTCGGGGTATTTCCACGCGTCAGGGCATTGAAAATCGTGGTCTTTCCTGATTGAGGTAATCCGATGATTCCGAGTTTCATCTTATCCTTTGTTTGAGTACTTTGAATCACTGAGGCGCGGACGCTTCGCGCTGAGAATATAAGGGGAAAATTCCGTGGCTCAGTGTCCCTGTGGTCAACCTTTGGGGTCTTACAGAAATTTTACTTGACCTTCATGTTGAGAGTGGTATACTTTGGAGCGTACGGGGAAAATTATCCACTCGCCGAAGTGGCGGAACAGGCAGACGCGCACGACTCAAAATCGTGTTCCCTCCGGGAATGAGGGTTCGATTCCCTCCTTCGGCACTCATTTTCTTCGCTTTGCGCTAACGGTAACATCCTCCGTCAGGGAGGATGTTTGTCGAATCCGGCTGTTCTCGTCACAGGCTCTTCCAGCGTTGACTCTCGATATTCTACCCCATAGAATGGACCAGCCGCTCTATTCTCTTCAAAGATTGCCCATGACCTTGACCGATGTGCCAGCTCAGGCTATTTCCACCCGGAAACGTGCGACAGCTTCTCGAAAATAAGAGATAATAAAGCAACTGGTCGAATGACGGAATAGGCTCCACACTTCAAACACGGAGGTCGCCATGCCATCAATGAACGAGGTTCTGGGCGTGATCATGGGAGGAGGCAAAGGGACGCGTTTGCACCCTCTCACCAGGATGCGCTCCAAGCCGGCGGTGCCGATTGCCGGAAAATATCGCCTCATCGATATTCCGATCAGCAACTGCATCAACTCAGGGATTTACCGGGTTGCCATCCTGACCCAGTTCAACTCTGTCTCGCTCCATCGCCATATCTCGCAGGCGTATAACTTCGACGTGTTCCACACCGGCTGGGTGCAGATCTGGGCTGCAGAACAGACGCCCCAGAGCGCAGACTGGTACCAGGGCACGGCGGACGCGGTCCGCAAGCAGCTTTTCGAGATCCAGGCGACTGGCGCAGAATATGTGCTGATCCTGGCGGGAGATCACCTGTACCGCATGGACTACTCCGCGATGGCAGATTATCACTGGGAGAAGAATGCCGACATTACGGTGGCGGTCCAGCCCGTGGCGATGGGCGATGCCTCCCGCTTCGGCGTCCTGAAGCGCGAAGCAGATGGCCGCATCTCCGATTTTTTCGAGAAGCCCAAAGACCCCGCCATCCAGAAACGGTTTATCAGCCGCGACGACCCGGCACGACCCCTGCTCGGCTCGATGGGGATTTACATGTTCAAGGCCCGGGTGCTGACAGATCTTCTCATGTACCATTTGCGACATGACGATTTCGGAGGCGAGATCATCCCCGAGGCGATCAACTCCCACAGCGTGCACGGCTTCGATTTCGACGGCTACTGGGAGG
>DAIQBG010000043.1:0-16503 GCA_036781265.1 Anaerolineales bacterium | reverse complement strand
GCCCGCCTCTTCGACGAGACCGAGCGCTTGCTCAAGGAGACGGAAGCGCGCAATGCTGAACTTGCCATTATCAACAGCGTCCAGGAGGGATTGTCTTCGAAGCTGGACATAAGAGCTATTTACGAGTTGATCGGCGAGAAAATCCGCACAATCTTTCATGCAGACACGACCTACATCAACACCTATGACCCTGCAGAGCAGTCCGTATACTCACAATATTATGCAGATCAGGGCCAGCGGATTATCAGGACAGAGCCACTGCCGTCAGGAAAAGGCTTATATACACGAGTCATTCAGACCCGTCAGCCTGTTCTAACAGGAACAAGAGACGAACAACTTCAGCTGGGTGCCACTCCGGCATCTTCTCCGAACAGCGAACAGGACCTGAATCAGAGTTACCTTGGTGTTCCCATCCTGCTTGGGGAGCAGGTCACGGGCGTTGTCAGCGTTCAAAGTTACCAACAACATGCTTACGGCGACTCGGATTTGCGCCTGCTCCAAACTCTTGCCAACTCGATGAGCGTGGCTCTTGAAAACGCCCGTCTCTTCGACGAGACCCAGCGCCTCCTCAAGGAGACAGAACAACGCAATGCCGAGCTGGCAATCATCAACAGTGTGCAGGGTGCCCTAGCCGCAAAGTTGGACATGCAAGGAATTTATGACGCGGTTGGCGAAAAGATTCGCGAGATTTTTGATGCGCAATCTGCCTTTATCATGGTGCTGGATAGACAGTCGAACCTCGAACTCTATCCGTACATGATAGAGAGAGGAAAACGCCTTACCCAGGAGCCGATACCACACGACGAGAGAGGCTTCGGTCCCCTGGTGATGCGGACACGTCAACCCCTGATGATCAATCAGGATATGCCAAAACGCATGGCAGAGGTCGGTTCCTTCCTCATCGGCGGCGAAGAGATGCCAAAATCGGCGATTTATGTGCCAATGTTCGTCGGCGAAGAACCGGGCGGGGTTGTCTATGTGGGGAATGTGGACCAAGAGCATGTATTTACGGAATCAGATGTTCGCCTGCTGCAAACTCTTGCCAACTCGATGAGCGTCGCCCTCGAGAACGCCCGTCTCTTTGATGAGACCCAGCGCCTCCTCAAGGAGACGGAACAACGCAATGCTGAGCTGGCAATCATCAACAGTGTGCAGGAAGGATTGGCATCCAAGCTGGATATGCAGGGTATCTATGAACTCGTCGGCGACAAAATAAGCGAGATCACAGGTTCCGAGATCGTGATCATCAATACCTGGGAGAAGAAGTCAGAAACGGCTCGTTATGAGTACATACGCGAGAAGGGTGAACGGCTGGGTGTCATCGAAAGACCTTTCACCCCGCTGAACAGGGAAATCATGCCCGTGCTGGAAAGCGGAAGAACCATCATCTGGAACGACGGCGTGGAGGAACGGCTAAGAACGTTAAATCACAGTCTGCCGGCAGGCGAGATGCCGTTATCGGTTATCTCTGTGCCTCTAAAAACGGGAAATAAGATCAACACATCGATTTCGCTACAGGATACTCGTCGTGAACATGCCTTTAGTGAATCTACCATTCGCCTGATCGAAACCCTGGCAGGCAGTACTGGTATTGCCCTCGAGAACGCCCGGCTCTTCGATGAGACACAACGCTTGCTAAAAGAGACTGAGCAGCGCGCAGCTGAGCTTGCCATTATCAACAGCGTGCAGCAGGGCTTATCCTCCAAGCTCGACTATCAAGGCATCATCGACCTGGTTGGAAACAAGATCCGCGAGATTTTCAATGCACAGGCAATCAACATTTCGCAATACGATGAAAAAACGGACCGGTTCTTACCCCTTTACTTGGTGGAACGTGGCATTCGTCATTCCTTTGAGCCTATGCCACCAGGGCCGCTCTTTAGACACATCCTTGCCAAGCGCGAATCACTCCGTCTTGACACCCTGGCCGAATTTGAAGCCATCGGCGCAATTACGGTCCCGGGGACAGAGCCAAGTAAGTCAGGAATTTACGCGCCGCTAATTCAGGGCAGGATAGCAGCGGGAGTCATTGCGCTCGAAAATCTCGATCAGGAACAGGCTTTCAGCGAATCGGATCTGCGCTTGCTCACCACTCTCGCAAACTCCATGAGTGTTGCTCTCGAAAACGCGCGGCTCTTCGATGAAACCCAGCGCCGCGCGGCTGAGCTTGCTACAATCAACACAATCAGCAGCGCGCTGGCAGGCGAACTCAACCTGGAAGCCCTCATTGAGCTTGTCGGCGAGCAGATTCGCAGCACATTCCACGCGGATATTGCCTATGTTGCTTTACTGGATGAGGCGACGAGCACGATCAACTTTCCCTATACATATGGCGAGGCGTTGACTCCCATACGATACGGCCAGGGGCTGACGAGTAAAATTATCGAGACCGGTCAACCCCTGCTGATCAATCAGGATCTCAACCATCGTCGCCTCGAGCTCGGAGCCACCCCAGTAGGAATTCAGGCACGATCGTATCTGGGGGTACCGATCTCGGTCGGGAGTAAAGCCATTGGGGTGGTAAGTGTACAAAGCACAGAGCAGGAAAATGTCTTTACGGAAAACGATCAGGACTTACTCAGTACGATTGCAGCCAACGTGGGTGTGGCACTACAGAATGCTCGTTTCTTTGAAGAGATTCAAACCCGCAACGCTGAGGTTACAGAAGCGCTCGAACAGCAGACCGCTACGAGTGAAATCCTTTCCATCATTGCCGAAAATCCCACCGATATCCAGCCGGTTCTAAACGCCGTCGCGGAAAAAGCTGCTAAGCTGTGCAATTCTTACGATGCAGCCATTGCGCACATCGATGGTCAGCTTTATCGGATCGTTGCACACTGGGGCGCCATGCCTATCCCGGTCGACAATTTCAGTGCCGGTGTACCGCTCAACCGCGACTCCGTGACCGGGCGCGCCATGCTGGACAAAAAGACTATCCACATCCATGACCTGCTGGCGGAGCCGCAGGGCGAACTAGAGCTAAGCAAAGAGTTCTACCACACCAGCAAACAACGAACCATGCTTGTCACGCCGCTCATGCGTGAAAACCAGGTCATTGGCTCGATCATGATCCGCCGGCAGGAAGTCGATCCCTTCACCGAAAAACAGATCGCACTGCTTAAGATCTTCGCGGACCAGGCCGCGATCGCCATTGAGAATGTACGCCTCTTTAACGAGACAAACCGCCTGCTCCGTGAGACCGAACAGCGCGCCGCCGAGCTTGCCATCATCAACAGTGTACAGGCCGGGCTCGCCTCCCGGCTGGAATTGCAAGCCATTTACGATTTAGTCGGCGACAAGATCCGCGATATCTTCAAAGCCCAGGTCGTCGGCATCTATCAATTTGACCGCCGCACAGAGATGATCCACTATCCTTACTACAGGGAAAAAGACAAACAATTACAGCATCAGCCTCGGACGTTCACTCCCACCGCCAGGCATCTGATAGACACCGGGCAGGTATTGTTGATCGACCAGGATTTCGAGAAAACGATGCAGGAATTGGGACTGACGATTACTCCCCTGCAGGATGCTACGAATCCAAAGTCTGTCGTGTATGTGCCATTATTAACAGGCGGTACGGTGATTGGCGCCATCGGGCTAAAAAACGTAGACCATGAAAATGCTTTCAGCGACTCCGACGTGCGCCTTCTCCAGACGCTGGCGAACTCCATGAGCGTTGCCCTGGAAAGTGCGCGTCTCTTCGATGAGGTGACGCGTCGGAAGGAATACTTTGAAGCGCTCTTCCAGAACAACCCTGTCGCCGTGGTTACCATAGATAACAATGCTATCGTTACCTCCTGGAATCCCGCCGCAGCGAAATTGTTCGGGTACACAAAAGAGGAAGCCGTCGGGAAAAATGTGGATGATCTTGTGGCACAGACCGAAGAAATCCATCGAGAGGCCGTCAACTATTCGCGTAGAGGCTTAGATAGATCCAGCAATGCATTTCAAGCAATTGTGAAACGCACGCGCAAAGATGGTTCCATCGTCGACGTGGAGCTGTCCGCAGTTCCGATCATCGTGCAGGGTGAGAAGCAAGGTATTTACGCCCTGTATCACGATATTACGGAACTCCAGCGGGCGCGGCAGGAAGCAATTGCTGCCAATGAGGCCAAAAGTTCCTTCCTCGCCACGATGAGTCATGAGATCCGCACCCCGATGAATGCCGTCATCGGCATGAGCGGCCTGCTCATGGATACCGAGTTGAACAGAGAACAACGTGACTACGCCGAGACCATTCGCAACTCTGGCGACGCCTTGCTCGCCATCATCAACGACATCCTCGACTTCAGCAAAATTGAAGCCGGCAAGATGGACGTGGAATTCCAGCCCTTTGATCTCCGTGAGTGTGTGGAGTCCGCCCTGGATCTCACCGCAGCGCGAGCCACGGAGAAAGGACTCGATATTGCCTACATCATCGACGATGATGTTCCTGTAGGCATCCAGAGCGATATGACACGCCTGCGCCAGATCCTCATTAATCTGCTCAGCAACGCCATCAAGTTCACCGAAACGGGCGAAGTTGTCCTGACAGTGAAAAAAGGCAAAGCAGAAAATGAAGTCCTGTTTATGGTCCGCGATACCGGGATTGGCATTCCCGCCATCCATATGTCGCGGCTGTTCCAATCCTTCGCCCAGGCCGATTCCTCCACCACGCGCAAATTCGGCGGCACGGGACTGGGTCTTGCTATCAGCAAACGCCTCGCGGAAATGCTGGGTGGGGAAATGCATGCCCGGAGTGAGGGTATTGGCAAAGGCTCGACGTTCCTCTTTACCATTAAGGCAGAACCGGCAAAAGTTGCCACACGCAAGACAGCCCGCGATATCAAAGGCATTCAATCTGCGCTCGAGGGCAGGCGCGTTCTGATTGTGGACGATAATGCCACAAATCGCCGCATCCTCCGGTTGCAAACAGAAAAGTGGGGCATGTTCCCCCACGAAACCGGTCACCCGCAGGAAGCCCTCGAATGGATCAAAACAGAGCGCTTTGATCTGGCGATCCTCGATCTCCAAATGCCCGAAATGGATGGCATTATGCTGACCCGCGCCATACGTGAGCTATGCGACGAAGCGTCACTGCCAATCATTCTCCTGACGTCCCTCGGGAGACGTGAGATCGGCGCAAATGACCTGGAGTTTGCCGCCTACCTGACCAAACCCCTTAAGCCGTCCGCGCTATACGACGCCCTGGCCGGGATCTTTGCCAAAAACGCGATCTCCCCGAAAAACGATTCTGCCAGACCTCTCCTCGACGCACAGATGGGAAAACAACATCCCTTGCGGATATTACTCGCCGAAGACAATGTAGTGAATCAAAAGCTCGCCCTCCGCATCCTCGAGCAGATGGGCTATCGCGCTGATATTGCCGCCAATGGGATTGAAGCCGTAGAATCCATCGAGCGCCAGATCTACGATGTGATTTTGATGGATGTGCAAATGCCCGAGATGGATGGTCTTGACGCCACGCGCTCGATTCGCAGACTGGTAAACGTGACACAGCCGCGTATCATTGCCATGACCGCCAACGCCCTGGAAGGCGATCGCGAGATGTGCCTTGCCGCCGGGATGAACGATTACATCAGCAAGCCCGTCCGTGTGAACGAGCTTGTGGAAGCCCTGCTAAAAGTAGAGAGAAGGTAGTTGATTATGCCTGTCATTGACAGATTAACCTTTGAAGAGCTCAAACAGATATCCGGCGGCGACTTCATCAACGAGTTGATCGACGCGTTCCTGGACGATGCTCCCAACATGATCGATGAAATGAAAACCGCCCTTGCAACCAGGGACACCGAGGCCTTTCGCCGGAACGCGCATTCCCTGAAGTCAAACGCGAACACGTTCGGCGCGACCGAGCTTGCCGGCCTGGCTAAGGAGCTGGAAGGGATGGCAAGAGAAAGCAACCTCGCAGTGGGAGACAGGTTGGAAAAACTAAGACTCGCTCTGCAGAGAGCATCGGCTGAGTTGGAGGCAATGCGCACATGACTTCTAGAGCAGAAGCAGGTCATCTGCTCGTCGTCGACGATAACAGGGTCAATCGCATCCTGCTTTCGCGCGGTCTCGAGGCGCATGGTCACAGGGTGGAGACAGCCGAGAACGGAAGAGAAGCCCTCGAGAAGCTGCGCGGAGATTCTTTCGATCTCGTACTGCTCGATATCGAAATGCCCGAGATGAATGGCTATCAGGTGCTTGAGACCTGCCTGCAGGATCCTGGGCTGCGCGATATCCCCATTATCATGACCTCCTCGCTGGACGAGCTCGACAGCGTTGTCAGGTGTGTGGAGCTTGGGGCGGAGGATTATCTCAACAAGCCGGTCAACCCCATTTTATTACGCGCCCGCGTCAATGCCAGTCTGGAGAAGAAGCGTCTGCGCGACGAGCAACGAAAATTGCTGCATACCTTTGCGACCAAGGAAGTCGCCGATGAATTGTTGAAGACAGGCTTCTCCCTGGGAGGCAAATACGTGGATGCCAGCATCATGTTTGCCGATATTCGTTCCTATACATCCTATGCGGAGAAAGAAAACCCGGCTGAGATCATTGAATTGCTCAACGACTATTTCGCCCTGATGTTCGATGCGATTGCCGACTATCACGGCATGGTCAACCAGATGGCGGGCGATGGGTTCATGGCAGTGTTCGGCGCTCCCATCCACCGTGACGATCACCGCGAACAGTCGGTGCGCGCTGCGCTTGAGATGATCGAGCTGCTGGAAGGCTTCAATGTCGAGCAGGCGGCACGCAACAAAGTCCTGATCAAGGTGGGGATCGGCATCGCCTCGGGCCGGGTTATTGCAGGCTATACCGGGACACGGCACCGTGCAACGTACACCTGCGTGGGCGACACAGTTAACCTGGCTTCTCGAATAGAGGGTCACACCAAGGAAGTCCACTATCCCATTCTGATCGACCAGTACACCCAGGAAGTATTACCGGCAGATATAAAGGTCGAAGCGCTGGGACCCGTTCTTTTTAAGGGAAAGCAACAACCGATCAACATCTTCGCGGTGAAAGTATAAAGGCATCACGAGTGGCTTTTCTTTTATAATTCGTCCCATGAGAGCGATACAATTTTCGGAGCGGAGTATTCCGCTCTTCTTTTTGATTGTTATCATCGTCGCTTATGGTTTGTTGCTCCCGCTCACCGGCTTTTACTGGGATGATTGGCCCTTCGCCTGGATGGCAGAGTTCCTTGGTCCCTGGGAATTCATCCCAGCCTTCGCCCAGGTCCGCCCGTTTCTCGGGCCGATCTTTTTCGTGACTACCAGCCTGATCCCGCCGGTCCCCCTCTACTGGCAGGTCTTTGCCCTTATCGTTCGTTTTCTCTCCGTGCTTTCGGCCCGGTTTGCGTTGAATCGGGTCTGGCCCCGTCACAGGCGACAGACACTGATCGCCTCCCTCTTATTCCTTGTCTTTCCCGGCTACAGCCAGCACTGGGTCGCATTCACGCACATCAATCAGGAATGGATTCCCTTCATTTTTTATCTGCTCTCGTTCGGCTTCACCGCGCAGTCACTGAGGAAAAACCTGGCGCTGGACGGTCCCGGTGCTCATTCGGGGGGCGACGGGTCGGAAACCGCAGCGCAAGCGCGCCAGAATCAACAAAGTTCTCATTCCACCCGGGACACCATCATCGCCCTCCTCCTCTTGATCGCCGGCGTCTTCCCCACCGAATACTTCGTCAGCATCGAACCGATGCGCTTCTTGTTTATCTGGATCATCGTCTCAGAACAAGTCAGTGGATTCCGCACGAGACTTTTCGAAGCCTTCAAACGCTGGACACCTTATCTCCTCATCTGGCTTGCAAACGGAGCGTGGCTGGCGTACTTCTATACGGTCGGAGGCTATCAATCCTATGAGGTGGAAGTCGTCAGCCGGCCGATACATATTCTGAGCATATTCGCTACAATGGGAGAAGCCGTCTGGAAGGCAGGGTTTTATGTTTGGGGACAGGTCCTGATCCTGGCTTCCACCACAATCACGGCTCCCACAACTCTCGCAACCTTTGGATTGATTGCGGTTAGCTTTCTTCTTGTTGGCTTTTATCTGAGGAACAGCAGCACGACAGATGGCGCCATCCACTTATTTGCGGTCCCCGCAATTCTCATTGGGCTCGCTGGAATTCTGCTCGGGCGCATCCCCTCCTTTGCAGCCGGACTGCCGCTCACCCTCCAGTCTAGCTTCGACCGCCTCATGATCTCGATGATGCTGGGGAGCAGTCTCTTTGTGACCGGGCTGATCGAGTTGCTGGTGAGGAATGCCAGACTTAGAACATACGCATATGCACTGCTGATCGCCCTTGGCATGGGTCAACAATTCTTCAATGCCAACATCTTCCGCCGGGACTGGTCAAAACAGCAGGAAATATACTCCCAGCTGGCCTGGCGTATCCCCGCACTCAAGCCAAACACCGTCCTGCTCACCGATCAACTCCCCATTGACTACGAGACGGACCTTTCTTTTACCGCCCCCCTTAACTGGATGTATGCCCCGGCCTTTCACCGAAGCAATGTCCCGTTTGCTCTCCTGTACACGGAAAAGCGACTGGGTGGAGGATCGCTACCTTCTCTGGAGCCTGGCACCGATATCAGCCTGCCTATTCGCAGAGTGAGCTTTCACGGCTCCACATCCCAGGCGCTCGTGATTTACATGCCGCAAAATGGCTGCCTGCGCGTCCTGGATCCTGAGCGCGGGGATGCCATCACCTATGGACGACAGTCGCGCTTTCTGGTGGATGCCATTCCGCTTTCCGATCTTTCGACCATTATCGCCAATGAGGATCACACCCCCCGTCTGCCATTCGTTAGAGAACCTGAGCGGACCTGGTGTTATTACTATGCAAAAGCAGAGCTTGCTTATCAAGAAGCAGAATTCGTGAAGGTGATTGCTCTCATCGATGAAGCCCGCTCGCTCGGCTACGAACCGGAAGATCCCTTCGAATGGCTGACGTACATTGAGGCCCAGGCACAGATGGGGAATACTCCGGCTGCGCAGCAAATCGCGAGAAATGCTTTCAAACAGGATAATGGAATCCGCAGAGGTCTTTGCGAGGTCTGGAAACGAGTACAGCTTCGAGGTTCCAATGCAGGTGATCTGGAGACACGCCTGAATGAGACCCTCGCAGAATTTCAATGCACGCAATAAGAACAAACAGCAAGGGAATATTGTGATGGTCTTGCCACCGGGCACTGCCAAAGATTCAAGGATTCTTGAGCCAGGGGAGCCATCCCTCTAATTTCCCATTCCATTGCTTGACGCGTTAAATGGGATGTGCTACCATCGTTGAAACTTTGTTGGAGTTGAGGAGAAGCATATGGCCAGTCTAAAAAGAGGCGCGCTGGTTGCCTCCACGCTGATGCTGATTGCGGTCGTGATCTCTGCCTGTAATCAGCCGTACTCGCAACAACCCAGTGTCACCAATACGCCGATCGATCCCAATAGTTTATTTGGCTCGCCGATTGCGCAAACGCCCGGCGGCATGGGAGATGTGGGAAGTTTCGGAACGCAGACAGCTCTCGCTGTGATAGGAACACCACTCCCAGGACTGGCAACGCAAACACCAGCGACGCCGCTTGATGCGACCTCTCAGAACTTGACTGATACTGCAGTCGCATCTACACCGATCGTTTCCACAGTTCCGGCGTTTACCTCTACTGCCACCCTGGCTGTGGGTGGAACGCAACCGACAGCCGGCGCACCCACAAGTGCCGGGCCGCTGCCCACTTCTGCACCCGTAGGCTCACGACCGGCCACCTACACACTAAAAAGCGGTGAGTTCCCCTATTGCATTGCCCGTCGTTTTGACGTTGATCCTGATGCATTGCTCCGTCTGAACGGTCTGTCGAGCGGGACGATCTTTTATCCCAATCGCACATTGCAGATTCCCCAGAGCGGCAGTTTCCCGGGTACCCGCGCCTTGCGAAATCACCCTGCGTCCTATACTGCATCAGCAGGTGAGACGGTTTATAGTGTTGCCTGTCTCTTTGGCGATGTCGATCCGGCTGCGATCGCACAAGCCAACAATATCTCTATTGACGCCCGATTGACAGCCGGACAACAACTGAGTATTCCCTAGAACCGAATGATGATCCGAAGCCCAGGCAAATGCCTGGGCTTTTATCTTATGATCTTTTTACTCTCTGTTATACAAAGGATTGCAGCATGTCGTTCGAATTGATCAGATCCGAACCTCTCGTAAATGGGCGCGCCTTCAAGATCAGGCGCGATACGCTGCGCACACCCGATGGACGCGAGACAAGACTTGAAATCGTCGACCACGGTGGCTCGGTGGTTGTGATCCCTGTTGATGAGGAGCACAACATCCTCTTTGTAAGGCAGTATCGGCACGCGGCGAAAGTGGATCTACTCGAGCTCCCGGCCGGGACACGGGATGAAGAGGAGCCGCACGAGGAGAGCGCAGCCCGCGAACTCCGCGAGGAGACCGGGATGGCCGCCGGCAGACTGCAAAGGCTGGGGATGTTTTATCTCGCCCCCGGATATTCCACGGAGCTCATGGCAGTTTTCCTGGCCACAGAGCTACGGGACGATCCGCTCCAGGCAGACGATGATGAATTCCTGCAGGTCGAGAAAATCCCTGTGAAGCAGGCCTTTGAGATGGCGGAACAGGGCGAATTGCAGGATGCCAAGTCTCTGGCAGGGCTGCTGCTCGCAAGAGCCCATTTGGAGAAATACATTGCCTAACTCTATCCCCATCCTTATTGTGGGGGCTTGTCGTTCCAAGCCCGGCGACGACCCCAAAACAATCACGGCACATGTGACCCATATGGAGCCGTAGTCCTTTCCTGTTTTCCGCCCAGGACGCGTTCCGGTAGTCGAAAATTCCTAAAACAGGAGCAATCAGGGTCCTGTTTTCATTTATGCCCAAAATGGTCCGAAATGTGACAACAGGCAGGGGGATTTAAGTCATTCATAACTATCAGGTTTCAGAGCCGGCGGATACACTTGCCAAATGGAAAATCCAGGCAAGCAGCTTGCCTGTCCTCTAAAGGAGTTTTAATGAAACAACCTGTAGTCATGATAGATGGCAACGAAGCCACAGCATCGGTAGCCCACCGCCTGAGTGAGGTTATCGCAATTTATCCGATTACGCCCTCCTCCGGCATGGGCGAATTTGCCGACGAGTGGTCCGCGAAAGAGCAGCCCAATCTCTGGGGCACCGTTCCTCTTGTGATCGAGATGCAGTCCGAAGGCGGAGCAGCCGGCACCGTGCATGGCGCCCTTCAGACCGGCGCGCTGACAACCACATTCACCGCCTCGCAGGGCCTTCTGCTGATGATCCCCAACATGTATAAAATCGCGGGCGAGCTGACCAGCACCGTGTTTCATGTCGCCGCGCGTGCAATTGCCGCGCATGCCCTCTCCATTTACGGTGATCACCAGGACGTTATGGCTGTCCGCCAGACGGGCTGGGCGCTGCTCTCATCGGGCAGTGTTCAGGAGGCGCATGACTTTGCCGCCATCGCCCAGATGGCTACCCTGAAATCTCGCGTGCCGTTTTTGCACTTCTTCGACGGCTTCCGCACTTCCCATGAAGTTACCAAAATCTTAAAACTGACAGATGACGAGCTCCGCAGCATTCTGGATGATGAGCTGGTTCGCGCACACCGAGCGCGTGCCCTTTCCCCGGACCGCCCTGTCCTGCGCGGCTCTGCCCAGAACCCGGACGTTTACTTCCAGATGCGCGAGGCAGTCAATCCCTATTACACAGCTACCCCTGGCATTGTCCAGGAAGCCATGACGAGATTCGCCAAGGTCACTGGCCGCCGCTACAGTTTGTTTGACTACAGCGGTCATCCCGAAGCTGAACGCATCATGGTCATCATGGGCTCCGGCGGTGAGACAGCAGACGAAACAGCCAAATACCTGGCAGAACGCGGCGAGAAAGTCGGCGTGATACGAGTCAGGCTATATCGCCCCTTTTCCGTGGAACATTTTATCAACGCCCTGCCTCAGACCGTAAAATCCATTACAGTAATGGACCGCACCAAAGAACCGGGTACATCCGGCGAACCGCTCTATCTGGACATCGTCAACGCGCTGGTCGAAGGGGAGCGACCGGGCATCAAAGTGATCGGCGGGCGCTATGGGCTTTCGTCCAAGGAATTTACGCCAGCCATGGTTAAGGCAGCCCTGGATGAGCTGAACAAGCCCCAGCCGAAGAATCACTTTACTGTTGGCATCAAGGACGATGTTGCTTTTACCAGCCTCGACGTCGATGACACCTTCAAGATCGAACCCGAGGAAACAGTTCGCTGCGTGTTCTTCGGTCTTGGCTCCGATGGCACGGTTGGCGCAAACAAAAACTCCATCAAGATCATCGGCGAAGAAACGGAAAATTTCGCCCAGGGCTACTTCTATTACGACTCGAAGAAGTCTGGCACTGTGACTATGTCGCATCTACGCTTTGGGCCGAAGCCCATTCGCGCGCCCTATCTCATCGAAATGGGTCAGGCAAACTTTGTCGCCTGTCACCAGTACAGCTTCCTCGAACGTGTCGATATGCTCAAGTATGCCAAGCGAAATGGCATTTTCCTGCTCAACAGCCTGTACGGACCAGAGGAAATCTGGGATCAGCTGCCTGTCGAAGTTCAAAAGGACATCCTGGAAAAGCAGCTCAAGTTCTATGTCATCAACGGCTATGATGTCGCCGAAAAGACCGGCATGGGCGGACGGATGAACACCATCATGCAGACCGCCTTCTTTGCCATCAGCGGCATCCTGCCGCGCGAAGCAGCCATTGCCGAGATCAAACACGCCATCGAAAAAACTTACGGCAAGCGCGGTGAAGCGGTTGTCCAAAAGAATTTCGATGCCGTGGACCGGACCCTGGAGCACCTGTATGAGGTTCAGGTCCCGGCACAGCTCACCTCCACCGTCACACGCCGGCAGCCGGTCCCGAACGAAGCCCCCGGGTTCGTTCGTGAGGTTCTAGGAGAGATCATCGGTTCCAGGGGCGATAGCATCCCGGTCTCCGCTTTCCCTGTAGACGGCACGTTCCCAACCGGCACAACCCAGTGGGAAAAGCGCAACATTGCCCTGGAAATCCCTGAATGGGTTCCCGATCTTTGCATCCAGTGCGGCAAATGTGTCATGGTCTGTCCGCATGCTGTGATCCGGCATAAGGTCTATGATGAGAGGATATTGGCGGATGCTCCCGAGACCTTCAAACACATGCCCTCCAAGTTTAAGGAATTCTCGCAGGGCATGGCATATACGGTCCAGGTCGCGCCGGAAGATTGCACTGGCTGTACGCTTTGTGTGGAAGTCTGTCCGGTCAAGGATAAAACGCAAGTCGGGCGCAAGGCAATCAACATGGTGCCTCAGCCGCCACTACGCGAGCAGGAAGTCAAAAACTGGGATTTCTTTATGTCAATCCCGGATCTCGACCGGACTCTGATTAATCCCTCCACAATTAAGAATTCGCAGCTGCTGCGGCCTTTGTTTGAGTTCAGCGGCGCCTGCGCAGGCTGTGGTGAGACTCCGTATGTAAAACTGGTCTCGCAGCTATTTGGCGACCGCTCGATCATTGCCAACGCCACCGGTTGTTCCTCCATCTATGGCGGCAATCTTCCGACGACGCCCTGGGCGGTAGATGCGAACGGCCGCGGGCCCGCCTGGTCGAATTCGCTTTTCGAAGATAATGCCGAGTTCGGCCTGGGAATGCGCCTGACTCTCGACAAACAGAACGAATATGCCCGTGAACTGCTCTCTGCCTTCGAGAACGTGCTCGGGAGTGAGCTCGTCAATGCGATCCTGGGTGCCGACCAGTCTTCTGAAGCCGGCATAGGCGCCCAGCGCCAAAGAGTGGCGGAGCTAAAGGGTGTGCTCTCAGCTTCGACCGACCGGCGAGCGAAAGACCTGATCAGCGTGGCAGATAGCCTCGTAAAGAAATCGGTCTGGATCATCGGCGGCGATGGCTGGGCGTATGATATTGGCTATGGCGGCCTCGATCACGTGCTTGCCAGCGGCCGCAATGTCAACGTATTGGTGCTGGACACCGAAGTGTATTCCAACACCGGTGGGCAGGCGAGCAAGTCCACGCCGCGCGCTGCCGTTGCGAAGTTCGCTATGGCGGGCAAAGGCATGCCCAAGAAGGATATGGGACTGATCGCCATGTCCTATGGCTATGTCTACGTTGCCCGGATCGCCATGGGTGCGAACGATCAGCAAACCTTGCGCGCTTTCCTGGAAGCCGAAACGTATGATGGGCCTTCGTTGATCATTGCCTACAGCCATTGTATTGCGCATGGCTATGATATGGCAAAAGGCCTCGAGCAGCAAAAGCTCGCCGTACAGTCCGGGCACTGGCCGCTCTATCGATACGACCCGCGTCTCGCCCAGCAGGGCAAGAACCCGCTGCTCATTGAATCAAAAGAGCCCAGCATCCCCTTCTCGCAATACGCTTATAACGAGACACGCTATAAGATGCTTTCCCAGCTGGATGAAGCTCGCGCGGAGCGCTTGATGCAGGAAGCCCAACACGATGCAAAATCGCGCTGGACCCTCTACCAGCAGATGGCTTCTATGCATTATGGTAACGGCAACGGAAAGCCAGAATAGATCATCGTAGCCACACCGTCCCGCAGTTGTCTACCTGCGGGACGGCATTCCTACACCGGAGAAAGTGACCGATTTTTATGACAGAGCTTTCCACAACGTACCTGGGTCTTAAGTTAGCAAATCCTCTGGTCGCAGCAGCGTCTCCCCTTTCTAAGAAAATTGATCGGGCTCGCAAGCTTGAAGAAGCGGGCATCGCCGCGATCGTCATGTACTCCCTGTTTGAAGAACAGATCATCCGCGAAAGCCTGGAGATGGATCACTATCTCTCGCGAGGAGCAAATACCTTCCCGGAAGCCCTATCACAACTGCCGGATGGTGGACTATACGGCGTCAGTCCTGAAAAATATCTCAACCAGGTGGCTGGTCTCAAGAAAGCGCTCATCGTTCCCATCATTGGAAGCTTGAACGGTGTTTCCCGTGGTGGCTGGACTAGTTATGCCCGCAGAATCGAAGAGGCGGGCGCCGATGCTCTTGAGTTGAACATGTACTATCTCGCCACAAACCCGGACCTCTCCTCAAGCGATATCGAGAACATGCAGGTCGACCTCGTCGCGGAAGTCAGGGCTGCCATTACGATCCCGCTGGCCGTGAAAATCAGTCCCTTCGTGACCTCCATCCCCAATTTTGCAAAGCGACTGGTGGAGGCGGGAGCAAACGGACTCGTGCTGTTCAACCGTTTTTATCAACCTGACTTTGACCTCGAGCAGCTAGAAGTTGTGCATAGCCTGGACTTAAGTACATCTGCCGATCTGCGCCTGCCCTTACGCTGGATTTCCATCCTGTATGGAAAGGTAAATGCGGACCTGGCCCTGACGAGCGGTGTTCACACTTCCAAGGACCTGTTAAAGTCCATGATGGCGGGTGCGCAAGTCGCTATGATTGCATCAGAGATCCTCTGGGATGGTTCTGTGCAGCGAGTAAGAGATATACTGAGGCACACGCAAACATGGATGCAGGAACACGAGTACCAATCGATCCGTCAGATGCAGGGCAGCATGAGTCAGAAAGCGGTGAAAGATCCGGCTGCATTTGAACGGGCAAATTATATGAGAGTGCTCAACTCTTTCAGAGAGCTTCCTTAAGCCTTCTCATTTAAACGTACGAATAGGATTAAAACAAAAGAGCCCTCAATTGGAGGGCTCTTTGTATTTCAATAATCAATCAGGCAGATGGCGATTACGATTCAACTGGAGCAGGGGCTGTCTTACGCTGGCGGAAGGTAATCCGGGCGCGGGTGAGATCGTAAGGAGACATTTCCATCGCCACACGATCGCCTAACAAAATACGAATGTAGTGCTTGCGCATCTTACCGGAAAGGTATGCCAGTACCACATGACCGTTATCCAGTTTTACGCGGAACTGAGTACCCGGTAAGGCCTCAATCACAACGCCTTCTGCTCTAATTTTATCTTCTTCTTTCGCCATATTCACCTCTTGATTTATTCCATATCTCTAGTAAACGTTCGTCGTTTGATGCGACGGATTGCCTTCTTTTTTTCCATGCGGCGCTGTTCGCTCTTGGAGACGAACCAGCGTTTACGGCGGACAGTGCTGAGAACGCCACTCTTCACAACTTTCTTGCGAAAGCGTTTGAGCAGGGAGTCCTGCGATTCGCCGTTTCGTAAATTTACAGATGCCAAAGCCAGTCACCTCCTTTCCGCATGGAACGTGCCGAGAAAAGAAAATCGGCCGATATGCAGACTCGGCCGAGGAGGATTCACTCAAAAAGAAACGAACAAAATGATCACGGGATCAAACCGTACGCTTCACACTCCTCTTTTGTAAAATTGGGCGTGCCCAGCAACCGAAACCTGCAATCAATATTATACACGATTCTCACAGAGATGAAAAGTGTATGAGAAATGTTAAAAAGAAAAGCCCCTTGGCAATGACCTACTCTCCCAGGAGGTCGCCCTCCAAGTA
>DAIQBG010000042.1:0-19140 GCA_036781265.1 Anaerolineales bacterium | reverse complement strand
GCAGTGCTCTAACCAACTGAGCTACCCGCCCGAAGGATTGACATTATAACGAGGGTGGTCAAAAAAGACAACCCCGGGCCTGGGGTATAATCTTTTCGCCATGCCCAGACGCAAAGTCCCTGAAGAAATGTCTGTTGAAGAGTTGCGCCGCCTGCTGATCGAAAAACGACGGGGGGCGCGGCGCGAGAGACTCGAGCACTTCAGGAGGACCGGCCGGGTTGTGGACGTCGCGCCGGACATCCTGGCAGAATCCACTCCGGTCGTCGAGACGCTCGATGAGACAGTGGATCAGGTCCCGGTCTCGCGCCGCCGCAGGGTGATGGACAGACTGCTTCTGGCCGTCGAGGTTCTGGCTGTGGTCGGTCTGGTCGGCGTGCTGATCAGCGGATTTGGGCTGCTGCGCGACCTGAACGAAGAAGTTGCGTCCGCGTTGATCCAGGAGACCCTCACCCCGACACCGCTTGTCATGGCGGTTGTCCTTCCCTCCGGACACACGCCGCCTGACGCACAGGGGAACACACGCCCGAACATCGAGGAAATCCCGGAGCATTTGCAGCCCATGGTGCAGTCGCTGGCGAATCTCCCGGTGCCGACCCCGGCGCCGGACCAGGGGATCCGCATTCAGATTCCCGCGCTCGATGTGGATGCACCCATCGTACAAGGCGACGGGTGGGAGCAGCTCAAAAAGGGTGTGGGGCAGAATCTTGGTTCTGCCAACCCCGGGCAGAATGGAAACGTAGTGCTCTCGGCCCATAACGATGTCTATGGTGAGTTGTTTCGCTATCTGGATAAGCTCGTTCCCGGCGACCGGGTGATCATTTACACACAACAACGGCAATACATTTATGTGGTGGATCGGACGGCAATCGTCGAGCCGACGGCAGTGGAAGTGATGGCTTCCACTGGAAGCCCGACGGCGACGTTGATATCTTGCTATCCATATCTGGTGAATGATGAACGCATTGTGGTCTTTGCACGCCTGCAAAACTAACCAGGTCATTGCCCTGAGAAGTCTTGCGGCAGCGGGACACGCGGTGACAAAACAAAAGGATTAATAAAATGGCCAAGAAAAACAGAAGAACGACAACAACGGTGAGCATGGCTTCTTCACCTACGCGTGCGGAGTTCAATCCTGATTACACCTATGTCAAACGGGATCTGAGGCGCATTGGGACACTGGCAGGTTTTTTCATTTCTGTACTGATCCTTCTTTCCTTTTTTCTCCGTTAAGCGGGGAGTTCTCACGCAGGATTACTGACAACAGATGGACTGTCCTGATCGCGGAAAAGGCTCCCGGGCAACATCGGCAGGGTGCGTGACGGAGCCGTCTATGCCCTGGTTTATCTAAGCGATGGCAACCGATTCATTTGATGTATTGATTCTGATTGGTCGACCGGCTTCGGGGAAGAGCGAGATTGTCGATTTTCTGATCCATCTCCCTGAGATGACCCGTCGCGAGCAATTTCACGTAGCCCGGCTGGAGGTCCTGGATGACTTCCCTATGCTATGGGCCTGGCTCGAGGAAGATGATATCTTGAGCCATACGTTTGGCTTGCCGCGACTGCATAGCGACGACCAGGGCTATTTCAAATTTCAAGAGCTCTGGCATGTACTCATTCAGCGCTTGAGTCTTGAATATGCCAAGAAAATCCGCGACAATGCCTCTTACCATAGCCAGACAACCACCCTGATCGAGTTTTCGCGAGGCGCAGAGCACGGAGGCTATCAGCAGGCGTTTCAGCATCTTTCTGAGAGTGTGCTTGAGCGTGCGAGGATCATCTATGTGCGGGTGCCCTTTGAAGAATCTCTGCGCAAGAACCGTCGCCGTTTCAACCCGGATAAGCCGGACAGCATCCTCGAACATGGTTTGCCAGACGAGAAGATGGCCCGCCTGTATCGTGACGATGACTGGGACTCTATTACGTCTGGCGATAGCGGTTATTTAAGCGTCCGCGGACATAGCGTGCCCTACGTCGTATTTCCGAATGAGGACGATGTAACGACTGCCAAGCCAGACCAACTGGCACTCCGATTGGAGGGAGTGCTGGCCAGACTGTGGGATCTTTGAAAGCGCTTGTTTCTCTCAACGATGGGCTTACGACCTAGGATTGCCCCGCTGGGCGACTCTGCATTGCTGGTCCAGCTGGCGGACGAGATCGATATCGCCGTCAATCAAAAGATCCATACCCTTGCAGCCCTGATCAACGTTGCTCCGCTGGAAGGCGTTACCGAAACAGTCCCTGCCTACGGGACTTTGCTAGTCCACTATGATCCGCTCGCCATAAGTGATGCGCAGCTAGGCGAATGGCTGCGCGAAAAAGTCGAGCAACTCGGACAGGCACATTCGAAAAAGCCCCGGCAGATTACCGTACCAGTGCAATATGGGGGTGAATACGGCGTCGATCTTGGGTCCGTAGCTGATTTCCATCACCTATCGGTGGAGCAGGTCATGAAAATTCACACAGGTAGATCCTATATCGTTTATATGATGGGTTTTACACCTGGTTTTCCATACATGGGAAAGCTGGATGATGGAATTATTACGCCGCGACTGGAGACGCCGCGCACCCGTGTCCCTGCCGGAACCGTCGCCATCGCCGGATTTCAAACGGGCATCTACCCGATCGACTCTCCGGGCGGCTGGCGACTGATTGGGTATACCCCTTTACGGTTATTCGATCCTGAAGCAGAACTTCCGTTTTTGTTTTCACCGGGCGATGAAGTCAAGTTCGTCGTAGATGTTGATGAGTCTTGAAGTCCTTGAGATCAGCGGGCTCGCTACGATACAGGACTCCGGTCGCGTGGGTTGGCGGCGATTTGGCGTCCCGGTTTCGGGACCGATGGATTTCTTTGCCTTCCGGGCGGCGAATGCCCTGGCCGGGAATCCGGGTGAATATGCGGTCCTGGAGGTCGGTCTAGGCGACGTAGTGTTCCAGGCACGAGAGGATTGCGTGGTTGCGGTCACCGGAATGGGCTATAAGCTTTCCATCTACATCTGGGAGTTCCCGCTCTGGACTTCATTTTTTGTCCGCGCCGGATGGAACATTCACCTGAGTAAAACGGATCATGGGATGTGGGCATACCTGGCAGTGACCGGCGGCATTCAGACTCAGCCGGTGCTCGGCTCGCGTTCTACCTACCTGGGCGGTCGCCTCGGTGGACTGGATGGCAGACCGTTACAAGCCGGTGACATCTTGAGAAGAGGGGACTTGCCTGATCTATCGTATGAGCTGGCTGCGCGTACGTTTCTTGAAACAGCTCGACCACAATACCAGGAAAATCCCGTTATCGATGTGATCCTGGGCCCGCAAACGCATTACTTCAGCGACGAAAGCCTTGCCTTGTTTTTATCCAGTCCATATTCGATCAGCCTCACCTCAGATCGCATGGGGTATCGGCTGGAAGGTCCTACCTTGAGTCACGGCATCAGAACAGAATTGGTTTCTGAGGGTATGACTTTTGGCGCGATCCAGGTGCCTGCAGGCGGTCAGCCCATCGTCATGATGGCAGATTGCCCCACAACGGGCGGGTATCCAAAGATCGGGGCGGTTGCCAGCGCCGACTTGCCTGTGCTCGCACAGTGCCTGCCGAAAAAAAGCAGGATCCGCTTTCAAGAGACGACTGCGACTCAGGCCCGGGATAAGTACCGCCAACTAATGAAGAATCTTCAAAGCAGCATTGTGGATGCAGATTGACGGAGTTCAAGGATGAACATCGATCTCAATTGTGATATGGGAGAAAATACTGGCAACGACGCAGATCTCATGCCTCACATCACATCTGCCAATATTGCCTGCGGATTTCATGCGGGGGATGAACTGAGCATGCAGACCACCGTTCGTCTGGCGAAGAAACATGGAGTGGCGGTGGGAGCGCACCCGGGCTGGAGGGACCGCGACGGATTCGGTCGAAATGAGATGCCGGTGTCCGCCGATGAAGCAGAGGCGTTGGTGCTCTACCAAATCGGCGCGTTACACGCAATTGCAAAGTCGGAAAAGGCAGAGCTGCGACACGTCAAGCCTCATGGTGCGCTCTACAACCAGGCCGCAAAAGACCTGACCCTGGCGCGTGCAATTGCTCACGCGATCAAGCGCTTCAGCCAGCAACTCATCCTGGTTGGGCTGGCAGGGTCGCGACTCGTGGAAGCAGGAATTGAAGCGGGATTGACGATTGCGAGTGAAGGCTTCCCGGATCGCTACTACAACCTCGATGGATCGCTGGTCTCACGCAAGCAGGCGAATGCGATCATCGGGGCTCCGGAGGAGGTTGCTGCGCATGCAATCGAGCTAGCACGAGATGGAGTCAGCGTTCACGGGAAATATATCCGGGTTGATACACTCTGTTTGCACGGAGATCATCCGCGGGCGGCAAGAAATGCAAGGCTCGTGCGGGAAGCTTTGGATAGGGCGGGGCTGGCGATTGCCGCATTATAAGAGGAAGGGCAACCCTGATTGAGGTTGCCCTTCCTTCTCTTCACTCTACCTTAGTCTCCGGCTGGCTGAAGATCAGTCAGAGGCATGAGTGCCGGCAATGTCTTAATCTCGCGATACGTTAGCGTCCAAACGGTGGAGGTATATACGCTTTGCCAGCTGCTCAGCAACAGCCAGGGAGAGAAGGCAATGACGAAGAATAGCGGCAGCACGAAGATTGCAGCGGCGATCCACGGCAGCGGCCCGGCCAGGAACGTGCTGAATACACCCACTAGCAACAGAGCAGGGATACCGGCAACGAGTACTGCGATGATCGCGGTGACCAGGACAACGGGAAGTGTCACGATGAATGCGAGGATGGAGACAAAAATCCAGGCGATGCCCAAACCGATCATGATAAGCCACATGAGACCCACATTTCTCCAGTTTTCACGCACCAGGGCAAAGCCTCGCCGCAATGCTTCGCGCACGCCAGTACCCTCAAGCACACAGACACGCCAGAAGAAAGGTCGGAACAGTCGCAGAACCATGCTGATGAGCACCCCTGCGAAGATGGTGAGCACTACGAGTCCTGCCATGACTGCTGCGCTTGTCATATCGAAACTGGCGTTTCCCTGGGTGACTGCCAGGTAATAGAGCCCGCTGGCTGCGATTACGATCAAAAGCAAAAGAAGTATCGGCAGATGAACAATCAGCTGAATCAGGAACAATCGCCAGGCCGTACGTGACCATCCGATGCGGAAGCCCTGCCGGATCCCGATTTTTTCGCCGGTGCTCTCATATTCATTCACCATCCGGATAACGGCCGTTTCCGAAACATAGCGGGCAATTGCTACGGCGATTCCTACGATCAGCATGATCACGACAAAGATGCCGATGACCCATAGAAAGGTGGTCAATGCTTCGCCGGAAATATCGCTGTCAGGGATGCCTTCACGGAATAGCCTTTGTATCTCCTGTCTGAGATTGCTAAAAAACTCCTCTATGCTTTCAGGAGGCGGCGTTTGAAAATCATTGCCTTCTCCTTCAAACTGCATGCCGTTGTTACCTCCACCGTTGAAGGAACTACCTGCGGCAAGAGCCAGGATCAGTCCAAAAATCCACAGAGCTCGGTAGCTCCAGAGGATGTGCCAGGCACGTTGTAAGATTTTGACGGGATCCATTTTTTTTCTCCTTGTTGCTGATCCATGATTCAATCTGCTGTGGAATTACGTTAGCCTTCGATGGGCTGGCTGGTCACCCCAGGTCTCCGGCGCGCCGACCAGATCGCGATCCAGCTCAGGTAGAGCAGTGCGATCCAGAGCTGCAACGTGATTTGCGGCAGGGCCGTCCGGGTGAAGGCCTCGATGGAAGAGACCCAGTCCAGGCTGCTTCCACGCAGGATACCCACCCGGGCAAGAAGTCTCGACCAATAAACGGGGCCGGATGAATCGAAGACCGTCCAGTCCGGAACCCCGGTGAGCAACCCGACTCGGGTTGCTCCGGAAACCACATCGCCGATCAGAAACGACAGATTTACGAGGATCCAGGCGCAGAGCAGACCAACCGGTATCATCCACCAGCTAATCTCCAGAATCTTCATTCGTGGCATGGAATTCTGTCTGTGGGGAAGACGCAGGCTGACCTGCGCGGCAAAGTGTTCCGTTGATGTGAATTCAGGCATAGACACTTCTCTTAACCAGCTTGAGAGACTTTTCAGCGAGTCCAGCTCTGTCTGGCAGTTCGCGCATTCGGCGAGATGAGCTTCCACTTGACGCAGCCGGCTGCCACCCAGCTCTCCATCCAGATAGGGGCTCAACCATTCGTGAATATGTTCAGGCATACTCTGCCTCCACCCGCAACAGTGGGTTTTTCTCCAGTTTATCTTTCAGCAGCTTGCGTGCATAATTCAGTCGTGACATGACAGTACCTATCGGAATATTGAGAGTATCTGCGATCTCATGATAGGAGAATTCTTCGAATTCTCTGAGCACCAGCACTGCCCGGCTGGCGTCCGGCAGGGACAAAACTGCCTCTTGCACCAGCGCTGCTCGCTCCCCCTGGAAAAGCATCCCCTCTGGGCCGGGGTGCGGATCTCTTAACTGCAAGTCGTCCATGTCTCCCGGTGCCAGCCGCTTTTGCTGGCGCAGGAGATCCGTCGCGGCATTGACACCAATGCGGTATAACCAGTTGCGAAGCGGTTGTCCTGGACGGTACGAGGCCAGGTGCAACCATGCCCGAATGAACGTTTCCTGGGCGGCGTCCTCCGCAATATGCATATCACCGCACATGCGATAGATTACGTTTCTCACGCCCGGTGCATGAATGCGGACCAATTCGCCGAAGGCGTTCCGGTCTCCGTTTTGTGCAAGCATGACAAGTTCTGTTTCCTGACCTGTGAAGAGTATCGCCACTATGAGGGATCTTTCTACTCTATGTACGTAAATGTCCCTGTTTTTATTCGAATCGCCCGGGGATTTGATTTTTACAAGGGTTTTGCCTATACTTGGCAAAAAGGAGACGTCCTATGCCCACAAAAATTACCTGGTACGGTCATGCTGCCCTCGGACTCGAGACGGATGGGCACAAAATCGTTGTGGATCCTTTTCTGGGTGGGAATCCTGCCGCATCCATTTCACCGAACGATGTGCAGGCGAATTACATCCTGATCAGCCACGGTCACGATGATCATGTGGGTGACTCGGTGGCGATTGCCCGGCGCACGAAGGCAATGGTGGTCAGCGTGAATGAAATTGCGACCTGGTTCGCCAATCAGGGTATCGATTCTCATGGACAGCATCTTGGCGGTGGGTATAAATACCCATTCGGCTATCTGAAATTGACTCTAGCGCTGCACGGATCTGAGTTACCGGATGGCTCAAGCGGTGGGAATCCATGCGGCTTCCTGTTGACCGCCAATGACGGAAAAAAGATCTATATGGCGCAGGATACGGGTCTGTTTGGGGATATGGAACTGATCGGCGACGAGGGGATCGACCTTGCCCTCTTCCCAATTGGCGACAACTACACAATGGGACCCGATGATGCGCTGCGTGCGGTCAAGCTGGTGCGCCCGAAGGTGGCGATTCCGATTCATTACAATACATTCCCCTTGATCGCGCAGGACGCGAACGCCTGGGCGGCACGCGTCCAGGCGGAGACCGATACACAGGTTGTCGTGTTGAATCCGGGACAGAGTTATACCGTTTAATCTCTGGGTTTCCGGGCGCCTATGGAACTTCCCCTGGATTCCGCATTCCGGGGGAAGTTTTTGTCAGTCTGTTGGACGCCTGGGTCTATTCGATTAGAAGGAATACCATTCGAAATGGCGGAAGCAATCCTGCAAGAACGATGCAAAGCAGGGCCTGTCCCCCGCCGTTATTTCTACAACAGGAATCGTAAGACAAGAAACGCGACGGCAACCAGGATCAGTGCCCAGACGATGCTCGAAATGAACCGGCTCGTCCCTACTGCAGACTCTGGCTCGATTGCCGGTTTCTCAGGTTCGATCAGCTGTTGTGAGGGGCGGTATATACTTTCATCCGAGGGGAGGTGTTTCATATCCGCCGGGGCGGACTGACGGTAGATATCATCGGTGTCCGGCAGATCCCTGGTCGGGCGAGATGATGTTAGCTTTTCATCGGCGTCGTCCAGCGCGCGCTCATAGATTGCCTTGATATCCGCAGGCATATCCACGACATCACTCAACGACTTCTCGGATTGCGGACGCCGATGAGCGCGTGCTTCTTGTTCGCTCAAATACGCCTGGCGTACGTCATATGGCATTTCATATTCACTATTATAGGTTTGACCTCGAAATTCTATTTTGGGCATACAGCACCTCCATGCACTAAATACTATGAGTACTTCCGCAGGGGACAGCCAGTCCGTGTAAGGTATAACGAAGTACAGTCAAGGCTGTGCCGCCCTGGTGGTCAGCAAGGTGCTATTATGCGCTGATCTAATGCCTTTTTAAGGAATACGTCAGGTCCTCAATCAGAAATTATTAAGAAAATATGTCAGATACGTAAAAAACGGGAAACCAAACTTTCGTACTTCCATCTCCCCATTGATAGAGTCAGTATAACATTATTCGTTGCTATTGACGATTTCATATATTTCAAAAGGCTCTACGCCCATGGCCCTTAATCGTTCTGCTCCTGGTGAAAAAACAACCTGTGCATTCAGTAGATCTAGCAGCTCGCGATAATAGCCGCTATACACACCCAAATAGGTAACATTTCTCTTCTGCAGGAACTCTGCCAGTTTTTTCGGCTCATCCATAATAGGAACAATTTCCGGTGTGACCAGTCCAGCAAGATCTACGATTTGGCGTTCGGTATAGTAGCCGATTATTCCAATATCATGTGTGGCGATTACCGCATCCTGGGGCACGTTTACGTTGATCCATCGTGCAGCCGGCATATGGACCCAGTGGAATAGTTGAATCCGATGAGCATAATCAGAGGCACCATTGATCCATAACAGAAGCGCCATGCCAAACACGGAGAGCCAGACAGCTGCGCGGAGTAAGCGGGAACGTACAAAGCTTCTTAGGATTTGAGCCAGTCCATCAACTCCATAGATAATAACCAGAGGGATGAGTGGCATGAGATAACGTCCATGGTCATAGATGGCTGGTAATGCCACTGCGTAAAGTCCGACGAGAGTGACGGACCAGGCAACCGGATGGAGATAGGATACATCTCGCATACGGATCGTTCTGTAAACTGTAAATACTGCGCCCGGTACAAGGAGCAGAAGAGGTCCGTTCAAAAAGTAAATCAATACATCCCATGCATATTTCACAGATTTCCATGGTGACCAGGGATAACCATATTGCATGAACTTGGCGGAGATGGTATTGGGAAAGGGGCGGTGACCAAAGCTCAAATTAAACGCGATCCATGGACTGATTACGATCAAAACGGTCAGCAGGAACGCGACCGCATTTGAAAGAATGTGCCTTGCTTCGCCTCGTTGGGTTGAGTGCAACCTCCAGAGATATACAAGGCTAAGAAGAATACCCTCCGGGCGTACCAATACAATGCATCCGATTAGTCCGCCTACGATGAACGGAGAGGCCCTGCGATGGATGAGTAAAAAAAAGAGCAGTGTAAGAGCCGTGAAGAAACCGATCTCCATGCCGGACACAGATGCCCAGGCCAGATGCCATTCTAGTATGCAGAGGATGGCAACAAGGGTTGCATTCACGAGGCTTTTGAAATAGGTCCAACTCAGGTAGGCCGCAGCGAGGGCGGTGCCAATTGCAAAGCTGCTACCCAATAAATAGGTCCATGGTAAGAATGGAAGATCGAGCCGGTAGCCCGCTGCAAGCAGAACTGTCCAGCCAAACGATGTGCTGCCTGTGGATGGCTGTCCAGGGGAAAACGCCATCATTCCATGTAAACCGAGATTGCGAGCATACGCTTGATGGATCCAGGCATCATCGAGCGGAAAACCTACCTGATCTGCTTTTCCCAGATATAGTGAAAGGCTTAACGCCTGGAGCACTACTAACAAGCCAAACAGGTATCCCCATTTTGTCGTGCGGGCATTGTCTGGCTCGACGCTACTCTTACTCGCCTGATGGAGTGCTGTACTGATTTTCTCTATCACTTCGATGTCAAGACCATAATTTTCTATCTAGAAGATAGCCCACCGTCCCCTTGTATAGGGTGTGCATGATCCCCGTATCCTTCAATTGACCGCTTACCATTCATCAAGTTTGCATGCTTTCCCATTCTCCCAACTTTTCATCCATCTCTTTCTGAACCCGCTGATATTCTGTTCCCAGTTTTGCGACTTCGGATGGATTCACAAATGGACTGTCCAGTTGCATGCTCAGGTTTGCCAGCTTTGCCTCCAGCTCGGCGATACTATTTTCCAGCTCCTGCAATTGCGCGATTTTTCGTCTCTCCTCTTTCGTCTCTTTGCCTTTTGCACGGCGAGCCTCGGCAGCCGAATTTCGGGTATCGATCTTTTCTATCGGCTTTGCAGCGATCCTCGATGCTTCTCTTTCTCTCTCTTCCTTCATCTGTGAGTAGGTGCCGTTGAAGACCGTCATTTGCGATTCGTCCGGGTTGATTTCCCAGATCTGGGTTGCCAGCGCGTCGACAAGGTACCTGTCGTGTGTGACCAGCAGGATCGTGCCCTGATAAGCGTCCAGGACCGATTGCAGAATTTCCTGCGAGGGGATATCCAGGTGATTGGTAGGCTCGTCGAGTAATAAAAGATTGGTATCCTGCAGTGCCAGTTTCGCCAGCGCCAGGCGTCCGCGCTCGCCGCCGGAGAGCATGGAAACTTTCTTGAACACATCATCGCCTGAGAAAAGATATTTGCCAAGGTAGTCGCGTCCCTGGTACGGTAACATGCCCGGGGACTGTGCAAGGATCTCATCCAGAACGGTTTTCTGGGGATCGAGTCCCTCATGTGCCTGGGCGAAATACCCGACATGCAGGCTGGCGCCCAGTGCAACTTCACCTGCCAGCGGCTGTAGCTGCCCAAGGATCATTTTTAGGAATGTGGATTTGCCTGCCCCATTGGGCCCGATGAGCGCGGCACAGTCCAGACGGCGCAATTCGATATCCGGCGCAGAGAAAAGGAATTTTTCCGGTAGACCGTCTTCGGCCGGGTAGCCCACCCTTAGGTCGCGGGTGCGGATGACCAGATCGCCAGAGCGCCGTGTCGAGCGCAGATGGAGACCGAGGTCCGGCATGCTTCGTTGTGGTGGACGCAAGGCACGCACACGCCGCTCTGCTTCCTCGACGCTGAATGGACTGGTGGTAGTCTCCACATCCAGCTGCGACCAATTCGAGCTAACCACCGTATCCATGCCGACCTGTTCGATCGCCTGCACGACTCGTGTCAAACGTCGCAGCTTACCTTTGGCTTGCTGCACATTCTGCCCGGAGATGTTCTTCTTGATATATTCCACATCCCTCATTAGCTTTTCACGTTCGGATTCGAAGACCTCCACGCGATGCTGCCAGCGATTCTCGCGCTCGCCCAGATACGTGGTGTAGTTGCCGCGATAATATTCCGCGCCGCTGATTGCCATCTCGAGCAGGGCGTTACAGGCGTGGTCGAGAAAATAACGGTCATGCGAGACAATGACGGCCGCTCCGTCCCATTGCGTGAGATATCCTTCCAGCCACTCGACCGCGCTGATGTCGAGGTGGTTGGTGGGCTCATCGAGTAGCAAGAGATCAGGATTGGATAGAAGGAGACGCGCAAGATGAGCACGTGTCCGCTGCCCACCTGAGAGATGATCAAGCGACATCTGGAAGTCAGAGGGATGGAAGCCGAGACCGGTCAGTACCTGCTTGATCGTGACCGGATAGACGTAGCCCCCCCGTTGCTCAAAAGTATGCTGAAGCGTGCCATATCGGACCAGAGCCTGGTCCCGTTTCACCGGGTCGGACATCTCTGTTTCGAGGCTTTCTAATTCTTCCTGCATGCGGATGAGATCTGCAAATGGCTCCAGGCAGACATCCCACAGAGAGCCGCTCAATTCGAAATCGGCTTCCTGAGGCAGATAGCCAACTCGCAGGTTTCTGGCGCGTGTCACCCTTCCGGACGACGGTTCTTCCTGTCCGACCAGGATGCGCAGCAGCGTGGTCTTGCCGATGCCGTTCGGACCGACCAGCGCGAGACGCGCGCCCTTGGCCACGGAAAAGGATATATTGGAGAAGAGATCCTCCGCGCCAAAGGATTTGGAGAGTGAGGAGATCGTAATCAGTGCCATAGCTGTTAGTCTGTGTTTCGAGTGCCCCGAATTATAAAGGGTTCCACAGAATTACCGGTTGTCTGTTGATTTTTTTTCGCTCGATGCTCGTTTCTTTTCTTTGTGCTCAAGCTTTCCAGCTCATTCCTCATCTACATGTGCGTCAGGAATGTGACCTGGCTTTTCCTTCCCTAATTCCACTGACCGCTGGTACGCCGCCCAGATGGCGCGAGAGATGGCTGTGCGGAAGCCTGCCTTTTCCAGATAATACAACGCTTCTGCAGAAGTTCCACCCGGTGATGTCACTTGATTGCGTAATGTTGCCGGATGGCGCCCCGCCTGTTCGTAAAAGGATGCAGAGCCCTTGATTGTTTGCAAGACCAATTGTTCTGCGATGCGGCGCGGGAATCCCAGGTGTACACCTGCATCGATGAGCGCTTCGGTGAAGAGAAAGACATAGGCAGGCCCATTACCCGAGATCGCGGTCGCCATGTCCAGATAGTTTTCCTCCTCCACGAACACCTCTTGTCCGAGAGCGCCCAATATCTGGCGAGCACTTTCCTGCTGTTCCTGCGTCACTTCTTTGGAGGCGGTCCACACCGTAATGCCTTCGCCGATCTGCCCCGGGGTATTTGGCATGGAGCGTACAACGGCTTTGTGCTTTAACCCGGAACTGATTTTCTTTATGCTTGCTCCGGCAATCACAGACAGAACCAGTGCACCCGGCTGGATACCTTTCAGTCCCTTCATTACATCACTGAGGCGCTGTGGCTTGACAGAGAGGACTACAACGTCCGCCTGTGCGGCGGCATCAGCGTTGTCAATTGTTGCCTGAATGCCATATTTTTTATGTAGCTCCGCGCCGCGTTCCTCGCGCGGGCCCGAAGCAATGATGTTGATCGGTTCCGCCAGCTTCTGGCGCAGCAATCCCGCGATGATAGCCTCGGCCATGGCGCCGGGACCGATAAAGGCGATTTTTTTGTCCAACATGGCTCCTCCGGATCAATGATGAGCAAGAATAGGAAAACAACCCCTGCACCCTCGCTTTGAAGGCTCACTTTGTGATTGCATACATATAACTGTCCCGAGGAATATTGCTGATATTCGGGTGAAGGATGTATCTACGCAGAATTCCTTCACATTGCATTCCCACTTTCTCGAGTACACGCTGCGAGGCTACATTTTCTAGATCCGTCGTAGCGTAGACCCGATAGATGGTGGGTTGTTGAAATGCCAATTCCATAACGGCGCGGGTTGCCTCGGTTACATATCCTTTGCCCCAGTGTGCACGGGCGGCTACATATCCAATCCCCAGTCTTGAACCTTCGATGCGCGGGTCAATCATTCCAATGACCTCTCCCGTTTCTTTGATGGTGATCATATAAGGAAAGCGTGTCTGAGTTTCCCAGGCCGCCAGGCAGCCTCGAACAAATTCCATGGTTTGTTCAACCTGTTTATGTGGACGCCACGTGAGATAGCGCGTAACTTCCGTATCCTGGGCCCAGCCGTTAAAGATAGAGAAGGCATCCTGTATGTGAGGTTTTCGCAAGACCAATCGGTCTGTCTCATTTCGTTCAGGCATGTTCACCATAGCATTATACTTCTGGCAAGTAGCGATGATAACGAAATGAGCGGACCCGGAGTCCGCTCACGAAGTGGCGTTCAGCAACGCTTATAAATTGAACTCTACCTGTGCCAGATAGGGAAAGTCCTCCGGTTTTACCCGTATGCGCGCTAAAGGAGTAATCGGATTTGTGCTTCCCCATTCTTCGACTTCTGCGTTGAAGAAATCAAGGAGAGGAAAGGGACGTTTTGCAGGAAAGTCCTCGGCGCGTGTCACATACATCATCCCCTCGGTGAAGGGGTCATTTTCCCTGTTGCTCTGCGGTAGTTGGAAGTGGTAATACTTGACGCGCTGCAAGCCTGTTCCCACGCGGACACATCCGTTATTTGTCCGGTTGTATCTGCTCTTGTCCAGGATAGCGAACCACATCGCCCAGATGGCATCCGGTGAAGCAAAGATCTGTTGACGGTTCCCAAACTCATTATTGTCACGGCTCTTGCGTACGGGTTGGAGGACGTCGAGATCATGAAGCGGGGATCCATGCATGGTGAACCCGCGCCAGTCACACAGGTAGTTGAGGAAGTCGCTCTTGGGGTAGGACAGGTCGTAGTCGATCAGGGTGCCGGGACCGCGTTCGCGCGCAGAATCAAACAGACGATCGAAGGCAATCCGTTTTTCGTCAGGCACAGGCAGAATCCTGCGACGAATGGGCCCGATGGTCGCGCCCTCCCGGCGGCACTGGATCGTATAGACGATATGAAAAACAGGAGCGGCAAAAAAATGGGGAAGAGGCATACCCTGATTTTATTATAAAAACTTCCGAAGCAGTTGCTTCGGAAGTGGGATTTTAGGTGTATGCCATTTCTTCAACGCGCTGTCGCTTGACCTGGCGTTTCAGCCGTCTCGAGGCGAGCAGGTTATTCTGGCGGTTTTTGGCAGAGCGAAGGATCAGCTTGAGGAACTTCTGATGATCGTAGACTGGATCGTGGATCAGTGAGAAGTCTGCAGAGCCCGGTTCGTGAGGAGCGTAGAAAATCCCGCAGTTCGGATTAATCTCGAGCATATAAATGGTTCCATCCGCCGCCATGCGATAGTCACAGCGTGCATAGCCATTGCCGTTCATTGCCTTGAATATGCGTGCTGTCTGCTCACGCAGTATTTTTTCGATGCGCGCCTCCTTGACGGGAGCGACACTCATCTTTTCATATTCCACCCACTTCATGTTGTAATGCTTGAACGATTCACCCTGGGGAAAGATGAATTCCACTGGTTTGAAGGTGATCGGAGCATTCGGGTCATCCGGGTTTTCCGCGATCAGGCAGGTGAACTCACGACCTTCGATGAATTCCTCCAGCAGTGCGCGCCCAAACTCTTCGATCTCGCGCGCCGTCTGCACCTTGAGCTGATCGAGATTTTCGCAGCGCGACTCGCGTCGAATGCCAATGCTGGCATAGCCATGCGGCGGCTTGACGAGCACCGGGAAGCGCAATCGTTTTGCCATGCGCTCCAGATCCTCGATGCGATCGATCATCACCCAGTTTGGCGTAGGTACATTGACCTTCTTTGCATAGGCCTTCATTTCCTGGCGAGAGGGATCAAAGAAAGCGGAGTCTGCGCCTGTAAAGGCAACACCTAATTTTTCCATGACCTGCACGAGCCCAATGCCTGAGAGAGCGTCATCGGGTGTGCCATCGCATAGATTGAAGAATACATCCACGCCTTCGTTCAAGAGATCGCGCAATTGCCTTTCAACGTTCTTTGGATTTACCTGATAATGTTTCCACTTGTATCCATTCATGTGCGGTGAAGGATCGTAAGGAACATCATTGGGATCAGGTATGCTTGAGAGTACACATAGATACATGTCGAGTCCTTTTCCTTTTTATTCAATCAAGTTCTTATTCGTTGAAATGGCATGAACCTGATTGCGTTGCATGTTTATGTCATCGATAAAATCTTTGTTGTTTTATATTCAATGAATTGATTCATTCCATATATCTTTACATGCAACGTTGTTGATTGTATCTATTAATGAGTTTATGTAAAGGTTTTTGATGTTATATAAGTTTAAAATTTTGTTAGTGTTTCATTTGATTCATCAACAAAAAATTTTATTGATCAGCATACATCATGTTCATGATACACATTGTATTTCTTTCATAATTATCAACGCATGAATGACTCGATTGTTATAGGTTCATATCATCTCATTTGCATGGCATCCTTGCTAGAGAACAATAAGTCTGTGTTCCATCAGCCGGCAGTTCATCTTATGCATTGCTATAAAAAGCAGTAGAATCTTTGAAGAGGAATATATGACATTACACTCTGAGATCTTCGAACAACCTGAACGACTGGCTGCCTTGCTCGATGGACAAAAACAAACTGTGCTTGCTATTGCCAATTCGATCCGGGCACGTGATGTCCAGTATGCATTTCTCGCAGCGCGTGGCACATCTGACAATGCAGGTCGCTATGCAAATTACTTGTGGGGTGCACACAACGGGATTCCACTTGCGCTGGCAACGCCTTCGCTGTTTACCTACTATCAAAGCCCGCCACACTTAAAGGGCGCGCTCGTCATCGGCGTCTCTCAATCCGGTCAGTCGCCGGATATCGTCAGCGTGATCGAAGAGGGCCGCAGACAGGGATGTTTGACCCTTGCGATTACCAACGCTCCTGAGTCGCCGCTTGCACAGGCTGCCGATCTTGTCCTCGATATTCAAGCAGGGGAAGAGAAAGCTGTGGCTGCCACCAAAACCTATACCGCCGAACTGATGGCGATTGCCATGCTTTCTGCAGCACTTGATGATGCTCAGGAACACTGGAAGGAACTAAACTTTGTTTCGAACTGGGTTCAACAAACACTGGCGCTCGATGAAACGATCGCGCAGATGGCGCAGCGTTATCGCTACATGAGTCGCTGTGTTGTGCTGGGACGCGGGTTCAACTATGCGACCGCGTTCGAATGGGCGCTCAAGCTCAAGGAACTCACCTATGTGATCGCAGAGCCTTATTCGTCCGCGGATTTTCAGCATGGTCCGATTGCGATGGTGGAAGACGGATTTCCCGTTCTGGCGGTCGCGCCAAACGGCAAAGTTCAGGACTCGATGCAGGATATCCTGGCCCGTCTCCGCAAGCAGCAGGATGCGGAGCTAGTCGTGATCTCGGACGATGAAGCTGTGCTCACGCTGGCGCAGTCTCCGATCCAGCTGCCGCCTCAGATCCCCGAGTGGCTGACGCCGCTGGTGAGCATTATCCCCGCTCAGCTGTTTGCCTGCCACCTGACCGGCGTCAAGGGGTACGACACCGAAAAGCCGCGCTCGATCACCAAAGTGACGGAGACGCATTAATTGACGTCTCATTGCGAGGGCAGAGCCCCCGCGCACCGACATCAACCAACTCTTTTTGACATCAAGATATCGGGCTTTCCCCGCCCATTCGCGTCCGGGACAACACCTGTGATGACATAGCCCATTTTCTGGTAGAACGCAAAAGGATGATTCTTCAGGTTGCGGATATCCCGTACTTTTTCCCACAGGTTTTCATATAGATCTACATGAGAGAGCGAGGTCATCTCGTCTTCATCGTCCGTGCCGAGGGTGATAGTCAATCCGCCCTTTGTGCGGATCTGTTCCTCGAGATCACGCACGAGAGCGCGGCCGATGCCCTGACCCTGCAGCGACGGCTGGACCGCCAGCGGGTGAAGCTCCCAGACATTGCCGTCGTAGCCCGGGATTCCGCCGATAATTCCGAGCAAACTGCCCTGTTCGTCCACGGCAGCGCGGCAGATCCGGTCGACTTGCAGCATTTCCTGCATTTCTTTCAGCCCTTCCTCCCGGGTGGGCCACGCATCGGGCCAGTGTTCCCGGAAGGCATCCACCATCAGCTGGGCAGCTTGATGGATGAGATCGGTGTTCTCAGGGGAAACGGTGATGATGTCCATGATAAGGAGATTGCTTCTCGCAGACTCGCAATGACAGGTCACTGCCAGAACTGGGGCAGGTATTCCTTATAACTTGTCAGATAGTCCTCGAGTACTTTTTTGGCGATGTCGATATCGGTGATGATCGGATCGAGCAAAAGACACTGCAGCGCTTTTTCGCGGCTGCCCTCGACCGCTGCATCCACACAGAGCTGACCTACGGTGATCTCTCTGCGGCAGAGCTCGGCAACAGACTCAGGCAACGCGCCCACGTGCACGGGTTGAATCCCGGCGCCATTCACAATCACCGGCGTTTCGACCGCCGAGCCGAGCGGCAGGTTACTGATCTGGCCCGCGTTGGGGAGATTGGCAGCCAGGTGATAATGCGTGGTGGCACTGACCTGGTTCTCGATCATTTCCAGCGCGCCTTCTGAATCGGTATGCAGCAGATGCTCTATGGTCTGGTAACCGGTTGCCATTTCGTTCAGGTGATCGAGACCAAAGTCGCGAACGCCAGCCATCAACTCCCAGTCGTAGAGGCGGATGTTGTAGTATTCCCAGGGGCGGGTTTGCGCGTCGCTGACCCAGGGAAGATACTCACACAAATGAGTATCTCCTGGAACGGGGAACAGACCAAAGGCTTCAAAGACGTCCCGGGTAAGCGGCTCGAACTTGCGGTCCAGCTCAAAGAAGCGCTTTCGAAATAACGGATATAAGTCCTCACCCGTGCGGCGATCGTGGATCGAAAGAATCCAGGTAAAGTGATTCAAGCCAGCTGCGCGAATATCGATGAGCGGGACGACCTGCTGCTTCACGCGATACTGCGCAGAAAACTGGTCCACGGCAGCATGCATTCCCGTCAGCTCTTCAGGCACTTCGATGCCAAGATCTTTTGCCAGCGCGACGCCGACCATGATGTAGCCAATGTAAATCTGGTGGCACAAGCCAACTGCTTTGATCTTGCTGTGACGGTTGATCGCATCACAGATGCGGACCATCGGATTCGTAAAGTTGATCAACCAGGCATCCGGGCAGACCGATTCCATATCGCGCGTGATCCTGATGATCGGACCGATGTTGCGCGCCGCGTGCGCGAATCCGCCAGGACCTCCGTTCTCGGCATAGGGCTGGCGTACTCCATATTTGAGAGGAATCTCAAAATCTTTTCTCCATAAGTTTTCGCGCGCGCCGACTTCGATGGCATTGACAACGAATTTGCTGTCAGGCAGTGCTTCACAATGATCGGTATGAGATGTGATCGTGAACTGCGCATCCCAATCGCGGTTGATGCGGTTTGCCAGACGATAGACAATATCCAGACTGTTTGTATTTTTGTCCACCAGCGCCAGCGTGGAACCGCGTAAGTGTTTCGAGCGCATGATGGCGGAAAGTGTATTTTCACCGAAGGATGCCGAGCCGGCGCCAATGACGGTGATCTTGGTTGGACGAGACATTCGCACTCCTGTATATTTTCTTTGTTCACTTAAAAGTGAAACGCGGCGATTATAAATCATCC
>DAIQBG010000041.1:0-24134 GCA_036781265.1 Anaerolineales bacterium | reverse complement strand
ATACTATAATACGCACCAAATGACCAACCTCCCTTCAGGAACCGTTACATTCTTATTTACTGACATCGAGGGCTCGACGAAGCTCCTGCAGCAGCTGGACGAGAAATTCGCCGTGCTGGTCGATGATCACGAGCGGATTTTGCGCGAGGTGTGCGAAGCCCATCAGGGTACCGTGCTGGACATCCATGGCGATGCGTTCTTCGTTGTTTTCCCTCGCGCCCTGGACGCAATACGGGCAGTGGTGCAATGTCAGCATGAACTCGCCGCTCATAACTGGACGGACGGTGTGAGCCTCCGAGTCCGCATGGGCTTGCATACAGGTGAGCCGCAAATTAGCTCATCCGGGTACATCGGAATGGATGTCCATCGCGCCGCGCGCATTGCCGCCGCGGGACACGGCGGTCAGGTGTTGATTTCACAGACCACCTGCGATTTGGTCAAGAGCGAGCTGCCGGAAGGCGTGAGCCTGCGTGATCTCGGTGAACATCGCCTCAAGGATCTGCGCCAGCCGAAACACCTCTACCAGCTCGTGATCGCGGGCCTGCCTTCAGACTTTCCCCCGCTCAAATCGCTGAACATTTCCTCGCCCAGCCTGCCCATTCAACTGACAAGCTTCATCGGTCGGGAAACGGAGCTGGCGGAAATCGAGCAAATGCTCGACGAGCATCGCCTGGTAACCCTGACCGGTCCGGGCGGCAGCGGCAAAACGCGGCTGGCGCTCCAGATCGCCAGTGAAGTGCTGGGTCAATTCCAGGATGGCGTCGTTTTTGTGGCGTTGGCGTCGGTGACCGACCCCAGGCTGGTCCCTTCGACGGTTGCGCAGACCATAGGCGTCGCAGAGATCGCCGGGCAGTCCATTGCTGACGCTCTCAAGGATTATTTGAGAAACAAATCTTTGCTGCTTCTGTTGGATAACTTCGAGCAGGTGATCTCCGCGGCTCCGTTTGTTTCGGAGCTGTTAGCGGCATGCAGGCAACTGAAGATGCTGGTCACCAGTCGTGAAGGATTGCGCGTTTACGGCGAGCAAATCTATCCGGTGCCCCCGTTGGCTCTCCCAAGCCTGACCAGGCTGCCGCCACTGGACTCGCTTTCTCAATACACCGCTATCCGGCTCTTCCTACAGCGCGCCCAGGCGGTCAAGCCGGATTTTCAGATTACTGAAGAGAATGCCCCAGCGGTAGCGGAAATCTGTCATCGTCTGGATGGCTTGCCCCTTGCGATCGAACTGGCTGCAGCGCGTATCCGGCTTCTTCCGCCGCGCCATATGCTCACCCGTCTGGAACACCGCCTCCAATTCTTAGCGGGCGGCGCACGCGATCTGCCGGCGCGCCAGCAGACCTTGCGGCATGCCATTGCCTGGAGCTATGACCTGCTCGATGAGAACGAGCAGAAAGCGTTCCGGCGTCTGTCTGTGTTCGTCGGCGGCTGCACGCTCGATGCCATCGGAGCTATTTTCGGAGAGGAGCCGGGCGATGTCTTTATTCTGGATCAGCTCGGGTCGCTGCTGGACAAGAGCCTGATCCGCGAACTGGAGGGACAGACCGGGGAGGCGCGTTTTGTGATGCTGGAGCTTCTGCGCGAGTTTGGATTGGAGCAACTGCAGGCGAGCGGCGAAGAGGAAGCCATCCGGCGCAGGCATGCAAGCTTTTTTCTGGCGCTTACAGAGCAAGCGGAAGCGCGCCTGGAGAGCGGCGAGCAGGCTCATTGGATCCATTCGATCGAGCAGGACCACGATAACCTGCGCGCCGCCCTCGACTGGACGCGGACAACGGACGACATGAGCGAAATCTGCTTTCGACTGGCAAGCGCGCTTGGATTTTTCTGGGAGGTCCATGGTTACTTCAGCGAGGGGCGCGAACGGCTTGCTGCTGTCCTTGCAATGGAGACGGCACAGGCACGTACGCCGGCGCGCGCAAAGTTGCTGGCCCGTGCTGCAGAGCTCGCCTATCGTCAAAGTGATTACGCCGCGACGGTGGAATATGCCGAGGAGAGTCTGGGGATTTATCGAGAGATCGAAAACTGGCAGGGCATTGCTTCCATGCTGATCAAGCTCGGAAACGCTTCCACAGAAGCAGGAGATTACACAGCGGCGACTGAATACTTAAACGAGGCCCTGGTGATCTGGCGGGAGCACGAGGATAGACGCGGCACAGCCCGCGCGCTGATCAGTCTTGGATGGGCCGCTCTGAAACCAGGTGATTATCAGCTGGCACGCGCCCGGCTCGAAGAGGCACTTTCCATATCTCGTGAGCTGAAGGATACGAGAAGCATAGGATTTGAGCTCTCCGGACTGGGTGAGATCGCCCTGCGGCAGGAAGAATACGGCCATGCGAAACAATTTCTGGAAGAAAGCCTCACGCTGCGCAGAGAACTGGGCAACAAATGGGGGATCGGCGTTTCGTTGGGCACGTTGGGCTGGGTTGCGATTCGCGAGGGAGATTGGGATCAGGCAGTTGCCTGGCTGGCGGAGAGCCTGGAGGTGCGGCAGGAGATCGGCGATAAGGGCGGAAGCGCCTGGTGTCTCGAGCGGCTGGCAGAGATCGCTCTGGCGCAGGGCAACCTGGAGAAAGCAGTGCGACTTCTCAGTGCTGCGGCTAGGTTACGTATAGCCATTGGTTCGGTGATCGATCCGGTGGATCAGGCGGAATATCAAAACCGTCGCACGAGCCTCCGCAGCGAATTAGGTGAGGTCCGCTTCGCAGCGCTCTGGGAGGAAGGCCGGCTGCTAACGCTCGAACAGGCCGTCGCCTATGCCCTGGAGAAGAATGAGCCTTCGAAGGCTCATCGGCCGCACGACGTATGACCCGATTTCTCCTGTCAGAGTTTATGACCGCAGCGCTTGATATCTCAGCAGGTCTCGAAAGCCATGACCGCGGCGACGCATAACTTGTAGATTTGCCCTTCGTCTTTATTCATAACCAGAGGTATATCTTGATATTTTCTCGGTGGTTTACTTTTATTCTGGGAATTTGGGTCGGTATCAGTGGATGCCTGCCCATGGCAGAGGCGTTCACTCCCACCGCTCAGGCTGCTCCCACTGTAATTCCCACATCCACAACCGTAATCCCAACTGCAACTGAAATCCTGCCTTCGGCGACAGCAACAGCCGGTCTGGATGCTGAGCCGGGAGCCTCCGGAGTTGGCGACTCGTTATACCCCCTCCTGGGGAATGGAGGCTACGACGTCCAGCACTACACCCTTGACTTAATGGTCAATGATGTGTTGGAAGGCGAGCTCGAGGGCACGACCACGATCGAAGCCAGGGCGACGCAGGACTTGAGCACTTTCAACCTCGATTTCATTCGCTTTGACATTCAGAGAATCCTTGTTAATGGGGAGAACACTGAATTCAGGCAAACTCAGCACGAGCTGATCGTGCAGCCTTCCGCGCCCCTGGAGGAAAATGAGCCATTTACAGTCGAGGTTCAATATCGAGGATCACCCGTGACCGAACGTGGGGCGGGTTTTCGGGTTGGCTGGTTCACCTTCGAAGAGGGCAGCTTTGTGTTCAGCGAGCCGAATGGCGCAGCAACGTTTTTTCCGGTCAACGACCATCCTCTGGACAAAGCCTCCTATACCTTCCGGGTGACGGTCCCCAAGCCTTACGAAGTAGCGGCGAACGGGGTCTTGGCGCAAGCGGTCGAACAGGGTGAGAGCACCACGTTTGTGTTTGAAGCCCGCGATCCGATGGCAAGCTACCTCGCCACGATCAGCATCGACGAGTTCGACCTGGAGACATCCCAATCTGAGAAGGGAGTTCCCATCCGGAATTATTACCCGACCGGGGCGCCGGAAAATGTTAATGATCCCTTTGAGCGCCAGGGAGAAATGATCGATTACTTCAGCGAGGTTTTTGGCGCCTATCCCTTCGAGGTGTACGGAGCGATCGTGATTGACACCGAGATCGGTGCGGCTCTCGAAACGCAGACCCTGTCTATATTTGGGAGGGAGATCGCCGATCCCACGATCTCGGAGGTCGCCGAAGGAGTCGTGGCGCATGAGCTGGCGCATCAATGGTTTGGAAATAGTGTCAGCCTGGGGGACTGGCGTGATATCTGGCTGAACGAAAGCTTCGCCACCTATGCTCAGGCTCTGTGGGTCGAGTATAAAGAGGGCCCAGATGCCCTGGACGCATGGATCCGCGAATTATATGCCTTCGTTTCGGAAAATCTTGAGCAGATGTCGCCGCCCGGAGAACCCCCGGCGAACGCATTGTTCAATCCTGGGGTCTATGAGTGGGGCGCCCTGGCTCTCCATGCCCTGCGCCTGGAAGTAGGCGATGAGGTTTTTTTCGATGTCCTGAAGACCTACCACGAGCGTTTTGCAGGCGGGAATGCCAGGACCGAGGATTTTATCGCGGTCGCAGAAGAAGTCAGCGGACAAGAGCTTAGCGCGTTCTTCGAGAGCTGGTTATACAGCGAGGAGCTTGCTCCCATACCTGAGATGGGATTGGAGGCAAACTAGCAAATTGGATCCTGTTCCGGCGAAATTCTGTCGCAAGCGGGACAAAACAAAAGCCTCGCGAAGTCTTATTCGCGAGGCTTTCTTCCCTTATTTTTGAATAATTCTACGGCGCGGAACACGTTTCGTTGCCCGCTGCATCGGTGGCGCAGACCTCGTAACTAAACTCACCTTCGATGGACTCGTTAATTGTTCCCCGCCAGAGATATTCACCGTACCACTGCATGGGAATTTCCTGGGTCTGTCCATCCACCGTCCAGCGTGCTACCACGGACTGCCAGTCGTGCGGCATGGTGGGACTCTTGTTATCATGGATGCGGGCATGGACCTGAAGGGGCTCGTTTGCTGCCGGTGAGTCGATGCTTTCCACCAGTGTGATGACGGGCGGCGCCGTATCGGCCGCAATCCCTTCGCCGAAGTACACTTTTTCAGGAAATGCATTTTCGCCCTGCGCCATGACTACATCCAACTTGTGGTCGCCGTTGAGGTCGGCGGATGCAATCCCAAGGGTTCCAGATGTGAGGCTCAACATCTCGCCGTTCTGAAAGATTCGCAAGTTACCAGACCCATCGTTCACCAACAAGCGGTCTGCACAGTCCAAAGAGCCTATGAGCAAATCGGCGTCGCCGTCTGAGTCGAAATCCAGGAATACATGTATATTGTCATCACAGTTTCCGAGATTATCGTAACCGACCCAAAGCTGATCGGTCATGTCTTCAAACGCGCCGTGTTGGTTATTGATGAGCAGGTGTTCTCTTAGAAGTGAGCCATCGTTAATGGTAACAAGATCGAGATATTCATCGCTGTTGACAGCCATCGCTTCATAATCATAGTTGTTCCCAAATTGAGGTAATCTGCCTTCGGTGACATCTATAAATCTGCCTGAGCCATCGTTTTCGAACAGATACCCTCCCTCACATTGCTTGCAGGAAACCAGGATATCGAGATCGTAATCGTTATCAATATCGACAAACTCAAGCTCCCATGAAAACCTGACGAGTATATCGGGCATCTGTGTGGCCGTGGCATTTGAGAAATGCCCGGTCCCATCGTTGAGCCACAACATGGTACGGCCGCCTTCATTTGACATAGGATTCCCGGCGCCCCAGTCCGACAGAACGACATCCAGGTCAGAGTCACCGTCCGCATCTCCGAACTCAAGGTCACCGATGCTGGCATCAATTTGTGGGAGATGCGTGGCTGTGACGTTCGTGAAGTTGCCCGCACCATCCCCCAGATAGAGTTGGCTTTGCGTTTGGTAAGTCGTGCCCATTAAAATGTCCGGCTGTCCATCGTTGTTCACATCGCGGACCTTGATGACGCGAGTCAGTGCAGGAGTAGTGCCAAGGATCTGTTGGCTTGCGTCGTGGAACCTCTGACCAGGCCCCTGATTGAGAAAGATCTGGCTGAACTCTGGTGTGCCCGGCGCGTCGTACTCACCGCCGTTCGCAAAAAGGATATCCACCAGGCCATCACCGTTGATATCAGCCAGCTCAACCTTATTTGTCCAGCCCTCCGTTTCGCCAATGGTGTTTCCAGTGACGTCAGTCCAGATAGTCTGCAAAGGGGTAGCAGTGGCAGGTGCCATAGTCGGCGCTGACTGTGTCATCGTCGCGGGCGCAGATGGGGATGTCGGGGTTTGAGTAATGGAGAAAGATATGGGCCCCGTCGCGGGGACTGGCGCACAGGCCGCGAGCAAAGCAAAAGCGATTAACAGCACAATTTGGATTCGATTATTTTTCCCAGCCATGATGACCTTTCCTTCCTGTAAACCGCTAAAGATCCAGCTGATGGGAGTATAACCGAAAGGAGGATTCTGTTCTCTTGATTCGTGAGCCTTGTCGGGAACGCCGGAAATTACTCCAGAGCGATCGTCACCTCGGCATGCCAGTGTAGTACGACGAACGGATCCTGCACGGTCGCATCGATATTCACAATGTACTCGGTGGTTTGGACATGGGCTACGATGCTTTCTTCGAAATTTTACAGAGCTATCACGAACGGTGTGCCGACGGGAATGCCAGAACTGCTGACTTTATCGCGGTGGCAGAAGAAATAAGCGGACAGGAGCTGAGCGCGCTTTTTGACGGCTGGCTCTATAGCGAGGATCTCGCTCCCATCCCGGAAATAGGACTGGAAGCGAGGTGAAGCTCGTTAACGAAACTCTTATTTGACAGGCCCGGAGTGGATATGCTACCATTCGCCAACTTTTGTAGGGAGTAGCCGTGGCGCAACAGGCGAAGGTGTCATAAGGACATCGAACCTGGCGCCATCATCCGGTCGTCAATACGGACGATAGTCCCGGCTGGATGGATGTGCAAACCACAACCGGCGAGACTACCACGTTCCCGTGGTGTCTCGCTTTTTGATTCCCCGCGGGAAATCTCAAACAAGGAGTCAAATCATGGAAGGAACAATCTGGTTGTGGATCGGTTTCAATGTGTTTGTGCTTTTGATGCTTGCCTTGGATCTGGGAGTCTTCCACAGGCATTCGCATGCGGTCTCGACAAAAGAGGCAGCCACCTGGAGCGTGGTCTGGATCGGTCTGGCGATGCTGTTCAACGTAGGAATTTACTTCTTCTGGGACGTCCTCGCCCCTCAGAGCGCCTACACCAGTAGGGAAGCATCCCTGGCGTTCTTCACAGGCTACCTGATCGAGAAGTCCCTCAGCGTCGATAATATCTTTGTTTTTGTGCTGATCTTCAGCTACTTCGCGGTCCCGGCTGCTTATCAACACAGGGTCCTGTTCTGGGGTATCCTGGGCGCTCTACTGATGCGAGGCGCATTGATCGCGGTGGGTGCAACACTGCTGAAGGAATTCCACTGGATCATCTATGTTTTTGGAGCTTTTCTGATTTTTACGGGAATCCGAATGGCTCTCCACAAAAACGAGGAGCTGCATCCGGAGAACAATCCCCTGGTCAGATTGCTGCGCCGGATCATGCCCGTCACGCAGGGCTATGAAGGGGATAAATTCTTTGTGCGCCGCGCGGGTACGGTGATGGCAACTCCTCTTCTCTTGGTCCTACTGATGGTGGAAAGCACCGACCTGATTTTCGCCGTCGATTCCATCCCCGCCATCTTTGCTGTAACCAATGATCCTTTCATTGTATATACGTCGAATGTCTTTGCCATTCTTGGGCTGCGGTCGCTGTATTTTCTGCTGGCCAATATCGTGGACAAGTTCCAGTATCTGAAAATTGGGCTGGCATTTGTGCTGACGTTTGTAGGCGCGAAGATGGTGCTGGTGGATGTTTATAAGATCCCTGTGGAAATCTCCCTTGCAGTGATCGCCAGCATTCTCACGATTTCCGTCCTGGCCTCTTTATGGAAGGCGCGGCTGGCGACGAAGCAGGAATTGAGTGTTGCGGAATAAGCTGAAGTCCCGGGTAAGGAGCAGGGTACAGGTTCTACCTGTACCCTGCTTTTGTAATTCGCTGCCCCTGGCGAAGCCTGTATCAAGTATATAGTTACGCAGACTTAACTAACAAGAAGACGTAACTCTGTTTTCTAAAATTCAATTCGTGGATTGCTCCAGCGCGACAATACTCGAGCGGCTCAGGCTCGAGCTCGACGCTACTCCCGCGTGATCGTCACAATAGCATCCCAGTGAAGCACGACGAACGGGTCATCCAGGTTGGCGTCGATGTTCACGACGTATTCGCCCGGTTGGATTGGGTCGCCTCCGCTTTGCCATTTGTAAACAAAATCCTCCAGCACCCAGGTGTTGCATGGACTGTCACCGCCGAACATGCAATAGGCAGCCGTTTCCTCGGTGTTTGTGTAAATCGTCGTCCCATTCTGTTCGACCCGGAACACGACATTCTGGACGCCCTCATCTCGATCAGCTTCTGCGCCATCCCTGAAAACCAGGAACTGGACGGGCAGGCCATCCGAGAGTCTCACATCGCAGTCGTAGACGTGCTCATGGAGTTCATCAGGCACGCCCCCCTCGCCACAACTCCCATCTGGAGCAGATGTTTCGGCGCGTGGGCGTTGAGGCACCGGCGGATCCACGGCGACAGAGCCCAACGTGGTCAGGTCTATATTACAGGAAACAAACGCCGCGCCCGCGCTAACCCAGCCCGTGCCATTATTTGCCGGATTGCGCACTTGCACCCAGCTCCCACCCGGCACTCCGACCGGATTGTATGCCAGCGGGATCAATTCGGTGTTGGCGGGCAAGGCAGTAATGGGAGGGTTATATGCCGTACCCGGTCCTGTGCGCAGGTTCAAATCCTGCAGGACGGTGCAGAGTGGACCTGTGGTGGCGGTTGGAGCGGCAGGGGGAGCATCCGTGGCTGTCTCCACCGGGGCCTGTTCCGACTCGGTAGCCGTCGCCTGTACCTGAGAAGTGGGTTCCTCTTCCTGAGGAGATGGCGTGATATCGGCGGGCTCTGGCTCCACAGTGCCGGCAGGTAATGTACAGGAAGCGGACGCCATGAACAGGATGGCAGAAGCCCACCACAGGGTTGTCCGAAGAGCGTAGGAGCGTGTGTTCATTATTGATCTCCTTTCAGGGAATCGTTTACTCCCTTGACCATCTCATAAGAGGGTTGGCAGGATGCACCGACAATGTCGTTTTGAATGATCAGATCTGAGGTGATCCCAGGATCGCCCTGGGCAATGCATTCACTGTAGGCAGCCAGTGCCTTCTCATAACTGGCAATCGCGCGGGCAAAATTCAGCTGCAATTCGAAGACGTATCCCTGCCACTGGTAGCTATTCCCCAGGTACTCGAATACCTGTGCTAAATAACGCCTGTAGGATTCGTGTTGTTCGACGGCTTCTTCGAATGTGGGCTGGACCTCTTCCAGTGTCTCAATGGACTGTTCGAGAGAAGCCAGCGCGGCAACCGGATCTCCCTCCACGGCTTCGATGGATCCTTTCAGGCGATAAGCATTTCCAAGGGAAAGGCGCGCAACCTCCTGGATCGGATTGCCATATTCGCTCGGATCAGGCTGCAGATCGAGCACCGTTTGAAACGCACCGATGGCTTGTTGGACCCATTGAGCAGCCTGAGGATCAACAGGTTGCTGGCCATCGTTGGCTTCTGCCAGCATCGCCGCGGCACGTCGAATATGGAGAGCTCCAAGGGCGATGTAGGTGCGGGCATACTTGGGGTTTTGCTCAACTGCTGTTTGAAGCGCCTCTTCGGCAGCCTGCCAGTATTGTTGGCGAGCCCCCGGTTGGCGCTGGGAAAGAAACAGATATTCCCGTCCCAGGAAAAACTGAATGACTTCAGATTGAGGTGCAAACTCTGCGGCGCGCTCGAAGGCTGCGAGTGCATCCTCCGATTGCCCCAGCTGTTCGTGACCCAGACCGATTCCCACCCAGGCGATCGCGCTCGATTGCCGTCCCAGTTCTCCCTGTACGCTGATCCCCGGATTTTCGATGTCCGCCACGCGGATGGGGTCTCCGACCGAGAAATTTCCTTGAATGTCCTCGAACCGGTAATTGGATTGTGGTGCAACCCAGAACTTGAGGACAAGCTGCGGCGGGTTCTCGCGTCGGTCCACGTAGCCATAAAGTAAAAGGCTGGCGTTGATCTCCTCCGCAATGGTTTCGGCAGTCTCCGGCGTAGCCAGCCCGACCCGGGTACGGTTGAATAGATTCCCCTCACTGGGCCAGATCAGGAGGTTCGGGTCTTGGTTGAGCTGTTCCCGCAAATAATTGACTGCCCAGCCACTGATTTGCTGCCCGGCTGGGGAGGGGCGCATCTCGCCATTGCCTGTTATCTCGCCAAACTCTGCTACGGCAATATTAAATACACCGTTCATTCTCCGGGGGGCAAACACGCCGTTAGCAGCCAGGAGCACGACCACCACGGCAGCCACGAGCAGCACTGCGGTGCTGCCCAGCATGAGCTGGACCCGGCGTGCGCGCCCTAATTTGCTGACCTGGTTCTGTTCTTCGCGCGCGACCTGTTGACTGGCTTCCAGGAATTCCTGTTCCGAAAGGCTGATCAGGTCTGCGTTATTCTTCTTCCATTCAAGCGCCTGCTGCAAGCGCATTCCTCGATAAAGCGCCCCCGGATCGCGGTTCAGTTTCAGCCAGTCATTCGTATCCTCGGTCAGCTGCCGGTGAAGAATCAGGCTATCCCGATCCTCGTTCAGCCAGTTTCGGAGTGTGGGCCATTCGCGGATGAGCGCTTCATGCGAGACCTCTACAACTCGTGTTTCTCCCGGCTCAACCGTACCGATAGTTACCAATCGAGCGTCCGTCAGGATGCCCAGCACCAGCTCAATGGTTGTGGGGTCAACAGAACGAGTAATGAGCTCTGAAAACGCTGCTCTCCGGCGCGTATCGAGGGAGCCATCGCCCATCTCCGCCAGCTTGATGAAGATCATGCGGGCGATAGCCTGTTGGACCGGCGTCAGGTGCTGGCGAAAGACGGTTTCCGCGGTTTGCGCAATCGCTCCGTGCACTCCGCCGGACGCCACATAACCGGACAGGGTCATCACGCGTCCGCGGCGGCGCTTCCAGGTCTCGAGCAGCGCATGGGAGAGCAGGGGCAGGGCGCCGGGCTCGTTGCCGAGATCGTCCAGCATGACCTCCACCACTCCTTCCTGCACTTTCCAGTTCCCGAGAGCGGCAGGTTGAAGGATGGCTCGCGTGAGCTCTTCCCGACTCATCGCGCCGATAAATTCCTGGTTCTGCGAAACTACCTCGCGCAATTGATCGTGAAAGGATAGCTGGGCATAGAAATCTGCCCGCAATGTGATCAGTACAGTGATCGGATGGCGGTCATTGGGATTCACGGCATGGAGCAGATTTTCAATGAAGCCCAGCCGTTCATTCTCCTGGCGGCACTGGGTAAAAATCTCTTCAAACTGATCAATCACTAGCAGGAGATGCTTTCGACTGTTTTGCGCCAGCAGACGCCGCGCTGCCCGCGCCAGGGTCTGTGAGCCTTGCCCGAGTTCCTCGTGCAAAGATGACGTAGCAGCCAGGGAGTCTGCTTCGAATGTCAAGCTGGCAGCCAGCGCATCCAGAGGGTGTGCTGTTGGCGTAAGAACGCGGATATCCCACTGTCCGCTGTCGGTTGGCGGCATGGAGCCATCGGCGAGGCGTTCGCCGCGCCGCAGGGCAGGGATGACACCCGCGCGGGCGACCGAGGACTTGCCGCTTCCCGAGGCGCCAACAACGGCGAGAAACTGTGTGCTTGCCAATCGACCGGCGATTTTGGCGATTAATGTCTCTCGGCCAAAGAACCGGTCCGCATCCTTCTCCTCGAAATATTGCATCCCCAGAAACGGGGGCTCGCCCGGCTCGGGCGGCAAATTTTCTAGGTCTTTAACTTCTTCATTGCTGAGGATCGTTGACTTAATGTTGATAACAGCGCCGCGAAAATCCCCCGAGAGGTCATAGTGATCTCCCACGGGTGTTCGAGCCTTTTTTGCTTTGCGCGCTGACTTCTTCGGCTGTTTCGGAGGCTCGGATGTTCCACTCATCTGTTGGTGACTTTACTCAAACAGCCTCTACAGTCATCATCAATTTCCCCCGACCAGTTTCAGGACTGTATCAACAAGTTGTCCTGCCACATGAAAAACAACCGGGGTAGCCCGGGCGAGATCCTGTGCTGTCTTTTTCAGCCCTTCACCAGTGATCTGAAGCAAGGTCTTGTTGGGTTTTTCCGCTTTGGCGGCATCGATCAGCGCCTTAGCCGTTTCCGCCACTGCCTGTGCGCCTTCCTGATCCTCGACGGGAACCCTTTGAAGAGCTTCATTCAATTGCAGGATCAATTTCTGCAGTTCTTTGCGTGTCTCTTCATCGGCGGTGGAGATTTCCCCAACGCTTTGCTGCACGTTGGTCAGAGTGGATTTTATGTTAATAAATGCACCGCGAAAATCCCCGGACATGGTAAATTGATCGGGCATTACGACTCTCCTTTCTCCAAAAACATTATATATGCTAGTAGGCTCAAAAGCAATTGAGCCTCAACTCCTACTTCATTCATCTCCTTGACTCGAAGCATGTTTTGCGATAAAGTTAAGCCAACTTAACTAAAAAGAAAGCTTAACTATGTCTGAGAAAATTCAATTCTCTGAAATTACTCATCGGTGGATGGATGTCTTTATGCACCGCTCCTGGCGCAGCTGGAATCACCTGGCGAAGTCCAGTGGGCTATCCATGCCGCAGTTCGGCATCCTGATGCAGGTGCACCACCGCGGCAACTGTGCCATCGGGGATATCAGTGAGCACTTCGATATTACGAGCGCAGCAGCCAGCCAGCTGGTGGAGAAACTGGTACAGGGTGGATTGATCCAGCGCGAGGAAGACCCCCAGGACCGCCGCGCGAAAATGTTGAATCTCACCGATAAAGGCAGGAAGTTCATTCAACAGGGCATCCAGGAACGTCGTCGCTGGGTGGATGAGCTTGCTGCAAAGCTAACAGCGGAAGACCGTGCAAAAGTCGCGGAGGCGCTTCATATCATGACCGAGGCTGCCAGGGAGCTGGAAGAGTCTGCAATACAAGAAGTATCCTGACCTCCTCCGGCGCTTCATGCTCAATTCATAAATAAGCCGTATTCTCTACTTACCAATTACAAGCTACTGCAAGAGGAAATTATGCAAGCTACAATTACGCGCCCTCAAACCCGCGCTCAGCGTTCTTCCTTCAAAGGCATCGGTCGTGCTATCAAGTATCTGACGAACCATAAGCGTCAGGCGATCCTGCCGTATGTTTTTCTACTGATCGCCACGCTCTCGCAACTGGCGGTCCCGCGCATGGTCCGCAATGTGATCGACGCAGTCACCGGAGGCTATATCTCAAGCCAGGTGTTGCAGGCACTGGACCAGATGCCCGATGAGCTGGCGTCGGCGGCACTGCCAAGGATTTTAGAGTCCCTTGGGAGATCCGGCGCGACCACTCTCGAGCAGCTCAGAGTCCAGCTGGAAGCGGACGTCGGCAGTGCTCCGCAGGCGTTGATGGTTGCACTGGTTTCCATTGTCATCTTTGCCGTGTTGCGCGGTGTGTTTGCCTTCCTGCAAGCTTACTGGGCTGAGAAGAACTCGCAGTCGGTGGCGTATGACTTGCGCAACGATTTGTATGCCAAGATCCATCGCCTGTCGTTTTCCTATCACGATAAGAACCAGACCGGGCAGCTGATGATTCGCGCCACGGACGATGTCGAGAAAGTAAGGCTGTTTATCGGGCAGGGCCTCTTGCAGCTGGTCGGCGCGGTGATCCTGCTGGGCGGCACAGTCATCATTTTGTTCACATCGAACGTTTCGCTCGCCTGGGCATCCATGCCCATTCTGCCGGTTGCGATTGTCACCTTTGTGATCTTCGCCAGCCTTGCCCAACCCATGTTCAGCAAGGTTCAGCAGAAGCTTTCCCACCTGAACACGGTGCTGCAGGAAAACCTGGCAGGCATCAAAGTGATCAAGGCGTTCACCCGTGAAAAGGAGCAGCAGCAGAAATTCAACCACGCAGCAGACGATACGATGAACCAGCAGATCGCGGTCTCGCGCCTGTTCACCTTTATGTTCCCCTTCATCTTTCTGACCGCAAACCTGGGACAGGCGGCGATCCTGTACCTGGGCGGCAAGCAGATCATTGCGGGCACGCTCAGCCTGGGCGCCTGGCAGGAATTCTCCCTCTACCTCATGTATCTCTTCTTTCCCATCATGATGTTCGGCATGATCGTCACGCAGATGGGACAGGCGAGCGCTTCTGCCGAACGCATCTTTGAGATTCTCGATGCCCAGTCGGATATCCTGGATAAGCCGGACGCGATCCAGCTACCTCCCGTCAAAGGTGAGGTCAAGTTCGAGAATGTGACCTTCCGTTACTTTGGCGGCGGGGAGCCTGTCCTGAACGATGTCACGTTCGAGGCGAAGCCGGGCGAGACCATTGCCTTGCTCGGCGCGACCGGATCGGGCAAGACCACGATCATCAACCTGCTGCCGCGCTTTTATGATCCGAGCGAAGGGCGCATCACCATCGACGGATACAATCTACGCGATGTCACCATCGACTCGCTGCGCTCCCAGATCGGAATCGTCCTCCAGGAAACAACGTTGTTCAGCGGCACGATCCGGGAGAACATTGCCTTCGGTAAGCCTGAGGCAACTCTTGAAGAGATCCAGAGCGCGGCCAGAGCTGCGGCCGCGCATGAATTCATCCTGGCATTCCCCGACGGGTATGAAACTCATGTGGGTGAGCGCGGGCAGACGCTCTCCGGCGGGCAGAAGCAGCGCGTCGCGATTGCCCGAGCCTTGCTCCTCGATCCTCGAATTCTCATTTTGGACGACTCCACGTCCAGTGTAGACCTCAACACGGAAGCGCAGATCCAGAAGGCTCTCGATACGCTGATGGATGGGCGAACATCCTTTGTGATCGCCCAGCGGATCAGCACGGTCATGAACGCCGATCAGATCCTGGTTCTCGACAAAGGCAGGATCGTTGAGCAGGGCCGGCATGCCGACCTCATGGAAGAAAGCGCCATTTACGCCGAAATCTATAACTCGCAAATTCTGGCATACGAAGCCGAACACGCGGAACACGCCGAAAGACGGAAAGAAGGTGCGCTATGATGCACGGTCGTGCCGGAGGCCTCCTCAACCAGGAAACCATCAAGCCCCGTAACCTGGGAGAGACGCTTGCCCGCCTTGGCAGATATTTTGCCCAGTACTGGTACATGATCTTGCTGGCGGTGCTCTTCGTGATCGTTTCCACGTGGACGCAGGTGACGACGCCCGAGCTCACCGGTCAGGCAACGGACTGTTTCCTCATCCCGGCGGGTGCTGCTGTCTTTGAAGGGCTCGGTTCCGCCAGCGCCGAAGCCGAGTCACAGCAAGCAGGAACCTGCTACCTCTCCACAGAGGATCCCTCGAACTTATCGCTGTCACGCAGGATCATCTACCGTGCCTATAGCCTGGGTGGGTTTGTCATGCCTGACCCTGTCGTTGCAACCCTGGAGCAGCGCATGGAGGGATTGTTCCGCCTCATCATCGTGATGATCGGTCTCTTCGTCCTTGGCGCGGTGCTGACAGGCGCAACCTTCTTCACCATGGCGTGGACGGGTCAGCATGTGTTGCGTGTGCTGCGTGTCAATGTGTTCGAGCAGTTGCACCGCCTCTCCTTGAGTTATTACTCGAAACACGAAGCCGGCGATCTCATGAGCCGCATCACCAACGACACGAGTGCTATTGAACAAGCCTTTTCCTTCGCGCTGGTGAATGTCTTCAGCGGGATCCTGCTCCTGGTGTGGGTTGCCTATAACATGGTGACTGCCAACCTGCCGTTCGCGCTGCTGTCGCTGGCTGTGGCGCCGGTCATGTTCATCGCCACATGGTATTTCTCAGAGCAGGCACGCAAAGCCTTCCGTGTCTCACGGGAGGAGATCGGCAACGTCAATGCTGAACTGCAGGAGAGCATTGCCGCCGTCCGGGAAGTACAGGCGTTCAACCGCGCCGACGAGAACATCGAGCAGTTCAAGGAAGTGAATGCTGCCAACCGCGATGCCAATGTCCGGGCGGTGGCGTACACCTCCGCGCTGGCGCCTACGCTGGAAGCCCTTTCTTATGTGGCGCTTGCAATCGTCACGGGCGTGGGCGGCTGGTATCTCCTGCAGGGACAGTCCCTGTTTGGCACGACCGTTACTCTCGGTCTCGTGGTGACCTTCCTCGGCTATGTCCAGCGCTTTAACCAGCCGATCCAGCAGATCGCGGTGCTGTGGACCAACATTCAGAACGCCATCGCCGGCGCGGAGCGGATTTTCACCATCCTCGACGAGAAGCCTGCGGTCTACAATAAGCCCGGCGCACGGGAAATGCCCTCGATCCAGGGGCTGGTGGAATTCGATCGTGCCACTCATTCGTATGAAGATGGCGTGCCTGTGCTGAAAGATGTCTCATTTACTGTGCAGCCCGGCCAGACGGTCGCGATCGTGGGCCCGACGGGTGCCGGTAAGACGACGATCATCAACCTGATCCCGCGCTTCTACGACGTGACGAGCGGCGCCATCAGGATCGACGGCATCGATGTGCGCGATGTTGGCATGAGGAGTCTGCGCGAGCAGATCGGCATTGTCCTGCAGGACACATTCCTGTTCAGCACCACCGTATTTGAGAACGTCCGTTTTGGGCGCCCCGCTGCAACGGATGAAGAGGTGCGGGCAGCTATCCGGCTTGCCAATGCCGATTCCTTCATCGAGCGCCTGCCTGAGAAGGAGCAGACTGTCCTCGGGGAACGCGGCTCGGGTCTCTCGCAGGGACAGCGCCAGCTGCTCTCTATCGCTCGCGCGGCCTTAGCCAACCCGCGTATTCTCATTCTGGATGAAGCCACCTCCAGCGTGGACACCCGCACCGAGCGCCTCATCCAGCGCGCCTTCGATGAGCTGCTCAAGGGGCGTACGGCATTCGTGATTGCTCACCGACTATCTACGATCCGCAACGCTGATATGATTCTGGTCCTCCGGGACGGCCAGATCATTGAACGCGGCAAACATGATGAATTGCTTGCAAGACAGGGCTTCTATTACGACCTGTATATGAGCCAGTTCAAAAAACAGGAAGATACGGTAACACAGGCCGCAGTAGCTGATTGATTCAAGTTGATAAACGCCTACCAGAGGCAGGAAGAAAGAGTTAACTTCTTTCTTCCTGCCTCTTTTTGGAACTGCGCATGATAAAATCTGGCGGCTCATCCCAATCCACCTCAGATCGGCGTACTCCTCCTGACTACGATCACAACACCATCCCCTCGTTCCAAAGTTGGCTTGATCGTTCTGGCTTACATTGCGTTCATCTCTCTGGGTCTGCCGGATGGATTATTCGGTGTTGCCTGGCCGTCGATCCGCGAAGACTTTACACTGCGTCTTGATTCGGTAGGGGCATTCTTTTTTGCCGGTACAACCGGTTATATGCTCTCCAGTTTCTTCAGCGGCAAAGTCATCTCCCGGCTGGGGGTTGGCGGGACCCTGGCAGCCAGCTGCGCACTGACGGCTTCTGCCCTGCTGGGCTACACCCTGGTCCCATCCTGGTGGATGATGGTGTCGCTGGCGGTCGCTTCTGGACTGGGCGCCGGCGCCATCGATGCGGGAATCAACACCTACGTTGCCTCTCACTTTGGCGAAGGATTGATGCAGTGGCTGCATGCCAGCTTTGGCTTTGGCGTGACGCTGGGTCCGATCATTATGACGGCTGGATTGACGACGTTCGGCTCCTGGCGGTGGGGTTACCAGGTGGTTGGGGCAGCCCAGCTGTTACTGGCTGCGAGCTTCCTTCTGACAATGCGCATGTGGCGGGATGGTGAAGCATCCCCGACAGACGAGCAGGGGCACCGGCTGACGGATTACCACACGCCATTTTCTGAGACCCTGCGCCAGCCAGCCGTCTGGCTGAGTCTATTGATGTTTTTTCTCTATACAGGCGCAGAGCTTTCCTTCGGCAGCTGGACGTATTCCATTCTGACGCTTTCCCGAGGTGTGCCGGTTGAAGTGGCCGGCTTATGGGCTGGCAGTTACTGGGCAACCTTCACGATTGGACGCATTATGGCTGGATTGCTCACCCGGCGCTTTGGAATGCAGAACTTATTAAGGGCAGGTTTTTTCGTTGCATTGGCCGGCTCTATCTTATTATGGTGGAATCCATTCCCGCAGGCGAGCATCCTTGCAGTTTCCATAATCGGCTTTGCCATCGCGCCTATCTTTCCGGGCCTTGTCTCCGGGACCAGTGCTCGAATTGGAAAGCACCATGCGGCCAATTCAATCGGGATGCAGATCGCTGCAGCCGGCTTCGGTGGGGCGGTTGTACCCAGTGTTGCAGGTGTTCTGGCACAGAATTTTTCTCTGGAAGCGATACCGGTTTATTTAGCCGTCGTGTTTGCAGTGCTGACTGTTCTCTACCTGGCAGGTTTACGGCCACGCCCGGCTGTATCCGGATAGCAAAACTTCTGCTTTGTATTTGGATCGGGGATCTTTGAGGGCTTCCTCCGGCCTGTAATTAACTTGGAACCTTCCACCTGACACCGGCCACCTAATTATGGTATCCTTAAACTATGAGCGCCGCGGCGCCATCTCGCAGAACCGCGTGTTCGCCCGGAAAGGTGTGGCAGTGAGGTGCTGCGGGACTTCATCACGGGAGCGTACTCATGTATGTTGCCATCGAAGGGGTCATCGGAGTCGGCAAGACGACCCTCGCCCGCCTGCTTCAACCAGCATTCGACGCCGAGATCCTTTTGGAGGTTTTTGAGGAGAACCCTTTTCTCTCTGATTTCTACGCCGACAGGGAACGCTACGCCTTCCAAACGCAAATCTTCTTTTTGTTGAGCCGCTATCACCAGCAGCGTCGCACCGTGCATGAGTTGCTCGCTTCGGGAAGAGGGCTTTTTGCCGATTACACCTTTGCCAAGGACGCCCTCTTTGCCCAGATCAATCTCAAAGGCGACGAGCTGGATATGTACTATAAAGTTCACGAGGCCCTGGCGGAGAAGATCCAGAAGCCAGATCTGCTGGTGTACCTGCAGGCCAGCACAGATATCCTGATGCAGCGCATTGCCTTGCGCGACCGTCCTTACGAGCGGCAGATGGAATGGTCTTACATTGACGAGCTCAATCACGCCTACGAAGGCTTTTTCTCGAAGCCTTTCGACCACACACCTGTTTTAACGATTGAGACCGATCATCTGAACATTGTTCAGAATGCTGAGCATCTGAAGCTGATCGAGAACCGCATCCGGCAACGTCTGAACCTGCCGCCCTTCCAACAGACATTGCCCCTGTCGTGAGACGCGTTGCGACACTTGCACCGCACGCATACCTGCCCCGTACGCAGGTGCCGGGGAGTGGAGCGACGAGAGGAATGAGGAGAGCAATCAAAGTGCACAAAGCCCGAGTACTTGAACTTTGCCTGAGGCGTATTCTACGACTCCGCTCAAGACAAGGTCTGGAGTATTATGCGAGTTTCGCGTGAGTCGCTGATCCGGATCGCCAAGGAGACCGCGCAGGAGCGCGCTTTTAACGACCGCAGCATCATCGCTGCATATCTAACAGGCGCGCTGGTATCTGATTCGGATCCGATCCTGGGGGGCACTGCGGACATTGACATCATCTTCGTTCATGCGGACGAGCCCAAGCACCGGCGCGAGTTCGTCAAACTGACCCCCGATTTTCACCTCGATATCAGCCACCGCGCCAAAGCGGAGTTCAAGCGCCCGCGCGAGCTGCGTCTCGACCCGTGGCTGGGCTGGGAGATGTACGATCCAATGCTGCTCTACGAGCGCGAGCGTTTCTTCGAGTTCGTGCAGGCGGGTCTGCGCGCCGGTTTCGAGTTCAACGCTCCGGCGCCTGCCCTGCAGCGCTCACGCATCCTGCTGGCTCAGGGGCGGGGCATCTGGCGTGACCTGCTTGATCTTGGCGATGCCGTCACACCAACAGATGTATTGCAATACATGAAATCACTCTACTACGCGGTCAATGCCGTGGCGGAGCTCTCTGGCCCGCCGTTGCAGGAACGCCGCCTGATGCTCGAGTTTCCGCCCCGCGCCGAGACCGCCAAACGCCCGGCTATGACCGCCACGCTGAACGGCTTGTTGGGCGCAACCCATCTGGATCCGGCGTTTATCAACGATTGGGTCCCGGAATGGAGACTCGCTTTCGAAGCCGCTGCAGAAAACAGCCGGGCGGATCTGCGCATTCACCCGGCGCGCGTGAACTATTACGAAAAAGCGATCAAATCTATGCTGGCCGGCGAAGATCCACGCGCCGCGTTATGGCCGCTTTTGCACACCTGGACGCTCGCCGTGGATGTCTTACCCGATCACATGGTCGAAGCCTGGCGCGCGGCCTGCGCGCAGCTCAAGCTGACCCCCCCTGACTTCGAGGATCATCTCAATGGACTGGATCAGTTCCTCGACGAAGTGGAGATCCTGCTCGATGAGCTCGCCACCGAGCATGGACTGGAAACATCGACAAGTATTTAATGTCATTGCGAGTCTTCGAGAAGCAATCTCCCATTCTATGTCACTCTGAGAGAGTGGCGCATTAGCGTCGCGACCGAAGAGTCTCGAATATTGCAAATAGACTCTTCACTACGTTCAGAGTGACATTAACAGGTAACTATGACCCGCGCTGAAGCCTTAGCCCTGGTACGCGAATTTGTGAAAAATGAGGGACTGGTCCGTCACATGCTTTCGGTAGAAGCCGCGATGCGCTTCTATGCCGAAAAGGTTGCCGAAGGTGCAGGTGCTCTTTCTGCCGAGGACGTGGAAAGATGGGGACTCGTCGGCCTGCTGCACGATTTCGACTGGGAGATCCACCCAACGCTCGAGCAGCACCCGCAGGACGGCGCGCCGATCCTGCGCGAGCGCGGCGTCCCCGAAGAGATCATCCAGGATATCCTGAGTCATGCAGATCATTTGAATATGCCGCGCGATACGTTGGTCCGTAAAGCCATCGTCGCCTGTGATGAAATTACGGGTCTCATCACTGCGGTTGCGCTGGTGCGCCCTTCGCGTTCGTTACATGACCTTGAGCCCGGCTCCGTCAAAAAGAAGTGGAAGGATAAAGCCTTCGCCGCTGGCACCTCCCGGGCAGAGATGGAGCACGCTGCACAGGAATTCGGCGTTGAGCTATGGGAACATGTTGGGAATGTGATCCAGGCGATGAGGAGGATTGCACCCGAGCTGGGACTGGAAGGGAATATTCAACGGTAAAGAAAACGTCTCGTGACAAGAAATCTGCACGAGACGTTTTCTTTTATTTCTTACTTTTGGCCTTTTTTCCCTTCGCCGGTGCCCTCTTGGCTGCCTTTGCCCGCTTCTTCCCCTTCAGGGATGATTTCTTCGGTGAAGAAATCTTCACCGCACCCTTCCTGGCACTCCCGTTCGCGGCAGCCTTTGCTTTCGCGGATGGCTTTCCTGTTCCATTCTTCCCATTTGCGGATGCCTTCTTCGCACCGTTCACCCGGGAAAGTAATGTCACAAACTTCTCAACGGTCCAGCTGACATTGACGGAGAGCACTTCCTCGCCGGGTTTGACGTCTACGATCACGTCGCCCTTCGTTGCGGCGCGCTTGCGGATGCTCGCCTCATCCAGCCGCGTGGACTTTGGCGCGCCTTTGCTGAGATGGATCGTCGCCATGTGATTCGGCTTGTCTGCCACTACGCCAGCCAGACGCGTTCTCTCTGGCAAGTCCCAGGCGATCACGCCCCTGCCGTAACGTCCCTGTACCGGGAATTCCTTTTGTTCGACTCGCTTGGCTTTGCCTTCGGTCGTGATCAGGAAGATCTCACCATCTACCGGCAAGATCTCCATGCCGACGACTTCGTCCTTATCGGATAGTTTCAAGCCGTTCACGCCGGCTGCCACCAGGCCCATCGGGCGCACTTCTTCTTCCTTGAAGCGGATCGCCATGCCCTGTGCGGTGACGAGCATAATATCTTTGGTTTTATTATCGGTCAGCGCGACTTCGATCAGTCGGTCGCCTTCGTTCACCCGGACGAGCACAAATGTTTGCGAGGAGGGCCCCGGCAATTCGGTGACCAGGCTCTTCTTGACCATCCCTAGCTTGGTTCCCGTGACAACACACGTCTCCTCCGGCAGGGTATCCCTTCTGGATGGCAGTGCGAAGACCGCGGCAAGGGAGTCGCTGTCGGTCAGGGGGGTAACCCGGTGGAAAAGCGTGCCCTGCGACAGCTTATCTGTCTGCGGCAGGACGTGCGCCGCGACCGCCGCAGCTCGACCGGATCTCCCGACAAAGTAAACTGTATCTGTGGTTGAGGCTTTCACCAGCCAGCGCGGTGCGTCGTTGCCGGAATGTTTGGGTTGTTTGTCGTCATGCGTGCGCGAGACCAGCCCTTCCGCGGTGACGCCGATCCACACCTGCTGGTGGGGCAACAGGTCGCGTGCCGTAAGGGTTTTGGCTGCCTGGCCGTTCGCCGCAAGGCTGACGATCTGTGTGCGGCGACGGTCGGCGTAGCGCTCCTTCACCTTGAGCAGCTCATCTGCCACCACACCGCGCATGCGCTTGGGCGATTTCAGCAGACTCTCAAGGTCCTTGATGAGCGCCGTCATTTCCCTGTATTCGGTCTCAATTTTCTTGCGTTCCAATGCGGCGAGCCTGCGTAGCTGCAGGTCGAGGATCGCAGTGGCCTGGAGCTCCGTCAGTTTGAAGCGCTTCATCAGCTTGCCGCGCGCCGTGTCAACATCGGAGGCGGAACGGATGATGCTGATGACCTCATCCAGATTCTTAAGGGCAACGAGATAGCCCTCCAGGATATGAGCGCGCTGGCGGGCGCGCTCCAGGTCGAACTCGGCGCGGCGCTTGATGACCGTCAGCCGGTGCTCGACGTAGACGCGCAGAGCCTGCTTGAGCGTCAGCGTACGCGGCTCGCCGTCCACCAGCGCCAGCAGGTTGATGCTGAAGGTGGTCTGCATGGGTGTGCGCTTATAGAGATCGCGCAGGATGACTTCAGGATCGCCGTTCTTGGAGAGCTCCAGCACGATGCGCATACCATGACGATCCGACTCATCACGCAGATCGGCGAGCCCTTCAAGGTAACCCTCGCGCGCCAGATCGGCGATACGCTCGATCAGGCTGGACTTGTTGACCATGAAGGGCAGCTCGGTGACGATAATCCGGCTGCGGCCGCGGTCACTTTCCTCGATGTGCGCTTTTGCCTGCACGGTGACGCGTCCGCGCCCGGTCCCATAGGCGGCCTCAATGGACTCCGCGCCCTTCTCCTGGATGATCACGCCGCCCGTGGGGAAATCCGGTCCCTGGATGAACTCCATTAAGGTTTCGACATCGATGTCATCCAGCTTTTCCCAGTGCTCGAGCATGTACACGATCGCATTGATGACCTCGCCGAGATTGTGCGGCGGGATGGAGGTTGCCATACCGACCGCGATACCCGTCGCGCCGTTGACCAAAAGGTTCGGCAATGCCGCAGGTAATACTTCCGGCTCCGTCAGTGTGTCGTCGAAATTAGGGCTGAAGTCAACCGTATTTTTGTTCAGGTCTGAGAGGATATCGACGGCGGCCGACGTGAGACGTGCTTCGGTGTAGCGCATGGCCGCGGGCGGGTCGCCGTCTACCGAGCCGAAGTTGCCCTGACCGTCCACCAGCAGGGTGCGCAGGGAAAAGTCCTGTGCCATGCGCGCCATTGCCTCGTAGACCGCCGAGTCGCCATGCGGGTGATATTTACCGAGCACCTCGCCGACGATACGAGCGGACTTCTTATACGCTGTGTCGGCGCGGATGCCCATGTCATACATCGCATACAGGATGCGACGCTGCACGGGCTTGAGTCCGTCGCGCGCATCGGGAAGAGCGCGCGACACGATCACAGACATGGCGTAATCGAGATACGCCTGCTGCATTTCATTATCAATATCTATTTTGCGAATTAAACCGAGTTCCATGGGTAATCCTTTGTTTGTCCACCAAAGAATCTTTTCTGCCGCGAGGGGAGAAAGAGCGCGAAGATTGAAAGGCTAACAGTTCATCCGAAAGGGTAAAGAATCTTCGTGGTGAATTAATGTTCTATTTTCTAATCTTACGGGGAAAGAGGCAATGCGTCAAGTGCAGGCTGTATTGCAGCTCATTATGCGCTTTGAATCGAGACCGGCTGGTGACTCAGTTCGCCGAGCGTCTTGTGGACAGTAGAGCCGCTATTTTCCTCGATTATGTCCCCAAACCTGTTGGACATGGACGATGATTAT
>DAIQBG010000040.1:0-25273 GCA_036781265.1 Anaerolineales bacterium | reverse complement strand
CTAAAAGGGAGGACTTTTCCTGGTCTTTACCGGGAACAAACAGGGCTGTCTGGCGTCTAATCAATGCATCTTGATTGGTGTTAGAATCTTTCCGGTTCCTATGACAGACATAACTCTTGACCCGCGTCCCGCCCGGCGTTTCGACGTCTTGCGCCTGCGCGACACTTTGATTCGTCCGCGGCAGGTCTTCCAGGAAATGACAGATGAGTCACGCCCCACCTGGTTAACGCCCATGCTGGTGTTGACCGTCACCGCCATCCTGGTGGTGATCGTGTCGGGATATTTGAGGAGCCGGGCCGCAATGATGGGCGAGATCCAGCTGCCGCCGGATTGGGAGTTTTGGCCGCCCGATATGCAGGAAGATTACATGCAGGCACAGCAAGCCACCCAGGGGCCTGTCTTTATGTATATCATGCCCATGATCGGCTCGCTCACCGGGCTGTGGCTGGGATGGCTGTTACTGGCTGCCATGCTGCACTTCGGCTCCACGCTCCTGGGCGGGCGCGGATCCATGCAGAGCGCGCTTAACATCGTTGCCTGGGCAAGCCTGCCTTTCGCCATCCGCGACCTCCTGCGGATTGTCTTTATGCTCACAGCCGGGCATACGATTACCAGTCCCGGCCTCTCCGGGTTTCTAGGCGCTCCCGGTTTTTTCACCCAGCTTCTCACTCGCATTGATATCTTTCTCCTCTGGCAAATGGTCCTGTTGATCCTGGGCTTTGGAATTGCCGATAAACTGTCGCGAGGCAAATCGGCCGCGGGTGTGATTCTGGTTATGGTGTTGGTTCTTCTGGCGCAGGCCGGCCTGGGGACTCTGGCTTCGAGCTTTGGTGGGTTAGCGGTCCAGCGTCCCTTCTTCTAATCTCATGGCGAATCCCTTTATCCGCGTCCGCGGGCTCAAAAAGCATTTCCAGATGGGTGGCACAACTGTGCGAGCCCTCGATGGCCTGGACCTCGATGTGGAGTCGCATACCTTTACCGTGGTCATGGGTCCCTCCGGGTCAGGTAAGAGCACGCTCCTTTATCTTCTTGGCGGGCTGGATCGCGCCACCTCCGGGGAGATCACCATCGACGGCGCCCGGCTGGATCAGATGGATGAGAATGCTCTGGCGCTCTTCCGCCGCCGGACCGTGGGATTCGTGTTCCAGTCCTTTAACCTCATCCCGAGCATGAGCGCGCTCGAGAACGTGGCATTTCCCATGCAGTTTGCTGGAGTCACGCCCGCACAACGCAATCAGCAGGCGCGCGGCCTGCTGGGTCAGGTCGGCCTGGAGAACCGTGTCGAACACCGCCCGGCAGAACTCTCGGGTGGGCAGCAGCAGCGCGTCGCAATCGCCCGGGCGCTGGTGAACAACCCCAGCCTGATCCTGGCGGATGAGCCAACCGGCAACCTGGACACGACCAGCGGTGCGGCGGTCATGCAGGTACTCTCCGATCTTCACCAATCCGGACGTACCGTCCTGGTTGTCACGCACGATCCGCGTATGATCCGATTTGCTACCCACAAAGTCTTTCTACTGGACGGACGCGCCGTCAGCGAGGCCGAGTATCAATCTGCCGCCTTAGAGTCTGCGCAGGTCGAGTAATTTTGTTTTCACTCAACAAGGAACAGGGACGCGAATGAAACCCGCTTTTTCTCGCTTGACTGCCGTCTTTCTCTTATTAGCCCTGCTAATGAACCTGGCGCCCGCAGCTGCATCTGCAGATTCGCTCACCGATCCTGTACGGGATGGCAGTCGCAACATTTTCCAGATAACAGATACGCCGACCACGCCCGTTACCCCCGACCCTCCGACGCTGACCCCGCCTCCCCCGGCTCCGGTCAGCCGTCCGCAGATCGGCGTGCAGAACTACCGTACCAGGCCCGAACAGGTCCAATACGGGCAGGAATTTGCTTTGATTGTAAAGTTGCGGAATGAAGGCGAGTCCGCAGCCTATAACGTCCAGGCAACTTTCACGTCCAGCAGTTTTCTGCCGTTGAGAAATGGCGGTGTTGTCATTGTTGGGGACATCGCCGCAGGCAACTCTGTCGATATCGATCAAATCATGACCGCCTCCACCTATGTTTTTGGAATCGTCAGCGTAGACATGACGATCTCCTACAATGACGCGAGCGGCGCGCCGTATACCGAGAAATTTACACTGAATATCCGTGCTTCTGGCGGAAGTGGTGTCAGCGCTGCCACCTCCACACCGACAGGCGTAAAGAGTTCACAGCTTGTGATCACGAGTTATTCCTCGAGTGTCGATCCACTCCAGCCGGGCGAGCAGTTCAGGCTGACGATGACCGTCCAAAACGCAGGAAACGCTCAGGCACAACGGGTCACGATGATCGTTGGCGGTGGTTCCGCAACGGGCTCAAGCGATGGCACGCCCCAGCCCGGAGGGGTCTCGGGGGGCAGCGGCGAGTTCACCAATTTCGCTCCCGTCGGCGCCTCGAACGTGCAGACCTTGGGAGATCTCGGCCCGGGCGGCATGGTGCAGGCGAGCCAGGAGCTCATCGTTAACGTCTCGACGAATCCCGGCGCGTACCCGATGAAAGTGACGTTCTCTTACTTAAATGAGAAGGGCGAAAGCATAAACGACGAGCAGGTCATTACCTTGCTGGTCTACAGCCTGCCACAGATCGATATCAGTTTCTATCGTCCACCAGACCCATTCTTTGTGGGCCAGCCTGGAATGCTGCCGGTCCAGGTGGTCAATCTGGGCAAGCGCACCGCTGTACTCGGCACTATGAAGATCGAAACGACGAATGGGACCATCGAGAACGGCACCAGCCTGATCGGCTCGCTCGACGCGGGCGGTTATTTTACGCTCGATGCGATGGTTTTCCCGGAACAGTCTGGTCCGATGACTCTGGAGATCACTATCGATTACACAGATGATTTCAACCAGTCCCGCACTGTAACCCGCACACTGGATATCGAGGTTATGGAAGGTTTTGAGGAGCCGATCATGGAGCCTGGCATGGAAGGCGGAGAAGTCTTCCCACCGGCAGCTCCGGAGACAACATGGCAAAAGATCTGGCGCTTCGTGCTGGGTATCTTCGGACTGGACAGCGCGCCGCCTTCGAATGGTGACCCTGGCATTGTCCCGGGTCCGGGGATCGAAGAACCACTGCCCGCTCCTCAGCCGGGCGCCGGCAAAGGATAGGCTGGCGGATCAAAGATCACCTATGAAGCTTCTTGACCTCGTTCGACTCATCTTCGGAAACCTGAGCCGCCGCAAAGCGCGCGTGGCACTGACCGCTATCGGCGTGATCATCGGGACGGCGGCTGTCGTCATCCTGGTCTCACTGGCGATCGGTCTACAGCGTAACGCCAATGAGCAGCTCTTTGGCATTGGCGACCTGACGCAAATCCAGGTCAGCCCGGCGTATGAGATGAGTGAAGGCGGAGGGGGCATGGTGGTGAACATTGACGGAGGCGGGCGTGGAGTCCCTGGCGAGCCCCAGGCGGCGCGCTTGCTGACAAATGCTGCCCTGGAGGAGCTCCGCGCCATTCCCGGCGTAGCCTCCGTCATCCCGCGCGAATATCTGATGACCGGTGTCCTCGTTAAGTACCAGAAGCTGGAGGGCGGCGTCAGCATTATCGGGGTGGATACGCCGGATCTGGGGAATCTCGGTTTGGAATCGGTGGAAGGGACTACCGAGCTGGGGCGCGGCACGGTGGTGATCGGGGCGATGGTCGCGAACAATTTTTATGACCCGCGCATGCGGCCGGGCCAGGAGCCCCCGCCGCCGCCACAGCTTTACGGGCAGCAAATCCAGGTCATCGTGATGAAATGGGATGAGCAGGGCAATGAGATTCGCAAGAATTACAGCCTGCGTGTGACCGGGGTTTTGAAGGAAACGCGCGGCGAATCCGATTGGACGATCTACTTTCCGCTCGAGCAAGTCAAGACCCTGAACGAATGGGCGCAGGGCCGACGCATCAATTACAACCGGGAAGGTTACAGCCAAGTCATCGTCAAAGTGCAGGATGTCGAGCAGGTTCTCGACATCTCCGAGCAGATCACGGACATGGGCTTCCAGGCGTTTACGCCGCAATCTTTTGTGCAGGGCATCAACAACTTCTATGTGATCCTGCAGTTCATCTTTGGTGGCGTGGGCGCAATCGCCCTTCTGGTTGCGGCTATCGGCATCGCCAACACCATGGCGATGTCGATCCTCGAACGGACGCGCGAGATCGGTTTGATGAAAGCAGTTGGCGCGACCAACCGCGACGTGCTGGCCATCTTTCTGGGGGAGGCCGCCGGGATCGGCTTCATCGGCGGCCTGGGAGGTGTCATTATCGGCTGGCTGGCGGGTCAGGGGCTGAACGTGATCGCCATCGTCTACCTGGCAAACCAGGCAGGACAGCAGGGCGGACCGCCGCCCAGTGTGGCGGTGTACACCCCTGTCTGGCTGCCTCTGTTTGCCCTTGTCTTTTCCACCGTCATCGGGATGATCTCCGGTCTGTATCCTGCCCTGCGCGCCGCGACCATGATCCCTGTGATGGCGTTGAAGTACGAGTAACTCAACAGCCGCCATGGGGGTGTTATCGCTGATAAAATAACCCGGCAAGCATCGTCTTGAACAAGGTTCCTGGATTCATGGCTGTCGCCAGATTAGAAATCGATCAATTGCTGTGCGAGCTGGGACAGGTCGGCAAGCATGTCTCAGATATTGGCGCGGCGGAAGGAGCCGCGGGGAATCTTTCCGTCTGTTTTCGCGAACCATTAAGTGTCAGCTCTTGTTTTCCTGATTTGCAGATGATCGAGCTGCCCGTTCCTGCGCCGGAGCTGGCGGGCGCGACCATCATCGTCACCGGCTCGGGGCGGCGTCTGCGTGATATTCTCAGGGCGCCCACCGCCAATCTGGCCTGCATTGTGGTCGAACCCGGTGGGCGGATGGGGCGGATGCTCACGGCGCCGGGTTGCCAGTTCACACGCGTTACCAGCGAATTCAATTCTCACCTGGCAGTGCATCACGACCAGATGCGATCGAAGGATATCCGGCTGCATGCTATCTTACATGCCCAGCCCCTCTACCTGACCTTTCTCAGCCATCTCGACCCTTATCAGGATGAAAGCTATCTTAACCAGCACCTCCTGCGCTGGCAGCCGGAGACCATCCTCACTTTTCCACAAGGGATAGGGGTCCTGCCGTTTTTGCTCCCGGGCTCGGCGCAGCTGACCGTGGAGACCATGCTCGCGCTGCGTGAACATCGTGTAGTCATTTGGTCTCGTCATGGGGTGATGGCGAGGGCGGATGACTCCCTGACCCACGCCCTGGACTTGATCGAGTACGCTGAAACAGCCGCACATTACGAATTTCTCAACCTGACCTCTGGAAATCAGAGCGGGGGACTCAATTCTGATCAGATACGTGCCATCAGCGACTCCTGGCATGTGAATCAGACTGTCTTCTAGCCTGCGTGTAGACAAACGGGTCTTGCCATCTGCTGGTAAACTGGTCCTTCCATACAAAAAGCTCGTGGAAGCCGCGCACTAGCTTGTCAGCGGACCAATTTGAGTCTATACTTTGCCCCATCTTTCTAGGAAGGAGCGTAGCCATGACAACCGTCCGAGATATGATCCGCAATAAAGGACGTGAGGTGTTTTCGATTGCGCCTGAGGCGAATGTCTTCGAAGCTCTGGAACGGATGGCAAACCATAATATTGGAGCCTTACTGGTGGTCTCCCAGGACAAGATGGTGGGAATAGTTTCGGAACGGGATTGCATCCGCAAGGTGGACCTGCAGGGACGGAATGTAAAGGAAACGCCGGTCAGTGAGATTATGACAGAGAATGTGATCACAGTCGATTGCGGCCAGCCGCTCGAGGAATGTATGTCCCTGATGATCGATCGAAACATCCGCCATTTGCCGGTCTACGATGGCGGTGAGCTGGTAGGCTTGCTCTCCGTGCGCGATGTTCTCAGGGAAGTGATCGAGGTTCAGCAAGATATGCTTTCTCAACTGGAGCGGTACATTACAGGCGGGGGGCGCTAACATCAAGGAGCAGGCTGGATGATCCTTCCAGAATGGACGATCGCGGAGTTGCAGGGACGCATGGAATCGGGGGAGCTGACGGCGCATCGGCTCGCCGAGCTGTACTTGCAGCGCATCGCCGAGATCGATAAGGAGGGACCTTACATCAACTCGGTGATCGAGCTCAACCCGGATGCTCTCGAGATCGCCGGTATGCTCGATGAGGAACGCAAGGCCGGCAAGCTACGCGGCCCCCTGCACGGGATCCCCATCCTGATCAAGGACAATATCGACACCGCCGACAAGATGCAAACCACATCGGGTTCGCTTGCCCTGGAAGGGCATATCGCGGTGAAAGATGCGTTCGTCGTCAGGCAGCTCCGCAAAGCGGGTGCAGTTATTCTTGGCAAGACCAATCTGAGTGAATGGGCGAACTTCCGCGGCAAGCGCTCGGTCAGCGGCTGGTCCTCACGCGGCGGTCTGACGCGCAACCCCTACGCGCTCGACCGTTCTGCCTCCGGGTCTTCCTCCGGTTCCGCGGCAGCCGTGGCAGCCAATCTTTGTGTAGCGGCCGTCGGCACCGAAACCGATGGATCTATCATCAGCCCTGCACAGACCAACGGGATCGTGGGGATCAAGCCGACGCTCGGGTTGCTCAGTCGCAGTGGGATCATCCCGATTGCCCACAGCCAGGATACCGCTGGTCCCCTGGCGCGCACGGTGGCCGATGCGGCTATCCTGCTGGGAGCCATGACCGGCGCGGATGGCCAAGACGCAGCCACTCGGTTAAGCAAGAAACGAAGCTTCTCGAATTACGGCCGCTTCCTCGACCGTGATGGGTTGCAGGGCGCACGTATTGGCGTGGTAAGGAACATGGCAGGCACGGACCCGCGCGTCCTCAAGATCTTTGAGCACTGCATGGAAGTGATGAAACATCTGGGCGCCGTGCTTGTCGACCCGGCTAATATCTTGAACTACGACAAGTTCGACAAAACGGAAAGAGAAGTTCTGTATTACGAGTTTAAAGCCGACCTTAATAAATACCTCAAATCGGTGAATGGCAGTGTGCAGGTACACTCCATAGAGGACATCATCCGATTCAATGAAGAGAACAGTCACAAAGTAATGCCGTACTTCGGCCAGGAGCATCTGCTGGCCGCGCAGGAACGGAAGTCGCTGCGCGAGAAAAAGTATCGCGATGCACTGGCGAAGAACTTGCGCCTCTCGCGCAAGGAAGGGATCGACGCTGCCATGCGCAAACACAAGGTCGACGCGCTGGTCGTTCCCTCCGGGGGACCCGCCTGGCTGATCGACCTGGTCAACGGCGACTCGATTAACTGGGACATGGAAAGCACCTCGCCTCCGGCGGTGGCCGGGTACCCGCATATCACCGTGCCTGCCGGATATATCTTTGGCTTGCCGGTGGGTCTTTCCTTCATCGCGCAGGCATGGCGGGAGCCCGAGCTCATCAAGTTTGCCTATGCCTTCGAGCAGGCCACCCAGGTCCGTCGACAGCCCAGGTTCTTGCCCACTGCACACTTGAACACTTAGATAAACCTCCAGTCGCAGAGCGACGAAAAAACCGGATTCGTTATTGGACCTCAGCGCTTCCATGCCTTGATGGCTAAGTCACTTGCCTTCCTCCTTGTTTGGGTCTATACTCCCTCCCGGAGACCCCATGTCCGATATTGACCTCGCACCCCTCATCCCTGCAATCGAACCGTATATCCCTTTGGGCCGCTCGGGGCTTTTACCTGCCCTGCATGCGGCTCAAAAAATCTATGGCTGGCTGCCCGAGCCTGTCGCCGCAGCAATAGCCGGTTCGCTGCGGGTGCCTCTGGCGGATGTCCATGGCGTGATCGAGTTTTATTCTCTTTTCTATAATGAACCCGTTGGCAGGCGGGTTATCCGGGTCTGTACCGATCAAGCCTGTGCGTTGAAAGAGGCCGATGGTGTGCTCCGTCATCTCTGTGCTCAGCATGGACTGGAGCCCGGGCATACGACCCGCGACCTGTCTCTGACCATCGAGGCGAGTCCCTGCCTGGGGCTGTGTGAGCAGGCGCCCGCTGCGCTGGTCGACGACGAAGCAGAAACGAATATCAACCTCTCCCAGGGTACGCATGAGCTGGGCCGCCCGCAATCTATCGTGGGCGGCTCTATTCGTTTATTAACCGCCAATTGCGGAAATGGCACTGCATCTCTGGAGCAATATGGAACATACCCTGCGCTGGCAAAAGCGTTAGGGATGAAGCCTGATGACATTATCAATGAGATCAAGTCTGCGGGTCTCGTCGGGCGCGGCGGCGCAGCATTCCCCACGGGCATCAAGTGGGAAGGCGCTGCAAAAGCGCCCGGGACGGAAAAATATGTAATCTGTAACGCAGACGAGTCTGAGCCTGGCACGTTCAAGGATCGCATCCTGTTGATCGATGATCCGCACCGAACCCTCGAAGGGATGCTGATTGCAGGTTATGCCATCGGTGCACAAAAAGGATATCTTTACATACGCGCGGAATATCCGTATATCTTCCCCGTCCTTGAAAAAGCACTCGCTGAAGCCCGAGCAGCCAATCTGCTCGGCGAGAACATCATGGGCTCGGGTTTCTCTTTTGAGATTGAGATTCGCGTGGGTGCAGGGGCATACATCTGTGGCGAGGAGACAGCGCTGTTCGAGTCGATCGAAGGAAAGCGTGGTTTTCCGCGCGTCAAGCCTCCTTTTCCGACGACCCATGGTTTATTCGGTAAGCCCACGGTGATCAACAATGTCGAAACGCTTTGCAACGTCCCCCTGGTCCTTACGCAGGGTGCCGGCGGATACCGTGTGATTGGCACCGAAAGATCGCCGGGTCCAAAGCTCTTTTGCGTCTCGGGCGATGTCGCCAGAGCCGGACTGTATGAGGTTCCATTTGGCGTGACGCTCCGAGAGCTGCTTGAGATGGCGGGTAGTGTTGCGGGCGGAAAGGCATTGCAGGCTGTCCTGTTTGGCGGCGCGGCCGGGGCATTTGCGACCCCGGATCATCTGGATGTCAGAATGACATTTGAAGATCTACGAGCTGCCGGCTTGCCCCTGGGTTCCGGGGTGGTGCTGGTCTTTGACGAGACGCGCGATATGCGCGACGTTTTCAGGCGGCTGGGGCATTTCTTCGCTCACGAATCGTGCGGCAAGTGCTATCCATGCCAGATCGGCACCCGGCGCCAGATGGAAATCCTGGATCGTATCGCAGCCGGCAGAGTTCTTGAGGGCGACTTGATTCGCCTGCAGGACGTCGGCTGGACGATGACGGACGCAAGTCTGTGTGGCCTGGGTCAAACTGCTGCCAGCGCGGTGTTGTCCGCGATCAGGCTCTGGCCTGAGAAATTTGCCGAGGCATGACGTGATATTTGCGTCGCTTGATGATGAACACGTGAGTAGCATATACTTTAGGTGAACATGGCAATCACATTTATGATGGATGGACAGGAAGTTACTGCCGAAGCAGGCAAAACCCTGCTCGAGGTTGCGCGCGAAAACGGCAAAGATATTCCGACAATTTGCTTCCACGAAGCCACCACTGCAAACGGGCTTTGCCGGATTTGCGTGGTTGAAGTTGAGGGAATGAGGCTGCTGCAGCCCGCCTGCATCGTACTGGCGGCACAGAACATGAACGTACAGACACGCAATGAGAGGGTGGACCGCGCACGCAAAACCATACTGGAGATGCTTGCCTCTACCATGGATCTATCCGAGGCGGCAGATATCCAGGCGATGATGCTCGAATACGGCGTGGACGTGAATCGCTTCCCCGATGCCGAGCGCCGCGAGATCCCGCTCAAAGATGACAACCCAATGTACATCCGTGATTACTCAAAATGCTTGCTGTGCTGGCGCTGCGTCCAGGTCTGTGCCGATGACGCCCAGTATACGTACGCCATCAATTTTGAGGGTCGCGGTTACGAGACTCAGATTGGCACATTCTTTGACAGGTCCATCCCCGAAACGACTTGCGTCTTGTGCGGTCAATGTGTGGGCGTCTGTCCTACGGGCGCACTTAAGCCCAAGCGCGAATTCCTGCTGGAACAGGGCATGACCCCGCAAGAGATCAGCGTCTTGAATACGGGCAGGAAAAAAAGGAAAGATCGCAAATGATGACCCGGAAGGACCGGCGGGAGCTGATTCCATTGCGCGGATACCCGGATGAAGTTGGCGTCTGGCTCTCTGCTTTGCAGGATGCGCGCTCGAGAACACTCCGGGTGGTCGAGCGAATCGATCCGCACTGGCTGGATTTTGTGACCGAGGACGGGGGCGAAAGTATTGGCACGATTCTGTATCATCTGGCGGCGATTGAGGCCAGCTGGCTGTACGAGGACATTCTGCAGGCTCCTTTTCCAACCGAGATCGAGTCCTTGTTTCCCTATGATGTTCGCGCTGCGGACGGAAAACTGACCTCCGTTTCTGCGTCTATGGTCGAACATTTACAGCGCCTGGAAAAAGTACGTGAAAACTTGCTTCAGGAGTTCTCGCTAATAGCGGTAGAGAATTTCAAAGAGTTGCGAGAGCTCCCTGAATATGAAATTTCGCCCATGTACGCCCTCCACCATCTTATGCAGCATGAGGCAGAGCACCGTAGCCAGATGGATGCAATAAGGATAAAGGCAAAGAAGAGCCTGGGTACCGGGCTGCCCGAGGAGACGTTATGATAACAGCGGATCGTGTCACAACGACGACCTGTCCTTATTGTGGGGTCGGTTGCACTTTGCAGTTGCATGTCAAAGATGACCACATCTTCAAAGTCACATCTCCGTTTGATTCCCCTGTCAATCATGGCAACCTGTGTGTGAAGGGCCGCTTTGGCTATGATTTTGTCTATCATCCAAAGCGGGTGACAACACCGTTAGCGCGCAGATACCTGCTCGAAGGCAAGTCCAAGCCTGAGGGTCGCGAGCAGGTTTTTGCCGTGAGTACAAATGGTCTTCCAATCATCGGCTCGCTGCTCTCCAGCGATTGGGACTGGGTGGAGACCGACTGGGAAACCGCCCTGGATCTTGTTGCCGACAACCTTGTGCGCATTTATCAGCGCGATGGCTCCGATGCGATGGCAGTCTATTGCTGCGCCAAAGCGACCAACGAAGACAACTATCTCTTGCAGAAAATGTACCGCGCCCTGTTCCGCACGAACAATGTGGATCACTGCACGCGCCTTTGCCATGCCGGGTCGGTGGTGGCTCTACAGCAGGCGATTGGCTCCTCCGCGATGAGCAACACCGCCTCCCAGGTCATGCTCAATGATGTATTCATTGTCACCGGGTCGAACACGAGCGAAAACCATCCGATCATCGCCCTGCAGATGAAGGAGGCTGTGCGAAAGAACGGCGCCAAGATGATCGTCGTGGATCCGCGCCGCATCGAGCTGGTGGACTTTGCCGAGCTGTGGCTTCCGCTCAAGCCTGGTACAAATGTGCCCGTCTTCAGTGCTATGGCGCACGTGATCGTGAAGGAAGGACTTGTTAATCACGAATTTATAGCCAATCGTACGGAGGGCTTTCATGACTTTGTCGAGTCACTGGAAAAGTTCACACCCGAGTATGCCGAGGAGGTTTCCGGTGTGCCTGCGGAAGATATCCGCAAAGCCGCGCGCATGTATGCCACCGCAAAGAATGCAGCGATCTACTGGGGCATGGGTATCTCCCAGCTCTCGCATGGCACAGCCTCGGCCCTGGCGCTGATTCATCTTGCTTTTCTGACAGGTCACATCGGGAGGGACGGCACCGGTCTCAACCCATTGCGCGGGCAGAACAACGTCCAGGGCGCCAGCGACATGGGCGCGATGCCATTTCATTACCCGGGTTATATGCGCGTGGATAACGAAGAGAATGCGGTAAAGTGGGAACGGACCTGGAACGTGGAGCCGGGCGGCCTCTCGCGCAGGCTAGGACTCACCACGACGGAAATCCTCTCTCAGGCACACCCTGGCGGCGTGCGCGCGCTCTATATCATGGGCGAGAACCCGATGATGACCGAGCCAAACTTAAATCTCACCCGCCAGCACATGCAACAGCTTGAATTCCTCGTCTCGCAGGATATCTTCATCAACGAGTCGGGTGCATTCGCGGATGTCTTCTTGCCTGCTACCCCCTTCGCGGAAAAAGACGGCACATTCTCGAACACCGACCGGCGCGTGCAACGCGTCCGCGCCGCTCATCCACCCCGGGGGCAGGCGCGCCCCGACTGGCAGATCGTTTGCGATCTGGCGCAGCGGATCGAATCACGCCTGGGGCGTCCCACCGCGAAGTGGGATTATTTCTCGCCGGAGGAAATCTTGCGCGAGATGGCGAGCATCAATGCAGATTACGCAGGCATCAACTACGATCGTATTGAGAAAGTAGGTTTGATCTACCCCGTGGCCGATTTCAACCATCCCGGCACCCCGACGCTCTTCACAGATTCCTTCCCGCGCGGGCCGGGCAAGTTCATCCCTCTCGACTACGTCCATATTATGGAAGAGCCCGACGACGAGTATCCCTTCATCCTCACTACCGGACGCGTGCTTGAGCACTGGCACGGCGGCACGATGACGCGCAATTCTGTGCTCGACGAAGCCTATCCCGAAGCGCGGGTCGAGATCCACCCCGCCGACGCGGAGATCCACGGCATCCGCAATAATGACCCGGTGCGGGTTACGTCGCGGCGCGGCGAAGTAGTGCTGCGCGCAACGGTCACGGAGAAGACAACCGTGGGAGTGGTGTTCATCCCCTTCCATTTCGCCGAAGCCGCGGCGAATTTGCTGACCAACGACGCGCTCGACCCCCAGGCGAAGATCCCGGAATTCAAAGCCTGCGCCGTGCAGGTCTTCCCGGCCAGGGAGAGTGATTTGCCGAATCCCGAAGCGGTGGTGCAGAGGGGGAGGTATTAAGGTGTATGCAGGGGCAGTAGATTTTACGGGGTAACCGTCTGGAAAATTGATACTTCCGGATCATTCGGCAGATTCTTACAAACCTGCTCATAAGGCAGAGCATCACCGATGAATTGTGCCCATTCGGCGCGCGTAATGTTTCGCGGAAGATAGGCACATGCTCTTTCGATTAAGTCTTCCCATTGCCACAACCATACCCTTGAGATCGTACCGTCGTTTGATATGACATATCTGCCGTCGGGGCTAAATTCGGCATACTGCACGGCAATCTCGTGAGTCATTCGGGCAACTTCGTTCCCCGAAGGGACTTCCCACACACGCGCGGTTCTGTCATCACTGCCCGAGACTGCATAGTTGCCATCCGGACTGATAGAGATAGAGTGCACTGCACCATCGTGAGACACACGGGCCACTTCATCTCCGCTCGCCACTTCCCAGATACGAGCCGTCCCGTCCCAGCTTCCTGAAACCACATATTCGCCGTCTGGACTGAACGCGACGGAGACAACCATAGAATCATGGAGCAGTTCCGCAATTTCACTTCCGGTGCCGGCCTCCCACACACGAGCCGTCCCATCCCAACTTCCTGAAACCACAAGCTTGCCATCCGGGCTGAATGCAACAGAGACAACAACATCATCATGGGGAAGCCGTGCAATTTCCGTTTCTGTTGCTACCTCCCACATACGTGCCGAACCTTCTTCGCAACCTAGTTCAGAGGTATCGAATTCTAAATCACAAATTCCTGAAACCACATATTTGCCATCCGGACTGAAGGCAACAGAATTTATCTTATCAAAGGAGGCAGTCCCCTTGTTGTCATCATAGGTCACACGGGCAACTTCCTCTCCGGTCGCGGTTTCCCAAACACGGACCGTTCGATCGTAGTAGCTGCCCGAAGCCAAGAACCTGCCGTCTGGGCTAAAGGCCACTGCAGAGATGGAGCTGTCATGCATCATCTGAACCTTTTCTTGTCCTGTGGCGGTTTCCGACAGACGGATGGTGTTATAGTCATCTGCTGAGGCTACGAATTTACCATCCGGGCTAAAAATAGCAGCGCTTACATAATCAGCAATGTGGGCAATTTCCACTCCTGAGGAGAAGCTCCAGACGTAGGCAGTGTGATCATCAGCGCCAGCGAGAATGTACTCGCCATCCGGACTAAAAGCTACAGGATTGTCATAAACCATCATTCGAGCAGTTTCTATTCCTGTGGAAGCTTCCCATACGCGGGCTGTTTTGTCATCACTTCCTGAGACAACATATTTTCCATCTGGGCTGAAAGCCACGGAATTTACAGCATCATCGTGTGTCATTCGAGCGACTTCTTTCCCAGACGCGGCTTTCCACACTCTTGCGGTCCCATCGAGACTTCCTGACACCAAATAGTTGCCATCGAGGCTGAATTCGACACTGACGACGTTGGCGTCATGTGTCATTCGAGCTAACTCTCTTCCGTTCTCAGTCTCCCAAACCCGGGCAGAATTTTCATCGCTTGCTGAAACCACGTATTGACCGTCCGGGCTAAAGGCCACAGAGGAAGTTATATCAAAGAAGTTGATTTCTGTGCTCTCATGAGTCATGTGAGCAATACTCATTCTGTTAACGACATCCCAGATATGAACCTTGTTCCCGATCAAGCCCAGTATCACATATCTGTTATTCGGACCAAAAGCAACTGAGTATATTGCCGCTTCGTTAGCGATCTGGTCAACTCTCCCGGTAACTGCATCCCATACTTGAGCAGTGCTGTCAACGCTACCCGAGAGTGCATAGCTGCTATCTGGACTAAACGTAACCGAAGTTACCTCGCCATCATGTGTTAGTTGAGCAATTTGGTCCCCCGTAGCGGCCTCCCAGATGCGTGCAGTGGTGTCATAGCTGCCGGATATCACCAATTTACCGTCAGGGCTAAAGGCGACCGCGGTTACAACGTCGCCATGCTGCATCCGTGCTATTTCTTTCCCTGTAGTGATTCGCCATACGCGGGCTGTCTTGTCATCACTGCCTGAGACGACGAATTTACCATCCCGGCTGAACGCAACGAACCTGACAGCATCACTGTGATTCAAAAGGGCGACTTCTTCTCCGGTGACCGTTTTCCAGATACGGATGGTTGCATCGCTGCTTCCGGACGCCACGTACTTACCATCGGGGCTAAAGGCAACCGAGTTCACAGCGCCATCATGGAGGATGAAACTCACTGATTGAGCGGAAAGATTATGGTTAATCAAAAAGTTGGCAGCGTCTGTGTTTGGAAAAAGCTTCAAAGATTGAATGTTCAGCAAGACAGCAATCATTTGCTTAGAATTCCGCGCAAGGTCTAAGGATTGAGCCTGAGCAGCCAGTTGTCGAGCAAGGGCTATCCGAGCTTGTTCCTGTGCTTCTTTTTCATTTACCAGTGCAAGAGTACTCGCAGCTTGAGCCGTAGCAGCCTGTTTTTGTGCTTCTCGCTCATTTGTAACAGCGCGAGTGCTAGCTGCTTGTGCTGCATCTCTACTGACTGCAGACTCATTCGCTTGATAAAATCCAAACACGGCCAGCACTGCTAAAGCGATCACACCTGCGATCGAAATACTAGTGAGAAGTCTTCTCTGCCTGTCTGTAGCCTCTCTGCTTCTAAATACATACTCACGCTGCAAATCGGTCGGATGTGGATCTTTGGACGTATTGGCCGCAAGGTCCTGTTCGGCATCCAGCAGATCCGCGCCGCGCAGCAGAAACCCACTCTCTTTGCTATTCCGCTCCCAGTCCAATGCCTTGACCTGCAACCGCCGGTGTGTGGCTGCCCATTCGTAATCCGTCTGGATGGCGGTAATCAGCTTGTCGATCGCTGCATCAAAATCGTCATTTTCACGGAAGAAGATCCAATTCAAATGGCTCAATTGCTTTGGCGCTTCCTCACCTGTGATGTCACGCACAACAAGAGGGATAATGCGCTTTGCGTTCTTGACCGCCACCTCTATCTCCTGCCCGCACACTTTTGATCTCGCCGAGTCGGGACTGATGAGAAAAACAAATACATCCGCTTCTTCAATACCCTTTTCGATCTCCCTCCACCAATCCACGGTCGGCGGGATACCCTCCCAGTCGATCCAGAAATCCAGGTCACACTTTTGCAGCTCGGTGGTGAGGCGCTTGGCGAACTCAATGTCCTTACGGGAATAAGAAACGAAGACTTTTGCCATAGGTGAATCCATGCCCTTGTCTAGCAGAGTTCTTAATAAATAGTATGGGATTTTGGGGAAAAGTCAATTTTAGGATTATTTTCACAACTCCGAATAAAAGGACCTGTCAGGTTTATAAGAGCAAAAGTCTCATTTCGTCCGTTTTCTCTTGTGATACCGTCGCATCTTGTCCCTTGCCCCGCAGGTGTTCATACTACACCAGCGCCGGCTCTGGTTCTTTGAAGTATCCAGGAACAACCAGCCGCAGCCGGGGCATTCCTTCACGTGATCTAGATCTCCATGCAGAAGCAGCTCTCCCGCCGAGTGGAGAACCGGCCATAAGAGGGCATCGAGTGCCTCCTCGGCTTTCCATGTCACTGCATAATGATCATCATGCTTGGTGAGCCGGCTCTGTGAAATTCCCTCGCCATAGGCAGTGACAAATGCCTGCATGTCCTTTTTCCCTGACTCAGCGCCTCTTGTAACACCTAAGAAGATACGGTAAAGCAGCTCTCTATATTTTAGCGCTTGCTTAAGAGCAGCGTTTGCCTGTCTACCAGCATGCGCTGCCTGTTTTTGAAGTTGCCTTGTCTGAGCGGGGAAGAGAATTCCTACCATGTTGGCCCAATTAACCAGGGCTGCATAGTCCATCAAGTACTCATGTTCCGGATGTACGCGGGAGTTGACGGTATTCACGAAGTCCAGGCAGAGCGCACCACCGACGAGCTCAAGTGTTTCCAGGGTTCGAACCAATTCGCTCATATTCTAATTTTACCACCAAACTGCCATTGACAGGTAACAATCTCGCGACTATGATATTACCATCAAAAACTATTTTATTGGTAAAGGATTTGATCTTTGGAAACCAGCCCTGCGAATAAAGATATGCTCACGGACAGGCCACCTGACTCAACACATGCTTTGACCGGTAATTTCTGGAAGCTCTGGAGCGCGAACAGTTTTTCGAACCTGGGAGATGGGCTTTACCAGGTCACCCTGCCCCTGCTGGCAGCCGGGTTAACTCGCTCGCCCTCCCTGATCGCGCTGCTCGGTGTGATGTTCAGCCTGCCCTGGCTGATCTTTGCACTTCAAGCCGGGAGCATCGTAGATCACTCCGACCGGCGCAAAGTCATGCTGTGGGTAAACAGTGGACGCATTATCATTCTGTCCGCTCTAACATTGGCAGTGATCGGAGGGTATCTCTCTTTACCGATACTTTATGTCGTTGCACTGTTACTGGGCATGGGTGAGACCCTTGTGGATACAGCTCTCACATCCATTGTGCCTTCGGTGGTAGCGAAAGATCGTCTCACCTGGGCAAATGCCCGTATCACCGGCGCACAGACCGTCACCAACACATTCCTCGGACCTCCTCTAGCCGGCTACTTGGCTGGCGCCGGATTTGCAATCGCCGCCGGATCCAGTACCATCCTGTACATCGCGGCGGGCATCGCGCTGCTGTGGATGCGCGGTTCTTTTCACGCAAGTACTCAGGTTGATCAACCGATCAAACCACAGGGATGGAGACATGTCACAGAGGGATTACGTTTCCTCTGGAAGGACCGCCTCATTCGCGACCTGACCCTGTTCACGGCTTCCATGAATCTTTTCTGGTCCGGTTGGGGAGCTTTGATTGTGCTTTATGCGGTGACTCCTGGTCCGATGGGCCTGAGTACATCCCAATACGGCATCTTCCTGACGGCGATGGCGATCGGTGGGCTGCTGGGCTCGGCCGTCTGTGCGCGCCTCGAAAAAAGCATCGGGACGCGCAACGCGCTGGCTCTCGATTTTGTCGGCACGAGTCTTCTCGTGGGTGTCCCGGCGCTGACGTCGAATCCGTTTGCAGTTGGAGCCGCAGCTTTCTTTGCCGGAGCGGGTGCCACGGTGTGGGTGATCCTGGTTGCCTCGATCCGCCAGCGACGAGTGCCCGGCGAGCTGCTCGGCAGGGTATACAGCGCCAGCCGCTTCATCAGTTGGGGGATCGGTCCCATCGGCGCCCTGTTGGCAGGGTTCATCGCCGAAGTCTGGGGCATCCGCGTCATGTTTGCAATGGGCGGGATTGCCAGTATTGGTCTGTTGTTGCTTTTTCTTCGTCTTATCCCGCTGCAAACATTAGATGCTGTGGGAAACAAATAGGCGAGTCAGTTTCTCAGCTTGCGCTCGGCTTCCGCCATGCGTTCGCGTACGAAGTCTGCGTTTTCACCACCCAGGTCGAGATACTTTTGATAATCTGCCAGGACTAGATAATAATCTTCCTTCACCCACCAGGCGTCCCCGCGCCCGCCATAGGGCAGGACGAAGTTTGGATCGATGCGGATCGCGTCTGTAAAGTCTTCAATCGCCCCATCGATGTCATCTCTCTGCAGACGAGCTACGCCCCGATTATTGTAGGCTGTGGCGCTATTCGGGTTGATCTGGATGGTCTGAGTGGCATCCTCGATGACCCTGTCCAGATCGCCCTTCTGAAAATAGATATGACTTCGGCTCAGGTATGCGTCAGCATGATTGGGATCAAGCCGGATTGCTTCATTGAAATCCTGGAGAGCTCCATCGAGATCCGGTTTGCGCAGGCGTGCCGTGCCGCGGTTGTTGTAAGCCAGGGCAAACGTCGGGTCCAGGCGGATCGCTTCTGTGCAGTCGCGGATGGCGCCTTCTACATCCCCCTTATTCAGACGAGCGACCCCTCGGTTGTTATATGCCGAGGCCAGTCTGGGTTCCAGGCGAATTGCCTGGTTGGCATCCGCAATGGCAACGTCCCAGGCCTGATTTGCAATGTGTGCTTTGCTGCGGTTCAGATACGAGCTGCTGTGGTTGGGGTTGCGGGCAATCGCCTCGGTATAATCACGAATGGCACTTTCAATATCGCCCTGCACATCGTAGGCCAGGCCTCGGATGTAGTAGGGATTAAAGATCTCCGGGTCGAGGCGCATGGCCGTATTACAGTCTTCGATGCCTTCCAGGATCTCACCCTTATCCACGCGGGCCGCTGCCCGATTGACATATGCCAGGGCAAAATCCGGCTGCAGCTCAATGACCCGGCTGTTACAGCGAATGGACTCGTCGTAGTTCTTGCCTTCGAGGTGCTTATAGCCTCGCTCGAACCATTCCTGCGCGGATAGTTCGCTTTGCTCGATCTGGGTAGCATGGTCCGCAGCGGCTTGTTGCTCCTTGACCGCTTTTTGAACGGAGCTGGAAACAGGATGGAGAACGGCATCGAGCGAAACGTTCAGCCGTTCTTTCCGCAGCCTTGTCATCGCCTCGTCGAAATAGTCGGATGGTACGTTTAATCCGTTGTATTTTCTTAAGAGCGCCAGCTTACCGGTCAGATACTGCGCAATAGATGGCGTGTTAAAGCTGAACCCCTCGAGAAAAAGAGGGATGATATTTCGTTTTTCATCGATGGCTGTTTCAATCTCGCGCCGCAGCCAGTCCCCGGGTTCGTTGCAGCGTTCCAGTGCCGAAGGTGTCAGGATGACGAGGAAGTGCGCCCTGCCCTTGATGTTCTGGTCGATGATCTGCTCAAAATCCCCACTCTTGAGACTTTCGTAATCAAAGAAGACATCGTAGTCATGGTGACGCAAATGGTGATAGATCGCCAGCGCCCACGGCAGGTTTGTGCGTCGGTAACTGATAAAGACAGACTTTTCGAGGCTTCCCATGTGCAACTCCTTCACACTGCGGTTACAAGAATTATACAGGAACCGCCTGTCGGCTCTTCCGGTTCAATCTATTCGGTTTCCAAAGGACTCTTTTAAGTTCGTATGCAAGGTCTCTGCCTGATATGCCTTATCCGTGACCGCGTTGAGGCGCCTTGCCATGCTCGGCGTGATGAGAGGAATAGCTGCGCGCCCGTAGAAGTGCTTGTAATACAGCACATTGGCACCCTCCTCGTCCCAGGCCCAACTGAGGTGGAGATATTTCGAAGCGTCCAGTGGACGGGTGTAGCCGCGCAGCATCTTTTCCTTGTGAATGCTGACGTAATGCTCGAAATAAGTCATGACCAGTTCACGCAGACTCTTATACACAGGCTCGCGAAATCCCAGGTTGATGTAGTTGGACTTTGCCAGCGCTCCCCAGCGGCCCTCGATTTGATACAACGCCAGCACATGATCGTCATCCTTACCGTGCTCTGGCACGATGTCGATCAGCAGCGGCTGGAAGCCAATATGCCACAGGGCTAAGGCGGCCAGGAAGCCTCCATCCAGGCAGTGACACTGTCCGTCCAGCATCACGTTGAGCGGTGAACGATCGCGTTCCTCGCCGACGTAAGGCATACTGTCCAGATATTGTTGGATAGCAAAAGGGGTCTTCAGGCTGAGGAATGTTTTCCGCAAACGGCTGGGCAGGCGGGACAAAAATTCTCTAGGAAAGCGATGGGTCATCGGGTTCTCGATGCTCTCTCTACCAGATAGATGATGGACATATAATTCATCCCCGTGGCTTCCGACATGCCGATCTCACACGGGATGTTGGAGGAATAGTGGCCTTGATATTCGCCGGAAAGAACCTCGGCAGCCTCCTTTTCCGTCGCCGAGGCCGTCAGCTCAGGGAAGAGCAAGCCGCGGTCGCCGGCAAACGCACAACAACCGAGGTGGAACGGGATGGTCGCGGATTGGGCACACCGCTCCGCGATGGAGAGCATCTTTGAGTCCAACCCCAGCCTGCGCGCCGAACAATTGGGATGCAGAACCACGTCTTCGTCGAGGGGATCGATGTGTAGCTTGGGCAGGATGCAATCATGCAGAAATTCAATCGCGTCCAAAAAGGTTAGCCGGCGCCAGAGCTCATGATCCTCACCGTTAAGATCCCCGGTACATGTTCGTAATGTACAGGTACAGGATGTGGTGTCGACGACAATGGGGTGCTTGCCGCCTTCGGACCATTTCCACATTCTGTGCAGCGTATTGTGAAGTGCTAGCCGATACGCCGTAATATAACCCTTGGACGCGAAAGGCATCCCACAGCAATGACCTGCTGTGTCCGAGGGAACCTGAAGGGAGATGCCCGCACGTGTGGCGACGGCAACAAGCGCTTGCATCAGGGAGAGATGCTCCTCATTCGATGATTGAGAATCGTTCTTTGGAGTGCCGAGCTGCCGCGAGATGCAGGAGGCAAAATAGACAAATCGTTTGGAGTCCAACGGCTCCAGTCGATGGTGTTTCCAGGATCGGGAAATTTTGGGGTCTGATATCGGAATGGAATGATTCCACTTCGGCAGCGTTGTGCCGGTTATTCGTTCAGCGGCCAGCGAAATAGAGCGGACCCCGTCCACACCGATCACTCCTTCCGCCATGTGTCCGACGCGGACGCTCCAGCCAATTGCGTTCTCGGCCACTGCAAAATGCTCTGCAATCCGGACAGCGAGCGTTTCATTCTTGACTGTCTCGGCGCGAAGTTGCTTGACGAAGCTGCCGGTATTGATGCCTACCGGGCAAGCGGTGGCGCACAGCCCGTCTGCGGCGCAGGTGTCGATGCCCGCGTAGCCAAAATCTTCTTTAAGCGAACCCGCCTCGGCAGAGTCCGCATCGAGTGCCGTCAGGCGGGCAATCTCACGCTGTACCACGATCCGCTGGCGGGGGGTCAACGTCAGCCGCCGGGACGGGCATTTGGATTCACAGAACCCGCATTCGATACACTTATCCACCCCGGGGGCGACGAGTCTCATACTTTTCACGTGCGTAATGTGAGCTTTCGGATCCGGGTTGATGACAACGCCCGGATTGAGCATATTGTCAGGGTCGAGCAGGGATTTCAAGTCGCGCATGATGGCATAGGCTTCCTCCCCCCATTCGGTTGCCACGAATGGCGCAGTATTGCGGCCCGTACCATGCTCCGCTTTCAGTGCTCCGTCGTACTTCCCGCTGACAATTTCCACCATGGCTTGCATGAAGCGTCCATAGTGAGCGACGTCCAAATCCGAGTCGAACGCTTGGTTGATGAGGAAGTGCAGATTTCCGTCTTTGGCATGCCCGAACACAGCCCCATCCGGATAATCGAAATCCACAAATAGCTTTTGCAGATCGGTGACGGCATCCGCAAGATCGGAGACCGGGAAGACAACGTCTTCGTTGATTGAGACGGTTCCGGGAGCCCGCATGCTGCCAATCGATGGAATAATTCCCTTGCGTATTTTCCATAACCCGGCTTGTTCCATAGGGTCATCGGTGAATTCAGGATCGTGCAGCAAACGGATTTGCTTGAGAACCTGTTCCGCTTTATTCCGGAACATCCGTATTGTCTCGCTATCTGCGGCTTGGTACTCAACGAGGATCGCTGTCGCACCCTCCGGAAGACTGCGCAGAATGGACGAGACTCCGGGGTTATTTTCAACGGAGCGAAGGGCAGCCCTGTCCATGATCTCTGCAGCCCGCACTCCGGATTGCTGGAGGGGAAAGACGGCATTTGCTGCATCCTGTAAAGTTCGGAAGTAGAGTTGCCCCGTGTAGCGCCGAGGATAATCTGGCAGGGTATGGAGTACCGCTTCGGCAATAAACCCGAGCGTGCCCTCCGAACCGATCAGCAGGTGAGTCAGGATGTCGAGAGGGGTCTCAAAATCGAGGAAGGCATTGAGCAAATAGCCGTTGTTATTCTTCATCTGGTAACGGCGACGAACGCGCTCGGCTAGAGTTTCGCTCTCCCCCCTGAGCGTTCTGCCACTGGCAGAGCTGAGCAATCTCCTTTTGAGCTCGAGCAAGCCTTTTTCGATTTCGGGCGCGCCTTCGTGGAGCTGCGCAGCAGCGTCCGGGTCGGCAGTGTTGAGGACCAGGTCGTTGGGAAGGACCATGGTCATCGAATGGAGCGTCTGGTAGGCGTTCTCTGTCACGCCGCAGCACATACCGCTGGAATTGTTGGCAAGGATGCCGCCTATCATACAGGCATCGATGGATGCCGGGTCAGGGCCAATGCGCCGGCCGTGAGGCCTGAGCACATTATTAAGAAATCCTCCAACGATCCCCGGCTGTGTCCGGATCAGCCGGGCGTTCTCCTCGATACGATAATTCCCCCAGTGCTTGGATATATCCACCAGGATGCCATCCGTGACCGCCTGCCCCGAAAGACTCGTCCCCCCGGCGCGGAAAGTCATCGGGATGCGATGCTGCCGGGTAAACTTGAAGAGCGCCCGGATCTCTTCGATGGAAGCCGGCTGCACGATTGCCCGGGGCACGAGATGAAAGTACGAGGCATCGTTGGCATACGCAATGCGGTCGATCAGGCGCGTGTGGACGCGAGTGGCGGGAATGAGCTCCGAGAGTCGAGACTGAATATCCATGGGATTCTTTGCCGTCTCTATTTTACTTTTTTCTTGCATGCCTGTGGCTCATCGCAGTTCATCAGCTTGAGGAAGACTCGTTCGATTGTTATCCAGTACAATCCACGTGATGCCCAAGCTTTATGACATTCCTCTCAAAGAAATCCGCCGCGAGCATATGGCCCTCCATTCACGATTCATTGCCACGCTGGCGCCGGTCTTTAGCATTGATGCAGCCAGGGCTTTCATCACCCGGATCAAAACCGAATTTGCCGATGCGAGCCATAACGTTCCTGCCTATATCATCGGGGGCGGTAATACACTCATCGAATATTTCTCGGACGATGGCGAGCCCTCAGGCACGGCTGGAAAACCTGCTCTGGCAGTTCTGCGCGGAAGCGGGCTGGGGGATGTCGCAGTTGTCATCACACGTTATTTCGGGGGAACCCTGCTTGGCACGGGCGGACTTGTCAAAGCTTACACCGAGGCAACGCAGATGGTAGTCAGGGCAGTTCGGCGCGGACGGCGGGTTCCGGTGTACGTGGCCTTGCTTGCAATTCCGTATCCTTTGCTGGAGCGGCTGCGTTTGATGGTCACCCGTCACGGCGGGGAAATTCTCGACGAAGACTTCGCAGCAGATATTACGCTGACTCTACAGTTTCCGGTCGAAACTTTCACCGCCTTCCAAACTCAATTGCGCGAAATCTCCGCAGGGAAGTTGCAGGCGGAAGTGATCGAGTCGAAGGAGATCGTTGTCGCACAGAAGGAAACAAATTGCACGTAAACAAAAGCAACTGAAGCGGAGCAGCAGTATGAGGCCTGGCAGAAATGGGTGAGCTTGTCCCACATGATCTGCATCCTGACTTCTTTGTGATCGACTGAAACTTTAAGATAGGACCCTTGACGATGGCAGAGAAGAGGGGTGTAAAATGGAACATGCGTTCTATTTATCAAAAGGAGGACGGATGGCTCCCAATCGTCGATTCTCTTCAGCGCTTCAGGCCCTGACTGAGCTACAGTCAGCGACGCCCGAAGTTTCCCGTGCCGCCAAGCTGGTGCCATCTGTGCCCGCTCTGAGCGATGCCCTTGCGAAGATCGGGTCCATTCCGGCACAGGCGTTGTTGCTGGGGATCGCCTCCGATGGTCTGCCGGTGCTGTTGAATCTGCATGACGCCCACCCAGGGCCACTGCTAATCACCGGTGATCCCGGTTCGGGCAAAACGAAATTCCTGCAAACAATCGTGCAGGCACTGACCCAGACGCACGAGGCTGGTACAGTTCAGTATGGTGTCATCACAAACTACCCCGACGAATGGGCGAACCTTCCCCTCACTCCGCACCGGATGGGGGTTTTCCCGGTTGGGAACGATGATGTCCCTCAGTTTATCAACTCACTGGCCGCCTGGGCGCATTCAAACCGGAACTCGCAGCAGGCTCTATTGATGCTGGTGGACGATCTAGAGTCAATGGCAATCCTGGATCCTGAGTGCGTGCAGAATTTCCGCTGGCTTCTACTGCGCGGTCCGGCGCGCCGGGTGTGGCCCATCGTGACACTCAGCGCCCCTCGTTATGGTCAGATCATCGCATGGCTCCAGAATTTCCGCACTCGGATCTTTGGACGGGTTGCCAATCCGCGCGTGGCGGAAACGCTCGGTGCGGAAAAGGCTTCCCTGGATCAGCTCGAGGCCGGGATTCAGTTCTCATTGCCCGAAAAAGAGAACTGGCTACGCTTCTGGCTGCCGAGTTGCTAGCAAGTCCATGCCTCTTGTGCTACAATCGCAGAGTTGGTTGCATGGATGAATGGTGGTCCGACAATCAGAGGGAATTGGTACAGTCCCGCGAGCTGTTGACGGGACGCTTCTTGGCACCTGGGTGTCTGTGATCGCTGGCAGTCATGCACATTGAAATCCTTATCGCTGTGAAAGCGGCTTCACTCTCACAGCCCACACTCAGGAGAAGAGTATTGCTATGGAAGCGAAACTTTATGTAGGCAAT
>DAIQBG010000039.1:0-25487 GCA_036781265.1 Anaerolineales bacterium | reverse complement strand
GGATTCATCCTGGCTGGCGTGACGACTCCTGAACCGCCTCCCCATTACACTACATTTGAAAACTGGCTCGCTCAGGGACGTCACGGCACGATGAATTATCTCGCCACAGATCGTTCACGCCTCCGCCGCGCAAACCCGCGTGAGATCCTGCCTGAGTGCAAATCAATTCTCGTGCTGGCAACTCCTTATTCTCCTCCTTCTTATTCTAAGGAAGTGGGTGGGATCGCCGCTTATGCCCGGGGCGCAGATTATCACGATGTGCTGCCTTCACGCATGAAAGAGCTCGTTGCCTTTATCGAAGAGCAGGTCGGAGCTCCGGTTAAGAACCGCTGGTATACCGACACGGGTCCCCTTCTTGAGCGGGACCTCGCCCAGCGCGCCGGCATCGGCTGGATCGGGAAAAATACCTGTCTCATCAACCCTGCTCACGGCTCATACTTCCTCCTGTCCGAAATCCTGCTCGATCTTGAGCTCGAACCCGACCCGCCGCTGGTCACCGACCACTGCGGCACCTGTACCCGCTGCATCGAGGCTTGCCCTACGGATTGCATCCTGCCAGACCGCACCATCGACGCGACCCGTTGTATTTCCTATCTGACCATCGAGCTCAAGGAAGATATCCCCGTCGAGCTGCGGGACAAAATCGGCGGCTGGACCTTCGGCTGTGACATCTGCCAGATGGTCTGCCCGTGGAACCGGTTTGCCACTGAGGGCGATTCCGCTTTCGAGAACGACGAAGAGCAACCTTCGCTGATAGGCGAGCTGGCTCTCACGCCTCAAGCCTTTAACGTCCGCTTCAAGGGAAGCCCCGTTAAACGCGCCAAGCGCCGCGGTTATCTGCGCAACGTCGCCGTTGCTCTCGGCAACACCGGACGTATGCATGATCTGCCCGTTTTGCAGCATGCCCTGAACGACGATGAGCCTATAGTGCGCGAACATGCAAAATGGGCAATCGAAAAAATTGTGCAAAGCGCTGGGGCGTCCCGCCAGCAGGAGCAGGAAATATAAACATGCCCAACAGGGAAGGATCACGCCGGCTGCTTATTGCCACCAACAACAAAGGCAAAATCAAAGAATTGCATGATCTACTCACAGATACGGGAGTCGAGCTCATCACGCCTGCACAAATCGCCCTAGATCTGGATGTAGTTGAAGATGGCGCCACCTACGCCGAAAACGCCACCAAGAAAGCCATCGCTTTTGCACAAGCCAGCGGCCTGATCTCCCTCGCCGACGACTCCGGCCTGGAGGTGGATGCGCTGGATGGCGCGCCGGGCTTGTATTCCGCCCGGTATGGGTCTATAGACGGTGCAAAACTCTCCGATGCCGGGCGTCGCGCCGTCCTGATAAGGAATCTGAAGGACCAGCCTCGTCCATGGTCTGCGCGCTTCCACGCCACGATCGTGGTTGCCGTCCCTGGTGGAGAAACTCACATTGCCGAAGGCTACTGTAAAGGTGAGATCATCCCCGAAGAACATGGCTCTGGCGGTTTCGGATATGATCCTATCTTTCTCTTGCCAGATCTGGGGAAGACCATGGCAGAGCTCTCTATGGAAGAAAAAAACCGCCTCAGCCATCGGGCAAAGGCGGTGATGAGTGCGAAGCCAGTTTTAGAACGGCTCCTTTCGGAATCTGGTTAACATAAGGCGAAAACTACACAGCGTCTACATCTTCCCGTGATGCAACTGATCTGCGGCTTCCTCAGTGAGCGGGATGTAGACCTGCACGCAGGTTCCCTTACCGGGCGCGGAGTCCATGTTGAGCAGACCATTGACCAGCTCCGTGCGCTCGCGCAGGTTGACCATTCCCAGACTGCCGCGTTTGTCATAAGATTTGTTCACAGCGGCGACATCGAAGCCCAGCCCATCGTCCTCGATCTCCAGGAGCGCGATCCCCGTTTCGAAGGGTCGCAGCCGCACCCAGATGTGAGGGGCATTGGCATGCTTGCGGGCATTGTTGGCTGCCTCCTCGATGATATAAAAGATCACCCCCTGCTTGCCCATTTCCATATCCTCGAGGATGGCTTCATCGACGTTAATGATCACGTTCTGGCTGAAGGTTTCTCTCATCTTCTCTGCCATGGCATGCAGCGCTGCGCTCAAGCCCTGCGACTCGAGGATCAGCGGCCGCAGTGTGAACAGCATATGGCGGATCTCCTTGGTCGTGCGGTGCGCCAGTTCCTCGATTTTTACTAGCTCCTTGGTCGCCTCTTTGACATCCTTGTTCAACATCCGGCGGGCAAGATTGACGCGCATCGCCATTGCTGCCACAGACTGGGTGGGACCGTCGTGCAGGTCACGCGCCAGCTTCTTGCGCGCTTCCTCCTGCACGTCCACCATGCGCTCCTTCTCTTCGACTAAGTCCTGATACAGGCGCGCATTCTGGACGGCGATCACCGCCTGGCGCCCGATGATGTCCAGCAATCCGCAGCGTTCCTTCGTGAAATAGTTTGGGTCAGGGTGAGCGAACAGCATCGCGCCGTAGACGTTGAATCCACTCCTTAAGGGAAAGCAATAGGCGGACGAGCAGCCGCGCAAAGCGATAATACGACCAAGCTCCGGATCATAGCCAATATCCGAGGTCAGGATGGCTTCGCCTCCATCCAGGACTTTCTTCAGGATCCCCTCATTCCCGTTCAGATTGACCCGCAAATCCGCATTTGTGAAACGTCGCGCCGAGCCGATTTGCAATTCACTGCCTTTGAATAAAAGAACGCTGCTGACCAGGCGCTCATCGGTGGGTGGTTCATCGGGATCGGGATTTGGGTTAAGAGCGGTATACGCAAGATCGAGTGCGGAATCGAGCACGCGCCGATAACTGAGAGTCGCCGTCATGGTGGAGGTCAATTCGTAGATGGCGCGCAGGCGCTCACTTTCCATGCGACGACGGCGTTCCTCGACGTCCAGGCGCGTCTGGCGGGAAACGCGCAGGCGGCTCATGACGAAGCGTCCGGCAACGCCACACACGAGACCGAGCAGCAGCGTCATTCCGACGCGAATGACAGCAGAAAATGCCGTATCCCCGGAAAACAGGTTTGGCGAGACCAGATACTGCAGGCCGGCAAACACAGCGGAAGCGATCAGGGCGCCCGGGATTTCAAAGTAGACCGCGCCGGTCAGGATCGGCATCAACCCCACCCACACTGCCGGTCCGCTCAGGCTGCCCTGCAGCCAGAAAAATATAGCCGCCAGCAGGAGATCGACCGCCAGGACCGTCTGGCGATGGTAATTGTTCGCGCGAATGCTGAACACCGCCAGCAGGCTCATGGTCACATTCCAGGCAAAGATCAGCGCCAGAGGTAGCACCGACATGGTCTGTACCTGGCCGCGGGCCACCAGTGCAATGATCAGTCCCACCAGCACAATCCAGCGCAGAGACGCAGCCAGCCAGTCGGCCACATACGGAGTTTCAAATCGACGCATGAGCCAATGATAATCGAAAATACTCAGGAACCCCCCACCGCTTGCTTACAGAACACTTAAGACTCAGGTCTGGTAGCCCATCCGCTGCAAGTAAGGACCCAGTTTTTCCATCAGGATTGGCTGCTCGGCAGCGCTCAGTGCCTCACGGAACCGCCCGATCTTGCCCTGGTAGAAGTGCAGTCCCTGCTGCCCTTCCGCTGCCTCGGGGCGATAGGCATCCACGACAGCTTTTAGTTCCGACTTGCCGGTATCCAGTTTGAGAAATTGGATTAGGCGCCGGGTCTCGCGGTCGTATTCCGTGAGTAAGTCTTCGTAGCGGATCACCAGAACGTTCTCTTCCTGCATCCACTTCTCCCAGATACGGACATAATCCAGGATGAAATCCAGGCTCTTCTGAAAATCGGCCAGGTGGGAAAAGGCATTGGGCCGCCCTTTGCGCAGCGCACGCTGGCCGTACTCGTAGGCAGACAACATGGCATCGCGCGGATCGCGATAAATATAGGTGATGCGCAGCAAGCCAAGGTGCTGCAGAAGGCGGGAAGCGGTTGTGGGTCCCGCATGAGCTTTGATCACAAACGTGTTGCCCATCAAAGCGGGCACGCTGACCATTGCCAGCCGGCGGGCGGAAAGGACTCCGATGTTGCAGTTGACTTCCGTCAGGATGCTCTCCAGATGATAGCGCTCACGGATCTCGCGCGCATCGGCGGCGCCTGCTGCTTTCATCAAATCGTGAACGATGTTGTAATGCCAGCCTGAACCGGCGCGTGGCATTCCGACAGCGAGTACGATCATGATGGCTCCAGTTGCGCAGTGTCTGTTATGGCCAGGTCAGGGCGAGCCTCATGCGACGTTGAGGCTTCTGGCAGCGAGGCAGTTATGCCCACCAGAATGCCGAAGTTGATCCAGATGTTCGGGGTGGCGAGGGAATCCTGCGTGATGTTATACAACGCGACAGCGAACCATGTAAAGACTGCGGCGATGCCGATATAGCGTCTCATCGTTGTGTTGGATTGCAAGGCGTGCAAAGCATCTCCGAGCAGGGAAAGAAAGAAAGCGAGAAAGACGAAGAAGCCGACCAGTCCCGTCTCCGCCAGCAGGCGTACATACATATTCTTTGGGTTCGGGTACAGGCGATTCTCTGGACTCAGCTGGCGAGCGATCTCGGGCACGGTGGTCAGTGACCATTCGGGAAGATGGTCGTAGATGTAGAGTCCACTTGCCCCCAGGCCTACTCCCAGCAGCGGACTCTCGTGAAAGGCGCCCAGCGCACCAAAGTTATAAGCCGCACGCGCGCCGGCCGAGTTTTCAATGACAAAATCTTCCACGCTGTCCGCCCGTGTGCTGAAGAGGCGTGTGATGTAGCCTCGTTGACCGAGGAACAATCCTGCGCCCGCCAGTGCAGCGATGACCAGAAGCATAACTCCAACGCGTAACAGCCAGTTGCCGCCGCGCCGGAAACCAGAGACCAGCCAATTCCAGGCGCTACGCAACTCTGAGCGCCCCACAAGCACGATAGTCAATAGCGAGGCGCCGACGGCTGTCAGCAACCCGCCGCGCGAGAACGTGGCGAGCAATAGCAGGGCGGCAAAGCACAGCAATATCGACTCGAGCCACTTGAAACGCGTCACGCGCAGTCGCGTCAGAAGCGCAGCAACCAGCCAGGGCAGGTACACTGTTGCGACCTGGCCGGCAAGCCAGGCAGGCTCATACGCCATCCCGGATATGCGATTGGTACGGACCAGCTCGCGCATGGAGAATGCCCGCTGCCAGTGAGTGACGGTGACCTTTTCGAGCACGGGTGTGTAGAACGCCAGCGCCTGTACGCCGCTCCATAGGATATCGACGACAAACCCCGCCAACAGCCAGCGCACCGAGAATCGCAGATCTTCTTCCGTGCGGTTCATCCAGACGGCTGCGAGGAAAAAAGACAATCCGATCACGAGCGTTACCCAGGCGCGCAGGACACGCCCGGCGTATTCATGTCCGCGCAAGGGGAGCGGATCGAGCAGCAGCCCAAATCCGGTCGCCGCCAGAGCGATGAGCACAAACGCGAGCAGCGGAGTTAGCGTCCCGGCGCGGGGAAGTGTGGTCCTGCCCCGTGACCACAAAAGCAGGAGCAGCGGAAGCAACAGGGCAATCGGATACAGCGCCAGCGGACGCACATATGTGCTTTCCCCGAGAAAGGGAAAGTACCGGAAGCTCGTCACAGGCAGTGTGAATAACGCCGCACCCCAGAGGAAGCGCATGATTGTCGTGGACGAGAATTCCGGGTGCATTGAGATTTTCATTTGGCGTTGGAAAAGAATAAGACAAAAAACGAGCCGAGTGCCAGAAAGATGACAGCGCCGATGAACAAATACGTGCTGAGCGTGATGCTCCGGTCCCTCGGAAGTTGCGCGTTTTGAGTCTGTGTGGCTTCGATGAAGGCATTCGGACCGTTTTCCGTGCCTATCTCGGAGCCAACTTGCTCTACGAAGGTCTGGGACCAGGACGCCGCGATCGCGGCGGCGCGCTCCGGATCCTCGTCATCGGCGTAGAATTGCCAGCCGCCCTCCGCGGGCTGCCCCAGGGATAGCTTGCCATCGCGCAACTGTTGCAGGTTTACGCCCCCGTGAATGTCAGCCACGGTCTGCAAGACGGCGTCGGACCAGGCAATCTCCTCGAGCTTACGGGTCTCGCGCTCAAGATAATAGAACTGCTGGCGATCCGTCTCTTCGGGCCAGGCTTGCTCCAGGTTGAAATCGACCAGGATGGTGGCATGGGCGCGGTACGGAGGAGGAGCCAGGTAATACGCAGCCGCCCCGAGCAACGCGCCGATCAATGCCCCCACCGACCAGAAGCGCCATGCCTTCAGCAACCGGATGAGATCGTCCATGGAGGGAGGGGAGAAGAACCAGTGCATTCGTTTGTGCCCACCGGCGTCAACGACGTCGGTTGTTGGATTTCCAGGCTTACGGGGTGCGGGAGCCCGCTTTCAACATCTTGCGCCTGCGCCAGTTCCACAGGGGCGCGACGAATTTGCGAATGTAGTACTTCGCCACAATAGTGGAAAAGAAGGAACCGCCATCGCGATAATGAACACGGATCATCTCGGGCCAGCAGCGATCGTCGGCGGCAATTGTCTTACCTGACATATGTAGCCGGAAGTTTGCCCAGGTCTGAGAAACGTACTTGATCTTCGTGCGTCTCGCAATACGCGTCCACAGATCATAATCCATAGCGAAATAAAAGGACGGATCGAGAGGCCCCACCTCTCTCCACAGGTCGGCGCGAAAAAACATGGTCTGCTGCGGAATATGGACGTAGCCGCGGCGCAGCAGGCGATAATCCGTCTGGGCGGCGTTGAATTTGCCGATCACCTCACCATATTCATTGATGAAGTTGCAGTCGCCATAGACCATTCCGGTTTCAGGGTGCTCCTGTAAATACTTCACGGCCGCACTGACAGCACCAGGCTCATAAGTATCGTCCGAGTTGATCCAGGCGAGGATTTTTCCGTTCGCCCGGGCAAATCCCTTGTTGATGGCATCTGTCTGACCCTTATCGTTTTCACTGACCCACGAGGCAAGCCGATCTTCATATTTTTTGATAATGTCTACAGTCCCATCCGTGGAGCCACCATCGATGATCAGGTACTCGATGTGGGAGTAATCCTGCGATAGCACCGAGCGGATCGTCTCTTCGAGGTAGCGGGATTGATTGTATGACGGTGTAACAATCGAGACAAGCATAATTCAGAACCCGGTTGAGAAATCTTGCGAATCTATGTGGACCTGCGCGCAGCTATTGTACAACATCGGATCACCAGTCTGCCTCGGCATAGTACAACAGGGAGACTTCTCCAGTAATTTCCCGGATACGTGCAATCTCTGCATCCGTCAAGCGTTTTTTCCAGTTCCTCACATTTGCGCGGCTGTCCAGCTTGAAGTCATGCGTCTTTCTGCGAGAGAGCTCGCTTGGATTCACGGAGCTGCTCGAGTTAAGGATAGTTTTTGCCACGCGCGGGGTGTATTCCAGATCGAGAGCAGAATAGAGGGCGCGGTAGCCGGGCAGCGGATCAAGGGATAAATCCTCATGGCGAATGATGTGGAAATCCGGATCGGGCTTAACGCTCTCAGCGGTAACATCGTTCCGCCTGAACGATTGCACGGTATGATAAATGATCTTCCAGAGCAGCGCTGCCTGGCTGACCACATCCCCCGCTCGGATCGATTGCATCTCTTGCCGGTAGTGCTCCAGGTGGTCGCGCAGGAGCAGCGGCTGATTCAGGAGGTTTTGAAAATCGAACGACCAGTTGAGGCGCTTCAGGCTGCTGACAACCGCAGCCGGGTGCCGGACTGTGATCACTATTTTGCAACTCAAGCGCTTTGCAAACCAGGCTGTGGAAAAAACAGCAAACGGATCCTTGAGCAAAACACGGTGGCCGCGCATCAGTCCATAGTAAAAAACCAGGAAGTCGCGGCCCATCCGCAGGATATCCCGGCGCGAGCGCAAAGAACGAATTTCGTCGAGAAAATGATAATCGAACTCCAGCAGCTCCTGAAATGCCGGGAGAAACTCATGCTCATTCTCTTCACAGATATACTGGTACCAGTGCCGAATTTGAGGGCGGAAGACACCCGGGCGGTGCAGCACGTTCAAAGGCTCGCTGATATAGGCGGTGCACGCATCTGCCGCCAGCATTTTCCCCACCCAGGTGGTGCCGCTGCGGTGCATGCCCGTGACGAGAATGGGAGTAAGCGCCGGATTATCCATCGGACTACTCATCCATCGGCACCGCGAGGATAGAATTTACTCCATAGAGTATAGAAGCACATCGATTCAATCGAAACCCTGTGCGATCACCCAGATCCTGTGAAACTTCCTCCGATAAGAACGGCACGACCAGATCCTGGACCCCCGACTCCTTCAGCCGGTAGATCTCCGCCTCCCGCGCGTCCCAGGCTGCGGCGCGCTGCCGGTAAACCGGGATTTCCATGGAAAGACGCTGGGCAGTTCGTAAGGGGTAAAGCATGAGGATCAGCAGCGCCAACCCGGCAAGATTCCGGGCAGGAATCGAGCGCAGGAACGGCATCCTGAGCTGCGCCGCGAGTGCGCCCAGGAGCGCGCCTTCCGCCATCAATGCAGCCGTCATTAAGATTCGTCCGATAAAACGTGCCCGCGGAGCTGGATAAGACTGCCCATAGGCGCTCGGTGCGAAGCTTGCAGCAATCAGGAGGTAGGCAAGCAGGAAGACCACGATCAAGAGAATTCCAAGTCGGGCGCGCGCCTGTGCAGAAAGAACCGCAGACGGATGCATATATTGTACATAAAAAACCAACGCCGTCAGTGCAACGGAGAGCAGAGTGGGGAGCGGAAGCGTCCGTAGCGTATCCACAATAAAAAAGGATGGATAAGACAGGATGCGCGAAAGCAGCTCCGGGAAAGGCGGAGGCGGGGTCTGCATGCGCAACGAGTTGGCGGGAGCAAAAGCCATCACCAGCAAGGCCATCAGCGCACCTGCCAGAGACCAGAAGAGAAGCACAAGGATCGACCGCCGGAACTGCCCGGCAGTCCAAAACCAGACCGATCCAATCGCCAGGACTAGCACGGTGATCAGGAGCGCGGTCGGCGGCTCGGAGAGACCACCAAGCAGGAGCGGGAGAAGAAAACAAGCGGCCTGCACCCCGGGAGCAGGAGGATGGTCCGTGACATTTCGCGCTTGCCATAACAGGAACGTTCCGAAAAACGGAAGGAATACCAGCGGAGCAAAATGGGAGGTCATGCCGGCCCGCCAGTAGAGCGTCTCATACAGGTTGGGAGCCTGCGCTACTGAGAAATAAACCAGCGCCAGTGACAGGAACAGCATGAAGGAACGGCTCCAGCCCAGGCCCACCAACTCAACAATCATCCGGATGAAGAGATAGAGCCCCAGGACAAATAATATCAGCATCAAGGCGGGCAGAATCGCCACGTTGTACCATCCGAAAAGATTGTCCACGAGACCAATGAACAGGATATTGGTATACCGGCTCGAGGCTTCGAAATATCGCCGGATCATTGCTTCGAACAGATTCTCCTGCAGGAAGAATGCTGAGAGACAGTAATCGTCGCTCCCATACCGGGAAAATGTACCCAGATAACCATACAGCCCCAGGGCTACCAGCGAGCTCAGGCTACCCAGAAGAAGGGGGGCCTTCCGGAGGTACTCCTCATAAGTTCTCCATTTTGAGTCGAGGCGCAAATCTGCCATCATTTACCTCGGGCTCAACCTTTCACGCCCACCGCTACCAGGATCATCCCCACGGAAGAGGATTGCTTCAGCTCACGCATTAACTGGCGTTCTGCCTGCTCACTCGAAATCAGGGAAAGAAATGGGCTGATCTGATACATGGAACCCGAGTAATCGATGTGCAGTCCTGCTCCCGTTAATAACTCTTCCAGGCTGGATGGATGGAAGCGGCTGATGTGTTGCTCTCCGGCCATCTTTGGCGCCATATTGAGCCGGTCCACAAGCCACTCCATCACCGGCCAGAAACTGCGATAGTTCGGTGTAGTGATCAACAGGCGTCCACCGGGACGCAGCACACGGACTGCTTCACAAATGGAAATCTCAGGCGCTTCCAGGTGCTCAATCACCTCGGACATCAACACACAATCAATACTACTGCTGAGAAATGGGAGCAATTCACCAACAGCCTGTGCACAGGCATACCCGGCTGGCGCTTCCGGGCCAGATAACGCTCCTTCCAGGCGTGATCGGACAAAAGTCAGCGCCTGCATCGAAAGATCGAGCGCGACCGGATAGCTTGCACGCACCGTCGCCTGTAGCAGCAGGTTGCCGGCCCCGCATCCAATCTCCAGCAACCGCGACCCCCCACTCAGGTGAGGAGTGATCAGTCTGTCGATCATCGTCAGCTTGCCGCGATGCCAGAAGCGCTGCATGGGATGCCCGGAGTTCAACGCGCGATACTGGTAATCTCCCGCCACAGAATGGTAATCGAAGGACAAGCTATGCTCTCCTAGCTGTATTTACCCTGTAAGTCGTTCCAGCGGACATTAAATAGATTCGTGAACATTCTAGCGGAATCAACGATCAGTCGGACGCGGCTGCGCTGGCGGTGCTCCAGCATCCGCACGGCGACAGGTTTTACCCTGAATTTATGCTTGCGAGCGATGAACAACATCTCTACGTCGAAGCCAAAGCCGTCAATGGTCACCCGCCGGAAAATTTCCCTGGCTGCGTCAGCTCGAAAGCTTTTGAAGCCGCACTGAGTATCAGGAAGCCCCGAAAACAGCACAGCCTGTACCATCCAGGAAAAGACTTGACCGGCAATGTAGCGCAGGACCGGCACGCCCTTGACGTGCGAGCCGGGCAAGACACGTGAGCCAATGGCAAGATCACAGCCCCCCCGCAGCGCCTTCAAGAAATCCTCAATTGCCTGGAGCTCATACGGAAGATCGGCATCGACAAAGATGATGTATCGCCCCTGACTCTCCATGACGGCTCGCCGTATGGAAAATCCCTTACCCATGTTCTGATCATTCACCAGTAGGTGCACCCGTGCAGCTGTATTCTGTTGCCAGGCTTGGACAGCCTCAGGCGTAGCGTCCTGGCTCCCATCATCGACTACAATGATTTCATAGCGTTCCGAGCGCGCCGCGAGATATGTGTTCAGGCAATCGAGAGTGCTGCTAATCAGAGCTTCTTCGTTGTAGGCCGGGATGATGACAGAAAGGTCGGGATAGGTCATGAGCCGTTCGGGTCCTGCTGAGCTGGATTTGTCAGATCGAAGATCAGATATCCTTCGCTCTCGTTAGAGAGAGGATAGGAGCTAAACAGGCGCTCCTTGAGTTCCCCTTGCTTGTCGAATTCATCAAGATCCGTGACCAGGAAATAGCTCATCCTCTCGGAATACCGCTCGAAGAGTTCCTCGAACGAGAACACCCCGCCGCGAATGTTGGCATATGCCGTATCGCCCAGGTATGGCCAGGTGGCGAATCGCCGCCATCCCCAGTATTCCAGGCGGGAGCCATAATCCTGTGTTAAAGCAACGACGCGGGCCTCCTCACCGAACTGCGCGCCGATCTCGCTCCACAGGGCAGCCTCAGGCCGGTAATCCACTTCCTTCATCTGATTGCGGACCTGCCACAGCACAGAAAATAACCCGTACATCAGGATGACGTAGACTGCGGCGCGCATCCAACGCTGGAGACTGGCTTCGGTCAAACGCGTGAAAAACGAGTCACCGAGCGGCGCCAGCGACAGCCCCACAATGGGAATGAACGGCAGGTGGTAATAATCATGGGTAGCAATGTGATAGTTAAAGAACAGACCGTAGATCAGATAAGCGCCCCATACGCCAGACAGGAAGCTACGCAGACGATGGTCCTTCGCCAGCAAGAGCCCCAGCAATCCAAGCATGATGAATACCCCGCCTGCTGCCATGCTGGCTTTGCCTTCCCATTGAAGATAATTGAGCGGGCTGAACAAGAGGGCGGGGATGAAGCGCCCGCTGAATTGCGAAGCGAGGTCCCCGCGAATAAAGATTCCGTAGACCAGGTAGAGGGAAGCAGGTAATGCGCCCAGCACCGCCATGATCCAGACCTGATGATTCCTGAGCAGCTCGCGCAGATTGAGACGTGAGAGCGCCAGACCCAGTGCCCCACCCATCACAAAGAAAGCGGCAGAAAACTTGATGAAGATCGCCGATCCACCCAGGAGTCCGGCGAGAATCACGTTAGCCCAGGAGGGCAGCCTCATCCACCGCAAGAACGCCCACCAGAACCCCAGCACCAGCATCACCATCAAGGGGTCCGGCTGAAAGCTCCGGCTGCCGATAATTGCATAGGGAAAGATTAGATAGTAGGCTGTGGAAACCAGTGCACCTTGAAAGGAAACAAATTCCCGCGCGAGCAGGAATAGAAACACCCCCCCGGTCAGCCAGAAGAATGATGAATAAATGCGGGCAACCCACAACTGCTCGCCTGTAATACGATACGTGAAGGCAACCAGACGCTCCAAGACCACGGGTTCCACGTCGGCTTTGAGCCTGGCAAAGCGGATGGCGGTCGTCCGCTCCCAGCTCGAGACACCCTCAGGATACGTCTGATAATATAAACCTCGCGCCTTGATCGCCGATAACAGTTGGCGTGTCGGGTGAAAGTCCAGCGGCAGGTCGGTGAGATCGTACATCCGTATCGCAAGCGCCGCGCCAAAGATCAAAATCAGCGCGACAGCACGCGCCAGGCGGGACGAAAACAGGGATGGCTGGGACATAAGCCGAAGTATTGTATCAGATTCAGCGCCCCCGCTTTTTTCCCGACAGATGCTGCCTCCGGCCCTCCAGAATCGCTGCGCGTACCCTGCTCAGTCCCACTAAATCTAGGATCGAAGAGACAAGGATATTCAACCTTTCCAGAGCCGTCGGCGGGTGAAGGAACAGCGCCCGGAACCAGGCACCCAGCGCGGCAGCCGGCTGCCCCCCATCGAGGAGATAACGTGCATGGAAGCGGTATGCGGAGGCATGGGCCCGGCGTCCGACACGTGAAACGGCTTCTGACAGATCAGGCTGTCTCTCCGCCCAGTCCAGCACACGGAACCCCTCGCCCCCGAATTCAGCCGCCCGGGCACGATTTTTTGCGCCGGCGTGATAACGCGCCGCCGACCAGACCTGCGGCACGTGCAGAATCCGTCCCTGCTGCGCCAGGCGAATCCACAGGTGGTGGTCGAGCATGAAGTGAAAGGAGGTATCCAGCGGGCCGGCTTTCTCGAATGCCGAGCGCCGAAAGAACACACTGGGCTGCCCTATAATTTGCATGCACAACAGGTCTTCCAGAGATAATTGCCTGTATCTCAGGATATTGATGGGTTGACCTGTTGCATCCACTGCCAGCATATCTCCGTAAACCAATACTACGTCCGGGTTTTCTTGCAGAGCCTTCACTGCCGCTGAAATCGATCCAGGTAAATAATAGTCGTCTGAGTTCAGCCAGGCAAGAATCTCCCCGCGCGCCTGTGAAAATCCCTTATTGATCGCCTCTGCCTGCCCGCTGTCCTTTTCCGAGACCCAGTACGCCAGGCGGTCGGCATAACTCTTGGTGATCTGAACCGAGTTATCAGTGGAGCCGCCGTCAATCACGATGTATTCGATATATGGATAATCCTGTCCTAGCACAGACTGGATAGTTTGCTCGAGATATGAAGCCTGGTTGTAAGATGGAGTAATGATAGAGACGAGTGGCTGCTTGGTGGACGCGGAGGAATTCATAATTGGCTAACAACATCCTACCTGGAACCACTCAGAAAAGCGACTCGTAATCCACTTTCGGGAAAATCGTCAGCTTGCCGCCGATCGTTGCATCGAGCACTTCCCGCCCGGCTTTGCGATAGGCGTCACGCGCCATGGCATAACCGATCTCTGAAGTCTCCAGGTCCGGCAGCTGCCAGCGGAACCCTCTCCCGAAGTAAGAGGGTGAGAAGTGGTTGGGATCATCACCCTCGGAAACAACCGTGGTATTCGGTTTGCCGGTTGCCGTGTAGCTATGATCCACACCAATGAGGATCACCTGCTTAAAGCCCATGTGGAAGGCAAGCTGCAGCGTCACATTGGTCACCGTCGCCCCTTCCCAGATGCGGCCGCGCACGTCGGTGGAGAAGCGAGGTCCGGTGTATGTGGTGTACAGAAATGTGGGCGCTTGCGTAATCGGTAAGTTGGTTGGGAAATGACGGTGGGAGCGCCACGCCAGGAATTTTGGCAGGGAGAGCGCCGCCAGGTCGCTGGCTGTCTGCTCAATGACCAGATCGTTGACCACGGTCAGATAAGTTGTGGAGAAACCAAGCTCGGGGAACATTAAGTAAATGCGGTTCATCCCGAAGGTGAAGTCATGCTTTAGCCTGCTCATATCCGTTTGTTTAAGGCTGGGACCGTTGGCGATCACAAATGCCCGCTTACCCTTGTGAACATCCTTCAGGGCTGCCAGGCGCCGGATACTCTCCCGCCGCCAGGGATGCAGATATGCGGACGGCAACTCAGGAATGCGCCGGATGGAATCATTCGCCGTGCGTGCAAGATTCCAGAGGAACGGCGGTGTGATGTGCTTAAGTTTTTGCTTCACGGAGACCATTATTCGGTGCTCAACCTCGCGGTTGCGCCACCGTCCACAACCAGAGCCTGACCTGTCATGAATGATGACTGCTCATTGTTTGCAAGGAAATAAATCGCATGCGCGATCTCTTCAGGTTTTCCCACTTTTCCGCTTACGGTCTTCCGGGCGAGGTTATCCAGGCGCTGCTGCACATCCCCGTGACCGACATGCCCGCGCCCGAGGCCCGCCCGCAGCATAGGTGTGTCCACAGCGCCCGGCAATATGGCATTCACGCGGATACTATCCGGCGCAAACTCAATCGCCATGGCGCGGGTCAGCGCAAGAAGTCCCCCCTTCGAAGCAGCGTACGCGGCGATATTGGCTGAGGTCTGGATCGCATGGACAGACGAGACGTTGACAATCGCCCCGCCGCCCGCGGCTTTCATCAGCGGGTGAGCAAGCTTGACAAACAGGAAAACGGATCGAAGGTTGGAAGCCATTACGGCGTCCCATTCCTCTACGGACGTCTCCACCAGCGGCTTGGCAACCTGGACGGCGGCATTGTTCACAAGCGCATTGAGCGTGGGGTGAAATGCCCGCGCCTGTTTGAAAATGTGCTCCGTGGACTCGGGCTGAGAGATATCCGCCTTGATAAAGCATCCATCCTGTGGAAAGCCTTCGCCAAAATCGGCACGATCCACGCCAATCACCCGCCAGTCGTTTGACGCAAAGTGACGCACCGTCGCGCGCCCGATGCCCCCGCCGGCGCCAGTAATAAGAACAGTTCTTGTCATGGGATTGATTTCTTTTTTATGCAAGATTGTAGGGTGCCAATGCCCTTACTATTGTACCTGTCAATTTAGAAAAGCACACCAGTGTGATTACGAGGCGGAAGCATGACAGTCCGCTGTTCCAAGCAGTAACAGAACATTTTTTCAATCCGTTGTCTGACAGTTATTTTGGATAACTCGAAAATTGAACGGGTCTGTGTAGTCTGAATGCAAGCTCACATCTTTGAGCAACGCAAGGTCCTGTCCGAAGTAGGTATTGAAGATGACTCGGAAGGTATTCACAGGTGAAATTGTTGGATACAGCGACGCATTTACACCGGGAAAGAAGTAGGCATTGAGAATGCTCATTCGGGAACGTGCGTTGCTGGCAACGGTCGGCCCGTGATCGCCCTGAATGACAATCACCGGCGGCGTGGGAGAGCCTGCGATGATCCGCGGCACGATCTCCTGCATGCGACGGCTGATGTAGATCGCCTGGTCACGGTAATGGCCGGCTCCCTCTTCGGTTCGCGTGGTGCCCACATCCGAGGCCTCGACGGGCCCGCCCGTGGGACCAAACACATAAGGTGGATGGGGCGCAATGATATGCACAAAAACAAACTTAGGGCCCTCGATATGAGATAGCTCATCCATCTGATCGAGCGCAAACAGAGTCCGCTCGCGAAACCGCTCAGAACCGGAAGTCTGCATGCCGAAGCGATTGCCGTCCTGGATTAGCCGCGCCATTGTGGTTTCCATCAAGAGCGCTTCGAATTCATTCAGCTGTCCCCAAGAATACCCGGGACCCAGGAAATAGGTCGCATCGGTCCATTCAGTTGCCAGGAAGCCGGTGGCAAAGGCAACTGTTTTGTACCCGGCTTGCTCGAGGCTCATGCGCACAGCACTGTGGCGGATGAGGCTATCAAGTCCGGTACGGTCGTCGGAGCCGGGTACGAACCGGTCGCTCAGTCCATCTAGGTAATTGAAATTCAAGGCGGATGCCAGTGAGATCTGCGTCTGGGCATAGTTGCTCTGCGAGCAGTCGGCGATGTAAAAGCCGAGATCTTTCAGAGTGCTCAGGAACTCTGCGTTATCGAAGCCATATTCATTTCTTAAGACATCCCCTCTGCCATAGCCGTCCAGGATGATGTAATAGATATCCGGAGGCTGCTCATCCACCTCTAAATTCAATGCAGATGTGCTCCGCCTCGCATCAACCTGGGAAGGCCTGCTCTGGATGGAAAACAAGGCAATCTGCGCCAGAGGCAGAACCAACAAAAATAGGCCCACCATATTCAGAGCGTTCGTGACTGGAGCCAGGCTTGTCGTTTTGCGGAGCGCCCACCAGATCCCTACAGCCGCCAGCACAAACCAGACAGGAATCAAGGTTCGGTGTCGAAACAAGAAGATACCGGAGAGCTGGACCCCTTTGAGCAGGTTATATACGTGCCCGTACGAGTAGAACAGGATCAGGAAAAGGGTGGTGAGCAGGGCAGTACGCATCCAGTCTCGCAACACGAATTGCAGACTTAAGAACACGAGGCCTGTCACAAAAACAGAAAAGAGCAGGGGGCGGAGACCGGAAGATAGATCGAGCTCAGAACTGTTGATCGCGAGCAAAGCCAGGATGGGATAAACGGCAAAGAAAAAAGGATGAAATGGGAAACGCCCTAGCCAGGACTCATTTCTATTGATAGTCGAGCTCATATCCTATGCCCAACCCCTCGAGCAGGTTCCGGATCGTATTCCAGTGCACTCTCTCCCAGGCAGCCGGGCTGGAATTCGAGTTATGAGGCGCAAGCATGACGTTGTCCATGCGGAGCAGTGGACTCTCGCGCGGCAACGGTTCGTGCTCGAAGACATCCAGCGCGGCGCCCCCGAGACGTTTGGACTGCAGCGCTTCGATCAACGCGGACTCATCGACAATCGGTCCGCGTGCCGTGTTGATCAGCACCGCGCCAGGTTGAATCGAAGCAAGCGTGTCATGATTAATCAGGTGATAGCTCGTCGGGTTTAGATCACAATTGATAGAGATGAAATCAGAGCGAGACAGCAATTCGGGCAGGTCCACCATTTCGATCCCGGTCTCGGCGAGAAAGACCGGATCGATCTCGACAACGTCCGTACCATACACCTGCATACCAAAGGAACGCGCCCGGCGGGTCACGGCCTTGCCTATGTTGCCTACCCCTATGACACCCAGCGTGCACTCGTTGAGCGATCTGCCGGGAAGCTTATGCCATCTGCCCTCTTTCATCTCCCGATCCATCCAGGGCTGCCGGCGGGCGAATGCCAGTATATAACCGAGAACCGAATCGGCTACGGGGAGAGTGAACGCGTTTGGGGTGCGGTAGATCTTCACCTCGCAGCGCCCACAGGCTTCGGCGTCGATCGAATCGATTCCGGTCCCCCACTTGGAAATAACCTTAAGTCGCGGGGTGCAGGCTTCAATCACCCGCGCCGTATAGCGGTCATCCCCGCAGATCGCCCCGTCGAATTGACCGGCATACTTGAGAAGATCAGCTTCCTCCATTCGTTCATGGAGGTCTGGGACGATCAAATCGATATGATGTTTTTCGAACACAGGCTTAAAGCGCTCCACAAACGGAATCATGTAGGGAGCGGTGAGAAGGACATGATAGCTCATCAGTTATCCAGCGGTTAAGAGAAAATATGAGCCTAGTTCCGACAGGATCCCCGCACGACGGAAAAATCGTACAGTTTGGGGACTGGCGAAAAATAACTCACGTCCTCGAGCATATCATATTTCCCCCCGAAGTATGAATTGAACACCAGCCGGAAGATGTTGACGGGCGAGATCGTCGAATACAGCTTGTTCTCATGACCCGGAAGATACATGGCTGCCAGGATCCACATGCGTCTGTCCCTCGGCTGCAACCAGGGACCGTGATCCCCCTGGATGATGATAATGGGCGGCACCTCAGACTCGGCGAGAATCGTGTCCACCGCCTGCAGGAGTTTTTTGTTGAGAAATTGAGCCTGGTTCACATAGCCCTTCTTATACAGGTCCGCGGTATATAACCGCTTTTCATTCCAGAAGTCAGCGGGGTGCGTCGGGTTGCCACCTGCGTCGAAGACAAAGGGCGGGTGAGGCGAGATGAGATGAAGATAGGAGAAGGTTGGTTGGGGCATTTGAGCGATATCGTCAACGCTGTTGAAAACGTGATGAAAGCGGTCACGGGCAGCGACGCCCAGAATATGATCGGGGTCCACCCAGCCCCAGTCCTGAGCGTAGCGCGCCAGGGTGGTCCGTAATAACAGGCCTTCGAACTCGGTCAATCCCGAAGAAATCGGTGGCGGGCTGAGAAAACGATCGCTGTCATCAATGTTAAGCCAGTCGAACTCAGTCCGGGCAGTGACGATCTCGTAACCGAGGCTCTGAAAGTTATAACGAACGGCGCTGTGCTGAAGCGCATTCCAGAGCAAACGGCGCGACGTACTCTCTGGCTCAAACTTCTCACTGAGATCCTGAAGATACTGCATATTAAGTTCGGAAGCCAGTGCAAGCTCCGTCCGGACGTAGTTGCTCCGGCTGCATTCCGCTACAAAGAAACCACGCTCTTCCAGCGCCTTCAAAAATTCGCTGTTATCGAAGCCATAAGCTTGCTCCAGAAGGTCGGCGCGCCCGTAGGAATCGAGAAGGAAAAAATATACATCCGGTGGCTTATCGGAACGCACAAGGTCGGTTTGAATGGGCGCATCCGGGATAGCCAGGGCATGGGCGCGAGGCGTCTCGACCTCAGGAATGATCTGGACGGCAGACATAACCACCAGCGCAAGCGCAACCGCGTTCAGCGTGGGGGTTGCGGAGACAAAGCTGAGGTTCGGGCGCGTTGTCCACACCAGCGTGAGCAGGAAAAGTGCGATCCAGCCTGACGCAAGCCACAGTTCGTAACTGGCATCAGGATACTTCTGCTCTAGATAGATAAAGGCATGTCCGAAGGAGAAAAACAATGCCAGCCAGCAGGCAGCCAGGAACGCAGCCTTATGTGCCTGGCGCAGGAAAAGCCAGAGGAGCAGGAATAACAACCCTCCAAACAGGACAGAGACCAGGAACGGGCGGATGGCGGCGTCCGGCCCCACTTCTCCGATATTGGTTGCCAGCAAAGCCAGGACCGGGTATGCGCTGATCGCAATGGGGTACCAGGGAATCGAAAACCACCTGCCCAGGGTATGCCGGGCAGCCTTAAGACGGCGCAATTTGATTCTTTCTCCTCAACAAGAAATCTGTAATGGCAAAATCGAGCTCCTCGTCGATGTCCCAGGCTTCGTCCGCATCCATTTCGAACATCAGCGGCTTTTCCCCGATCCTGTGGTGGCGTTTTACAAGGTTATCACGTGTAAAGAGGTAAAGGCACGAGTTCTCTTCGTAAACTGGCGGAAGATCCTGCGTCTGGAGCAAGACGGCCGGGTCATGATTGATGGCGTGTCCATGCTGGTCGTAGAGACGAGTCTGCAGTCGCGTTACCGAGAAGAGAGAGTCGTGGTCGGGGTAATTCGTAGTCAGTAATTGAATGGCTCGTGAAACGGTTTCGGGCTTGATGAGAGGATTCGTGCTGTGGGTTTGCAGATAAAAATCCGCCGGGACCAGAGCCGTATCATAGATCAAGATGTCGTTCATCGGGACATCATCTCCCCGCAGATACTCGGGGCGTGGAATGATGGTTACCCGGGAGAAGTGATCGCGCAAGCCATCCATAACTGTCGTGGAATCGGTATCCACGACCACTTCCGTTATCTGCGGGACAGCCAGCAAGGTCTCCAGGATGTGGTGGAACAAGGGTTTCCCGGCAAGCAGCCGGTAATTCTTACCCGGCACGCGCTGGCTGTGATGGCGCATGGGGACGAGAGCGACGAGGTTCATGAGGATTAATTATACCGAATCGGGCTGACTCCCCCGCCTTACCAATCCTGATCCTTTTCATACCCCAGTCTCACCAGCAGATCCCCGGCTACATCCTTGAAGATCCTCTTATGCTCCTCCTTGAAATGCTTTTTCCACTCGCCAGTTTTCCCGGAGCGGTACGTGGGGGAACGACCGGGATTAATGGACGACTCCAAGGCCTCGAGAATCTGCTCTCGGGGAGCCCGGAGCGGGACACGGGCGAGGAAATGATCGATGATGCGATTCAGCGTCCCGGCGCGGTCATGGATCAAATCCTCAAAATGGATTTTCAGCACAGACCGCTCATCCAGCCATCCCGTATAGGGAGCAAAGCGTTCGGCGATATTGGGGAACTCTACATGCGCATCGGGTCTGCCTAACATGCTTGCATTCAGGCGCGCATTGAAATCGGGGAGCGACTGATAATAATCGTGATGCACGTGCCGCATCTCCATATCGGTCACGTAGAAGACGTGCGAGATCACAACGTCGCGCGGGTCACGAAAGATGAAGTAAGGGATGAAGGCGGGAGAGCAGACGCGTTCTACGGCTTCACTACGCGCAAACAGATGCGCCGAGGCAATGTCACCTGGACGTAGAGAATCAAGCCATTTCAGGGCTTGTCCCGGCGAACGCTTGCGACCGCTTTCGCCTTCATATTCCGCGTAGAAGGAATGCAACCGCGTTGCGTAGGGCGCGACCTTCGAAAAACCAAGCAGAATCTGGTCCAGGAGATGAGTTCCACTCTTGGGAAAGGAAATGCCGAGCAGGACCGGCAGGTTTTCTGAACGAATCGGGAAACGAAAGCGCTGTATCCCCTTCTCGATGTGATAGACTGTGGTTCGGAGCGCTGATTTCAACGGCATACCGGTATTTAACCATAACTTCGCATTGCAAGATATAAATGCAATCTCATGGATCATTGGTGGACCCATGCAAAGGACGATTTTCAACACCCCTCTTGTCAGCACGTTCTATCATTATCTCGCAAGAAGTACCATGCGACTCCTGGGCTGGCGGATCGAAGGCAAACTCCCCGATCTGCCCAGGTTCATCCTGATCGGCGCGCCGCACACCTCCAACTGGGATTTCATGCTGTTCCTGGGCGTGATCTTCAGCCTGCGGGCAAATGTCCGCTTCATGGGCAAGGCGGAGCTCTTCCGCTTCCCCATCGGGTGGTTCTTTCGCTATTGCGGTGGAGTACCGGTGGAGCGGAAAAAGTCCACGGGACTGGTGGAGCAGATGGTAAAGGTATGCAACGAATCGGAGCGGTTTATCCTGACCATCGCGCCGGAGGGAACCCGCCATCATGTGACCGAATGGAAGCGCGGCTTTTACCACATCGCCAGAAGCGCCGGGATCCCCATCGTCATGGCAATCGTGGACGGCAGGCACAAAGCGGTGCGTATTGGACAGGTCTTTCATCCCACCGAAGATATGGAAGCGGATATGAAGGCGATCAAAGCTGTCTTCGATGGCGTAAAGGGGATTAAACCCAGAAGAAAGTATATAACCCTGCAAATTTAATCTGCGTTGATTTCTTGCAAATTCAGACTATACTGCCCACGGCATCAATCTCAGAACCCAAACAAAAGGACATCGTATGACACCATCCCTTGCCTCTACCCCTCCCATGGGTTGGAACTCATGGAACACGTTCGGGCACGCCATCAACGAGACGGTCGTCCGGGAAACGGCGGATGCGCTTGTATCTTCCGGGCTCAAGGATCATGGCTATAACTATATCGTCATCGACGACTGCTGGTCTATCAAGGACCGGCGTGATGCCAACGGCGATCTCATTCCCGACCCCGATAAATTTCCAACCGGCATGAAAGCGCTGGCAGATTACGTGCACAGCAAAGGCTTCAAGTTTGGTATCTATTCAGATGCTGCGGAGCAGACGTGCGCAGGCTTCCCAGGCAGCTTTGGATTCGAACAACAGGATGCAAACCTCTGGGCATCCTGGGATGTCGATTTCCTAAAATACGATTACTGCCATGCGCCGCAGGACCAGGAGACCGCCATCGAGCGTTACACGCGCATGGGGGAAGCGCTCCGCAAAACGGGCAGGGAGTTTCTTTACTCGCTGTGCGAGTGGGGTGGGCGAGCGCCACACCTGTGGGGACGCGAGGTCGGCGGGCACATGTGGCGAGTCTCAGGAGACGTCCACGACAGCTGGGTCAATGTGGGAATGAAAGGCTGGGATGCCATCGGCGTGGATGTTGCGATTGACATCGCTCAAGACGTTCACGAATATGGAGGTCCCGGCGGCTGGAACGATCTGGATATGCTTATCGTAGGGCTGAAAGGCAAGGGGCAGATCGCAGGTCCGGGTCTCTCCTTCGCCGAATACCAGACCCACATGTCCCTGTGGTGCATGGCTTGCTCCCCGTTGATGATCGGATGTGACATCCGCCAACTCGATACCGATACGGCTGCCCTGTTGATGAACCGGGAAGTCCTGGAGATTAACCAGGATCCGCTCGGTATCCCTGCCAAGCGCGTCAGACAGATCGGTCCATGCGATATCTGGAGCAAGCGACTGGCAGACTCATCGATCGCGATTGCCGTGATCAATCGCGGCTCGCGCCCTGAGAACATCACACTGCGCGCCCGCGACATCGGTATGCTCGATGCACCCAAGCTGGTGCGCAACCTGTGGCTCCAGGAAGATAGCGCCGGTTTCAAGACTGAGCTGACACAGCACGTGCTGCCGCACGCGACGCTTTTCTTGAAAATTACACCGAGCTGAAAGGAACCTATGATGAAACTTCGTCCGTTTGGCAATACTGGAATGCACGTGTCCGAGATCGGTCTCGGAGCCTGGCAGCTCGCCAATCCCGATTGGGGCGTGAATGACAGGAGCGAAGCATTGCGCATCGTCCAGAAGTCGTTGGAGGCGGGATGCAATTTCTTCGACACCGCGCCTGGTTACGGCGGAGGCAGAAGCGAGGAGTTACTCGGCGAGGGATTGAAACCCGTGCGCAAGGATGTCATCATTTGCACGAAGTTCGGTCACACTGCAGAGGGCGCTACAGACTTTGGCACACATGCCATCCGTCCGTCGATTGAAGCCAGTATGCGTAAATTACAGACGGACTATCTGGATATCGTCCTCATGCATAACCCACCGCGCGAGATGATGAATGGCCGAATCTCATCCCAGTATGAGGAATTTGAAAAGCTGAAATCCGAAGGCAAGATCCGTGCCTATGGCGTTTCACTGGACTGGCGCGATGAAGCGGAACTGGTAGTCGACACGACCAGGAGCCAGGCGCTCGAGATCTTCTTTAATGCCCTGTACCAGGAGCCGCTCCCGGCTTTCCAGAAGGCACATGAAAACGGCGTGGGGATCATCGTTAAAGTACCCCTGGACTCAGGCTGGCTTTCGGGTCGTTACCACAAGGGTCATAACTTCGATGACATCCGCAAGCGGTGGCCGCCGGAGGTAGTCGCGCGCCGCAGCGAGCTGGTGGAGCAGTTCGCCCGGCTCGTTCCGGAAGGGACATCCATGGCGCATGCGGCTCTGCAATTCGTCCTGGCTCACCCGCAGGTCTCGACGGTCATCCCCGGTGCGAAGACTGTGGAACAGGCTCTGGATAATTTCGCCGCGGCAGACAAACAGCTCAGCCCAGGGGTAGTGCAATCCATGTATCAGTTGTGGGAGCGTGAGATCATGAGTGACCCGCTGCCCTGGTGAAGCATGAGACCATGATTACCAAAATGCCTCCTGTTGCTAACAGGAGGCATTTCGTTTCGAGCCCTAGTCGGCTCGAGCCGTCTCTGCCGCCAGGTCCGCTTCGTCTCTGGAACGGTTGTTGGCGCGGCGAATGAAGAAAAGCGCCGGTGTCAGAAGGATCCCGGACGTCACGAGCGAAGCTACGGCAGAGCTGACCGACGCGATCAGCGCGACGATAGGCCCGCCCAGCATCTGCCCGATGGCATCCACCTGTCCGAACATCGAATGGACTGTTGCCCGCACCTGAGAATCCAGCTTCTGGTTGATCCAGGCAGTCTGCAGGGGACCATGAACGTTCCGCAGAACACTCACAGTGAGGTACAGGATCAGGCTGAGAAGCAGGAGTGGAGAGACTGCAAAACCGATCAAGGCGATGGATATCGTGCCCGTGACGAGCATTACCGCGCGTCCAATCGCAACCGGTTTCGTCGCATCGACGTGCTTCTCCACGAACCGGACGGCAAGAATGGTCAGGATGGCTCCGGCAACGCGCAGCAGGGCAAAGAAAGCCACCTCGTTGCTGCCGAACAGAACCGGTAGCTCAAAATTGTCGAGAAGGTGCTTTACCCACAACCGGTCGAAGCCTTCACTGTACAGTCCATAGAACAGCCCGATGAACACAATATTCATCAACCGCGGCCGCGAGCGGACTGCCTTCACGCCCTGATCGAACGTGCGCCACATATGCTGCCAGGTGTTGCGGTCTTGGCGTGGGGTGGGATTAAAGCCACTCTCCGGCATGATAAACATCAAAGCCATGCCGATCAGGATCAAGCCCAGCGCGCCGAACTGGATGGGGAGTGCCACATTGTTGGCCCCGATCATCATAGCTCCACCCATACCAACCAGCGAAGCAAATAAACCGACCTGCGTCCCGCGTAAGAAGAGCCGGTTGGCATCCTCCTCGCCGACCTCATCGGTGATCCATGCCTGGATTGCTCCCGAGGTAAACGTAAATCCCAAGCCCCAGATCACCTGCGCCAGCAAAATCGGCAGGAAAGCCGGGAAAAATCCCTCGAGGAGGAAGCCCAGTCCCATCAGGACGTACCCGATAATGATCGACAACCGGCGCGAATACACATCGGCGACGATTCCAGTGGGCACCTCGAATACGAACGCCGAGACCTCCAGCGCCGTGCCGACGAGAATGAGCTGCACGGGCGTCAAACCAGCCACCGTCGCTTCATAGAGCGAGGCAGTGACGAAGATCATCGCGAAGAATGCCGAAGCGCTGAATTCGATGAACAGAAAAACCACTTTCGGATTCAATCTTAGGGTACTGAACATATGCTCTCAGCAGAAATCGGGGTGTGCCCGCAGACGAGAAGAACAAACCTGCGAGCACACCCAATAAGATGGCTCAGGCCACAGGCTCAGACAGCCTGTCCTGTACTTCTGCATTGGGTGGATGAATGCGATTCGCCCGTTGGATGAACACCAGCGCGGGTGACAGCAGCAAACTCGATATGCTGACAGCCAGCCTCACCGAAAACAGATTGGCGACCAGCCCCACTGCAGGTCCACCCATGGTCTGACCGATGGCATCCACTTGCCCGAAGATGGAGTGAATGGTGGCGCGT
>DAIQBG010000038.1:0-25668 GCA_036781265.1 Anaerolineales bacterium | reverse complement strand
GATTGGCAGTTATTGTGGGAAATATTTATTGCAGACACTAAATGGTTATATTCAATCTGCTTGCCTTCGTGATCCGAAAATACCCCGGGATTTCTAAGAACCCTTTCACTCATTAGTTGCACGGAGAAGGTCTTTCTTACCCTAATAAAAAGCGCTTCCACGTCTGAAACGTGGAAGCGCTACAAAGCTCCTGTTGCCTCCTGGAATATCGTTAGTGACTGCTTTCGCCGCCCTGGAACCTGTGAGGAAACTGTTGGATGATGCCATCGCTGAGCATATCAGCCATTTCCAGAGCTTGAAGATGGATCCGGTCATAGGCAGCAATGGAGGCCTCATAATCACCGTTCAGGTAGGCAACGGCTTCCTCCAGCGTTGGATCGAGGTGCTCTCGCATCATCATTTGCATCTCTTCGAAGGGCCAATGATCCGGGTTGGCGGCATTAAGGAATGCTGCAATATCGTCTGCGTTGGAATACCAGCGTTCGGAGGCATCTTCGAGCGCCGCCGTATCGCCATTCTTGGCCGCCTGGAGTATCTCGGCGGCGATTAAGATATGATCGGTGAGCAATGCTGTCAATTGATCGCCGGCTGCCTCGCCATAAAACGGCTTGACGGCGTTGCCTATGTCAACCTGGTTTTGCAATAACCGTTGGACGCTTGGATTGAGATCGGGCAGTTCTTCGAACACACCGATGATGACAAGCCGCGTCCAGGTGATATGATCCTCCCACAGCTTTCGCATGCCATCGTGAAAGTCCTGCCTGTTTGTTTTGGCTTTGGCTTGCGCATTCGTGACAGGCAACATGGCAGCCAACAGGATAGCTAACAGCAGCAGTGAAACTGCGCTGAAACGAGCGATTTTCTTAATCCTGGTATTCATCCGTTTCTCCTTGAAGAGCAAATCAATATACGTGTTTTTACCGATCTGGAGTGACAGGGACATCGCCCAGCGATTTCAGGTATTCCACCAGATCCGATTTTTCACCTTCGTCTAACCCGAGTCCGAAAAGAGTGTCGTAGTGATTGACAACATCGAGCAGGGTCGCGAAGCGTCCATCGTGATAGAAGCCACCCTCCGTATGAGTCCACAACCCTTTCAGCGGGGTCGTGCGATACATACGATCGGGTGAACGGTCTGCCTGGAATGAATCGATTCCGATCTCCTCAGGGGAGTGCATATTCCAGCCGGACTCGGTGAAGAGGGGGGGTACATGGCAGCTCGCGCAGTTCGCTTCCCCTTCGAAGAGAGCTTGCCCGCGAGCGGCAGCCTGTGGATCATAGCTTCCGGCAGGTGGCAGCGGGGCAAGCAGCGATAGCTGGTAGGCGTGCAGAGCCGGAAGTTTTGGCGTAATCAGATCTACTGAATTCTGGATGTGTCCAAACCCATTGGCAGCCGCCAGCGGGAATTGATCGGCGTTGTCAAGGCGTGGATCATAAAAGTTGCCCTTACCGTGCATCAGCACATTGGCAACGTAGGCGTTCCAGTAAGGCACCGATCCCCAACCCGTGTACGTGTGCAAATTCACGCCGGCCAGCCCAAACGCGGGGGGCAACAATGTCGCCCCTGGCACATTTGTACCGGTCACAACCCCATTCGTGACCTGCTCGGGGTTAAATGCCTTGCCATCCAGGACCAGCTCTGCATCGAATTTTCCGGGTCCCCAGCTGTTGAGAACGGTCAGGACCGTCTCTCGGTCGACGCCAAGAATGGTTTCAAAGGGACTCAGGTCCGGCGAAAGGGCAATGATCGCGCCCACATTCAGGTCACGGTTCGCCCATCCGTCCAGGCGGTGTCCAATTCCCGGAGCGAAGGAGTCGTCTACGCTCGAGTGGCATAAGGCACATGTAATGCCCACCGAGCTCAGGCTACCATCGGGGTTGAAAAAGCCGCTGACGCCGACCACGGCATTCAACTTGAGTAAAGCGAGGGTCACGGCCGGATCGTTCAGGTCCACCTGTCCCTTGCGCAGTTGATTCTGCAGAGATCGCGGCAATGCCTCTACATCGACCTTGAGCCCCACGGACAAGGCAGTTGCCGGGCTCACCCCGGCGCCCACACCGCCAAATCGCTCCCCCTGGATTGCCTCATGCAATTGGAGCTGACCGCCCCAGAAATCCTCGTCGCCAAAGGTATCAAAACGAAAGATCTGTCGGCCTTCGGCGATCAGATTGGCAGTTTGATTGGCTTTCGCCTGCATGGCGGCTGCGCTAAGCAAAACTGTCATCAGAATCAAAAGCCCGGAAAAGATGAGTCTTTTGGAGAAGATCGTCTGACTGAACATGCGCTCTCCTTTCTTTCTCTGAAAAACACACGTTGTACCCAGTCGACAGGGAGCCCCGGGATTTGTGCCTGGGAAAAGTGAAAGGGCACCCTCCCCCAGATAGGGTTGCAAACTTTCTGCCTATAGTCTCCTTTCCTCCAGGCAGGATTTCGTCTGCCAGGCGAACGGCATTCTGCTTCGTTAAAATGTACGTTTGCATAGCACATCTGGATGGCTTTTCATCAAAAGTCCAGATCGGGCGATCGCCAATTGGATTCAGTAACTTGCCTGGAGTTTCTACATCTGAGTTGCACAGGGGCCGACTCTCTTACCCAGGTAAAAAAAGCGCTTCCAATCTCTGGAAGCGCTTGTCAGGCTCTCAATTCTTAAGACTTACGGAATGGAATCCTGAAGATCGTCCAGGGACGGCATCTCCCCTTTTTCTTCCAGAAGTCTCAGATCGCGCAGAGTCTCGTATTCCTCCCGGCAGGCGCGGCACTGATTCAAGTGATGACTGATCTGCGGCATTTGAATGGAAGCTGTCTCCCCCGAGATCTCCAGGTCTACAAAGCGCGAAACCTGGTCGAAGCACTCCGTACAGGAGATTTCTTCGTCACGGGTTTCGTAGATATTTCTGAGCCATTTCTCAAAGCGATTGCGATCCATGCATCATCCTTTTCCATACCTGAGTGACCAAATCCGCCAGAATCTTACCCCGCCTCGCTGAACAGGTGAAGCATCTCACCGATCTCGAAGCCACGTGCCTGCAAACTGCTTTTGAGCTTGCGACGGGCATCATGGAGTAGTTTATAAATTGCATTCCGGTTTGTGCCCAGTCGCTGTACTACCTCGTCCATCGGGACCTCGTGGAAGACCATCAATAGCAGTACGTGGCGTTGTTTCTCTGTCAGGTCATTTTTGATTACCTCGCGGAGAACAGCGCTCATCTCACCCTGGATGGCAGCCAGGGCGGGTTCGTGTTTCGACGACTTGTCGCTTAGGAAGGAGTCGAACGTTATGCTATCCTCTGAGAAAGTAGGTTGATCGAGAGATTTTCCCTTCCAGCGTTCGCGGCGGGCAGCCATCAGCGAAATATTGATGGCGAACTTATAGGCCCAGGTTGTAAACTTGCTGTCGCCGCGGAAATCCGCAAGATGGTTCATGACAGCGATCAATGCATCCTGGGCGCAATCTTCCGCACGCTGCAGGATTTCCTCCCGGCTCATATCGCTTAAATCGCTCAGGTTTCGGTTGAAGAAATAGAGGGCTGCGCGCAGCAAGAGATCTCGCAAATCGAGGATGGCGCCTTCCTGAATTTCTCCACTGGCTCGCAAATCACGTAGCCACTCTTCGTTCGTACGCATATCCACCTTCGAAATTATTATATCAAGGACTCCCGTTTACCCGCGCTTATAGCAGATCAGGCCTTTGAGATAGGCTGCTTCCGGGAAGTGCAATGCTATCGGATGGTCGGCTGCTTGAGATAGATGCTCGACGATTTGCGCCTCGACACCCGCGTCCAGGGCCGCCCCGGCGACGATCTTCTGGAACAAGCCTGCATCTATCCCACCGGAGCAGGAGAACGTCACCAGGATTCCGCCGGGTCGCAACAGCTTGAACGCAAGAAGATTGATATCCTTATAGCCGCGCGCAGCTCGTTCGGCTTGCGCCGCGGTTGGCGCAAACTTGGGCGGGTCCAGGATGATCATGTCGAAGGAACGTCCCTCGTCTCGGAATTTTCGCAGGAGCTGAAAAATATCGCCTTCGAGCGGCATTTGCCGGTCCGCAGGAAGGTTGTTGAGCGCGATGTTTTCCTTTAGCAGCTCGATCGCCTCGCCAGACGAGTCGACGGAGAGTACGTTTCTTGCGCCGCCTGCCAGGGCGTTGACCGTAAACCCGCCTGTGTAGCAAAAGCCATCCAGCACGTCTTTGTCTCTGGCAAGCTCACGTACGCGCAGCCGGTTCGGGCGTTGGTCGAGATAGAACCCGGTCTTATGGCCGCTTTGCAGGTTCATATTGAATCTCAAATCATGCTCGGTAACAACCAGATTCACGAGGCGCGAGTCATGATTCGATAGCGTACTCGCGGCGCGAATCACGCCGCTTTGCGGAGCCATGCCCTCCAGCTCGCGCACATCGGCATCTGAGCGTTCATAAATGGTGGAAAGCTCCGTCTCTTCAAGTAAGAGATCTGCCAGTGTCTCCTTCCAGAATTCGGAGCCTGTCGTCAACGATTGGAGCACAAGCAGATCTTCATAGTGATCCACAATCAATCCGGGTATGTCATCAGACTCCGCGTAGATCAGCCGATATCCATCGGATTGGCTTCCAACCTTCAGAGCTAGGCGAGTAGCGATCGCCGAGCGGATCTTCCGACGAAAGAACTCCGCATCCACTGGTTCTTCGTTAAACGTCCAGACACGAGCGCGGATCTGAGACCAGGGTGAATAGGCGGCGCGAGCAAGGAACTCGCCTTTCGATGAGAGTACATCCACCGTTGCACCCGGCGGAGGCTCGCCCTGGACCTTCTGTATCGCACCCGAGAAGATCCACGGATGCCGGCGGAGAACAGATTTCTCCCGACCGGTTTTCAGGATGACCTCAGCCATCATTCCTCTCCCTGGAAGCGCTGTATCTTTTGCATCCAGTGTTCCGGATCCCCAATTTCTGCGAACCCGTATTGCCGGTACAGTCCGTGAGCATCGTTTGTGACCAGCAGCCAGCGTCTCATTTCCTGCAAATCGGGGTACTCCAGAATCGTTTCGAGAAGCCATTTTCCGAGACCGTGCGCTCGATAATCCTCCAGGATGAACACGTCGCAGAGATAGGCGAAGACAGAGTAATCGGTGACGACGCGAGCGACACCGATCTGCTTGTTGCCATCATAAACACCGAAAACCAGTGAATTCTGGATGGCGCGCTCGGTGCGATCACGCGGTCGCCCGATTGCCCAGTAAGCGCGAGTGAGCATGTCCACAATCGCATCCACGTCGAGCCGCTCCGGGTCGGTGCTGATCGTGAACTTAGCGCGCTGTGTCTCAAAGACCTGTCGCATAGCGTGAGTCTATCATAGGTGATATGATTTCCGTCATTGCGAGCCCGAACGTAGTGAGGGCGTGGCAATCTCCTGTGAACTGGGGATTGCTTCGGTTGCTACGCTCCCTCGCAATGACGTTTAAAGGAGATTCAATGCTCAAGCCTGTACGCTGGAATTCATTTCTTAAGGACTTTTTCATTATTCAAATTGGTTTCATGCTGTACGGACTTGCACTGGCGTTGCTGATCCGCGCTCATCTCGGGACCAGTACCTGGCTGGTGCTCGAAGTTGCCCTGGCAGACCTGTTGAATATCCAGATTGGCACGATGACGGTCTATATGGGCTTCGCTGTTCTGATCCTCGCTCTGGTTCTGCGCGAACGGGTCGGCTGGGGTACGCTGGGAAACATCCTCAGCATCGGTCCATGGCTCAATCTGTGTCTGACTTTGATCCCCCCGGTGCATGACCAGCTTATCTTGCAGGTCACCATGTTCCTGTTGGGTGTGCTCGTTCAAGGTGTTGCGACGGCTGTTTACATTGGCGTGGATGCGGGAGCAGGTCCACGCGATAGTCTGATGCTCGCGATCCACCGCACTACGGGGGTGAGCATTCGAATGGCGCGGGGCGCGATCGAAGTGATTGTTGTTTTGATCGGTTGGCTGCTGGGCGGACCCGCGGGATGGGGAACGGTTGCCTTCGCGCTGTTGATTGGACCCTCTGTGCAGTGGGCTTTTAAGCTCTTTCATGTGCGGACGTATCAGGCTGAAGGTGCTGAAGCGGCTGCAGATTAGTTATCATGGAGCAAAATTATTTATGGAGAATGAGATGACCGTTCCAGGTTCCCCGCCTCCCGCACGCGAACCAGAAAATCGCTCGTCTGCTTCACCGATTGTTTTTGTCTTGGCCGCCCTGCTCTTACCGGTCAGCCTGCTGGTCTATCATCTTGGCTTATGGTCGAGCGAACAGTTCGCGATTGTCACCGGCAGCCTCGGATTACTCGAGTGGGCGGGGCTGGTAGGATTGCTTGCCCAGGCGGTTATCCTGCCGGTTTTGATGCTGGCGCTATGGCGCTTGACGACCGATATCCGTTTCAAGCCGGTCTACAGGGGGTGGATGGTCGCGGCGTTGATGGCCTTTCCAGGATTGGTGCTGCGGCTGCTTGGTCCGAACAACGATCAGCTCGGTTCCATTTTGCAGATTCTGTTCTGTGTGATCGCCGCCGCGATTGTTTCGAGAGCTTGGGGCCGCCATATCAGCTCGCAATGGAGACAGGTTTCATTTGCATTCCTGCTGGCTGCCCTCGGTGTAGGTCCATTGGCGTTATTTGGTGCGTTCGGTTCCCTAACGGACGCAGCCCTCAGCCTGCTCGCCGGGCTTTCCTTTGGCTGGCTCGCGGCGCTATTGATCGAACCCACCCGCGAGAACCTCTTCCTCGATGCGCTCGGAATTGGCGCGCTGCTCTCCTTGCTGGGCTCTGCAATTGGCTATGATGGGGCGCAGTTGCTTCTGCTGGCGATCCTTCCCTCCTTTGCCTTCGCGATTGCAGCACTCTTGCCCTCAGGGATTTCGATAGCGTTTCTTGTCGGACTCCTGACGGCTGCCAGCCTGATCTTCTTTGACCCCAGTGAGTTGTCGATTGTCCTGGGCGACATGATCGCGGTTGCTGTCAGGGTGGTGGTTTTCACGGTAGGTCTGGGGTTGGCAGTAGGCCTGGTTGCTCTGCTCGCGAGTTCGATCATGGGTTCGGGTTCCCGATGGGCACGGCTCTTCGGCGCGGTCGGCGCGCTGGCAGCCTGGAGTATTCTGGCTCTTTTGTTCTTCCGCAATGGCAATCCAGGCTTTTACGGGGACCGCCTCTTCGTCATCTTACAGGACCAAGTGGATCTTTCAAGCATTCGGCAAATCGAGGATATTGATGAGCGCAGGTCAGCTGCCTACCAGATCCTGACGCAGCACGCAAACCGAACGCAGGCAGATTTGCGAAGCGCATTTGACCAAGTTGGCGTCGAATATACGCCCTATTATCTCGTCAACGCGATGGAAGTGCAGGGTGGGACGCTAGTCCGCCTGTATCTGGCGGCACACCCGGAAGTGGACAGGGTGATTCCCAGCCCGCGCCTGCGCCCCCTGGAGGCTGGCAATTTGCTTTTTTCAATGGCAGGGGAGGCGAGCGCCTCGCCCGGACTTCAATGGAATGTGAGCGCGATCGGGGCCGATCGTGTCTGGGAGGAATTTGGTGTGCGCGGCGAGGGAGTTGTGATCGGCCAATCCGACAGCGGAGCGGACGTGGAGCATGCCGCCCTGCAGGAGACCTACCGCGGCAACACGAGCGGTCATGATTACAACTGGTACGACCCGTGGAACTTCCAGCCCTCCCCCTACGATGTGGGCGGGCACGGCACGCATACACTGGGAACCATCGTCGGGCAGGATGGGATCGGTATCGCCCCCGGGGCCACCTGGTTCGCCTGTGCAAATCTAGTCCGTAATCTGGCCAACCCGGCTCTCTATCTCGACTGTATGCAGTTCATGCTGGCGCCGTTCCCACAGGGCGGCGATCCGCTTGTCGATGGCGACCCGACCCTCGCTGCGGATGTGCTCAATAATTCCTGGGGCTGCCCGGAGATCGAAGGCTGTGACCCGAATGCGCTGCTCCCGGCCGCGAATCACCTGCGGGATGCAGGCATCTTTGTGGCTGTTTCAGCGGGCAACGATGGGCCCGCCTGCAATACGGTCGCTGACCCTCTATCGCTTTATGACTCCGTGTTTTCGGTTGGCGCCATTGACCGGTTCGGCGAGATGGCATTCTTCAGCAGCCGCGGACCGGTCCTGGCAGATGGTTCTGGCCGCATCAAGCCGGATATTGTCGCTCCCGGCGTAGACATTCTGTCCGCGCTGCCCGGCGGGTTTTATGGCGTTAATAGCGGCACCTCCATGGCGGGACCGCACGTCGCAGGCGCCGTCGCCCTGCTCTGGTCAGCAGACCCCAGCCTGATCGGAGATATCGAGGGCACAGAGCAGCTCTTGATCCAGGCAGCCGATCCGTATACCGGAGATATGAGCGGATGTTTTGCGGGCGAGGTGCCGAACGCTGCCTATGGTTACGGTCTGTTGGATGTATATGAAGCGGTGCAGGCGGCGCTGGGACAATAACGCCGTCCCGATGCGATCCACAGGAGTATTACAGGCGTTCCATTCGCTTGCTGAATTATGATTGCTCCCAGGCGGGTCGCTACCGGGACATAACCTCTTTGTTATAATCTCCCTTAACTCAAAACAGGAGCGAGTCCATGCCCAAAACCAAGGGTACTGTTGCACTTCCCCTCGAGAAAGAAGAGATCATCAAGGATTACCGTCTTGCCTACCAGAGCAGGCAGGCGTCGCTCATCGGCAGACGTGAAGTATTAAGCGGAAAAGCAAAATTCGGGATTTTTGGGGACGGCAAGGAGCTTGCCAACATTGCGATCGCACGCGCCTTCCAAAAAGGGGACTGGCGTTCGGGATATTACCGTGACCAGACCTGGATGTTCATGTTGGGGGTGATGAGTATCCAGGAATTTTTTGCCCAGCTCTACGCCCATGCAGATGTGAGCCATGAATCGAATACAGGGGGACGGTCTATGAACGCCCACTTCGCCAATCGATACATCAACCCCGATGGCACCTGGAAGAACCAGACCGAATCTTACAACTCTTCAGCGGATGTCTCGCCAACCGGCACTCAGATGCCGCGCACGGTGGGCCTGGCGTATGCTTCGGTCCTGTATCGTGGTCTCGAAGAATTGCAGGACTTTTCGCAATTTTCTAACAATGGAAATGAGGTCGTGTTCGCCAGCATTGGGAATGCCTCCACCGCAGAAGGGATGTTCTGGGAGTCAGTCAATGCCATCGGCGTGTTACAGGCACCGGCGGTCATCACGGTCTATGACGATGGCTACGGGATTTCCGTACCGAATCAGTTTCAGATGGTCAAGGAAAATATCCATACCATCTTACAGGGGTTCCAGCGGGATCCGTGTCTGGAAGAGGATTGTGAGCGAGGCTATGACCTGTATCAGGTGCGCGGCTGGGATTATCCGGCGCTGCTGGAAACCTATGCTACTGCGGCGGAGATCGCGCGCGAGCATCATATCCCGCAGCTGGTGCATGTCATCGAGGTAACTCAGCCGCAGGGGCACTCCACGTCCGGCAGCCATGAACGCTATAAATCACAGGAGCGCCTGCAGTGGGAACAGGAATATGATTGCATCCGCAAAATGCGTGAGTGGATCGTCGAAAGCGGCATTACTTCAGCCCCCGAGCTGGTCGCCGTTGAAAAAGAAGATCAAACAGCTGTGGAGAAAATACGCAAGCTAGCCTGGGAGGCTTATCTCGCTCCGATCCTGGAGGAGCGTGGGCAGATTATGGACATCCTCGATGAGATTGCGGGCAGCTCGTCGCATGCCTCCGGGCTGGAACAGATCAAGGAACGGCTGGCCGCCCTCCCTGCACCGCTGCGGCGCGACGTTCACAGTGCTGCGCACGAAGCGCTGCGGGTCCTGCGCGATGAAGCGAACCCATCCAAGCAGGTCCTGGTCCAGTGGAAGAATGAGCAGGACAATATTAACGACGAGCGCTATGGCTCACATCTCTCTACTGGGAAAGCAGTATCGGTCAAAGAAGTAAAACCCGTCTATTCGAGCTCATCTCCGACCGTGATGGGTTTTGAAGTGATGAATGCCGCTTTTGACTCTATCCTCGAACGAGATCCGCGCGTCATCGCCTTCGGAGAGGACGTTGGTTTCCTCGGTGACGTGAACCAGGGCCTCAAAGGTATGCAGGAGAAATACGGTCCGCTGCGCGTGACCGATACCGGCATCCGTGAAGTCACCATTCTCGGGCAGGCAATCGGTATGGCAATGCGCGGATTGCGCCCGATTTGCGAGATTCAGTACCTTGATTATTTATTGTACGTTTTGCAGATCATGTCTGACGATCTTGCCAGTCTTCACTGGCGGACGGTGGGCGGGCAATCCGCTCCTGTCATCGTCCGTACACGCGGGCACCGTCTCGAGGGTATATGGCATGCAGGCTCGCCCATGGCGGGCATCATCCACCTTATCCGGGGGATGAGCGTGCTGGTGCCGCGCGATATGACCCGCGCTGCAGGATTTTACAATACACTCTTAAAAGCCGATGAGCCGGCGGTGATCGTCGAAGTGTTGAATGGCTATCGGGTGAAGGAACGGTTGCCCGATAACATCGCCGAGTTCACCGTTCCGCTTGGAGTGCCGGAGGTGATTCGGGAGGGCAGTGACGTGACCGTCGTGACTTATGGCGCGTGCTGCCGGATCGCAATGGATGCCGCCAACAAGCTGTCGAAAGCCGGGATCGAAGTTGAAATTGTAGACATCCAATCGCTCTTGCCCTTCGATGTTCACGGCCGCATTGTGGAGTCATTGAAAAAGACCAATCGCGTCCTGTTCCTGGACGAAGATGTACCCGGCGGGGCTACAGCCTATATGCTGCAGGAAGTGATCGAGAGGCAAGGCGGATACTATCATCTGGATTCCGAGCCGCGCACGCTCTCAGGCAAAGCTCATCGGCCTGCCTACGGAAGCGACGGCGATTACTGGTCCAAGCCCAATGCCGAGACGGTGTTCGATGCCGTGTATGCGCTGATGCACGAGGTCGATCCTGTGAAGTATCCGGAGATTCGGTAACCGCGGAGAGATGGTGACAGTGAGAAATCCAACAACTCTGCGATTCGATGAGTAGGAGCAACTATGGCAACAAAAGTTCTGGTTCCCCTGCTGGGGGAGGGCGTTGAAGAGGTCACAGTTACAAAATGGCTCAAACAGGAAGGCGACTCGGTCGATGAGCTAGAACCGCTTCTGGAGGTGAACACCGACAAGGTAGACACGGAGATTCCCGCGCCCGCATCGGGAACGGTATTAAGGATCATGGCAGAGGAAGGCGTGGCTGCAAAAGTGGGGACCGTTTTAGCTTTGATTGGAAAACCCGGGGAATCGCTGGAAGGATCTTCTACACCACCTACTCCATTAAAAGCGGATGCGAAGGTTGAAAGCCAGGTACCTGTTAAGGAACCTGCAACTTCGATTCTTCGGCCTCCCGCGAGACAGGATATCGGCTTTATCTCACCTGTGGTTGCGAAAATTGCGGCAGAGTACGGCGTGAATTTGTCTCAAATTCAGGGCACTGGTCTCGGTGGGCGTATTACTAAAAATGATCTCTTGAGTTATGTGGAAGGTCAGAAGTCAAGAGCCGAGTCGCGCATCCCTCAACCTGCAACCCTTCAACCTTCCCGCATTAAACCGGTAGAGGGGGATCAACTAATCAAGCACACCGTGATCCGAAAACAGATCGCCGAGCACATGCTCATGTCCAAGCACACGTCCCCGCATGTCCTGACGGTCATGGAAGCGGATATGAGTCGTGTAGCCAAACACCGCTCCACCAATAAGGAAGTCTTCGCGCGTGACGGCGTCAACCTGACCTTCACCGCCTATTTCATGCTAGCCATCGTTGCGGGTCTGAAAGCCTATCCAAATGTCAATTCCTCCTGGACAGATGAGGGCATCCTCGTGCATAAGGCTGTCAACATCGGTATGGCAACCTCGCTCGGCGAAGAGGGTTTGATCGTTCCCGTGATCAAGAACGCGGATAACCTTTCGTTGCTGGCTATGGCGAGGGCGGTCAATGACCTGGCGAACCGGGCACGCTCGAAGAAGCTTCAGCCTGATGAGGTCAAGGGCGGGACGTTCACACTGACGAATCATGGCACCGGTGGCTCGCTATTTGCCTTCCCGGTTATTAACCAGCCGCAATCCGGAATTTTGGGAGTCGGCGCGATGCAAAAGCGTGTGGTTGTCCTCGACGACGCCATCGCCATTCGTCCGATGGTGTATCTATCCTTTGTCTTCGACCACCGCATTCTGGACGGCGCAGCCGCGGACTGGTTTTTAATGAAGGTCAAAGAGACCCTCGAGAACTGGGCTTGAAAATTTCAGGCGTCAGGGAAACCCAGGTGAATAACAATTTGAATGCTCACAGCGACCATGCACGTGTAAAAATCCATCCACCTGTTCTGTTGCTCCTTCACTTGATCGCCGCTTTCATGCTCAATCGAATGCTCTTGTTGCCTTTGGCTTTTCCGCAGATTCTAGTCTGGCTCGGTTATGCCTTGACCCTGATAGGATTTGGATTGGCGGTGAGCGCGGCCATTCAGTTCATGCAAGCCCGCACAACGCTTGATCCTCATGGATCGGTGAGCGAAGTTGTTACCAGCGGGCCTTATCGCTTCTCTCGGAACCCTATCTATCTCGGCTTCGTTTGCTTGCTGATCGGTCTTTCGCTCATTTTCAAGAGTTATTGGGGCACGATCCTTGCGCCGGTCTTCGTAGTCTTGATGTATCATCTTGTCATCCGGCCCGAAGAAATATATCTTGAGAAGAAGTTCGGAGAAGCCTATATGAGCTATAAGTCAGCCGTGAGGCGCTGGCTGTAGTGTAAAATACTGGATATCAATGTTGTTGCAGCGTACAGTAGGGGGAAGGTCTCGTCGCAACACATACAAGAGGAGAAATAAATGGCTGAAAATTTCGACGTGGTTGTGATCGGTGCGGGTCCCGGGGGATATGTGGCTGCAATACGCGCCGCGCAACTCAAACAAAAAGTGGCAATTGTCGACAAGCAGTGGCTGGGCGGTGTTTGCCTCAATGTGGGATGCATCCCCTCGAAATCATTACTGAAGAATGCCGACGTAGCGCATACCCTGCGTCAGCGTGGCAAGGAATTCGGTTTTTCCTTCGAAAACCTTAAGCTGGATTTCGGCGTTGCCGTAAAGCGCTCGCGCCAGGTTTCGGATCGGCTCGTCAAAGGCGTGGGCTTCCTGATGCGCAAGAACAATATCGCTGTCTTTATGGGCGAGGCTCATCTCACCAATCCAACAACAATCTCTGTAAAGGATAAGGATGGCAAGACCACTGAGCTAAACGCTAAGAATATTATCGTGGCGACAGGCGCGCATGCGGCTGTCCCTGATGCATGGAACGTGGATGGGGAAAAAGTCATTACCTACCTCGAAGCAATCCTGCAAGAGAAGTTGCCAAAGTCTGTGGTCGTGATCGGTTCCGGCGCCATCGGCGTCGAATTTTCCACCGTGTGGAATTCATATGGTGTTGAAGTTACCATTGTGGAGATGCTCCCACGCCTTGTGCCTATGGAAGATGAAGAAGTCTCAAAAGACTTGAAGAAGGAATTCGAGAAGCATGGCATCAAATGTCTGGTCGGGAACAAGGTCGAATCGGTAGAAGCGACGGACAAGGGAGTAAAAGTAAAGGTATCTGCTGAAGGCAAGGAAACGACCCTTGAAGCAGAGCAGGCGCTTATCGCGATCGGGTGGCGTCCTAATTCCAGGGGATTCGGACTCGAAGAGGTGGGCGTTAAGATCAACGAGCGCGGCTTTGTGGAGATCAACGACAAGATGCAGACGAGCGTGCCCAACATCTACGCGATTGGCGATGTTACAGGCAAGCTGATGCTTGCTCACGTTGGCTCAGCAATGGGTATTGTTGCGGCGGAAAATATTGCCGGCGCCGAGACGGTCACGCTCAATTACGAGATGATGCCGCGTGCCACGTACTGCAATCCGCAGGTGGCGTCGTTCGGGCTCACCGAGGCCCAGGCAAAAGAGCGCGGCTATAACATCAAGGTGGGGCGTTTCCCATTCCAGCCAAACGGCAAAGCGCTCGGGCTCGGCGATTATGTCGGTTTCGTCAAGATCGTGGTGGATGAAAAATATGGCGAAATCCTCGGCGCGCATATGATCGGTCCCGAAGTGACCGAACTGCTGCCCGAGCTGACTCTGGCGCAGATGATGGAGCTGACTCCGCACGAGATCGCCCGCAACGTCCATGCGCATCCGACGCTTTCCGAGGTAATCATGGAGGCGGCGCACGGCGCGGAAGGTACCCCGATCCATATGTAAGACAACAGTTGAGGAATAAAATCTGTTCCGTGAAACGCTCGTAAGGCTTTTACAGACAAAGACAGCCCGGCAAGATTGCCGGGCTGTCTTCTTTCGCAGTCTTAAAGCCTGGTTTTCCCCATTTTGTAGGCGAATAGTTTCAAAAGCCTGGCCGGCCCGTTTGCCGGCCGGGCTTAATCCAGTGGGGGTAAGCGGAACTTCAAGCGGTTGGAATGGGTCTTATGAGTATAATAATATCATTACAATTTCGTAAGCAGGCTTCATCGTGCTTTTTCGCACGATCGGGCAGGAGGCGTTATGAATGGTTCTCCGAACACCAAGCCGCGGGGGCCATCTTTGCAGTCACGGTATGGGAACAGACTTTCGCAGCGTGGAATGTTAAGTCTCTTGATGTTCCTTGCCAGTGTTGGCGCGCTGACGATTGCTTTTATCGGCGGCGCGAGACTGGTGTTCGATGTCCTGGGCGCGGGTCTGATCAATTCTCTGAGCACACTGCCTACCAAGGCATTCGTGGTCGGGTTGGCATACGTAGTCGGTTGGCTGGCTGCCATGGTAGCGATCCGCATCTATGGAAATCTGGTGCTGCCATTTGTCATCAATATTTTTATCTGGACGTGCCTGATTGGAGTGTGTGCCCTATATCTACTTGTTCTGCAAAGGCTGTACGACCAGTCGTATGACTTGTTGCGATTCTGGGCGTATCTGATCATGCTGGCTGCCGGATTGACGGCCATGGTTGGGCTGCATCTCATCCTGGAAGATCATGACTTGCGGCCTCTTTCGATGCCCTTGCTCATTATCAGCATGATCCAGCTTGCACTGATCGTCTTTCGCTATGTGTTTACCGATGGGAACCCGCTCTATCTCTGGCGAGATCTGCTGTTCTTCCTTTCCATGGCAGGTTTCGGATTTCTGATGCTGGCACATATTGGCTTGCTCACACCTCTGCGTGCCCGCATCACGAATTACTTTGACCGGAACAGCAAAGTGATTCGGAGTGAGGATTAATCGCCGGTACCGAAAAACGACCGAAGCAATCGCTTCGGTCGTTTTTATTTTGCCACCGGCATCTGTATGATGAACGTACTGCCGGGTAACTTCTCCTCGTGATAGCCCGGGCTCTCCACCCAGATTTTGCCGTGATGAGCTTTGACAATACCCGCTGCGATAGCCAATCCGAGTCCGGGTCCGCCGCCTTTGAATTTGGTGCGTCCTGAGGAGTGCAGCTCCACCTTGCCGAGCTGGTAGAGCTTTTCAAAAATAATCTGTTGATGTGCCGGGTCGATCCCAATCCCTGTGTCGCGAACGCGGATCTCGCAAAACTCCCCGCGCTCATCCAGATGGACCGTCTGTGCGCTGACAAAAATTGAGCCGCCATCCGGTGTGAACTTGATGGCATTGACAAGAATATGCTCGATAGCCTTTTTCAAGAGCACCGAATCAGCCAGCAGGGGAGGCACGGTACTAAGACCGGGATCGAGCTCCAGCGTGAGCCGGCGCTCTTCCAGCTCCTCGGCATAGTCCTTTCGAATCAGGCGCAGGAGGGGCGCAAGCATCACGCTCTCTAGGTGAGGCGTCACCACCTGGTTTTCGAGCCGGGCTACATCGAGCATGCTGTTCACCACCTCGTGCAGACGGTTCGTTCCCTGGATGACGCCCTCCATCATCTGCGCCAGGGTTTGATCCTGCTGTACCGCAGGGGCACCCTTAATCATTCCCATGTAACCTTTAATGACCGTGAGTGGTGTGCGCAGCTCATGTGCTGCAACCTGGATGAAATCGCTTTTGTTCTTATCGAGCTGCTCGAGGGTGCGGTAGGCGCTGTTGAGCTCCTCCACGCGCTGCTCTACCATGCGCTCCATCATCTGGTAGAAGCGGTTCAAGTCATCATACAGGCGCGCGTTTTCCAGGGCAATGGAGGCCTGCATGGCAAAAGCATTTGCCAGCAGCACGTCATCCTGATTGAACGAGGCAGGGGCGCTCCGGCCCAGCGCCAGCATGCCCATGACCTTATGTTTCGCATAGAGCGGGATGCCGAGCCAGGCGCGGTCCTGCGGCGCCCAGTCCGGCTGTTGCCAGCTTTGCATATTTTGAATGTCGCCAATAACCATCGGCTCGGACTGGCGCGCAATGTGATGGTATACATTCGTATCGCGGACTGTATACGCCAGCTCCTCGATCGGGGCATCTGATGGAAAGCCAACATGAGCCAAAAGGCGCGGGATGCCATTCACATCTTCCAGGAACAGTGAACAGCGTTCGCTGGGGATGAGCTGTCCCAGCTGGGAGACGATCTGTGACAGTACTTCCTTGACCGTGCCCAGCGACGAAAGCTGCCGCGCTGATCGGGTCAGTGCTTCCGCCGCCTGCCGCCGGGTCTGCTCGCTGGAATAGAGCTTTGCATTTTCAGCCGCGGTCCGTTCCGCGAACTCCTTGGCGATTGCGAGCTCGGTGGCGCGTTCACGCGCTTCTCCCAGCAGGCGCTCGACCTGCTTTTGAGCCTGCTCCTTCTGCTGGACGAGTACGATACGAAGCAGCGCGCTGCTCACCAGGTTGCGCACCCGCACGTATACCTCCCAATCGCTCGAGCCCATCTCGGTCCACATGAAGCCAAAACGATTGCCCGCCAGCGAAAGCGGCATGACCACCGCACTATAACGGCGGTTGGGAGGCATCTTCTCCCGGGGGAGGAGCAGCCCGGTATCTAGGGGCGCCTGTTCGTGCAGGATTTCAAACCGGGAAGCCTCATACTGGAATAAGAGATGATAACCTTCCGGCGGCGGTGAGGAAATGGATTGCGGCGCGGTCACTACATCATACGACATGACATACCAACGCTCGATCCCCATGCTGGGGAAGTGCTCCGAGATCGCCGCGCCAAGCTCCTGCATAGTCATAGCCGGCGCCATGGAGAAACTGAAGGCATGCAACACATTTTCTTGCTGCTCCAGCACCAGCCTGCGATAGGCTTGTGAGCGCTGGGACAGCTCGCCCGCCAGCAGTCGCGCCTGCTGGAAAAGGTTTTCTGCCAGCAGCATCGTCGTATGACCCGGAATCCCCCCCAGGGCATAGCGGCGCATCATCGAGATCACACTGTGCCAGACCGTGGGCGGCAGGGCGCTTTGCTGCATGAGCTCGATCATGGCATTAATCGCCTTGAGGAATTCTTCGCCGGACGAGCGGCTGCTCAAGGTGGCCAGGAAAGCGTCCCAGACCCGGCCGAACGCATCTTTGAATTGCGGAAGCGCGGGATCCTGCTCGGTGACACCGGCTGAATTGAGCAGGGCGCGCAAGGCTGCTTCACGCTTGTTTCCCAGCCGGCCCGTCTTCGCGACTTCGCGCGGCGCCACAGCCGCCTGCCGGACGTTCTCCGGCAGACAGCCGCACGACCAGCGGATGAGAAGCTGAGTCGGCGTGACGATCTGCCGTCTTACTGTTTCCCCCTGGATGCGCTGGAGCAGGGTTTCCAGGACTTGTTTGCCAGCCGTATAAAACGACTGCCGGACTGTCGTCAACGGTACGCCGGTTGCCTGGGCTTCACGGAGATCGTCGAAGCCAGTCACTGCGATATCGTCTGGCACGCGCACCCCGCGCTGCTGCAGCGCCTCCAGGGCTCCGAATGCCATATGGTCGTTGGCCGCGACCACCGCCTGAAAACGGAGCCCGCGCTCCCCCAGCAGGGTGCGGATTGCTTGTCGGCCGCTTTCGAGAGTGTAATCGCCATCCACCACCAGATCTGGATCGAGACGCAGGTTGTGCGCCTTAAGCTCATGCTGATATGCTTCGAAACGCTGCTCGGCATCGATCTGGCCTCGTATGCCGCGTAGGAAGGCGATATGCTTATAACTATGCTGCTCAATGAGATGACGAACGGCAGCGCGCATACCCTCCATATTGTTTGGGATGAAAACAGACGCGCCATCAAGCTCCACCGATTGAGTGACAATCGGAATTCCGCTGAAATACCGGGCGAACGTTTGAAGGTCCGTCACGCTCGTCCCATAGGCAACATCGGCAGTCAGAATTAGACCGTCGAATTGATTCGGTTTGACTAAATCGTATAAACCAAAAGAAGGCTTCAACTGCGCCGCGGTGATTACGGGTTCCAGGGTCTGGCCGACGAAATGCACCAGGTTAACATCATGCTCCTTGGCAGCGTCACGGATCCCCGCCAGGAATTCCGAGCCCTGGCCTCGTCCCACCTGGGATGCAAATATGGCAATAGTTTTACTGGGAGAAGAAGATGGCACAGCTGGAAAAGACACGCATGAGTCCTTTGGAAAAGAATGACGGGATTATATCTCTGAATGTCGGTGATAATTACGACAAAACAGTGACAGAATTCTTGAGTGAAGCGCTGACAGGGAGGATAACTAGTCGATTCATAGCGTCCGTTTCATTTGCCACTGCGACACGTTTTCTTTTTCGAAACCTGCCCGTTCAAACGACTTCCACAACTCTTCTGGAAGGATGGCTGGCATCTGCCATCGCTTGCCGGGATGGTGCGCGATCACCGCCTTGAGCATTTCGGTGCCCAACCCCTTTCCGCGGGCATGCTCCTCGACCAGTAAAGACCAGATCACGACCTGGCCCATATCCGGATTGGAAACTGCGATGCAGGCGGGGCCAAAGCGATATGCGCGTGCAGGTGGATTCATTTGAGCGATGCTTTCTCCGGAAAGCTGCCAGGGCAGGTCGGGCAGTCCATAGCGGGAGACAAGGCGGCCCATTTCACGCAGGTCTATTTCTTGTAAGTCGGCGTCCCCAGTTTCTTCCGCATTCGTGCGCGTGCAGCCGATTAAACGTCTCATCGATTCGAACCCATGCTTCCGATATAGATTGACGGCCGGTTCATTTTGCTCGATGACCTCCAGCACCATCTCACGCTCACCCCGCTCACCTGCCTCCTCAATAAGTTCATTCAGAAACCAGGTCCCCGCGCCTTTACCGCGCATCTGTTTGGCAAGTCCCATCGCTGCGAGGCGAGTGGTCCAGCCGCGCCGGGCTAGCAAAGCGATCCCGCAAGGCTGTCCATCGACGGTCAGTACTTTGCTGGTCATCAGGTCGATGCTATCCTTCCGCAGCAAATTGGTGAATGCGATCATGTTGAACTGGATCGGGACGAGGTATTCCTCGAAGCCGCGGTTCAAAATGGAGAGCAGATCGGATAGGGAGTAGTTGGAAGCGGGGGATGTCTCGAAGCTCATAGAACCTCTTTTCAAAAAGCCTGCATTCATGAAATTTCCTGAAGCTGGATTCTACCCGCGTCGGGCGTATAATCGGCAAGTCGAAAGGAAGAGATCTACATGACGGATCTGACAAAACTTGCCCGCAGGATCACCTGGGTGCTCTTTGCAAATCAAAGCCTGGCTTCCGCGGGTTTCATTGCTGCGGCAACTCTGAATTCGATTATTGGAGCCAGACTCGGTGGAAGCGCTTCCTTCGCCGGCGTGCCATCCGCGGTGTATCTTCTGGGCGCGGCATTTGCGGCATCCGCCTGGGGCTATATTATGGACAGGGTCGGCAGGCGCAATGGCATCGTCACCGGGCTGCTGATCGGGGTGATTGGCAATGCCCTCGTCCTGGTTGCAATCGGAATCTCTTCTTTTCTTTTGTTTCTGACTGGTATGGTGTTGATGGGAATCACTAACGCGGCGGTTGTGTTGGGACGTTTTGCGGCCGCGGAAGTCAATCCACCGGAAAAACGCGGCGCGGCGATCTCGAACGTAGTTCTGGGCGGCACGTTCGGCGCTATCGTGGGCCCCCTGATGGTAGGACCGATGGGAAACTTCGTGCGCGGTGCAGGCATGGATGAGCTGGCCGGCGCCTATCTGGCGACACTCTTACTATTTGTGATTTCTGCCGTGGTTGTCTTCGTCGGGCTGCGTCCCGATCCTCGCGATCTGGGAAAGCAGGTGGCCGCGGCGCACCCGGATGCTGATACGAATGCCGCGACCGGCGAAGCGCGTCCCATCTTTGAGATTTTGCGCCAGCCAGCTGCGATGGTGGCGGTCAGCGCCATGGCGCTGGGACAGGTCGTCATGGTCGCGATTATGGTCATTACCTCGTTGCATATGCGCGACCACCAGCATGACCTGGGCGATATTTCTGCCGTGATCTCCTCGCACACGTTTGGTATGTTTGCGTTTTCCGTCATCTCCGGCCGGTTGGCGGACCGCTGGGGGCGCGGACCGGTAATCCTGACAGGAGCCTCGACGCTCTTGCTGGCCTGTGTTACTGCCCCCCTCTCCCCCGATGTTTTCCCCCTGGCGGTTGCCCTCTTCCTGCTGGGGCTGGGCTGGAATTTTTGTTTCGTGGGCGGCTCGGCGTTGCTCTCCGACCAGCTCTCTCCTGCAGAGCGTTCGCGCACCCAGGGGATGAACGATCTGCTGGTCGGCTTGGCCTCGGCGACGGGAAGCCTCGGTAGCGGTTTCGTCTTTGCCGCATCGAGCTACACAGTTATCGCCCTTGTTGCCGGCGTGCTGGCGCTGGTTCCATTGATGATGTCGCTGTTCTGGATAAGAAGCCAGACTGCTCCCATTCGTGCTCAGGCAAAACTTCCCGGCGATTAATCGCCGGGAAGTTTCTCATTATCATTACGAATCAGCTGAACGTTCTGTTAATTTCGGATCATTGTCAGCAACATCTTGAAGGGCGCTGTTGCCCTCAACGCGTGCGGCTCGTTGGCGGGCATAATGATCGCATCCCCATCTTCCAGGTGAAAGGATTTGCCCGAGATTCTGATCTCGGCGCTTCCATCGAGAATGTGCGCCAGCGCGTCAAACGGGGCTGTGTGCTCACTGAGCTCCTGGTCCCTGTCGAACGCAAAGAGCGTTACATTGCCGGCGTCTGCCTTGGTAATCTGACGGCTGACGACCGAGCCATCCTGATATGTTACAAGGTCTGCAAGACGTAGAATCTGTGATCTGGGTGCGGTTGCCATGTGGTCTCCAATTCTCTGTTATTTTATTTCAATAGTATACGCGGCCGGCAATCTCGTGAAGCGTGTGGTTCCGGTCACGATCAGCACCGCCTCTTGGCCGCTCTGCAGCGCCAGCGAAATGTCCGCAGTCTGGTCGGGGTTGAGCTCGATGGGGGTCACCGTCGTCGTATCACCCATGGTGATGAGCGATAGCCGGTAAGTCTGGGGCAGTATATTGTCGACCCGTACGAAACCCTCGCCTACCCAACCGCCGTCGCCATCCTCGAAATCTTCCCGGTACTCGATTGCCTCGATCTCAATATCGTCGACGACAAATCCCTCTTCGTTGACGGCTGCATCGGTGAGATAGTCGAAACGGACCTGCACGGTCTGACCGGCAAACCGGGACAGGTCTACGCGTTCCTGAATCCAGCCGCCGCTGGAGCCCGTATATCCCCAGCCGTAGGAGTTGCCAGACGGATCGCTGGCAGTACCGGAGGGCGTGTTCAGGATTCCCCATGCTTGTCCATCGGTGGACGCCTCCACATGTAAATAATCCCAGTCCTCCTCAATGTTATACCAGGTCCAGTACGTGAACTCGATCGGACCACTGGCGTTTGTAAAGTCGAATTCGCGCGTCAGCGTCATATTCGATTCATCTCCCTGGTTCGACCAGAAGGCATAGCTGCCTGAGTGCATATCCGTAGGTAGAAGCCTTGTGATCGTGGAGCCGCTAAAGCTCAGTGTCAAGTTGCCCTGGCAGGTAATGTTGATGTAATCAATGCCATACTGGTTAACCTGACGTGGGAGCACAGATTGCGGGCAATGATCTATGATATCTGTGGGGCCGGTCTGTGGGGCATCCGGGTAGTTATGATATGTGTAAAGGCCATCCCCAATGGAACCATCATTGAGGTATAGCGCAGCCGCCCAGTCTATAAAGAGGTCATCGGCTGTAATGACCTGACCGGTCTGCGGATCATTGATATTCAATCGAGCCAGCGTATCGTCGATACTGATGAGCCCGTTCTTGGGATTGTTATGAAGTGCCTTTGTCGCGTCTTCGCCAAAGCGGTCCAAGAAATAGGTTAAATAGAGAAATGCCTGACCGTAGTGTGCTGTATTCGATCCTTCTGAATGCCAGTCTGTTAATTGCAGATCGGGGTTTTCCGCGTATTGCCAGTCATACAGACTCGAGTAATAGCCATTCAAAAATGAGCCTACTTCGGCAAAGCCTTCTATCATCCAGGTATCGTCGTTGGTATCGGATGCAAACTGGATCATGTGCACAAATTCATGCGCAAGGACGCCCGGATTCAACGTTCTGATCATGAACGTCTCACGCGCATTGGAATATTCCTGCACCAGTGGGTTATAGGAGTCCGTTGAGTTGAAATATCCAGCGACATTTCTGCCAAGGGTCGCGGCGTAGATCACAAAAATACGGGGATCTCCATCTATACCGGGCGTCTGTTCGCTGCCAAAGAATTCCCGGGTAGTCGGATAGATCTCCCTCTCAAACGTATCCATAAGGCTTTTCACATCATTCTGGTTGATATCGACCCCATCCTCCGCCCAGAAATACGTGTGCGGTGTGCTGTAGATCAGCGTGGCATCGATCTGCCGGTGCTCGGCGGTACTGGAATTGCTGACCCAGAATTTTTCACGGTCACCCACCTGATACAACCTCCCCGGCACCGTCGCCGGCACATTGCACACGCTCTGCAAGCGGCAGGCAAGGTCGTACGGATCATTCGCTGGCAACTCCGTTTCCAGCAAAATCTGCAGGGTATCCCGCGGCACCGATTCGACCGGAGGCCGTTCCATGGCAGCGACCGGTGTCGGGGGTACCGGACTGCCAAAGGGCGACGAAAAGGGAGTAAGGTTTACCTCACGAAATGAAGGTACAAAGAGTGCGACTGCGCCGATCATGGCTGCGCATGAACAACAGACAAGGATTGTGACGATTGCAGCGAAAATTCTTGGCGTCGATGAAGCTCGATTGCTCGTTTGCATAAAAGCGGCTCCTTAACCATTTTTGTCCATCTTACCCCGTCCTCTTAAACCGAGGATTAGGAAGGAGTGGGGAGCCAACGACTTCATTCCGTTGCTTAACTAAATTCAAGATTGAACGTCTGGAGACGTCGAGCCCCAGTGAAAACAAAAAAGGGAGCAGCCGAGCTGCTCCCTTTTTGATTTACACATCTGCGGGTTGTTTCGCCTTTTTTCGGACGGGCTCGGAGGTGTGAAAGACGATCTTGTTCTGCTCGGGATCCACATCCACCTGAACCGTGGCTCCATCCTTGAACTTGCCGCTCAAGAGCTCGATGGAGAGCGGGCTCTCGACGTATTTCTGGATTGCGCGGCGCAGCGGTCGGGCACCAAAGGCAGGATCATAGCCTTCCTTGGCGAGCCACTGGCGGGCAGCATCGGTCAATTCGACCGTGATATTGTATTCGTTCAACCGGTCCTGCACTTCCTTCATCTGCAGGATGACGATCTCTTCCATCTCTTCCAGTCTCAGCGGCGAGAACATGATGATCTCGTCGACGCGGTTGAGGAACTCAGGACGGAACGCGCCCTTCAAGGCTTTCTCGACCTTATCGTGTGCCTCACGTTCCTCATTGGTAGCTTTCGGCTGCAAGAAACCCAGGGCGCCGCCCTTGCGGACGTATTCGGTGCCAAGGTTCGAGGTCATGATCAGAACGGTATTGCGGAAGTCCACAATATTGCCCTGACCATCCGTTAGACGGCCGTCGTCCAGGATCTGCAGCAGCGCATTCCAGACTTCAGGGTGCGCCTTCTCGATCTCATCGAACAGCACGACCCGGTAGGGACGTCTGCGGACGGCTTCTGTGAGCTGACCGCCTTCTTCATAACCGACGTATCCCGGAGGGGCGCCGAACAGGCGGCTGACCGTATGCTGCTCGCGGTACTCGGACATGTCGATGCGCACCAGCGCTTCTTCGTCGTCGAACATGAACCACGCCAGTGCTTTCGCCAGCTCAGTCTTACCGACACCGGAAGGTCCGATGAAGATGAAAGAGCCAATCGGCCGGGACGGGTCCTTTAAGCCGGAGCGGGCGCGGCGGATCGCGTCAGAGATGGCATGGATCGCCTCTTCCTGCCCGATGATGCGCTCATGCAAACGGGTTTCCATGTGCAGAAGTTTGGTGGCTTCCGTCTCCATCATCTGGCTGACGGGAATGCCTGTCCACTGGTGAACCACACCGGCGATGTCGTCCACATCTACCACCTCGTCGAGCTGGTGCTCGGACTCCCACTTGTCGCGCTTGACATGATATTCGTCTTCGAGGCGCAGACGCTCGGATTTCTTCTGGGCGGCGCGCTCGTAGTCGCGGTTCAAGCCGGCTTGCTCTTCCTCCGCTTGCAATTTTTCGATTTCGCTCTTCATTGCCTTGAGGTCCGGCGGCATGGAGTAGAGCGCGACGCGCAGTTTCGCAGCGGCTTCGTCCATCAGGTCAATGGCCTTATCGGGCAGACGCCGGTCGGTCACGTAGCGGTCTGCCAGGCGAGCAGCCGCCACCAGCGCTTCATCCGCAAAGCGGACTTTGTGATGCGCTTCATAGCGGTCGCGCAGGCCCTGCAGCATCTGGATCGTGTCGTCCACGGTGGGTTCTTCGACATAGATCGGGGCAAAGCGGCGCTCGAGAGCCGCGTCTTTTTCGATGTACTTGTGATACTCGTCCAACGTCGTGGCGCCAATACATTGCAGCTCACCGCGCGCCAGAGCCGGCTTGAGCATATTGGACGCATCCATGGCGCCCTGCGCCGCGCCTGCACCGACCACGGTATGCAGCTCGTCGATCATGAGGATGATGTCACCCTGGGCACGCTGCACTTCTTCCATAATGGCTTTCAGGCGCTCTTCGAACTCGCCGCGGAAGCGAGAGCCGGCGATCATGGAGCCAAGATCGAGCGCAACGACGCGTTTTCCTGAAAGGATCTCAGGCACGTCGTTATTGGCAATCTGCTGTGCCAGTCCTTCGGCGATAGCGGTCTTACCGACACCTGCCTCCCCGATGAGAACCGGGTTGTTCTTTGTGCGGCGGGAGAGGATCTGGATCAGGCGCAGGATTTCTTTGTCGCGTCCGATGACCGGATCGAGCTTGCCTTCACGGGCGAGCTGGGTCAGGTCGCGCGAGTATTTCTCCAGAGTCCGGTAGCGGGACTCGGCCTGGGGGTCTGTGACACGCTGTCCGCCGCGCAGGTCCTGAATGGCGGTGTAGACGCGGTCGCGCGTCAGACCAGCTGATTCCAGAATGCGCGCCGCCGGCGTGTTGCGCTCGGTCAGGATCGCCAGGAAGATGTGCTCGGTGGAGATGTACTCATCTTTCAGGCGGTTGGCTTCCTCATTCGCCAGGTCAATGATTCTCTTCACACGGGGTGTGATGAAGATCTGGCCGGCGCCCCCTCCGAAAATATTAGCTTTCGGGCT
>DAIQBG010000037.1:0-26969 GCA_036781265.1 Anaerolineales bacterium | reverse complement strand
CGGCGCCCATGTCGGCGCGGAAGACCTGTCCCCAGCGCTGCTTGAGCTCGCGATAACGGCTCTCGCTCAGGAAGGTGAAGGGGCGCAGCTCCAGTAGCTCATCGCGCATGCGGGACGACTGGTTGGAAGATGCCGTGGTCTGGTCCTCGAGCTGGGAGCGCAGGCTTTCCATCTGCATCTCGGCGTCGGCTCGGATGCGTCCAGCGTCCATCTTGAGATTCTCGAGCTCCTGGGCGCGTTGATCTTTCAGCTCGTTCTCGATGGTTTCAAGATTTTTCTGAACGATCTTCTGCACCTGTGTCAGGTGCTTGGCAGTCACCTTATCGCCGGCATCCAGAATTTTCTCATTGGTCAGCTCGAAGACGACAGCCTTCTTGGCGGCTTCGCCCATCTGACCCTGCAGCAGCTTCTCGAGCTTCTGACCTTCCTTGATCACAGGGTCGAGCCTTTCGGCGATAGCTTCATCGTAGCCCTGGTCGAGGCTGGATGTCTTCTGCTTGATATCGTTCAACATGTGATCGCGCTTGGTCTTGACTTCGGCGATCTTGGAGTTAACACTGGTTGCCTGTTCGCGCTCCGAAACAGTGATCTCATCCTCGATGCGCTTGAGGGCCTTGTTGCGGGCTTCCTCGTCCACATAGGTCACGATGTACTGTGCAAAGTACAGGACGCGGTCGAGGTTGCGGCGCGAGATATCCAGCAGCATGCCCAGGTAGGAAGGGATGCGGCGTGTGTACCAGATATGCGCGACCGGGGTGGCGAGCATGATGTGACCCATCCGCTCGCGGCGGACCGCAGCGCGCGTCACTTCCACGCCACACTTATCGCAGACAATTCCTTTATAACGGGGGTTTTTGTATTTTCCGCAGTAACATTGCCAGTCACGCTGCGGGCCAAAAATGGCTTCACAGAAAAGACCATCCTTCTCCGGGCGCAGGCGGCGATAGTTGATGGTCTCGGGTTTCAGCACCTCACCATAGGACCACGACAGGATGGTCTGGGGCGAGGCTAGGCTGATGCGTAGTGCGGTCAGTCCCTTGGTTTCCACTTGGCTCTCCTCTAAGGTAGTAGGAAGAATGACATCGGGGGTTTGACTCCAGAGCGCCTAGGGTCGGCTAGTCCGAGAGACAAACAAAGGCAAGCGCTTCGAGAGCCTTCTCTCAAGCGCTTGCGAGGTTTTACTCGTTTTTCTATATACAACGCCTAAATTATACGCCGAATGGAGGGTCGAGTCAAGTTTTTTTAAGTAAATTTTCCATTAGATTCGTTTGCGACGGTCGAGAAGGCACTGCCACCGTACGTGATTTGTACGGCAAATCATGCAGGGGGTTGGTTTTCGCCCTTCTACGCTGGTACGGACTGACCGTTATAGCATACTGAGGTAAGCCTGGGCCGGCGCTCCACGACCGTCTTCAAGCCAATAAACCTCTGGCAAATTCCAGGAATCGCTGTATATCGCTAAAGTTGGTGACCATCCCCACGGAAATGCGGACCGCCCCGGAGGACTTGCCGTCGATGCAGTGCCGGAAGTCGTCTACGGTCAGGCGTTCTTCGTTACCGGGCTGAGTGAAGCATACATCCAGCTCCAGGCGCGAGATTCCGAGAGCGATCTCTCCCGCACCAGGATTGCAGAAGCAGCCGGTTCGCAGAGAGATGCTGGCTTCATTTGCCTGCTGCTCGATAAAGCGGTGATCCAGCGCTTTCTTATCGCTGTCGTAGAAATTGACAGCAACCGCGCCGCCGCGCCGGTCCAGCGTGGTCGGACCATACACCCGCACCAGCGGAACCCCGTTGCTGTGCCGCAGCGAGGTCAGGTTCTCCAGCAGCCAGCCGGTGAGCGAGCAGACGCGCTCGTGGATCACGTCATACCCAATCGACTCGAGGTGCTTGAGTCCGATCTCCACCGCGGGGATATTGAGATAATCGATCGTCCCATCTTCAAAGGCGGACGCGCCGTCTGCCATGTAGTATTTGTCGCCCTGCACCGATGCCACCGTAATCGTCCCGCCGGCGAACCATGGACGGTGCAGCTTTGCCAGCGCTTCTTTGCGTGCGATCAGTGCGCCAATGCCCGTCGGGTAACCGAACATTTTATAAAACGAGACAGGCACAAAATCTGGCTTGACCTGGCTCAAGTCCAGCCGGTTGGTCGCCACGAACGCAGCTGCATCCAGCAGAACATCCCAGCCATAATCGTGGGCTTTCGCGATCCAGTCCAGCGGATGCTGAACAGAAGAAAAGTTGGATTGTGCAGGATAGGCGAAGAGGTTGTGCCCCGTCTTAGAAGGTTGAGAAAGTTCACGCTCGAGCTGCGCCTCGTGCACGCGCATATCAGGCAGCCCGACCGGGATGTAGGTCACGCTGGCGCCGCGCGCGTGGGCAAACTCACGGATGCCGTTGACAGAATTGTGATTGTCGAAGGTTAAAAGATAACGCCCGTCCGGAAACGGGTACGATTCGCCGACAAGCTTGAGCGCGCCGCTGGCATTTGGCGCAAAGATCGCCAGATACTCCCCCGGATCGGCGTTGAAGAACTTCAGCACATACTCGCGGGCATGTTCCACCAGCTGTGTAGCGGACATAGATGTTGGATTGCTCGAGTGCGGGTTGCCGAACACATGCTCGGCGAGCAGGCGGTTGTGACGGCGCAGCTGCGATTCAGCGTACAGGCCTCCGCCGGTGTAATCCAGGTAAATATGCCCGCCGAGATCCAGGCGGGCGTATTCCGTGGTGCGTAACTCGTCGATGATATGAGTGGTGGGATAGGCGGGATAGGACTTCAGAAACGCGACTAACTCAGGGTCGGGGTTCGCCATACTGGCCTCCAAGGTAATTTAACCATAAAATCCTGTTTCATGCCGTTGCGGGGAACGGATGGCTGAGATGTCAGTCGTCTCATTCGGAAGTGAAGGGGCAATTTCCTGTTTAAACAGTGACATCTGAAAGACTATAATTACCCCATGCCTCGCATCTGCATTGTGCCGCGCGTGGAGGGGCGCGGTGGCGTGACCTCCTTCCGGCTTAAGTTCGAAGACGGGTTGCGCGCCCGCCGTATAGAAGTGACAAACGATCCTTCGCAGCGGGCAGATGCCATCCTTATCCTGGCAGGGACCCGACGCCTGCTCCCGCTGTGGAAGGCGCGTCGAAGCGGGGTGCGGATTGTACAGCGCCTGGATGGGATTAACTGGGTGCACCGCGTCCGCTGGGCAGGACCGCGTTACACCGTCCGTGCCATCTATGGCAATGCCAACCTGGCGTTCATTCGAAGGCGCCTGGCAGACCATGTTATTTACCAGAGCCAGTTCGTCAAAGGCTGGTGGGAGGACTGGTATCGCCCGGCGCGCGTGCCGGACACGGTGATCCTCAATGGCGTAGATCTCGATCGTTACACACCTCACGGGTTGCACGAACGTCCCAACCAGTACCAGCGTTTGCTAGTTGTAGAGGGGAGCCTGGCTGGTGCACAGAATACGGGATTATTCCACGCGGCGCACCTGGCGGAAGCTCTGGCAAAAAAGTCCAGAGTGGAACTGACTGTCCTCGGGCGGGTAGATGGGCGCTCGAAAAAGAGATTACAGAACCAAAGCGTTTATCGCCTGCGCTTCATGGGAACGATCCCCGCCGAGCAGGTGCCGTGGATGATGCGCTCCTCGCATCTATTATTCCCCGCCGAGGTCAACCCGCCGTGCCCGAATTCGGTTGTCGAAGCGCTGGCATGTGGATTGCCCATCGTTGGTTTCGATACAGGCTCACTCTCCGAACTGGTGCAGGGAGATGCCGGACGGTTGGCTCCGTACGGCGCCGATCCGTGGAAGCTCCAGCAACCGGATATCCCGGCACTGGCTGCCGCCGCAACAGAGGTTTTGAGCGAGCAGCCGCACTTCCGCAAGTGGGCGCGCGAGCGGGCGGAGGCAGAACTTGATGTGAATCAAATGGTGGATGAGTATCTTGCAGTCTTATTGGGATAATCAGGGATTGAGCAGGGGACATGCTTTGTGTCATCATACACTGGCACCGGCACCCAGTGCAGGTGTCGATATCACCGGGTTGCACATAGATAGGAGCTAGAATGCTAAACGAAGAAATCCTCGCTTTCTTAAGAATCCATCTGCAGTCCATCGAGGAAAATGACATCCAGACCTATCGGGAAACTACAGGAGAAGACCTGACCCTGTACGAGTGGTGGATCACCCCGCATCGCATCGACGGATTGCTTTTTCATGAATTCATGATGACCTCCAATGCCGAGCGCGGCACGGTCTTTGGCGCGCAAGGCGAAGCCCGGTCGCGCACCCGCTTCGACCTGTCGAACCTGCACATCCAGGACTATGGAGACACCGCCATCGCCAGCTACACACTGCTCATCAGCACAGCCTCGTCAGAAGGAGTGAAAGTAGCATCCCATAACGAGACCCGTGTGATGGTCAAACGGGAGAGCACGTGGAAGGTGGTTCACGTGCACAAGTCGCCGGCCTGGCAGGCTCCGCATATCCCCTCATGATCGGTTTCCCGGGCAGGCTCGGTGTTCAACAACGCGTGCTCCCTGCGTATCGTGCGCCGTTCTTTGATCTGCTGGCAGCGGCATGCGAGGGGGGGATGAGCCTGTTCACGGGCTTGCCACGTCCCGGCGAAGGGATCGTAACGACAGATGAATTAAGAATTGCCGGTTATCATCAGGGGACAAACCTCCACCTGTTCCGCGGCTATTTGTATTCGTGTTACCAAATTGGATTACTTTACTGGCTGCAAAGCTGGGATCCGGATGCATTGATCGTCGAAGCCAACCCGCGTTATCTTTCCACGCCGGCGGCCCTGCGCTGGATGCACGTGCGCGGCAGACCTGTCGTGGGCTGGGGGCTCGGCGCGCCGCCCATTTCAGGGCCTCTGACGGGATTTCGTCATAAGCGCCGCGCCTCGTTCTTAGGGCAGTTCGACGCGCTGATCGCCTACAGCCAGCGGGGCGCGGACGAGTATGCCGCCCTGGGCCTTCCGCGCGAGAAGATCTTTGTCGCCCATAATTCCGTTGCCAGGCGACCATCCTCCTCTTTACCTTTGCGACCTGCAACCTTTGCCATTCCGCCCACCATTCTTTTCGTGGGCAGGCTTCAGGCGCGCAAACGTGTGGACCATCTATTGAAAGCCTGCGCCCATCTGGACTCCAAGCCGCGGCTTGTAATTGTTGGCGACGGACCTGAGCGTCAGACTCTGCAAGCTCTCGCTGGAAATGTCTATCCCCGTGCAGAGTTTGTGGGCGCCAGGCATGGGGATGAGCTCAGGTCGTATTTTGAGGAAGCCGATCTCTTTGTCCTCCCCGGAACTGGCGGGCTGGCCATCCAGGAAGCGATGAGTTATGGGCTGCCCGTGATCGTTGCGCAGGGAGATGGCACACAGGACGACCTGGTTCGAAGGGAAAATGGCTGGCAGATCCCGCCTGAGGATTTCGAGGCGCTGCTCTTCGCCATGGAAGACGCCTTATCCGATGTAGCCCGCCTGCGCAGGATGGGGGAAGAGTCGTTCCGGATTGTGAGGGAGGAGATCAATGTCGAGAAAATGGTCGAAACGTTCGTAACAGTATTAAACGTTCTCACTCGAAAATGAGTTCACTGCATCATCCATGTTGTTGTAAATCAGGATGTTTTGCAGAAAGCCGGCGATGTTCAGCACATAATAGATATTCGGATTCGGGCAGACCAGCTTGAAGTACGGCGATTTGTAGGGCTCATCCCCGTGCTGCCGAATCATCTCCATATCGCTTTTAGGTGTAAATATGTTAAAGATGTTATGGATCGCACGCAGACCGGCACTGGTCAGGACTTCCAGATTAGATAAATCCAGCAGAAGATACTTTGAGCCATCCTCCTGAGCCTGGCGGGCGCGGTCGAGCAGATTCTGCTCTGTATTGCCATGGAGGTGACCGTCGAGATGCAGGATGGTCACGGGTACATCTCCCTGGACCTGCGAGGCGGTGATATTCAATTCGCTCATGTCTGATTGCTCCTTGGGCTTACCTACTATACGGGTTTTACGACGGAAAAGCAAGCAGTCGGGTTCTCAGGTCGTCATTGCCCTGGCTGGCGCTCGACGTTGACCCACATCTGGGTCCCGTCCGTGGTGATCTCTATCCAGCCATTTTGATCGGTGCGCAGCAGCTCGAAATCTGTCAGCGTTTCCAGCACTTCAGAATCAGGCAACCCGTTGATATCCGCCGCACCGACACTGAGAAGCACCAGCTCCGGGTTCAGGTTCAGAATCCAGTCAGATGGGTTGGATGCGGCATAACCCGAATCCGCCAGCAGCAACACGTTGACCGGCCCTACATCTTCACCATAGCCCAGCTCGTCCAGCGCCTCGAAGCTAAGACCAACCGGCAGCAATGCGCGGAAATGCTCCCATTCGACCAGCAGAACAGAGCCGCGCGGACCGGTAGTCAGCACACGCAAGGTGGCTCCGTCCCCCAGTTCAAAAAGCTGGTCCGGCTCGGCATTGACCACCGGAATATCACTGACCGCCAGGTACTCGTTCAATACGCGTGAGGAAAACGAAGCCTGGATGTTCCCGCTCCACAACACTGCGTCCGGCGGGTAGCGCTCGATCACGCGCGGTAGAGCCGCAACATCATCTTCCTCCGTGCCTGCTACGATCAGCCAGTCGAGCTTGCGGTTGAAAGATGGCAGCCGTCTTCCCAGCTCATCCGCCAGGGTAGTGACACTGGGACCGCCGTTGATGAGCACGTGCTTCCCCGTCGGGGTCTTGATCAAGACCGCATCTGCAGAGCCGACGTCGAGGACGGCCAGGTGCAAGTACTGGTCCGGAACGGCTGCGGCGGCGCGCCAGACCAGAAGCAGAGCAAGCGTCAGGACTACCAGCCCGGTCCACAGCGGGACGCGGATCGGGTCCCGTTTGACGGAGGCGAACCATGTGGTCAGGCGGGGTCCGCCAAAGGTCACTGCAAACAACACCGCATAGAACAGGATTACGAACACGATCGAGAGCTCGCCCAGAAAAATCGTCCCGTGCGGCACCTGGTTGAACAACTCCACCATGCGGATCGTGTACACAACAAACGGCCAGGTGATCCATGCCGCAATTTGCCCGAGCGGGAACCAGACCAGGCTCACCAGGACTGCCAGCCCGCCGAGGATCATCACTGCCGGCTGCGCGGGCAGGATGAACGGGTTGGCAAGAAAGGAGACGATCGAGATGCGCTGGAAGTGATATGCCATGATCGGAATGGTGGTGACCTGCGCGGCAAGCGTGAGCAGCACAAACTCGGAAAAGAGCTGAGCGAACTTCTCACCGGCGGAGGCGGGGAAATATCTGGTAATAATTCTATTCGCAAATTGCGAAAATGGGTCGGCGTATAGAATCAATCCCAGTGTGGCAAAGAAGGAAAGCTGGAAACCGACATCCCAGAGATAGAGCGGATTCCACAGGCACATGAACAGCGCAACCGCCAGCAGCGTGTTTAGAGCCGCCTGACGGCGCCCCACCTGCTTGGCAAAGAGCGCCAGGCTGCCCATGATCGCAGCCCGCACTACCGCAGCGCCCCCGCCTACCAGGATCGTATAGAAAATAATACCGATGATCGCCAGCAATGTCCCGCGGCGCGAACCGACGAACCGGCTGAAGAGGATGACGAACAATCCGGCGATGATGCTGATATTAAAACCGGAGATAGCGATGATATGCGCGGTGCCCGTGTTCTTAAAGGCATCCTGCAATTCCCGGGTCAGGCCTGTATCTACGCCGAGCAGGATGCCCGCTAACAGGGATGATTCGGGATCGGGAAACAGACGGTAAATATTCTCGAGAGCTTTATCCTTGAACTCATACAATGCTACATAAACGAGATTGCCGCCCCTGCCCGGCAGCACGGTTACGTCTGCATTGGTCATGTACGAATGGATGTGCTGCGCGGCAAGATAATCGCGGTAAGAGAAGTCCTCGTCCTCAGGAGGGGTTCGGAGGCTGCCGCGCAGCCGGACGATATCCCCGTAATGGAAGACCTGGTTATTGGAAACCCGCGCCAGCAGCAATCCCTCGGCAGGCAGGCTGCGGTCGCCGGTATCCACCTGGCTGACGTCGAGACGAAGGTTGGTGTAGTTATCGCGATAGTCGGGCGGCTCACTGACCGTGCCGGTGATAAACAGGTCATAATCGCGGTCGTTATAGAAGGCGATGTGGAAGGCGTCGAAGCGCGGCACGGATAGCTGATAGCGCGCTGCGCCGAGGGCGAAGGCAGTCAAAAGAACAAAGGTAAACGTTGAAAAGTAAGAAGGCCAGGCTGGAAAGCGCGGGACAACAACGCGCGAAAGAACGATCAGGAGCAATGAAACGACGAACAGCCCCATCCAGGTATACAGATGCAGAGAAACGAGACTTGCGAAGACAATCCCCGCCAGGAACGCCAGCGAAAACCACACCAGCGGGAGCCGTGTAGTAAGTTGGTCCTGTATGCGATTGGAAGTGGGTGCTGCCGCCTGCATAGGTGTCTTTCATCATAGCATAGAATTCAGGGGGTAGGATACAATCTCTTCTGTCATTACCAGGTTCTTCACTCGGAGTGCTATACCATCGAGGTGTAGGCAGAGTCAGGATTGCTTCGCCTATGCCTCGCAACGATAGAAGACTTTATGCCCGGCTCTCCCCTTATCCTCGTCACGGGTGCCACCGGCTATGTCGGTGGGCGGCTGGTGCCGCGCCTGCTCGAGGCGGGATACCGCGTCCGCTGCCTGGTCCGGGATCCGGGACGGCTGGAGGGGCGCTTGTGGCTCAAGCGAGTCGACGTTGTGACCGGGGATGCGCTCGCGCCAGACACTTTGACAGGAGCCATGCGAGATGTGTCGTCTGCGTATTATCTTATCCATGGCAAACAGGGTGGGCAGGTCAACGCCAGCCGCGACCTGGACGCGGCGCGCAACTTTGCCCAGACCGCAGCGGAGGCAGGCATCGAGCGGATTATCTATCTTGGGGAGCTGGTCGATCCCACCACGCGTCTTTCTCCCTATCTGCGCGCTCGCCACGAGACTGGCGCTATCCTGCGTCACCACCGGGTGCCGGTCACAGAGTTTCGCGCCGGTATGCTTGTCGGGTCCGGCTCGGCGCTGTTCGAAATGATCCGCTATCTCACCGAACGCGAGCCTGTGCTCATCTGTCCCGCCTGGTTCTTTTCAGAAGCGCAGCCCATTGCCATCCGGGATGTATTGTCCTATCTCATCGAGGCGCTCCGGACTCCGGAAAGCACGGGCAGGATGATTGAGATCGGCGGCCCGACCCGGCTGACCTATGCGGATATGCTGCTCGGTTATGCAAAGGAACGCGAGCTCAAACGCCTGCTCATCCGTACGCCGTTCTATGCGCCGCGGCTCTCGGCGTACTGGGTGCACATGGTGACGCCTATCCACTGGCGCGTGGTGCTGCCGCTGATCGAAGGGTTGCGCGCCCGCTTGATCGTGCGTGATGAGGCGGCGAAGAAGCTATTCCCGCAGATCAAGCCCATGGATTTCCAGACGGCCGTCCACCTGGCGCTCGGTCGCATCCAGCGTGACAATGTCGAAACCAGCTGGTCTGATGCGTTGGTGACGGTGGCGGGCGACGTCAAGCCGTACCAGTGGACCATGGAAGAGGGCATGTTCATCGAGACCCGTCAGAAGCTGCTCGACCTCTCGTCGGAAGATGTGTTCCGCTCGTATTCCGGTGTCGGCGGCGAGCGCGGCTGGCTGTACATGGACTGGGCCTGGGGGATGCGCGGCTGGCTCGATAAAGCCGTCGGCGGTGTGGGCTTGCGGCGCGGGCGCAGGCATCCGGACGAAGTGCGGGCGGGCGAGTCGCTCGATTTCTGGCGCGTGGAGGAGGTGGAAAAAAACCGACTGCTGCGTCTACGAGCCGAGATGAAGCTGCCTGGCAAAGCCTGGCTACAGTTCGAGTCGCAGCCGCAAAACGGAAAGACTCTCCTGACCGTTACAGCCTATTTTGCACCCTATGGACTGTTGGGCCTGCTCTACTGGTATGCGATGTGGCCGTTCCACAAGTTTATCTTCGATGGACTTGCCAGTAGAATTGCGAGCCGGGCGAGAGTGCTGGCTCACATTTATTAAGCTGCTTTTGTCTTTTTAGGGAACTGACGAACGAGGAAAGAAGATTTTGAATTCTCCTCTTATTCTGGTTACCGGTGCCACAGGATATATTGCCAGCCGCTTGATCCCGCGTCTACTGGATGCCGGTTATCGCGTGCGCTGCCTGGCGCGCGAGCCTCTTCGACTCCAAGGACGTCAATGGGTGCATGAGGTGGAAGTGGCGCGGGGCGATGTAACGATACCCTCGACGCTGGCTGCCGCCCTGCAAGGCGTCCATACCGCATATTACCTGGTTCACAACATGACCCATGGACAGGGTTATACATCCCTCGAACTGGATAGCGCTGGCGTCTTTGCGGCTGCCGCGGAAAGAGCTGGCGTAGAGCACATCATCTATTTAGGCGGGCTTGCGGATCCCGAACAACATATCGCTCCGCATATGCGCTCACGGATCGAGACGGGGCGCGTGCTGCGTGAGAGCCGTGTTCCGGTGACCGAGTTTCGCGCCGGCGTGATCACCGGCTCGGGCAGCATCTCTTTCGAGATGATTCGATTTATGACCGAGCTGTTTCCCCTCGTACCGGGTCCACTGTGGCTGAAGAATAGATCCCAGCCTATTGCCATCCAGAATGTGATCGATTACCTGCTTGCCGCGCTGACCAATCCCAGCGGGCGCGGCGGCATCTTCGAGATCGGCGGTCCGGACATTGCCACCTATGGGGACCTGATGCTGCGCTATGCCCGAATCCGTGGGCTCAGGCGCCGCCTGCTCCTGATGCCCGGGCTTCCGGTTGGGATTATGGCGTTTGGTGTGGGACTCATGACACCTGTGCCGTATCCCATAGCCTACGCGTTGATCGGTGGCTTATCCGCGGACAGCGTGGTCAGGGATTCCGAGGCGTTAGCCGTATTCCCCGAAGTCAAGCTGATTCATTTTGATTCCGCAGCGCGCGACGCGCTCGAAAAAACACATCCGTCGCATATCGAGCGTGTCTGGGATGATGGCGGGCGCAGATCGAGATTCATCAAGCATGAGGGTTGTTTTGTGCTGCATCTTGAAATCCAGACCGGTACCGATCCGGCACGGATTGTAGAGGCGCTCAAGCGGGTTGTGCGCGCTTCAGCCATGTTCGTCGAAGTGCAGAAGACGACTGAAGTATTCGTTGTGTGCGTGAAGAATCAGATAGCCGGCGAGAAGTGGATCGAATGGCGCTGGCGTCATACTGCAGGTGTGACCTTCCTGAGTCAGACGGTTTTTTTCTGTCCGCGCGGCTTGCCGGGATTTTTGCACTGGTATCTAATGTATCCGTTTCACTGGATGGAAATTCGTAGCCTGGCCAAGAAGATCATAGAAGACGCTCAAGGTATCGTCCTGGATGGCGGAAAGTCCGCCGAGAACGGATTGAACGGTGAAGCGTAACGTTCTTATCGTGATCCTTCTGCTTTTCGTGGCGGCGGTGATGCTGTCAGTTGCGCTTTACATTCCTACTTCGCTTCCGGTCCATTCGGATTTCAGCGCCATCTACAACACGAATCTGGCTCTGGCCAACCGGATTCCAATTTATGATTTGCCACGGGTGGAGGCACTGGCGCAACAGCATTCCGACATTCCTGCTGAGAATTTCTTCCTGGCGCGCTTTCCTTATCCCCCCTGGTATGCATTGAGCACGTTTTATCTCGGGCTGCTGCCGGCGCCCGCTGCGGCGACGCTATGGTTTGAGCTCAATCTTGTCATGCTCTTTCTATCTGTCTGGCTGCTCACGGATGGCTGGCCCGGCAGGATGCGTTTAATGGCTGTTCCCCTGGCATTATTCTTCCTCCCTGTTCTGGGCGCATTATCCGTGGGACAGTATGACTTTCCCGTTTTGCTGGGCGCATCTCTCCTGATCTATTCCCTGCGAAAGGAAAGTGTCTCGTTGACCATACTCGGCGCGGTGCTGCTTACCTTCAAGCCGCATGTCGGCGCTCTGATTTTGTTGGCCGTGTTGGGATGGCTAATGGCTTACGGCGGAAGCTTTGGGCGGCGTGTCATCCGTGGGCTGGCGATCGTAATGATTGTTCTTTTTATTCTTGGCTTCCTTGCAGACCCGGAATGGATTGTCTCTTATCCCCGCATGCTATTGAATTATCAAAGTGAGAGCAATGTGAGCGCCTGTACCGAGTGCGCAAGCCTGCCGATCATAGCATCCAGGTGGCTCTCCGACGGTTCACTGACGAAGGCGATCTGGATTGCGATTGCACTGCTGGTGATGCTTACCATCTTGTTTTCCCTGTTGCGTTCCTCGTGGCGCTCTCATGAATTTCTTTTGAGTTCAGCTTTGCTGGCTACACTGCTTGTCAGCCCGTATCTCTATAACTATGATTTTTTGCTTTTGCTGGTTCCTTTTGCGGTTCTGCTGACCTATGGCAACCTCATCCAGAAATTCGTTGTACTGATCTGCTATCTAATTCCCACCTTTACTTTGATCCTGTTCGGGCGCGCTGGAAACATCTCGTTACTCATGGTTACTCTGCTGTTGACCGGGCTTCTGTATTTGCATGCGAGCCTCATGCAGAAACCGGTCATTGACTTTCCTGCCTCTGAGGCATAAAATACACATAATCAAATACGGCCATTCAGCGGCGAAGCTGGTGTGAATCCAGCACTGTCGCGCAACTGTGAACTCGGAGATCGATATTCGAACATTCGATTATCGGCTCGGTGAAGTCAGGTCGCCCGCTCTGGCCGGTTCTACCACACTCTCGCGGAAAGGAGGTGGAGGACGGCTTCTCTGGACTGCCTCTCCAACCTCCCCAGCACCCGGCTGGGGATTTTGATTCTTTTATATAACAGCATTGCGAGCGTCCCTCGACGGGAGAACGTCGTCTCGCAATCATAGAACGACCAACTGGAGACCACGATGGTACGAAAAATCCTATTAATCATTTTGCTCATCACCGTGTTGGCAGCCTGCACATCTCAAACGCCAACTCCGACTCCCATAATGACGGAGGAGCTTGCCACCGACGCGCCGGCAACGCAGGCGCCGACCGAACCAGCCGAGGAGGGGCCCCTCACGGTCACCGATGGCCTGGACCGCGAGATCACTCTCACCGCAGTACCGCAGCGCATTGTTTCCCTCGCGCCTTCCAACACCGAGATCCTGTTTGCTATCGGTGCGGGAGATCAGGTCGTGGGGCGCGATCAGCTGTCGGATTTCCCGGAAGAGGCCCAGGCCGTGACAGATATCGGTTCGACCTATGGGGACCTGAATACGGAATTGATCGTTTCTCTCAATCCGGACCTGGTGCTGGCGGCTGAGGTCAATACCCCGGAACAGGTGCAGCAGCTCGAAGACCTGGGCTTGACCGTTTATTATTTGAAGAACCCACTCACACTTGAGGAAATGTATGGCAACCTGGAGATTGTCGCGCAACTGACCGGACACGAAGAGGAAGCTGCGGCTCTGATCGAATCGCTCCAGGCGCGCGTCGCGGCGGTGGATGGGAAAATCGCTCCGCTCAGCTCGCGTCCGGGTGTTTTTTATGAGCTGGATGCAACTGATCCTGCCAAGCCGTTCACCGCCGGCAAAGGGACATTTATCGACCAGTTGATCGAGCGGGCGGGCGGCTTCAATATCGCCTCCGACCTGGAAGACTATCCTCAGATGAGCCTCGAGCAGGTGGTGGCGGCTGACCCGGCATTCATTATTCTCGGCGATGCTCGCTATGGTGTTACGCCCGAATCCATTGCCCAGCGTCCCGGCTGGGAAAATCTGAGCGCTGTGAAGAATGGACAGGTGTTCCCATTCAACGATGACCTGGTCAGTCGCCCGGGGCCACGTCTGGTGGATGCACTGGAAGAGTTTGCGAAATTGCTGAGACCAGAATTGTTTCCGTAGATGCGGAGATAAAGTACACAGGCATACAAGGTATGCCTGTGTACTGGTCTACTTACCCCATGCGCAACCCGCTTGCTCTCACGCTTCTCGCACTTGTCATCATGCTCATCCTTAGTATGGCGATCGGCTCGGTCTTTATCCCTCCTGTGGAGCTGTGGCAGGTCCTCACCGGTTCTGGAGACAACGAGACGTATCGCACCATTCTTCTGAATATCCGTTTGCCGCGCACGGTCTTGATCGCGCTGGTCGGCGCGGCACTGGCAGGTAGCGGTGCTGCTTACCAGGGATTGTTCCGGAATCCGCTGGCTGACCCTTACCTGATCGGAGTTGCATCGGGCGCGGGACTGGGCGCGATCCTGGCGATGTCCATCCGTTGGCCGTATACCACGCTGGGTTTGCTTGCCGTGCCCATGGCGGCGTTTATCGCCAGTCTTCTGACCGTCTATATCGTTTACACGATCGCTCAAATTGGCGGAAGCGTCCCGACCACGAACTTGATCCTGGCGGGTGTTGCGGTCTCATCCTTTGCGCTATCCCTGACATCGTTCTTGATGCTGCGATCGAGTGGCGAAATACGCCGCGCAATCGGATGGCTGCTGGGTGGAGTCAGTCTGGTGAGCTGGGATGCAACGCTGGTCCTCATCCCATATCTGGCTGTCGGGCTTGGAACTCTGGTTCTGGGAGGCTACGCTCTGAACGTGATGCAATTTGGTGATGACCAGGCTGCACAAATGGGATTGAACGTCCGGCGGGCAAAGTTCATTATCATCGTGGCAGCCTCGCTGGTCACTGCTGCGGCGGTTTCGTTTGCAGGTATTATCGGGTTCGTCGGTCTCATCGTACCGCACATCATGCGGATCTGGTGGGGCGTGGATTATCGCCGGTTAATTCCGCTCAGCATCATCAGCGGCGCCTCTGTCCTGTTGATCGCGGATGTGCTCTCACGTATCGTGCTGGCTCCTCAGGAGTTGCCGGTCGGGATTGTGACCGCGCTGGCAGGGGCGCCCTTTTTTCTCTGGGTCCTGCGCCGTTCAAAGAACCAAGGATACTGGTGACTATGAACGTGACCATTCGAGAAGCCAACCACGATACCATTCAATCTGTTAGAAAAGCCGGCAGGGCGTTCGAAGTGACCTCAAAACTGGTGCTAGATGCAAAAGAGGGCAGTATCAGCTACACCGTGATGGATCTGGCCCCCTACACCAAGCAATACGAGGAAGAAGAATTCGATGCTCGCGCTTATCTGGATGATCCAGATAAGGTAATCTTTCTGGCCTTTGCCGGAGATGAAACTATCGGCCAGATCAGACTCCACAAATCTTGGAATGCCTATGCCTACATCGATGACATTTCGGTCGATCCGGAGCATCGCGGCGAAGGCATCGGTCGCGCGCTGATGTCCCGCGCCATCGAGTGGGCAAAGTCGAAGGGTTTTCCGGGTATGATGCTGGAGACTCAGAATAACAACGTGGGCGCCTGTCGTCTTTATGAGCGGTGTGGTTTCAAGCTGCGCGGCTTCGATACCCACTTGTATAAAGCCCTGGACCCGGGCACAGATGAAATTGCGTTGTACTGGTATTTGAACTTTTAGTTCGTATTAAGTACGAGATACTTTTTTCGAAGAATCAACTCATGCTGAAAATTCGAAATCTTTCCGTCGATTACGGTCCTCGCCGAATCCTGCACGATGTCTCGCTTGACGTGCAAAGCGGAGAAGTACTGGCGTTGATCGGACCGAACGGCGCGGGCAAATCCACGCTGATCCGCGCGGTGAGCGGCGTCATTCCCATCGCTGTCGGGCAGGTACACACAAATGGGGATGACTTTTCTGCGCTTTCGACCCTGCAGCGCGCACGGTATGTGGCGACCGTTCCGCAGGCGGTTTCCATGCCTCCCGCCTACACAGTGTGGGAGACAGTCCTTTTCGGGCGCACACCCTACCTGGGATTTCTCGGTCATCCTTCTCAAAAGGACGAGGAGATCGCGCGCCAATCACTGGCACGCGTCAGCGCGCTGCCGTTTGCGGAGCGCCGTGTCGGCGAGCTTTCCGGCGGCGAGCAGCAGCGTGTTTTGCTGGCACGCGCGCTATGCCAATCCACGCCGATCCTGCTGCTGGATGAGCCCACCGCACATCTCGATTTGCAATACCAGGTGAGTTTGCTGGAAGTGGTCCATGGGCTTGCTCACAAAGACAACCTGGCCGTACTGGTTGCTCTGCATGATCTAAACCTCGCGGCCCATTTCGCAGACCGGGTAGCTCTTATGGTGGCGGGAAAGATCAAAGCAATCGGAACGCCGCAAGAGGTCCTGAAGGCCGACCTGATCCAGGAAGCTTACTGCCTGCCGGTACAGGTGACGAAGCATCCGTTTCTGGATATCCCGCTCGTGTTACCGGCACCAGAAAGGAAGCCTGGCAGCGCTCAGGTCTCAAAATGAAAACGTCCGAGCCTGGATGGGGCTCGGACGTTTCTTCGCTTCGTCTTATCAGACCGGCTAGAGATCGAAATCTCCTGAGGCTTCAGGCTGGTAAAGAATTTTCTCTACTTTCAGGCGACGCTTGCCTGAGGGGACTTCCCATTCGAACGCATCACCCACACGGTAACCCAGCATAGCGGTTCCGATCGGCGCCAGAATCGAGATCTTCCCCTGCGCCGTATCGGCATCATCCGGATAGACCAGGGTGTATGTTTCTTCTTCGCCAGTATCTTGATCGCTGAGCATGACCGTGGAATTCATGGTGATGACATCCCCGGCAACTTTCTCGGGGGGGACCACCTCGGCGCGCTCCAGCTCGCCCTGCAGATTTTCGAGATATACGCTTTTCCGGTACTCGCCAGACTGGGCGTCCCGGATCAGATCGAGCAAGCGCTTGCGGTCGAGGTCCGTGATTTGAATAGTTCTCTCATTCATTGTAGTTCCTAATCCCATCTCCACTTGGTTCCTTCCTTGCTATCTTCAAGTATAACTCCTGAATCCTTGAGTTTGTCTCTGATCAAGTCGGACAATGCCCAGAGTTTTTGCTTGCGTACTTCGCTGCGGACCTCTACCAGGAGATCGATAAACTTATCCGCATCGCCCGATCCCTGTTTCTCCTGTAACCGTAAGCCCAGAACTTCGGTTAGTTGGCGCAGGGTCGATTGGCCAGGCTGGAGCTGCTCACTGGTCGCGCCGTTGTCGCGTGCCGTGTTGATGGCTTTGACCAACTCGAACAGCCCGGCAAGCGCCAGCGGCGTGTTGAAGTCGTCGTCCATGGCATCCGTGAACGATTGCTGGGTAGTCTCAATCTGAGTAGCCAGCGTAGAAGCGGCATCAGTTGAGAGTCCTCTCGCAGACGTGGGAGCCGGCCGGAAAGCAGACTTGAGGCGTTCCAGCGATTTCTCTGCGGCGTCCTGGGTTTCCTCGTTGAAGAGCAGCGGGGCACGATAGTTGCCGTTCAAGACCAGCATGCGCATCACGTCAGCATCACGTTCGGAAAGAAACTCCTTGATGCTGACGATGTTTCCCAGCGACTTGGACATCTTCTCGCCGCCGAGCTGCAGCATGCCGTTGTGGATCCAGTAGCGCGCAAACGGTTTGCCGGTATAGGATTCGGTCTGGGCGATTTCGTTCTCGTGATGCGGGAAGATCAGGTCATTGCCGCCGCCGTGGATATCGATCTGCTCACCCAGCTCCGCCAGGTTCATTGCCGAGCACTCGATGTGCCAGCCAGGACGCCCGCTGCCCCACGGGCTTTCCCAGAAGATCTCGCCGGGCTTGGCGGCTTTCCACAGGGCGAAGTCCATGGGATGTTCCTTCGCCTCGCCGACCTCGATGCGCGCGCCAGCCTGCATGTCGTCGAGCTTGCGCCCGGAGAGCTTCCCGTAATCCTCATCCCGCGTGACGCGGAAGTAGACATCGCCATTTTCTGCTGCGTACGCATAGCCCTTTTCAATCAAACCCTGAATGAATTGAATAATCAGCGGCATTGTCTTGCTGACCTGTGGGTTGGACGTGGCAGGCAGGACATTCAAATTTTCCAGGTCGCGCCCGTAATCCTCGATATAACGCCGCGAGAGATTGAGCGGGTCCTCACCCAGCTGCTTTGCGCGGTTGATGATCTTGTCGTCTACGTCGGTGTAGTTCATCACATGGTTGACTTTGTAGCCGCGGTATTCGAGGTAACGGCGGATGATATCGAACACCAGCGCAGACATGGCATGGCCCACGTGCGCATCGTTGTACACGGTCACACCGCAGACGTACATCCGGACCACGTTCGGCTCAAGGGTCTGAAACTCTTCTTTTTTGCGGGTGAGCGTATTGTAGAGGCGGATCATTGCATTCCCTTTTCGAAACAGAAACAGCGCGCACGCGCAACGGATTTCAGGAGAACCGCCACGCCTGTTTACCTGCTTCCTGGTATACCTGTGTACTGCTTACTTTCTCTTGCGGCTGTTCTCTTCTTCCACGCGGGCGAAGACCATGCGTCCGGCGGCAGTCTGCAGGACCTTGGTGACGGCTACATCCTTGTATTCGCCGATGTAATCGTGACCGTTCTCGACGACCACCATCGTGCCATCGTCCATGTAGCCGACGCCCTGACCGAACTCCTTGCCTTCCTGGAAAATATTCAGGGTCATATGCTCGCCTGGCAGCACCACCGATTTGACCGCATTTGCCAGCTCGTTGATATTGAGAATAGTGACGCCCTGCAGCTCGGCGACACGGTTCAGGTTATAGTCATTCGTCAGGATGGGACACTTCAGCTGCCGCGCCAGCACCACGAGCTTGTCGTCTACCTCGCGCACGCCCTCGGCGTCAATATCGCTGATCCGGACCAGGATGTTGGGCTGCTTCTGCAGGTCTGCGAGCACTTCCATCCCCCGGCGCCCACGCTGGCGGCGCAGACCGTCGGGCGAGTCGGCGATGTATTGCAGCTCGTTCAGCACAAAACGCGGGATGAGCAGGGTCCCTGGCAGAAAGCCCGTCTTGGCAATGTCGGCTACACGTCCATCGATGATGACGCTCGTATCCAGTAAGATTGTCCGGTTGAGGTTTGTCCAAGATGAGGAGGAACCACTGGCTTCACTGCTGCGCCCGCTCAACGTGCTGATCAGCCCCATCAAGTCCCCTTGCCGCATCACGAAGAGCGAAACTCCAAAGTAAGCGAACGCCACGACCCCCACAAATGGAAGGACCTGTCCAAAGGGAGGCGGCAGCTGGGAGAGCGGAAAGGAAAGCAGCGCGGCAGTGAGTAAGCCGACAATCAATCCAGTGAGCCCGGCAAACAGGGTCTCTGCGGAAAGACGCCCCAGCCCCCGGCGGATTGCTTGAGCCGGACGAGTCGTGAGATAGGGCGTCAGAACCAGCCCGGCGAGGGCACCGACCAGGCCGAACACGCTTCGATAGAGCAATTCCTGTCTGGGATCGAACGGCTCAATTTTGGAAGCCCAGCCCCCGAATGACCATCCCAGGATTCCCACGATGACCATCCCGGCGAGCCGGAAAAAAAATTCAACACTGAACCTCATAAAGACTCCTTAATTCCCAGCAGATTAATCCAGCATCATAGCATGGCTGTAGTGCATAGTCAACTGGCTTATCTGACCCTTATCCACAATTGTTATAATGAGCGCCTCTGGATGACTGACTGCAAATACGATGACTCTTACCGACACTCTCAACCGCCCTCTGCGCGACCTACGGATTTCCGTTACGGATCGCTGTAACTTCCGGTGTGTATACTGCATGCCCCAGGAGGTCTTTGGTCCGGATTACCGGTTCCTGCACCGCGACCAGATCCTGACCTTCGAGGAGATCACACGATTGGCGCGGCTTTTCGTCGATCAGGGTGTTCGCAAAATCCGGCTGACCGGCGGGGAGCCGCTTGTCCGCCGCGACTTGCCGGTTCTGGTCGAGATGCTCGCACAGATCCCCGAGACCGAGCTAACACTGACTACGAATGGGGCGCTGCTTCCAAAATATGCACGCGCCCTCAAGGATGCCGGTCTGAAGCGCGTAACCGTGAGCCTGGACTCGCTGGATGATGAAACCTTCAAAGCCATGAACGATGTGGATTTTCCAGTCGCGAGAGTGCTACAGGGGATGGACGAAGCGGCCAGGGTGGGATTAGGACCGATTAAGGTCAATATGGTGGTGAAGCGCGGCCTGAATGACTCGAGTATTCTGCCCATGGCGCGTTTCTTTCGCGATAAGGGCTACATCCTGCGCTTCATCGAATACATGGATGTCGGGCATACCAACGGCTGGCGGATGGAAGATGTGGTCCCCGCGGCGGAGATCGTCAAGACCATCAGCGCCGAAATGCCCCTGGAACCGGTGGATCCCAACTATCCTGGGGAGGTTGCGGAGCGCTGGCGGTACAGGGATGGAAGCGGAGAGATCGGGGTGATCGCCTCGGTGACCCAGGCGTTTTGCGGTACCTGCACCCGCGCCCGTCTGTCGGCGGAAGGCAAGTTGTATACCTGCCTGTTTGCGATCAAGGGACATGACTTCCGTGCCCTGCTGCGGGATGGCGCGAGTGACGATCAGCTTTCACAGACGATTGCACGGGTCTGGGGCAAGCGCACAGACCGCTATTCGGAGATTCGCTCCAAGAATACGGTCTCCCTACCCAAGGTGGAGATGTCGCACATCGGGGGCTGAGCCTGCTCAATGGGATTATTCAACAGTCTAGCTTAAATGCGTGAATGGCAAGTGAGTGTGGCAGGATGAAGGAGTATCAGATTCAATACAGGACAGCCGAACCTAACCGGCTGTCCTGCCGCTTCTGAGTTCCTGGGCTCTGGCGGTAAAATAAACTTAATTTCTAACCGGCAGGAGACACTATGCAATACCGCGAGCTTGGACGCACAGGGTGGAAGATCTCGACGGTCAGCTTTGGGGCCTGGGCAATCGGCGGGACGTGGGGAAATGTAAAAGATGCAGAGTCACTTTCTGCGTTACACCGCGCTCTGGACCTGGGCGTGAACTTCTTCGACACGGCAGATGTTTATGGCGACGGACGGAGTGAGCAGCTACTGGCCAGGCTTCGCCAAGAGCGCAGCGAGCCATTCTATGTGGCTACCAAAGCGGGACGCCGGCTGAGTCCGCACATCGCAGCCGGGTATACCAGAGAGAACTTAACCACATTTGTGGAACGCAGTCTGAGAAATCTCGATGTGGAAGCCCTGGATTTATTGCAGCTTCACTGCCCGCCCACAGAGGTCTTCTACATGCCGGAGGTGTTCGATGCTCTGGATGGTCTGGTAAGCCAGGGCAAACTGCGCTATTACGGCGTAAGCGTGGAGAAGGTGGAAGAGGCGCTTAAAGCGATCGAATATCCCAACGTACAAACGGTCCAAATCATCTTTAACATGTTCCGGCAGCGTCCGCAGGACTTGTTTTTCGGCGAAGCGGAACGGCGCAAGGTGGGGATTTTGGCGCGGCTGCCTCTTTCCTCCGGTATGCTGACAGGAAAGATGAACAGGAACACGACCTTTGAAACAGATGATCACCGCCAGGGCAACAGGCACGGCGAATGGTTCGATCGCGGCGAGACCTTCTCCGGGCTGGACTATGAGACAGGTTTGCAGGCCGTGGAAGAGCTGCGCGCTCTGGTGCCATCTGGCATAGAGCTGTCTCAGATGGCATTGCGCTGGATCCTGATGTTTTCGGCGGTCACCTGTGCCATCCCCGGCGCCAAACGTCCCTCGCAGGTGGAAGAAAACGTCGCGGCTTCAGATTTACCTGCGCTTTCTGAGGAAACAATGCTGCAGGTGCGGGCGATCTATGATCGTCTCGTCCGCCCGAGGGTGCAGCACTACTGGTAACCCAAATTCCCGAAAAAACCTCCCCCAGGAACCATGCAGGAGGTTTTTTCGTTAATACCAAAATGTCATACGCAGCCTTGCGGATAATCCTGTGAATCTCATTTCGGTTAAAATACTCTGCATGCCCCCGCGCATAACAACTCGTATCATCCTTACTGCCCTCATCGTGTTACTGGTTGCCTGTTCACCGCAAGCGCCTACGGCTGCAATCTTTACCGCTACCCCGCCACCACCGGCAACTGACACTCCTCCAATCGATGTCGCCCCGGCGGGAGCCACGGAAACCCCAACCGCAGTGTCTACGCTTCCGCCGGCGCTGGCGCGTCCGCAATACGCGATCGACCTTCAATTGAACTTTACAGCCAGAGCCGCAGCCGTTAACCAGACGATTGTCTATCCCAACTGGACCGGGGAAACCCTTAACAACCTTGTTCTGGGCGTGATTCCGAACCTGTGGAGCGGCGGGTTCAGTCTCAAGTCCCTCGCTATTGATGGGCAGCCGGTTGCCAATTACACCCTGCAAACCCAGCGGCTTGAGATCCCTTTACCTCAACCCCTGCCGCCCAGTGGAACGATCACCGTCAGCATGGATTACAGCTTGATCCTGCCATCCATGCAAGCCTATCAAAACTCGGAGAACGATATCCGCCCGCAGATCTATGGATATTCCGAGCGCCAGGTCAATTTTGTGGACTGGTATCCCTTTATCGTCCCTTATAACCCGGGACAGGGCTGGGTCCTGCACAATCCGTGGTTCTACGGCGAGCACCTGGTGTACGACGTTGCGGACTTCGACGTTCGGGTCATCTTTACGGACGGGGCGAATCCCAAGGTGGCGGCGTCTGGGCTAGAGATTGAATCGCAGACCGATGTACCGCCCGGGGAGCCCGTAAGCCGCCGCTATGACCTGCAAGCAGCGCGGACATTTGCATTCTCGATGAGCGATCATTACAAGGTGGCCCAACAGACCGTCGGTGATGTCACCGTGTATAGTTATTATTTCGGTTTATACGATCTTCCGGGGGAGGCCATGCTGCGCACCACCGTCGAAGCGCTACAGCTTTTTAGCGAGCGCTTTGGTCCTTATCGTCATAAGACCCTCTCCGCAGTGCAGGGCGATTTCAATGACGGCATGGAGTTCTCGGGTCTGTACTTCATCAGCCGCGATTTTTTCAATTTGTATGATGGCACACCCAGGAATTACCTCGTTGCGATTTCTGCCCACGAGACAGCCCACCAGTGGTGGTTCGATGCAGTCACAAATGATCAGGCGCTCGAGCCATGGTTGGATGAGGCGCTTTCCACCTATAGTGAAGTTGTTTACTATGAGGCCATCCATCCAGAGTCTATCGACTGGTGGTGGAACTTTCGCTATTTTGAGTTCGAGCCGGGGGGACACGTCGATACGGCGATTTACGATGGCGGCGGATATCGTCCCTATTTGAATAAGGTTTATCTCCTTGGCGCACGCTTCTTCCAGGACCTGCGCGCACGCCTGGGCGATGAAATCTTTTTTGCATTTCTCCGGGATTATTACAATCAATCTACCGGCAAGCGTGTCACCAGCGCGGATTTCTTCCGGGTGTTCCGCGAAAATACTGCCGCGGATATCACGGAGGTACTCACCACCTACTTCAAGAACACCTACTAATCGATGAAGAGTTTGACACACTCCCAAACGCGCCAACGTCCAGCCCGTTATGTCTTGTATCTAACAATTTGCTTCGTGCTACTTGCGTGTTCGTATCCGGGTCTTGTCAATGCGCCCCCGCCGCTGGTGTTTGTCAGCCCGAACCCCGATGCGCTGCCCAGCCCCACGCCATTCCAGCCGGTTGGCGACTCACTGGCGCCTGCGGAGGCTGCCACGCTCATTCCCACCTATACGCCTCTGCCTCCAACCAATACGCCGCTTCCTACCTTCGAGTTCACAGCGACGCCTCTTGTCTCGCCCACATCGCCTCCGACCTCGGCTCGCACGCACTACACATTGCACGCGCTGCTCGATTATGCCGGACAGCAGCTGGCTGTGGACGAGGTCATCCGCTATACCAACCTGACAGGCGTGACTCTGAATGAGCTGGTCTTGGCTGTTGTACCGAATCTGCGCAATGGCTTCAGCCTTGAGAATGTCATGCTTGCCGGCAATCCATTGGCTTATGACCTCAGCGGTCACAGAATGACGATCACTCTGCTGCAGGGACTCGCGCCAGGTGAACAGGCAACGCTTAGCATGCGCTTCCGCATCTCACTGCCGCCTAAGATCAAAGAGCACCCTTATGGCTACGACATAGACCAGGTCAACCTGACTGACTGGTACCCGTTCATTGTGCCCTACAGCAATGGCTGGATTCTGCACGAGCCGGGCGCCATGGGGGAGTATTTGGTCTACGATGCAGCCGACTTTGAGGTAAATATACGGACCACGCAGCCGGACATCGTCCTTGCCACGAGCGGGCTTGCCGACCCCCTGCCAAATGGTGGGTGGACGAAGTACCAGCTCTTCGGGGCGCGCACATTCGCTGTCTCTGCCAGTGACCAATTTCGGATGTATGATGCAAGCGTCGGCGCGACGCAAATCCTTTCCTATTATTATCCGGGTTATGAGGACGAAGGGGCGGCGATCCTTAACGCCGCTGTCCGCGCCGTGGGCATCTTCGAGACAAAGTTTGGACCGTATCCCTATGGTAGCCTGAGCATTATCCAGGCGGATCTGAATGACGGGCAGGAGTATGATGGGCTCGTGTACCTTGCAACAACGTTCTACAATCAATATGATGGCTCGGCGCGCAGTAACCTGGTGGCGATTGGCGTGCATGAGATCGCGCACCAGTGGTGGTTTGGACTTGTGGGCAACGACCAGGCGCTGGAGCCGTGGCTGGACGAAGCCCTGTCCGTGTACAGCGAAGAAATCTTTTATAGATTTATCTATCCCAATTCTCATGACTGGTGGTGGAATTTCAGAGTAAATTGGTTCGGACCGTCGGGATATGTGGATACCAACATCTATGAGCCGTCGACCTTCCGGGCGTATGTCAACGCCTCGTACCTCAATGGTGCGAATTTCCTCGAAGCCCTGAACTATCGCATGGGCGACGATGCCTTCTTCGCTTTCCTGCAAGATTACCGAACGCGCTATGGTCGCGGACGCGCCACGGCATACGACTTCTTCGCACTGGCGCGCCAGCATACCACTGAGGATATTTCAGATCTGATCAACGCTTATTTTGAGGGGAGTTATTAAGTAGGAAGATGCGACGTTCCGAAGGCTTAATCGTCTTAACCCTCGGAACGTCATCTTTATGAAAAACTTAACCCGGCTTTACTTTGACTTTGGCCCGGGCTGTGTTTCTTTCTTATCGAACCTGACCATAGCCGTGAAGGCAATCTTCTTCGAGCTGATCGGTCTCATAATTTCCCACTCAATATCGAGCATCGGCATCAACGCATCGTTTTTCACACCCAGCCACAGGACAGGGCTGTCTGCGTTTTCCTTTGCAGGACGCAGGTGGATCTCAACCCGCTCCGGGTTTTCTCCAAGAGCTTCCATCGCGACCTCGGCATAAGCCGGCTGGTTGAATGCCACCGTAAAATCGGCACCATCGATCCCGGCCGGATTCCGCTGCGCGGCGCGGATGGGCTCTTCCCGGAAATCTCGGATCAGCAGCCTGGATTTCTTCGAGCCGATAAAGTATGTTACCTGATCTTCCTGTGCTGGTTCGGTAGGGAGCAGGGCGCGCGGTCCCTGCAAGTGGATATGTACGTTCCCCCGGTATAAGACATTTTCATTGAACATGTTTTATCTCCAGAATACTTGTCTACAGGATCACCGCCTTAAATTTAGAACAAATGTTCTAAATTGTCAAGGGGAGGATTAAGCTTGTTTATGAAATTTTGTCTGTTACAATCTCACACCAGCAAGACCTCAGTGGTCTTTGCTGTGCTTAACAAGATGTTGCTGAAGTCGCCAAGATATTCTTGAAAGACAAGATGCGCTGGCGAAGAGATCCTCTGGAGCATCTGCACCAAAAAAGACAGTCCGTTTCGGATCTGGAATATATCCCGCATGGAATTGGAACATAGCTATATAAATACCAACGGTCTCCGGCTGCATGTCGTGCAAGCCGGTCCAAAGAGCGGAACACCGGTCCTGTTGCTGCACGGGTTTCCGGAGTTTTGGTATGGGTGGCGAAAACAGATCCCCGCCCTGACAGCCGCGGGTTGTCGAGTGATTGTGCCCGACCAGCGGGGTTACAACCTGAGTGACAAACCTACGGATGTAAAAGCGTATTGTATGGATACTCTGGTGAGGGATATCCTTGGCTTGATCAAAGCCCTGGACTATGAGAAGGTCAACCTGGTCGGGCATGACTTTGGTGCGTTAGTTGCCTGGATGCTGGCGATCGACCACCCCCAAAGATTACATCGTCTGGGCATCATCAATGTACCTCACCCGGCGGTCATGAGACGATTCTTAATGCGTGACCTGGACCAGATGCGGCGCTCGCTGTATGCGTTGTTCTTTCAACTGCCCTGGCTGCCTGAGACGATTTTGCGCCTGGGTGACTGGCGAGTGGCAGCCACCGGTATGCGCAGGACGGGAAAACCGGGTGCTTTTACAGATGAAGATATTGAAAAATACAGGGAAGCCTGGTCGCAGCCCGGGTCCATGACTGCCATGCTGAACTGGTATCGTGCCGCGGCGCGCTATCCCTTTGAGCTCACAAACGGCATGCGGGTCAGCGTTCCCACATTGATCTTGTGGGGTGCTCAGGATTTTGCCCTTTCCCGGCGCATGGCGCGGCCCAGCCTGGATTATTGCGATGATGGTAATCTTATCTTTTTCCCAGATGCCACACACTGGGTGCAGCACGAAGAGGCAGATGAGATCAACAGACAGCTGCTGGCTTTCTTTTTTTCTTGATCTGTAAGGATTGAGAGCAGAAGCTATAGAAGTCTTGGATAGAGATTTATGCCGGGGAACAGGCTCTCAGGCATAGTAATTAGCGGATGTGCTTCTGAGGGGATGGGTCCAAATACTGGTCTTACGGTCAAGGGCGGAATACCGCGATATCATCCTTGCCATCTCCGTTGTAATCTGCCACGACCGGGATATTGCCTGCTGTGCCATAGACAGAGCGACCGATACCTCTGATGTACCATGTGCTATTCGAAGGGCGGAACACCGCGATATCATCCTTGCC
>DAIQBG010000036.1:0-27526 GCA_036781265.1 Anaerolineales bacterium | reverse complement strand
GTTGAGGGCCATGTGCCGAAAGGCGTGGAGGTTCAAGTCCTCTCCAGCGCATCATAGACAGGAAAAATCCCCGCTGAACGGGGATTTTCTGTTTTTAGGTGAGTTTTGTCGCTGAATGGTAGTTGCGTGCCCACCGGGGAACTTTGTTCACGGAGTTGCTTATTTGCGAAGGAAAACCCAGAGCTTCTCAGGTGATGATCAGGCTGCAACAAGTGACCGCTCCTTCGGCTTTTGCCAGCTCCGAGACATCCACACCACAGATCACGGTGCCCCTGGCTTCCAGCCTTGCCCGGGTCCCGGGGAATGCCGTGGGAAGTATGATCGTGTTTTCGACGGGCAGGCAGTTGGCGGCATATGGCTCAGAGGGATCAACTTCAATCAAATCAAAGCCGACGAAGTGGCTTGTATCCACCCAGTTCTTATTGATGAGCAGCGTCTCGTCATCGACGCGGGTCACGGCGCTTTTCAAGTGCAGGCAGTCGTGTAATTGCACTCCTAGCACCGAATAGCCATACTTTTCCAGCAATGTTTGCAGTTGATCGATGGCGTCCCGGTTGCTTCTTGTTGATAGTCCCACAAAGATTTTTCGTCCAACCACGAGGACATCGCCTCCATCCACCGTGGCCGGCTCGCGCACGTGGACAAGTTTTCGGAGCGGCGCAAGGGCGCGGGCGATGGATTCGGTTTCGGGCTTTCGAGAGTCCGCTCCCGGGCGCGTGATCACGGCGACTTCTGGGAGGATCACCGCGGTGTCCTCCACAAAAACGGAATCCGGTAAATGGGGCTCGGCCGGAAGCTCAATGACCTCACATCCCAATGACTTCAGGGCGTGCACATAGCCACCATGCTGGGCGCGTGCCCTGTCCAGATCGATGGAAGTCCGCTCGATGTGGGTGATCTCACACTCCGCGAAGCGTGGGCTGACCTGGCGTGTAATTGCCGTGACCATACCGTTTAGTTCGCGCCGGTGCGATAGCGGTCGATCAACGCCTTTGTGCGCGGGTCCTTCGGTTGGTTAAAGAGTTGATCGGGCCTGGCGTCCTCGATGATTTCCCCTTCTGCCATGACCAGCACCCGGTCCGCAACCTCGCGTGCAAACCCCATCTCGTGTGTGACCACGAGCATCGTCATGCCATCTTTGGCGACTTTCTTCATCACATTCAACACCTCACCGATCAGCTCCGGGTCGAGTGCAGACGTGGGCTCATCGAAGAGCATAACCTTCGGCTCCATGGTCAGCGCCCGGGCGATGGCAACCCGTTGTTTCTGTCCACCGGAGAGACGGTTCGGATACTCATCTTTTTTAAAGAGCAAGCCTACACTATCGAGGTTCTGCTCAGCCAGCTCGAGAGCTTTGGCACGGTCCATACCCTTGACGGTGACCGGCCCTTCAAGCACATTTTCCAGAACGCTCATGTGTGGAAAGAGGTTGAACTCCTGAAATACCATGCCTGTCTTTAGCCGCAGGTCATGAATGAGCTGGCGGCGTTCCTTGCCTTTTGCGTTCGCGTCGACTTTCAAGCCATCCACCTCGATCGTCCCGAACGAAGGCTCTTCCAGAAAGTTGATACAGCGCAGCAGCGTGCTCTTACCGGAGCCGCTGCGGCCAATGATACAGACAACCTCTCGCGATTCGACACCGACGGAGATCTGCTTCAGAACGTGCAGACGTCCAAAGTATTTGTCGAGATCAGAGATGCGAACGATGGAAGCCATTAGCGGTCTCCCCTGGCAAGGCGGGCTTCGATCATCCCCTGAACGTAGGTCAGGATAATGGTCATCATCCAGTAGAACGCCGCGGCAATGATCAAGGCTTCCAGGTTGTTAAATTGTGCACGCCCAACCCTCGTGGCGCGCCACATAACTTCATGGACAAACCCTGTTGCAGAGACAAGGGCGGAGTCCTTGGTCATGGCGATGAAGTCATTTCCAATGGGTGGTATGGCGAAGCGTAATGCCTGGGGAAGGACAATGCGTCTCATGGTTTGCCAGGGCGTCATGCCAAGCGCTATGGCGGCCTCTCGTTGACCCTTGCCCACCGAGGCTAAGCCGGCGCGAAAAATCTCGCTCATGTAGGCACCATAGTTCAAGCCCAGCGCCAGGACGCCCGCGAAGAGTCCCGAAAGCACAATGCCCAGCTGGGGCAGCGCCAGGAAGAAGAAAAATATCTGCAGGTAAAGGGGGGTGCCGCGGATCAGGGACACGTAGAATGTGCTGAGTGCATACAAGGGGGGAATGGTGGAAAGACGTCCCAGAGCTGCGAGAAGAGCCAAAATAGTTGCCAGAGTAATCGAGAGGAACGAGACCCAGAGTGTTTGTGGGATTCCGCCTGCAATAAAGCCGATGTTGTTGCGGATAAATTCATAATCCAGGGTGATGGTCTGGAAGCCAAGGAAGCTTTGCCCACTGAAAAGGTAAATCAGAATTAGTAATAGAACCCCCCATGAGAACCCGACATTTCTGCGGAAATTGCGTGTCTGGCGCTGTTGCGCTTCATATAGCAACTCGGCTTGAGATGGTGTGGGTCTTGGAACGTTTGCGGCTGTGGAGTTCATTTTCATGGCGATGCCCTTTGGCAGGTATGGAAAAGCATGGAAGCGGATACATCCGCTTCCATGCTTTCCTTCAAGGTTGTCCTAGTTGGGGGCCTGGGTCAGGTCTACGCCAAACCATTGATTTGAGAGATCCGCCAGACGACCGTCACTGTGCATTGCATTGAAGAGCTCATCGACCTCCGCCCGCAATGTGTCCGTCGCAAGCGAGGCGGATTTATCGAATGAAGCCGCAAGATCCTCAGAGTAGACGGGAGAGCCCAGCTTCACCACCGGGAATCCCTCCGCAATGTTGGCGTCCACCACGGTTTCGGAGGTGACATAGCCAACGAAGTCTTCGCGACCGGCGGCAATTGCCTGGGCGCATTCCTGATCTGTTTCGAGCGGCACTACCGTTACGTCGGGCGCCTCTGCATAGATCGACGACTCAGGCAAGCCCAGGGCCTCCATGTCGTGACTCAGCCATGACTCATATGTTGTGGCGGTGCCAACGCAAAGCGCCTCGCCTTCCAGATCGGATAGATCCGCGATCCCCGAGTCGGATCTCACAGCTATTACGGCCGGGGTGTAGTAATACGGAACACTGAAGTCGAGAACTTCTTGCCGGGCGGTAGTCACGGTCATCGAGCCGACGCTGACATCCCAGTTATTTGCCCAGTTCCCCGCCGTGATCGCATCCCAGGATGGAGTGGCGAAACAGGTTTCCACGCCCAGATGGTCGCCAATGGCTTTCGCCACATCTACGTCGAATCCCTGCATTTCGGCGGTGGTCAGGGCATCGGACGGACAGCTGGTATCCGACGGGCGGGAGCCTTCGGTGTTTAGAAATGATTGAGGTGCATAGTTGGGATCGGTCGAGACAAGAATGTACCCCCGTTGTTGTATGGCTTCCAGTAAATCTGCTGGTTCGGCCGTGGTAGCTCCGCCACATGCAGCCAGAACCAGCGAAGCCAGCACTGTAATGATACTAAGAGTATACAGCTTCTTCATCAGTCATCTCCTCCGGAATAGATACGAACGTTTTGAGAACGGCGATAGATGGAACGAGGTATGGGTGTCGGCGCACCTCCTCTCACAGTAGTCATGTAATGTTAAGCATAGACCATTTTGAGTAATTGCGCAAGAGAATAGAATGAATTGTGGTGAATAGCCGCACGAAACTACCGTTCAGGCGCCACTTGAAACACCGGCGCCACAGGATCGTTTCAGGGGCAATGGTAAAATGAGCCCGACAAAGCTCAGGAGGAGTCTGCATGAACGCAATCTTTCCAAGTGAAGACTGGCTCCAGGCATTGGAACATAGGCTCAACGCTGACTCTCGCTATCAGGAGATTGCAAGAAACTGGGAAGGCGACCTGTTCTTCTTCATTGAGCCCGGCGGAACCTTAAAGGAGGGTCTTACGTTCTATCTGGATCTGTGGCATGGAACCTGCCGAAAAGTGGAATACCAGCCTGCCCCGGAATCCTACCCGTATGCCACCTTTACTCTGCGCGCATCGTACCCGGATATTACAGCTATCCTGTCGGGCAAGCTTAATCCGATGACTGCTATGATGACCTCCAAGCTCAAGGTTAGCGGCAGCCTGGGCTATATGATGCGCAACGTCCCAACCGTGCTCGATTTTGTGCGCGTCGCACAGGAAGTGACAACGGAAATACTTTAGCCTGTCATTGCGAGCCATCCCGCGGCGCAGCAATCTTCTCTTAAACAGTATTTGCTCACCGAGAGGATATACGGGTTACACAGGAGATTGCTTCGGGCTTTCGAAGTCCTTTGGATGTAGTAACCCTCCAATGATATTGAACGACTATGCAACCCATTCTCAAAATCAACTTGACGACAGGTAAGACCGAGGAATACGCGATCCCCAAAGAATGGGAGCGAGACTTTTTGGGCGGCGCATCACTGGCCGCTCGAATTTTATATACGACTCTGACGCGAGAGCTGGATCCCTTTTCTCCGGAGGCGCCTCTGCTCTTTATGACCGGCCCCATGACCGGTACCTCCGGTCCGACGACCGGGCGTTTCGTCGTCTGCGGAAAAGGACCGGCAACCGGGTTGTGGGCAGAATCCAACATTGGCGGCTTCTGGGGACCGGAGCTGCGCGCTGCAGGTTATGATGGCGTATGGATTACAGGCAGGGCGGAGCAGCCTATTTATCTCTGGCTGAACGGGAGTAGCCTGGAAGTTCGCAGCGCGGCAGAGCTATGGGGCCGGAACACGTATAGGACGCAGGAGATGGTGCGCGAGGCGGTCGGTGAGAAATCCGCTCGGGTTTGCGTCATCGGGCCGGCAGGCGAGAAGCGGGTCTTGTTCGCGTCCATCATGTGCGACCACGGGCGCATGGCAGGCCGCACAGGCCTGGGCGCAGTCATGGGCGCCAAGAACCTCAAAGCGATTGCGGTGCGTGGCCGGGATCCCATCCCGGTGTTCGATCTGGCGAAGTATGCTGGGCTTCGCTCTGAATCCAACCGCGTGCTCAAGCAGGATAACGAAGCCAGGGTGTTGCGTGAGCTGGGTACAGCCGGCGCGGCAAACTATTCGGAATACCTGGGAGCCATGCCGATAAAGTATTACACACAGTCATCCTTCGAAAATGTGGACAGCGTCTCAGGCGCCCGGATGACCGAGACGATCCTGGCAGGCCGCAGTGCCTGTCAGGGCTGTGTAATTGCCTGCGGACGCGTAGTTAAGCTAGGCGACAAATCAAAGCGCAAGGGACCGGAATATGAAACGATTGTAGGCTTTGGTCCGAATCTGGTGAACGATAACCTTGAGTCTATTGTCGACCTGGGTGAGCTGTGTGACCGCTATGGGATGGACACGATCAGCGCCAGCAATACCATTGGACTGGCTTTTCACTTATTCGAGCGAGGCATGATCACGGAAGCAGATACGGGTGGCATGCGTTTGAAATGGGGCGATGTAGATGCCATCGAGCAGCTCGTCCACCTGATCGGGCGCCGCGAGGGAATCGGGGACATCCTGGCGCAGGGTGCGCGCCGTTTTGCCGCGTATTTTGGGGCGGAACGCGAAGCTGTACAGGTCAACGGTTTGGAAGTGGCGTATCATGATCCGCGCGGCGTTTCGGGGATGGCGCTCTCCTATGCCACGAGCCCGCGCGGGGCGTGTCACAACCAGTCCGACTACTTCTTTGTGGATTGGGGACATACGCATGAAGATCTAGGGATTACGTACTTTGAGAGGCAGGCACAGGCAGAGAAAGCCGCCAATGTCGCCCGCCACCAGGATTGGCGGACGGTCTTTAATTCCATCGTGATGTGCATCTTCGCCAATACGGATCCGGCACTGCAGGTCAGGCTTATCAACGCGGCTTGCGGTCTAGAGTGGACGATTGAAGACATGATGAGGTGCGGTGAACGCGGCTGGAATATCAAGCGTGCAATCAACCACCGCATGGGGTTGAGCCGATCCAACGATACTTTGCCCAAGGCTTTGCTGGAGCCTTTTCCCGATGGCGGCTCGGCGGGCTTTGTGCCAGCTATTGCCGACATGCTGGATGCTTATTATCAGGCGCGCGGCTGGGACCCGGAATCCGGGAGGCCGTCTTTGGAAAAGCTGCTCTCACTGGGATTAAGCGACGTTGCACACGATCTATGGGGATCATCTCTCACTGACCACCCGAAGCTTGCTTCCTGACTCTGTTATCTACCTGTCTGGCCTGCTCCAACCCGTGAGGCCCGAGTTACCCGGCACGCAGGTTCCGTTGAATAAAACAGTCCCAGCCGGTTAATTTTCGACTTACAGGCAACATGAAGAGTTTCTTCCATATGCGAAGGATTTGATTTTCATAAGAGACCCCGGCGCAAGCGCAGAAATTTGAGTCGGGTTGCAGTACAATCCCGTCACCACAGGAGAGAATATAGATGAAACTTGTTACCGTATCCCAAATGCAGGAAATTGAACGAGATGCAGACGCTGGCGGTCTGACCTATGAGCAAATGATGGAGAACGCCGGTCATGGCCTCGCGGATATTATTCTTGATCTCTATGCCGGAGAAACTGAGCTGGAAGTTCTCGGGCTGGTCGGAGCAGGCAATAACGGGGGGGATACGCTGGTGGCGCTTGCGGCCCTCGCCGCCGAGGGCTGGAAAGCGCGCGCATACCTCGTCAAGCGCAAGAAGGATGATCTGGTCAAGCGTTTTCTCGAAGCCGGTGGGGAGGTCCTTTCGAAGGAGAATCCATTCGTGCAGCTTGCACAGGCAATCGAAACCGCCGATGTCTTTCTGGATGGAGTCCTCGGGACCGGGGTTAAGCTGCCGCTAAAGAAGGAAGTTGCGGAGTTGCTATCGGAAGTCAACGATGTCCTCGATGGAATGAGTGAATCCCCGTTGATTGTTGCGGTGGATTGTCCATCCGGCGTAGACAGTGACACGGGAGAAGTTGCCGATGAAGCCATTCCTGCGGATATCACCGTAACCATGGCGGCGGTCAAGCAGGGAATGCTGAAATTGCCCGCTTTTGAATACATTGGCGAGCTGAAAGTAGTGGATATTGGCCTGCCTGCCGATCTTCCCTCCTTTCAGGATCTACGGACCGAGGTGGCAGACGAAGAGTCGGTTGCCGCCTTTTTGCCGGAACGATCGCTAGACTCTCACAAAGGAACGTTTGGCACGGCACTGATTGCAGCCGGGTCGGTCAACTACACGGGAGCGGTCGTGCTGGCCGGCGAAGCCGCTTATCGCGCCGGGGCAGGGCTGGTCACACTGGCGGTCCCTGCACCTGTGCATGTTGCCCTGGCGGGACGCTTCCCCGAAGCCACATGGGTTTTGCTGCCGCATGAGATGGGCATCATCTCGGGCAATGCCTCGGAGGTGTTCGCGAAAAACCTCGAGCGTGCGACCGCTCTGCTGATCGGTCCAGGGTTTGGCACGGAGGATACGACGAAAGACTTCATCGAGAATCTGCTCAGGGGCAAAGTCTCGACGAAGAGAGTCACAGCAGGCATCGGCTTCGTCCATAAGCAGAGTGAAAAACAGGAACAAACCAATTCTGAGCTGCCCCCGATGGTCGTTGACGCCGATGGGCTAAAGCTGCTTGCGAAAATTACAGACTGGCAGAAGCTGCTTCCCACCCCGGCGATCCTGACCCCACATCCGGGCGAAATGTCCGTGTTGACGGGGTTGTCGAAGGAGGAAATCCAGGCGGATCGGCAGGAGGTCGCCAGTCGGTATGCCAGGGAATGGGGGCACGTGGTTGTGCTTAAGGGCGCATTCACCGTGATCGCCTCTCCAGACGGGCGCACAACTCTCATCCCTGTTGCGTCTCCCGCGCTGGCACGTGCCGGGACTGGAGATGTGCTGGCTGGCCTGATCGTCGGCTTGCGTGCGCAGGGGCTAGAGGCGTTCGACGCCGCGGTCGTAGGTGCGTGGATCCATGCCCAGGCAGGGCTGTATGCGGCGGACAGTCTGGGGACAGCCATCTCCGTTCTAGCCGGCGATGTCCTGGATTCGATTTCAGATGTCTTGAGCGATCTGGACTAACCCCCGGAAAAAACAAAACGCCGGGGAGGAGAGCCTCTGGCCTCCTCTCCGGCGTTTCAACATTCCTTGACTTAGCTGTTCAAAAACGCTTCCAGGGATTCCTTGCTGATGCGATACGCCTTGCCAAGCTTTTTGGCTTTCAGGCTCCCATCCTCTATCGCAGCGACCACATCCTCTTCCGAGACCTTCAAAATGGAGGCCGCTTCGGCGGGGGTCATCACATCCGGAATGCCTGCCGGTGTCGCGCCGCCATCTCCGCTTCTTCCCTGCTGTTGCATCGCGCCTGAAGTGGCTTGCTGCATCAGGTTGCCGATACCCATGCCGGCGCCGATTCCAGCCGTGAGCCCTGCGCCGCCGCTCGGGTTCTGAGCGGCATCTCGCATTGCGTCTGCAGCCTGGAGCTGGGTGTAGGTCGCCATATCGAGCATGCCCATATCGCGCAGCTCCTGCGCCGATTTGCTAGACGGCTTGAGGTTGCCGATGTAGAAAGTCTTGAGCTGCACGCCAATCGCTTCAAAGTCGTCCTGCGCCTTCGCCCGCACCGAAGCTCCCACTTCTTCCGTCAGCCCGATCAGATCCACCACGCTGCTGGCGGATGTGGTTTCGCCGAGTACATCCTGAAGCTTGGAGAGCAGAATTGTCCGCAGGCGTTCCTCGATCTCAGCTGTGCGGTAGGTGCCGCGTGTCCCGACGACCTGCGTGACGAATTGCTGCGGATCTTTGACCTGGAAAGAATACGTTCCAAATCCCTGCAGGAGAGCTACGCCCAGACCCATGCCAGGGTTGCGGACGATGATCGGCTGGGGCGTGCCCCATTTTTCGTTCGCAAATTCGCGCATCGAGACGAAGTACACCTCGGCGGTGAAGGGCGTCCGGTCGTTGAAGGCCTTGCCGATCCAATCGATGATCCGGGGAATATTGGCGGTCGTGATGGTGTGGCGTCCCGCCCGGAACACATCCAGCGCCTGACCATCGCGGAAGAAGACTGCCGCCTGCGATTCACGCACGATCACCTGAGAACCAATGCGAAAATCACCGTAACCCGTTTCCGGGAACCGGTGAACAATTTCATCCTTCATCTCATCGGGATATTCAATGACGTCGAAAATTCTGGCCATGATAGATCTCCTTGGAAAGTGGTAGCAGATTCATTATAGTCTATGCAGGGACGTGCTACAAGCCGCACACAGAGCGCCGAGCCAGACCTTTTCTTATTATACGGATTTCCTCATCCAACGTTTCGATCAAATCATCTCCACTCGGAGTGTTTTGGTTGCCTCCTTATGGTATGATAAATTGGTCGTCAGGGGGTAACGAATGCCCTTTAGCCACAATCGTTGTGGGTTGGTTCAGGCAAAAAGGAGCAGCGAAATGAAGAGGAAACCGCTGAGATTGTTGTGTGTGTTAGCTCATCCGGACGATGAGTCATTGGGGATGGGAGGAACGCTGGCGCGTTACGCATCCGAAGGCGTGGATACGTATTTACTCACCGCGACCCGGGGCGAAAGAGGCTGGTTTGGAGAGGAGAAGGACAACCCTGGCTTGCATGCCCTTGGCAAGATGCGCGAGGCAGAATTGCGCTGTGCCGCCGAGACGTTGGGAATCCGTGAAGTCCACTTTATGGACTATATTGACGGTGAGCTTGATCAGGCGCCGTACGAGGCGGCGGTTAGCAAAATCGTTTCTCATCTCAGGCGGGTGAAGCCAGATGTTGTCATCACGTTTGCCCCTGATGGCGCGTATGGTCATCCCGACCATATCGCCATTTCCCAGTTTGCGACCGCGGCTGTTGTTTGCGCCGCGGATCCGAGTTATGCTGACTCATCACCGGAACCACACCGTACATCAAAGTTGTATTATATGGCATGGCCCGAGCGGAAATGGCAAGCCTATCAATCAGCCTTTGGCGATCTCATAATGCATGTGGACGGCATTGATCGCCGCGCGATTCCCTGGCCCGATTGGGCTGTCACGACGGTCATCGACACGAGCGATTATTGGTCTAGCGTCTGGCATGCGGTGTCCTGTCACCGTTCGCAGCTGCCTGCCTACGGGCAACTGGCGCATTTGCCAGAGACGCATCACAAAGGGTTGTGGGGATCGCAAGAATATTATCGCGCATTCAGTCTGGTCAACGGTGGTCGGACTCCTGAAACAGACCTGTTTAGCGGGCTGCGCTAGAAGGAAATGTCATGGAAGACAAAAAACTTGCACGTCGGGTCCCTATTGAAATTGGGGCGGAGGGTTTCCGTACAATCGGACATAACCTGGTGGATCAAATCGCCGATTTTCTTGACTCTCTTCCACAGCGTCCTGTTACTCGTTATACAACGCCCGCGAAACTTCAGCAGTTGCTGGGTGACAGACCGATACCCGAGCAGGGAAGTGACCCTGCGAAAATTCTTGCGGAGGTTTCGGAGATGCTCTTTGAGCATTCTCTCTTCAACGGACATCCGCGTTTTTGGGGCTATATTACCTCATCCGCCGCGCCAGTCGGGGCACTGGGAGATCTGCTTGCCGCCGTGGTCAATCCCAATGTTGGAGCCTGGGATCTCTCTCCGATTGCGACGGAGATCGAATCGCAGACTGTACGCTGGATTGCCGAGCTAATTGGATATCCGCCCGACTGTGGCGGTGTCCTTACCAGTGGTGGAAATGTCGCCAACTTTGTTGGCTTCCTAGCCGGCAGGCTGGACAAGGCTGGCTGGAATATTCGTGCCGAGGGTTTGCATGGCGGGAACAGCCGCCAATTACGCGTCTATGTCTCGGCGGAGACCCACACCTGGATTCAGAAAGCCGCCGATCTGTTCGGTCTTGGAACCGGGACAATTCGCTGGATTCCTGTGGATTCTACGCGGCGCATGGATATGAAACTACTGCGACAACAAATCCAGGCAGATCGGCAGGCCGGTGATCGCCCCGTTATGGTTGTTGGAACAGCCGGGTCGGTGAGCACGGGTGTTGTCGATGACCTGCCGGAGATCGCCGCGCTGTGTCGTGAACAGGATCTCTGGTTTCATGTGGACGGCGCGTATGGAGGCTTCGCTGCATCCCAATTTTATGGTGGCCATGCAGAGGATGTTCCACTTGAGCTAAAGGGGCTGCGCGAGGCAGACTCGGTTGCGATCGACCCGCACAAATGGTTGTACGCACCGCTAGAGGCAGGCTGCAGCCTGGTACGCGACTCGGAAAAACTGCGCGCAGCCTTCGAATATCACCCCGCGTATTACCTGTTCGGTGAGCTGGCAATCAACTATCTGGATTACGGCTTGCAGAATTCACGCGGGTTTCGTGCCTTGAAGGTCTGGCTGGCATTGCGTCAGGTTGGGCGGCAGGGCTATGTGCAAATGATCGGGGATGACATCCGGCTTGCGAAAGAACTATACAGACTTGTCTCATCTCATCCTGAATTGGAGCCGTTCACGCAGAGCTTGAGCATCACAACCTTTCGATTCGTTCCACAGGACCTGAGATCTCGAAGTAGACAGGTGACACAGTACCTCAATGAGCTCAACACTGAACTGGTCACACGCTTGCAGCGCGGTGGAGAAGTGTTCGTATCGAACGCAGTTTTGGACGGTACGTTTTTGCTGCGCGCCTGTATCGTCAACTTCCGGACCACGCTTGCGGACCTGGAGGCCCTGGTCCACGTTGTGCTGCGCGTAGGCCATGAAATCGATGCGACTATGCGGACTCAAAACTTATGACGAGAGATTTTGATGCGATCATCGTCGGTGCAAGGGTAGCGGGCTCCATCACGGCGACGCTGCTCGGCGGCTATGGGCACAAGGTCCTGTTGCTCGACCGTGCCCGTTTCCCCAGCGATACCCTGTCGACCCATTTCTTTCGCGCCCCGGCCTTGAAAGCATTTCAACGCGCCGGCGTCTTTGAGCAGGTTCAACGCACCGCACCGCACATGGTGGAAACGTTCCATGACGTCGAGGGGCACGTCTGGAGTGAGGCGGTGGCGCAGGAGGACGATCTTGACTATATTTTGTGTGTCCGCAGGATTACCCTGGATGCGTTGCTCACAGATCGGGTCCGTGAAGAAGCAACTGTCGAATTTCACGAGGGAGCGATCTGCACGGAATTGATCTATGACAGTGAAACCGCGAGCGGAATCAAATGGAAGACAGGCGCCGATGTGTATGAAGCGACCGGGCGCGTCATCATCGGCGCGGATGGTTTTTATTCGAAAGTGGCTGCGCTTGTTGAACCCCCGGTTGAGCAATTTGAGCCTGTGCGGCGTGCGATGTATTACACGTATTTTGAGGGACTTGAATCACGCGCAAGACCTGCTGCCGAGTTTTATTTCCGCGGTAACCGGTTGGTGTATGTATTTTCCACGGACGGGAACCAGACGCTGGTCGCTATCTCCGTCCCGATCTCGGAATTTGAACGATATCGAAAAGATGCAAAACGGGAGATGATGACCATGCTCGACTCCTTGCCTGGGCTGGCATCACGTTTGAGAGCTGCTGAGATCGTGGCACCGATCAAAGGCGCAGGGAATATCCCCTGCTACCAACGCGTTCCATACGGGCAGGGCTGGGTGCTCGTCGGTGATTCAGGCCAGGTCTTTGATCCCTGGTCGGGTCAAGGCATCGATCACGCCAGCCAACATGCGGTCATGCTTGCCGAAGGACTCCATCAGTTTCTAAGTGAGAAAAAGGATTGGGGAAGCAGCATGGCTGAATATCATGCTCTGCGCAACGCCTCCAGCAAAAAGAACTTTGCAAACACCAGCAAGTTTGCACGTGATCTTCGTCTACTGTCGCATGGGGCGCTCAAGAAGAGAGGTCTGAAACCGTAGCTTTTACTTTGCCGCCAGGCTCGCCTCACCCTGCGGATCGATCTGTTTCATTCGCATCGGTTTCCCCGTGCCTTTATCCCTGAGCATCAAGATTTCGGCCATAATGCTAACAGCAATCTCTTCCGGAGTTTCGGCATTAAGCTCGAGCCCCATCGGGGAATGCACGCGTGCGATCTTTTCCTCTGGGACCCCTTGCTGCTTCAGGCCTTTGACGGTTGTCAGCCAGCGGCGCTTCGAGCCGATCACCCCGATATAGGCCGGCTCTGACTCGAGCAGACCCGGCAAGCCTTGCACGTCCACGCTGGCGCCGCGGCTCGTGATGACGATATAGGTACGTTTGTTGATCTGGAACTGCTCTGCCAGCTTGCCCATCTCGACGGGATAATAAGCATCTGCCCCCGGCACCGCTTCGGGATTACAAAACTCCGGGCGGTCATCGCTCACCGCGACGCGGAACCCAAGCCACTTGGCCAAATGGACGACCGCCTTGCCCACGTGCCCCGCGCCAATCACCACGACCATCGCCGGGGGAAGGATAGGTTCCACAAACACCTCCACAGTGCCGCCGCATACACCCGGATCGCCGCGCGACGGGTCCGCCATGGTGTACGAGAGCAGGCGTGACTCGCCGTCCCCCATGGCAATCCAGGCTTCATCGAGCACACGATGTTCCAGGTCTCCACCGCCGACGGTGCCAATGAACTTGCCATCCGGGTAGACGAGCATCTTGCTGCCCACATGTCGCGGCGTCGAGCCGATGCTCTTCACCACGGTGCACAGGGCTGCGGATTCATTGTTCTTTTCGATCTCTGAGAGGGCTTTGAAAATATCAACAGGCATAGTCTAACCCGATTTCTGTAAAGTTCGCATCATTCCTGCGTTTCCAGTAGATGATTTTCCAGCTTATCCATCGTCTCCATGAAGTTTTGCTCCAGGTCGACGTTGTGCAGCTTTGCCAGGATGATTACTGACCACAGACAATGCGACAGCTGCGAACCGATCTTTTCCTTACTGTTCAGGATGTCGCGTTTGGTGTACTGGGCATTGACAAGCTTGACCAGATTGGTGACGTCGCTCAGGAATCCCTGGGCAATGTCTTCGTCGGTTGCGGGCGAGCCATAAAGCTGGGTTTCCTTTTTCTCATATTGACGGCGAAGGTCCATTGCGCGGTTGATCAACTTTTGCAATTCCATCAGCTCTCCAGTAACCCGAGCACCACCGGCAATAATTGTTTTTTTCGGGACACCACCTCCGGTGCGTCGCGGGTACCGTCAGTCAGAGGCGGGTAGGGCAGGTCGCTCAGGATAGCCGGCGCATTGGAGGATGTGATCAGCCGGCTGGAGCCGCGTACGATGTCCGTGATAAGCAGCATGGCGAAATCCAGCCCACGTTTGTCGCGCAGATCGTCGAGCGCTTTGGTGAGAGGTGCAAGATGTTCAGAGAGCTGTAGCAGGTCTGTTACTTCGGCCTGAGCGATGGCAAACTTGAACCCACCGGCTTCATACGTCTTGATATCCGTGCTGACGACCTCATCGGGATTACGATGAGATAGCCCCGCCCCCGCGGAGAGAACCGCTTTCCCATAAGATTCGATGGATTCGCCTCGGAGCGGACTCCCTCCCACGAATGCCCAGCGAGCCAGTCGCTCGGCAGCCTGTTTGTCCCTCTCCGTAGTGGTTGGCGAAGTCAAGACAAGGGTATCTGATAGAAGCCCTGCGAGCAATACACCGGCTAACGCAGGCGGCAGCGAACGCCCTGCCTCTGCGGTCTGCTCGTAAACCAGGGTGGATGTGGAGCCAACGATATCTACCGTGAAGCGGATGGGCATGTGTGTATGGGGATTTCCGAGGCGGTGGTGGTCGAGAATTTCCAGGAGCTCCGCCTCTTCGAGGGCAGCAATCGCCTGGTTCGGCTCATTATGATCTACCATGATAATCTTGAGGCGCGGCGGGTTGAGCACATCCCGCTGGCGTGTAACACCACAGTACAGACCCTTGTCGTCCACAACCCAGTACTCGTCCACCTCATCACGCAAGATGCGGTTGAGAAAATCACGAATGTGCCCGTTTGCAGGGAATTTAGGCACCTGTGTATTGGCTGCGTCCTTGCATGGGGCAGACATCATTTGCCGAACGGTTGTATCCCCGGGCTGCGGCCCCAGTACTTCGGTGAAGTATTTGAAGAGACTGAAACCGTTGACGATGCCGTAAGGCTTTCCATCTTCTTCCACCACGGGCGCCAGGCCCCCCGTCCGGCTGGCGAGAGTCCAGGCCATTCCCAAAGGCGCATCGGGCCGGAGGCTATCGAGCCTGTGCATGACCGACTCGAAGCGTGGCGAGGCGTCGGTGAGCAATACTGGCGGCTCGAGATTGAGATGCTTGAGCACCCAGGCAGATTGCGGGTTGAGCGCACCGGCGCGCGCAGCCACCGTATCTACTCCATCGCGTTCGCGCAGCAGCCAGGCGTAACCCATCGCTGCCGCAATGGAGTCTGTATCCGGGTTCACATGCCCGATGACGAAAACTCTCGACATGCCCTATTCCTTCCAGGAACCAAGCGGTTTACCAGTTCTTGCCTTGATTATATCTTGCCTTCCTTCAATAGTCGTGCAAACATCTCGCCAACTGACGAGGCGGGGCCTTCAAGGCTTAAGAAGGAAGATATCAGTTGGGGAAAGTTATGATCTGTTCCTGAGCGCCCGCCAGACGCGTTCTGGGGTGGTCGGGATTTCATCAACATTCACGCCCACCGCGTCCAGAATGGCGTTGCCGACCGCCGGCGCGACGCCGTCCATGGGGATCTCGGCGACTGCTTTCACGCCAAAGGGGTGGCTGGGCTCGAAGGTTTCCACGAAGATGGTTTCGAGCTCGGGCATCTCGTCGGCGCGGAAGATGTGATAACGGTCCAGGTCCCGCTCGATCGCGTTGCCTTTTTCGTCATAGCGCATCTCCTCACAGACCGCGTAGCCGAGCGCCTGCGTCATCCCGCCTTCGATCTGTCCGCTGGCCGTGAGTGGATTGACAATCACGCCGGAATCCACGGCCATCACCAGCCTGTCGACCGTGACCCCCCCGGTTTCCGTGTCCACCGTGACTTCTGCGAACTGCGCCGCGAATGGTGGGGGCGAGACCGGCGAGACATACGATGCCACACCCATGATCTGCTCCTGGTTGTTCTTATGAAGAGAATCAAGGGCAATTTCCGGGAATGAGACCGTCCGCCCGTCCGGGGCAATCGCCTGGCGGTTCGCCAAGCGGATATTCACGGACTCCGATTCCGGGAGCTTTAGGATCATCGTGGCCCGGACTTTAATCCTCTCGGCGCACTTTTCCGCCGCTTTGACCGCAGCCGTTCCGGAGATGTACGTCGTGGAAGATGCATAGGCGCCTTTGTCGAAAGGCGTGAAATCGGTGTCAGACGAATAAGTAATCATATCCTCGAGCGGTACACCTAAGACCTCGGCCGCCATCTGCGCCAGGACGGTATCGGACCCCGTGCCCAGGTCGGTCGCGCCGACCAGCAGGTTGAAGGAGCCATCGTCGTTCATCTTGATGGACGCGCCGCCCATGTCGAGGTAGGGAATGGCTGTGCCCTGCATGACCATGGCAACACCGATTCCCCGTCGCTTTGGGGACGTTTCCGGCTTTTTGCCTGATTCACCTTGCCGCCATTCTTCATTTCCATATTTATCATCCCAGCCGATCGCGGCACGTCCCTGTGCCACGCATTGCTCGAGCCCTACGGTGTGGACGATCTCGGGCCTTGGTTCGCGGCCCTCGTTCCAGGCGGTGGAGAAGGGATGATATTCGCCGGGATGGATGGCATTCTTCAGGCGAAACTCGATCGGGTCGAGCTGGAGTGCCCGGGCGATCTTTTCCATATGACGGTCCAGGGGCCAGTAGCCCTGCGGGACGCCATAGCCGCGGAAGGCTCCGGCCGGCGGCGTGTTGGTGTAAACCACATCGGCATAAAAGCGTATGTTTGGCGATTTGCGATATTCACCATCGCCCACGTAGAGTGCCATGGCTTTGTGTCCGGTATTTCCCGTGACCGTCAGCGCGTGACAGCCATAGGCGCCGGTGTCTGAGAGAGCATACATGGAGTTGGCGGTGATCGTTCCGTCCCGCTTGACGCCAGTTTTCATCTTGATCTTCATCGGGTGGCGCGAGCGCGCCCCGATGAACTCCTCTTCGCGTGTGTACTCATAGATCACGGGTCGCTTCGTGGCGATGGTCAAATGCGCGGGGACGTCCTCCATCAACACTTCCTGCTTGCCTCCGAACCCACCGCCGATGCGCGGCTTGATCACGCGGATTCGCTTGACGGGCAGATTCAACACCGGCGCGAGCATCCTTCTCACATGAAAAGGCACCTGCGTAGAAGTACGGATCACCAGCCGGTCATCTTCATCCCAGTATGTCACACAGACATGCGGCTCGATGTGAGCCTGCTGGACCTTGGGAACCTCGTATTCGGCTTCGAAGATCTCCTCGGCTTGGGCGAAGCCCTTTTCGACATCTCCAATGTCGATGCGGATGTGGGCCGCGAGATTCTGCTCGGGATCCGAATCTGCAAAGTTCACAAACTCGGGCTCATCATGGATGCGGACTGCATCCGGCTTCATGGCATCCCGTGAATCAAGGATGGCGGGCAGGATCTCATAATCGACGTGGATCAACTCCAGTGCTTTTTCGGCGATTTCCGGAGTCTCGGCTGCCACCATGGCGACGCGGTCGCCGACGAAGCGGACTTTCTTATCGAGTGAGAAGGAGTCCAGTGGACCGGGTATAGGGTCGGATTGACCCGCTGTAGAATAGACGACACGCGGGATATCCTGCCAGGTGAGCACCGCGGCCACGCCTTTCAACTCGCGGGCTTTGCTTGCGTCGATATTCTTGATGCGAGCGTGTGCGTGTGGACTGCGCAGGACGCGGGCATATAACATGCCGCGTATATCCATGTCGGCAGTGAAGGCAGGTTTGCCCTGCACGAGCTTGACCGCATCCACTTTCTTTTCCGGTTTGCCCACTGTCATATAGGTCTCTGTCTGCGGCGTAACCACCACCTTGGGCATGACGCTCGTCCGTACCGATACCGAATCCGGCATGTCTGGCCCGGAAGGAGGTGATGGAAGAGTAAAGGGATCGTTGCTCGCCGTGAGCTGCCCGCCAACCTCTGTGTCGCCGCGCAGGACCGCCGCGGCTTTCAGCACGGCCTGGACTGGCTTGACATAGCCCGTGCAGCGGCATAGCACGCCCGCAATCGCCTCGCGGACCTGTTCCTCACTCGGGTTGGGGTACCGGTCAAGCAGCGCTTTCGACGCAAGGATCTGCGCGGGTGTACAGTACCCGCACTGGATCGCACCCGACTCGACAAATGCCTGCTGCAGCGGATGCAGACCTTCTGTCTTCCGCCAGCCTTGTTCCGGGTGCTCGCCGAGCCCCTCAATCGTGACAATATCGTGACCCTCTGCCTGCATTGCAAGCATCGAGCCCGCATTGACTGGCTTGCCATCCAGCAACACGGTATCTGCTCCCGAGAGCCCCTGCTCGTCACCGAACTTGATCCCGTAAAAGCCCAGCCCGCGCACGGCAGCGAGAAGGGTGGTGGATGCGGGTGTGTCAATTGTATGTTGTGCGCCGTTGATTTTGAGTGTGATGCTCATATTCATTCCTTCCCCTCTCCCCAACGGAGAGAGGGTTTAGAGTACTTTGGTCACTTCCAAATCAGGCTCCGCCGACTCGAGTGCATTTTGTGAGCCCATGACTGCGACTGCGTTCGATCCGGCTGCTTTATCCAGCACTTCACCGAACGCAATGAAGTCCTCGCCGTTGGTCGAGAGCACTTCGTCGCGGGTTTTCTGCCTGAACTCCTCGGTCCGGTTGGTCAGATAACGCATCATGGATGTGAATCCCTTGGCGTCGGGGAGCTGGTAAGCATCGAATTGGCGCAAGGCCCCGATGATGGCTTTGGTCAGCTCATGGTCGCTGAGACGCGAAGAGTCCAATGCCTTCAGAAAATCGGCTGCCCTGTCAAAGCTGGCGAGGGTGGGGGTGATGTTTGGATCGCGATAGGAAAGAAAGCTCAAGACGCCGGAGCGATCATCGAAGCTGACGAACGCACCATATGCGCCGCCCTGGACGCGGATCTTCTCCCAGAGATACGCCATGCGCAGGTATCCGGTGATCACCTCAGCGGAGCCGTCATACTGGTAGCCGAGATCATAGAGATTTGCTCCCTTGGCGACATAGTTGACCTGAGCCGGGATCGCCAGTCCCTCACGCCTGGGCGATGGCTGGATATCGAGCCGGTAGGGCGCCACCTCATTCTCAGGCAGCGCCGAGAGAAATGCTTCCAACTGCGGGCGGAAACCTTTCCAGTTCTCGCCGTCCAGAGTCACATTGCAGATCAGGGCCCGGCGATTGATGAGGAGCTCGCGCAGGGTCTCGAGTTTCTCGAGCACCGATTTCCAGCGTTTGTCGATATCGCTGGCGAGCTCACGCAGCGTGAACAGATATCCAATCCCTTTCATTTCATCGGTTGCCCAGCCGGCTTCGTCAAACTGGGCGCGCAGCCGCATATTAACAAAACTGTGACCCGCCGGCACTAAAGCCGACTCGAGCCCGGATTTCTCCTCCAGGACCATTTGCTTGAGGCGCTCGCGGTCGTCCAACCGGGTAGTCAGCAGCGCATCTCTGAGGATATCGAGCAGCTCCCCCGCCTGACCCACGGTCGACTTGCCGCGCACAAACAACTTCATCACGCTCTCCTGTGCGCCGAACGCCGTGGTACTGACTGCATCTGTATAAATGCCGCCGGTGGCTTTCCCGATCCGCTGCGAGAACTTGACATAGTCCTCGGTCTGCGTCCCCATCTCGAACAGCGTGCGCCCGAAGATCTCGGTCAAGGGGATGAGCTCCTTCGGCAGGCTGTGCAGGTCAAAACCGAGGTCAAGATAGACGATGCCGTTGGTGAAGAGGTCGTGGTAAAGGACCTGGGTATCCTGCAGCACCAGTTCTTCAATGGGGATGGTCTTGTTCTTCTTATCGAGATCTTCCAGCTTGAGCACCGGAAGCGTTTCGAGCGCCTCCGGGGAATCCGGGGTCTCCTGTCTGCGCTTCAGCGTTTTTGTATTTTCCACCAGCACTGCAATCTGCTCTTCATCCATCGATTCACGGACCGCTGCCAGCCGTGCTCTTTCCTCTTCCTCCAGCCTGCCGTTGAGCTGGGGGTCCGGTCGGAGGCGCAACGTTGTGCGATGAGGGTTATCTAACAGATGAGTCTGGATCAAACCTTCAAAGTAACGCGCGTTATTTATAAGGCGTTGCTTGATCGCGCTGAGAGGTCCTTCGAATGCGAGGAGCTTGAACGGGTCCTCGTCGTGAATCCAGGTGGTCAGCACGCGGCGCATCAGCGCGATGCCCACAGGATAAGCACCAGTGTTATTCTCACGCAGGCGAAATTCCAGCGTGTTCAGTGAGGCAGCAACCATATCCGGGTCGATGCCCTCACCAGCCAGTTGCTCCAAAGTATTGAAGATGAGCTTTTCGATCTTCTTCGCGTGGCGTCTTCGGGTGCCTTTGAGCCCGGTGGAGAAGACGAAGTGTCGCAATTCGTCTTCCATGCCAGCGCCTGCCAGATCCTCGCCGAGGCCGGAGTCGAGCAATGCCTTTCTGAGCGGGGAGGCCGGCGTCCCGATCAGGATGTGCCCCAGCATCCGCAGGCTGTAATTGAGCACCGGGTCGGATGTGTCCGGCAGCTTCCAATTCACGACCACATAGTGCTTGTTTTCGATGTCCTGCTCAGCTCCAGCGTTATAAGCATACTCCACCCTCTTCGGGCGCTTGAAGGTTTTTGCGAGAGGCACAACCGACTTTACTTTTTTCTTCTTGTACGCCTTGAGATAACCTTCCATCAACGTCAGCCGGTAATCTGGATCATCGTTTCCATAAAAATAGATGAAGGCGTTCGATGGATGATAATAGGTTTCCCAGAATTTCGTGAAGTCCTCATACGTGAGCTCAGGAATAAAACGAGGGTCACCGCCCGAACTCACTCCGTAAAGATGTTTAGGAAACAGGGACTTAAATACATATTCCCCAAGGACGCGATCGGGAGATGAATAAGCACCCTTCATCTCGTTGAAGACGACACCTTTATATACGAGCGGCTCCTTTGGGTCGTTGATCTCGTAATGCCAGCCTTCTTGCATCAACGTCTGCTCGCTGATGAGCGGGTGCAGGACTGCATCCATGTAGACATCGATCAGGTTGTAAAAGTCCTGGACGTTCTGGCTTGCCACCGGATAGCAGGTCTTATCGGGGAAAGTAAAGGCGTTAACAAACGTTGCCAGCGAGCCCTTAAGCAGCTCGACAAACGGTTCCTTGACGGGATACTTCTCGGAACCGTTCAGCACGGAATGCTCAAGGATGTGAGCGACGCCAGTAGAATCCTTTGGTGTGGTTCGAAAGTTGATGCTGAACACCTTATTTTCATCGTCGTTGATGATCGAAAGTAGACGCGCCCCCGTGCGTTTGTGGAGATATAGTATTGCTACTAAATTCAACTCGGGAATATTCTGTTCTCTTACAACCTGAAATGCCTTGGACATCTAGTCTCCTGGGTAGATTTTGAGATTTGAACATGAAAAGCCCGCCCTGCTATGCTTTTGATTGCCTGATCTTTTCGCGCAATTCATTTATCACCTTCCTTTCACCGCTTTGATTCTGATAGAACCAGAGCTCCCACCCGTTGGCAGGGGCGCCGTCCATCAGGGATTTGGCGACCCCGTGGATGGATCCCGTGAGCTTGCCGCAACGTAAATGCCCGTTCGACAGAATCTTCGCCTTGGTGTTGTCCGCGGCAAAATAGAGGATCTGACCCGGCTGGAGTAATCCGTTTTCGAGCAGTACCCCAAACGGGATCCGAGGCTGCTTTCGCTTTTCGACCTGAAGCGCTTCTTCATCGGCGAGATCCACGGCTTCGATTCGCCTCTGTGCGAGCCGGATGTACTTCTTATCCTGCTCGATGCCGACCCAGTTACGTCCAAGCTTCTTGGCTACCGCTCCCGTGGTACCCGTCCCAAAGAATGGATCGAGGACCACATCTCCCGGGTTCGACGATGCCATAACGATCCGGTACAGTAACGCCTCTGGCTTTTGCGTGGAGTGTGCTTTAGCACCGTTCATCCGCAGACGTTGTTTGCCGGTTGCCAGGGGCAGGCTCCAATCCGAGCGCATCTGCAGGTCGTCGTTCAATGCCTTCATAGATCTGTGGTTGAACGTGTATTTAGCGCCCTGTTTCTTCTGCGCCCAGATCATGGTCTCATGGGCATTCGTAAAGCGCACCCCCCTAAAATTGGGCATCGGGTTGTGCTTGATCCAGACGAGATCGTTCAAAATCCAGAAGCCCAGATCCTGCATGATCGCACCGACACGATAAATATTGTGATAGGAACCAATGACCCATATCGTGCCGGTTTCCTTCAGGATACGCCGGCTTGCGGATAGCCATTCACGGCTAAAAGCATCGTATTCTGTAAACCCATCAAATTGATCCCAACCGTCGTCCACCGCATCTACCTTCGTCATGTTAGGACGATATAGATCGTTTCGCAACTGCAGGTTATATGGCGGATCCGCAAAGATCACATCTACCGAGTTCTCAGGCAGGGATGTGAGAACCTCGGTGCAATCGCCGTGGAGAATCCGGTTGAGAGGAAGGCTCGTTTTCACGGACACTTATAAAGCATTCAACCTACGAAAGTCGGGCCAGGCACCGGCTCGCCAGTGTCGTGGCGACGTCCATGCGGTATTCGGCGGATGCCCAATCATCGGTTGCTTCGTGGAAGGCGTTGCGCACAGCCGTTTCTACTGCGCGGAGAACCGTGTCCGGGGTCGAAGCGCCATCCGATTCGGTCCCGTCCATAGCGAGCAGGGGCGTCTTGCCATAGCCGCCCACAACCAGACGGGTGCGCCCGGAGTTCCACTGCGCCACCGCCACACAGACCATGGGTTTGTCCGCCGGGGTGCGGGAGAGGTGCTCAAAGGCGAGTTTGTTATTAAGCGGAACAGTAATGGTTGTGATCAGCGCGCCCTGCCGATCCCGCAGAGGCAAAAATTCGCCGAGGCTTATGGCGAGATTTTCGATTTTGGAATCCGTGAGTCTCATCATCACAAGCTTGGCGTCCGATGCCAGCAGGACCGCGGCCAACGCCGAGCGACCGTCGCAAGTGACCAGCGTCCCTGCGACCGTAGCGGCATTGCGCAGATTCAATGGCGCCTCGAGTTTCAAGGCGGCTCCCAGCGGTTCTAATTCATGTTCCGATTCAAGGAGCTGCTGCAAGGTGACGGTCGCGCCGATCTCAAGGTGGTTCCCGCTTCTTTTCAGAGTGTTCAAGCCGAGCGCCTGTAAATCCACGGCTTCGACGGAGTCGGACCTCCCCTGCGCGAGCAGGGTGCCGCCTCCAAGCGGAGTCCGGTTCGGCTGGGCGAGGAGGTCCAGGGCTTCATCAAGAGTTTTGGGTCGGTGATAGGCAGTGATCATGCGAGTCTCCATGGGAATTGCTTTTATTATACAGTTAAAAATTTACCGCCATCTCAGGATGGCGGTAAAGATGTGATGTTTATCCCATTCCTGCCTTCGGCGCCAGCTCGGGAAGCAGGAACTCCTGTTTGAGGGCTTGGATCAGAACATCGAATTCTGTGCCATCGTCATAATGTCCCAGGAAGTGCCAGGCGGGCTCGATATACGGTGAGCGCTGACTGTAGGTTGGATCGTTGACCTGATAATAGGGATTGCGTACATAATATACCAGCTCGACATGATCGATTGTCAGGTTCGGTGGCGCGTAGTCAGGCGACATCGTGGGATCCTCCGTCTCACTGTCGGCGTAGATCCGATTTCCCTGAATTTCCATAGGCGGGCTGCCTTCTTGAACGATCGCGCCTTGATAGATGTGAGCAACGGGGTAGCCACCAAAGGTTTCATCGGGAATGATGAGCACTTCCTGCTCGATCAGGTCGCCCTGGATACCTATGATGAAGGTCGTATTGGGAATATTGTTGGTCGCCATAAATTCGACGTAGGAATTTCCATCTTCCGTCGTGAAGACGACAACGCTTTGCCCATCGATTTCTTCCACTCTTTGCGTGCCCCTGAGAATCTGGAATTGCAGATCGGGATAGGGGATTTCATAACTCTCCACGACCAGTTTTCCCTGGGTGCTTATCGTCCCTGTAATGAGAATGGGCAGAGCGTTGTATGGATCCAATTCACTGAGAACTGGACCTTCCAGGGTGTAGAAACGGAAGCCGGTATCTTGTGGTACTTCCAGCTCATACTCCTTCACCGAAGTGCCGTCACTCCTGTTATTAATCCTGATCCTTAGTGTGCCGCGCAAATCCTGGACCGGTTGCTCTACTGGCTCCGGGACGGGAACAGATAGCCCTTGGCCGATGTAAATAGCGGAATCGGTCAGGCTATTGATGCGCATCAGCTCCTCCACCGTCGTGCCGAAGTTCTGCGCGATTGCAGTGAGTGTATCTCCTTCCTGGACGGAATACAGACCGAGAAATGCAGATTGTGGCGCTACAGGGATCATGAGTGTCCTGCCAACGACCAGAGCCTGCTCTTCCTTCAACCATTCATTCACATCGATAATTTTCTCTGGTGTCCGCCCTAATCCATGAGCTTCAGCAATGCTGAGGATCGTATCTCCTTCTTTAACGACATATTCAATCATCCCCTGGGTTGTCGTGGCCGCTGCTGCAGGCGTGGGAAAGGGCACAGGCGATCCGCTCAGGTTGAGCTTGTAGAAGCCAAGTCCGTTGCCCCCGCCCCCGCCGCCGTTGCCCCCAAAGAAGCGCATAAACGTCCAGGAAACCCTGCCATCCTCGACCGCACCATACACTTCCAGCCAATCCGGGGCCTCTATATCCAGAGGCGCATCCGCGGGTGGATCGCTCAGTGCATACTGCTGCTCACTGCCATTATTTAGGGTAAGAATGACCTGATCACCCTGACGGCTCAAGGTTCCGGCAAAAGACTCTTCCTCTACTTTTCTATCCCAGGTCTCGACATTGAATTTACGAATTCCATTTTCAGTCGTATATTGCCCGGTTGCTTTGACAAATGTATAGTGATCCAAACTCTCGAGTCCGCTAATGTTGCCTATCATCGGAATACCATCCAATAATACAAGCGGAGATGTATCTGCATGAGCAGCGGGAAACCGCGTGATATAGCCATAGGCAGTGACCGGCTGATCATCCGGATAACTACGGAACCAGTCCCGCATCTCCTGGTCGGGGGAGTTTACAAATTCCATTTTGCCGGACATCGCGGAGTCATCCAGCACTCTTTCGAATGCTTCTTGCGCGCCGATGATTCCATATTCTCCGACTGGCGTAGAGTCGTAGTCCATTAGCGTGGCGTCTACACTGAGCACTTGACCGTTTTCATCGAGGGTCACACGCAGAGCCGGCCAGGTATACGATTCGTATTGCATGGGAATCGAGTCGGGCGCCAGCGGTCGAACAATATAGGCATCATAAAAATCGGAGGGAAGGATGCTGAACTGCATATTAAACCCGCGCGCCTGCAGGAATTCGCGAATCGTCGCTTCTGCATTCTCATGCGGTGTGTTCGTTGAGAGCTTGATCGTCTTCGCTATATTTGCCGTGTATGAGAAGTAGCGCTGAGAATACACTTGCAAGCTTTGCTTTCCATCGCTGATCAGATAATCGGTTGTGTTGAACACATAATTCTGCGCTGTATAGACTTTGCCCCGGATTCCAAAGCGATCGGCAAGGGCACGAGCTTGCTCTTCTGTAGCGGGTTCATCTTGTTTTAGAAGATAAATGTGTGCCGTATCCGGTGAAGTCGGCAATGCTGCTTCAAGATACACTTTTGCGCCGCGAAAGTCGTAGCCATCTCCACGTGTTTCTGGTGTTGCGCTTTCTTCAGAAGAGGTCGTTGGGGCAGGTGTAGGGGTGAGAAGAACGCCAGGAGACGGTGTGTTCTCCACTGCGGGTTGCGGAGCGGGGATCAGACTCCTAATGCTCCAACTCAGGACCAGTCCGAGAAGGACCATCAGTGCCACCCAGCGCAGGGTGGGGGAAATCCGCGATAACGCGGCCAGCCGGCTCCCATCTAATTCGTGCAAGCCACGCAGGCGCTCCTCCAGTTCCGCAGCGAACCGGGGATTCGCTTGCGCATGCTCTGCCATCCGGCTTAGTTCTCTTGCCATATTATCGTCGTGACTGTTTCTTGTAAATTTCTCACTCATGTTCTACCTCCAGGGAAAGGGAGGTCCGCCCGCGCAAGTCCTGTAGTCCGCGCGAGACGAGCATTTTGACCGCCGCCTGACTCTTCTTGAGGACGCGACTGGTCTCGGCGTGGGAGAGTCCGCTGAAATAAGTCAGGACGAGGGCTTCTGCCCGGTCCGGGGAAATCTGCCGAAGCGCGCGAGCAAGGGCTTCGAGCCGCAGGCGCTCATCGGCTAACTTTTCGGTTAGGGGGTCAGCGCTCGGATAGTGGGCCGCCGACTCGAGAGAAGCCTCGGGCTTATTCCCCCTGAAAAACATCAGTCTTTTTCGCGAGGCGATGCCCATGATCCAGGCTGCGAAGGTACCGGCTCCTCTGAAAGATCGGATGCCTTCCAGTGCGGCAATAAAGGTCTGTGAGGTGAGATCTTCAGCATCCTTGACATTGCCGGTATGTGCAACGTGGTAGCGATACACCCGATTGAGATGCCGTCGATAGAGCTCTGCAAAGGCTTCTACATTGGTGATCGCCTGCCGGGCGAGCTCGGGGTCATCTTGTTCATGCAGCTGACCTTGGGTTGCCATCAGTGCGGACATAGACCTCCAGTGATGTGCGCGCATAGATATGTTGCCGGAGGAGATGAGAAGGTAACAGGGAAAACAGACCTGGACGATCCTTCCTTGTCTGTTTTCGATCTATCCGAGAAAATCTGAACGGGTCGCCCCTGGCTTTATTCAGGATAAACTTTCCACCCTAGCTCACTCAACCTGGAGCGGTCGAACTGCTCGGCGGGAACGTCGATCAGGAGCGTATTGCCTTCGGCGAGCAATTCATTTGTCTCGGCATCATAAATCCCTGCCCAGGCTTCAGCCGATTTGCTTCTGGATTTGCCCGCCTTTCCAATGATCTTTAATTCCCTCCCGATCGGTACGTTCTTGCGATATTTCACCTCCAGTTTGGCAGTGAACATAAAGCGCGGGTCCATGGGGTCGCCGCCCATATGAGCGCGACCGGAGATCTCATCGATGATCGCCGCGACGATGCCACCGTGCAGCACACCCGGATATCCCTGGAAGTGGTCGGGAGCGATGTAGGTAGACTCTACCTGACCAGGCGCGGTTTCGTAGATGTGCAAATGCAATCCTACGGGATTCTCCAGGCCACAGATGAAGCATTGGCGGGAGTTCGGCTGGCGTTTGAATATTGTATTCTGGGGGTGCATAAGTTAATGGGGATCCTTTAGATGGTCGGGGTATTCCGATGTAGAGGCGCCTCGCCTGCGCGGCTAGCGATGATTTGTTACACCAACCTGCTGGCACATGTCCAGGACAGGGCAGGTAGAGCAATGCGGAAGCTTCCCGGTACAAATGTGTTTTCCAAACGGGACCAG
>DAIQBG010000035.1:0-28462 GCA_036781265.1 Anaerolineales bacterium | reverse complement strand
AACCGTCATACCTTATAATACCTCAAATGCTCACGGTGTGCATCCAGGCTGGTGGTCAATCCTCACGCATGGGCGAAGACAAGGCGCTCAGGCCGTTCCTGGGACGCCCGCTGATTCAGCGCGTGGTGGAGCGCCTCACACCCGTGGCAGATGAGCTGATCGTAACCACCAACCATCCAGACGACTACCGCTTTCTCGATCTGCGCCTGATCCCGGACCTCAGGCCCGGGCGCGGCGCTCTGGGAGGACTTTACACCGCCCTTGCATCTGCCTCACACCCCCTCGTGGCGGTGGTGGCCTGCGACATGCCCTTCGCCAGGGCGAGCCTCCTCCGTGCAGCAAGCGGGTTGCTCGTAGAAGAGAATGCAGATGTGGTCATTGCAAAGTCGAACGAGGGCTACGAACCTCTGCATGCTGTTTACCGCCGCGAAACCTGCCTGCCCGCGATTGAAGCTGCCATCGAGGCAGACCAGTGGAAGGTCATCGCGTGGTTTCCACAGGTAAGGGTACGGGTCCTCACCCCGGAGGAAGTCAGAGCGCATGACCCCTCCGGGCTGACATTCTGGAATGTCAACACACCCGAAGAGTTCTCAAAAGCAGAAGAAATTGCCCAGGCTGATCCTTCAAGATGAGCGGCGTTACCGCGCATCGTCCAAGCGCTCTTTCTATCTATAAAGGACAATACATGACTCTCGATCCCAATCTGATTCGTAACCAGTTTCCTTCCCTGGATCGCCCGGACATCTTCTTTGATAACCCAGGGGGGACCCAGATCACACAACAGTCGCTGGATCGAATGAACAAATATTTGATCGAATGCAATTCCAACCATGGAGGTGCGTTTGCCACCAGTATGGCATCCGATGCGGTGCTGGAGGAAGCCCATCAAGCCATGGCGGACTTCTACAATGCTGCCTCTCCCGAAGAAATCGTCTTCGGCAACAACATGACGACCCTGACGCTCCACATCAGCCGCTCGATCTCACGCGATTGGAGAGAAGGAGATGAGGTCCTGCTCACGCGCCTCGACCACGACGCCAACGTCACGCCCTGGGTGCTGGCGGCGGAGGATCGCGGCGCCAGCGTGAACTGGGTGGATTTCGACGTCGAAGATGGCACTCTCAAACTGGATGATTTGCAGAAAGCCCTTGAGCGCAAGCCGCGTCTACTGGCCGTAGGGTACGCTTCCAACGGGCTGGGGACGATCAATCCGGTAGAGAAGATCGTGAAGATGGCACATGAGGCCGGCACGCGGGTCTATATCGATGCCGTACAGTATGCACCGCATGGGCCCATTGATGTTCAAGGGCTGGACTGTGATTTTCTTGTCTCCTCAGCCTATAAGTTTTTCGGTCCCCATGCCGGGATTCTATATGGCAAACGTGAATTCTTGGAAACGCTATTCGCCTACAAAGTCCGCCCTGCGGCGAACAGCCTTCCGGGAAAGTTTGAAACGGGCACCCAGAATCATGAAGGCATGGCGGGGGTGCTCGGAGCGCTCGAATACTTCCAGTGGATCGGCAGGAAATTTGGAAAAGATCCGACTCAGGGCAAATATCACGGCCGCCGTCTGGATCTCAAGAGGGGAATGACCGCCATTCACTCCTACGAGTTGGACCTGAGCCGTGCTCTTCTTTCCGCTCTGGAGTCGGTGCCCGGTTTACGTCTCTACGGACTTAGTGATCCTCACCGCCTGGAAGAACGCGTGGCGACCTTTTCCTTCCGCTTGAAGAATTTACACCCTCGCCTCGTTGCGGAAAAACTGGCAGAACAGGGAATCTATGTCTGGGATGGCAATTACTATGCCCTCAATGTCACCGAGAGGTTGGGCGTGGAAGAAAGCGGCGGTATGGTACGCGTTGGCGCCGTGCATTACAACACATTCGAAGAGGTGGAGAGATTGAAGGATGCGCTCATGGAGATCGCAGGAGCGTCATAACAAACCCCCGGGTAGGATGGTCGCTGGCGGTACGCGTACCGGCGGCGTTTGCGATGGGGTCGACCGAGTGCTGCGCGGGGTTGAGGATTGCAGGGGGCCTGCGGTTGTCACCGACTGCGATACTGTGCGGCAGTTCCTGCGAGGGTACCAACTTTCAGGCAGTGCACAATCCATGATGAACACACCCTTCCGGTAGAAAAGGTTGCTTGCTGGAGCCCGGTAATCTTAGAGATACACACGCGGCCCCTCTATCGTCTCTGCGTCGCTCCAAATTTTCCGACAATCACGCTTCGGCTCCCCCTGATAGCCTTGCTATCGCCCGTCTTAGATTGTCGCGTGCCCGTTCTTCAAATCGAGCCTTGAACTGCTGGTGATAATAAAGCTGCGGACGTTCCAAGAAACGACTGAGGATTTCTATTCTCCTCCGTCTGAAGAGAGGATCGGGAACCCAGGCATATTCTTTCCTGATGTTTTCCTCATATTGCCAAAACTCATCCTGCTCCCTCCCCAGGATGGAGAGATCTACATCCACCATGAGTTGTGCATCTGGATCTGTCACTTCCAGGGTGTGGCGAGTAGCCAGAATCGCCTGAGAGACCCGCCCGTCAATGTCACCAGGAAGACCCGCTTGACGAATAACTTTTCGTGCCCATTCGGCACTCCTTTCTTCGTTATCGTCCCGCCGGGAGTCATAAATAACATCGTGGAACCAGATTGCCAGTTCCACCTCTTCCGGATGGAGAGCTAGAGATTGAGTCTGGTCAAAAAGGAACAGACAATCCTCGATATGCGTGAGATTATGATAGAAGCGGTCTGGTGAAGTATATGCTTCGACCAATTTGCCAAAGATTTCCTGTGGCACGGTTTCAGTGTGTAATTTTTGCCAGAGATGTTCCCAACGAGCTCTCAAGCGTCTTCTCATGATTCTGATCCTATATTTGTATGGTTGAAAGGTGCCATCTAAGAGGACACCGGCTCTGAGTATACCTATGTTGCTTTTCTCCATCTTGGCTTATTTTCCGGGTTGGTACAGTTCTTAATAAAATATTATATAAAGTTTCAAAAGAGGCAACATAGACCATGTATTATCTAACGAAGCACTTCGTTTTCACTTATGAAGGATCCAAATGATAGAAGAAACTGTATCTGCAAAAGACAGTGCTCAGACAGCGTGGCATACATTACAGGCTGCACGGCAATTGGTGAAAGCTCATCGTGGCAAAGGGCTGGCAGCATTGAATGGCCTTTTTCGAAGCGGTACTCTGCCGGATCCAGAGCCAGATGGCCGTTACCATGGGGAATTTCTGGCATTGGATTTGGCGCCCGGCATTACTCAGTTGTCCGAATGGCTGGCAAAGCTGTGGATGCCATGGCTTGGCAAGACATTTGATGCCTCGCACCAGACAGGGGACAACATCCTTTCAAAGGACTCATATCTCCTGGCGCGCTTCTTCAACCCGCGTTATAGAGGCTTCGTGACTGACGGGCCGGCATCGTATCGAGCCTTCGGGTTCCGTACCTATACGGGACCCGGCGTGGCTAACCCCGACCGGATGGTGTACAAGATCGATTACAACCTTAAGGAAAACCCCGCCCTGACTGTCCGGCGGGTGTTAGATGAGCTTGTGCAGCTGGCTGATAGCCTATATCTGGGAAAAGCACACGTGCACTGGTGGTGGAAGCGTGCCGGCAATTGGCAGAATGTCGCCTACTTTACCCTGTACCGATAATTTCGTCGCCGGTGTGCATCCCCGTAAATTCTAGCCGCTTAGTCCCGTTGATTCGTGATCTGCAAAAACAGCTGGACAATCCGGGCATCGAATTGTTTGCCGGCTTGGTCTCTGATGTATTCAATCGCCTGTGCGTGCGACCAGGCAGGCCTGTAGGGCCGGTCGGACGTCAGCGCATCGAAGACGTCGACGACGGCAAACAAGCGGGCAACCAGCGGAATTTGCTCGCCGAGTAAACCGTAGGGATATCCGGAACCATCCCAGCGCTCATGATGATACAACGCAATATCCAGGGTCGGCCTCAGGTTGATAATAGGTGCCAGAACGTTGTAACCATAGACAGCATGCTGCTGCATCACCTGTCGTTCCTGCGACGTTAGACTCCCCGGTTTTAGCAGGATGGCATCCGGAATTCCCAATTTTCCAATATCGTGCAACAGAGCGCCCTGGCGGATGGCATCCCACTGGTCAGCGGGAATCTGCATATGTTCCACAAATCGCATCATCAGCGCGCTTACCCGGCGCGTGTGACCCTCGGTCTCCAGGTCACGTAATTCAAGGGCTCGCGAAAGTCCCTCGACCATCGCATTGTATGTCGAGGCAAGCTCCTTGTTACGCTGGCGCAAATCCTTCACGATGGAGGTACGCTCCATGGTAAAAGCAATATGCTCTGCCATCCGCTCGAGGAAATCAACTCGGGAGGGCTGGATTTCTTGAGGTGTTCGCCACACGACTTCCAGGAGACCGAGATAATCGTTATGTCCGACCAACGGAAGCGCCAGGTAACTTCGAAAACCATCCTGCACCAGAGGACTAACCGGTCGCAGCAACAGGTTCGAACCTTGCATATCCTCGATCCAGATGGGCCGACGCTCCCCAGACGGCTTTCCTGCCAGGCCCGTCTCGAAGTACAGCTTAAGCTTCGCGATCACGCGGGCATCCAGCTTATATGTCGCAAGCAGGTCGAGCCGTTGCGTGCGCTCATTGTAGCTTAGAGTCGTTATCGCATCTGCCTGGACTACGGTCGCCAGCAATTCCAGTACAGCCGGCAGGGGATCCTTCACGTCCAGGCTGGATTGCAAAACCTGGCAGATCGAATTCTCGATCAACCTTTGACCGGCACTCGAAGCTTCCGTTTGAAACAAATTCTCTGATACGACGGTGGTTAGAGCTTTGATCCACGCAATGGTACGGGGGGTGAAATAATCCGTCTGGGTGCTTAACAGACCGATCAGACCCGCGACCCGGCCCTGATCGAGGAGAGGGAAGATTCCACCCGCGATCAGTTCTTCATGATCGTGAAATGTAACAGGTTCACGACAACCGATGGCTGATTCTACGATTTGACTCGGAAAGGGATGGGGGATGGAGTGCAGAGGCCAGTGTGCTATCCAGTGAGCCGATTTGTCGGGATCAACCTGAGCCATCCAGGCTTGTGAAACGCCGCCCAATTCAACGCAGATGCGCGTCCAACGTGTCCCCAACGCTACAACTTCTGCGGAGATTCCGAAGGGCTGATCGGTTTGTTTCGACAATTCGTCGGTGGAAAGACCTCTATGTTTTGGCAGCATTCTTGAAACTGGCTACATTGACTTCAACTTGGTCGAGAATGATTGGATAATATCTCGTTTAACTTTAGAGCGAGCTCGGATAAAGTAGAAGCGCGTATGGACATCACGGCATTCAGAGTGGGTCTGGATAGAGGAAACCCTTCTCCACCGAATCCAGATTGGAGAGCCTGGTGAGGGTTGGTGAGAAGACTGCTGCAAAAATTCGGATTAATAGCTGCCGCAACCAGCAGACGGCTGATCGAGTCTGCGTCTTTGGATACATCCAGGGTAGTGACTGAGTGACGAGTAAGTGGTTTTGTAAACATTAACTATCTCCTGATCCAGTTGTTCTGGTGGCCGATCGGCCAACAAGAAGCAGCCAGAAGGTCCCGACTGCGATAAATACGTCGCCCAGGCTGAAGGCAAACCGATAAGGCGAAGGAGGCGGAACGACAAAACGATCCGCAAGCCAGGGCAAAAGAATTTCCGATTCTGGTAATAATATATCCTTACTAGCGCTGCTCACGCGGGCGCCAACGGTCAGGCTCTCCAGAACGCTTCGGTCTACGAGGCGGGCAGCCGCCTCGACCGGTAAGGGCATAAAACCTCCGTTTGCCAGGATGACTGCCAGGTTACATGCAAGCCCCAGCATTAATACAGGCATGCCCGGGAGGCGCAGGTTTGCAAATGTGAAAACCAGCAGCATCAGCTGAGAAACGATCAAGCTCGCCGACGCCAGTCCGTCAGGCAGCAGCCTACGGGTCAAGGGCAAATAAAAAGCCATCAGCTGGGGTAAAAAGCCCAAAGCCACCAACCAGGTGGCTCTGAAAATAGGAGGCTGCCAGGTTTTTCCGTTCCACTTGGCGTATCCCCACCCAGCCAGCGTGCCGGCTGCGATCGCTGTCAGTAGGATCACTACCGGGCGTGACCACCGACATCTTCCGGAGCGCCTGCACCTAGCACAAGCATGACCAGGGTGATGAGCATCAGCGCAAACTGTATATGTGTTTTGTTGATATTGGTCAGAGAGAAAACAAGCTGGTTGAGTGTAGCGTTCATGGGGCACCTTTCCTGAAAACTGGATTTGATGCCCAACTTTACCCCAGGCCGGGTTACAAAGGTGGCCTCAAATTTCAGCCATTAATTGCTGATAAAGATCACTAATTTCGGATGACGGAGATAACCCCAGCTCGCTCTCCAGTGTCTCCTGGTAGTGCCGGTATTGAAGCGCCATATTCGCAGGATCATGCAGGCGGGCGTACGCCTGAAGAATCAGCCGGTGAGCTGCTTCCAACAATGCGTCGGCTTGTAATACTCGTCGCGCCATATCCAGGCATTCATAGACCTGACCATCCTGCAAATAGATCGCTGCAAGCTCAAGCATTAAGTGGCGATGTGCTTCCTGATACTTCAGACGATCATGGATGACCCAGTCGGCATGCAAGTCAGCAAGATAGTCCCCTTTGACCAAGCCTACCGCCTGTTCCAGCAGTCTGCGTTTCTCAGGCGACAAGAGATTCTGCTGTAGTTTTTCGTACAGCCGATCGAATTCTTCGCGGTCCCAGCTATAATTGATGGTCCTGTTGAAGCGATAACGATCGTCTTCAAAGATCACAGCATCGGTCCCCACCGCCTGCCGGATTCGGTAGATATTAATCTTAAAACGCACTTTGAGTCGCGCCGGTGAAATATCCGGCCAGAACGTAAGTGCAATTTGCTCTTTTGTCAAAGGCTGAGATTGCAGCAGGAAGAAAAAGAGATCCCGCGCTTCGCGCGTTTGCCAGTCGGAAAGCTCGATGATCTTCTGATGATGGCGGACCTGAACATCTCCAAATGAAAGGATCTCCAGCCGGGGCGCTGTGGAGGGCAAATCTTCGCTCACACTTCCCAACGACTTGTAAAGTGCAGGGATGGCATCTCGTACACGCTCCGCCTGCTCAAAAAACAACTTGAGGAAGGGATCCTTCAGCAGTTTACTGTTTCGTTTCTTTAAAAAGCGAACACCACGACCGGCATGAATCATCAGAGGCGATGGCATCTGCCACTCTCGCTGAGCCGGAAGCAATTGCCTAATACTCGCGATGGCTTGAGTTGGATTTTGAACCGATGAGGCAAACTCCAGCCATAGTTGAGCCAGGGATTGCTCCATCTGATTGCCCCCCTTCTCAAAGAGCATCACGGACTCACGCAGGAAATTGATGCTCAATTCCGGGTTTCCACTTTCCAGCCAACAACACCCCAGCTCAAGGCTATAAATTGCTTTCTCAAAAAGGCCCAGGTTGACCTGTGAAAGCTCTGCTCGTCGTAGCTCTTCGATCGCCAGTACATGGTCCCCCGTTAATCGCTTCAGGCGTGCCTGACCGAGCGATGCATAGAATATGTATAAAGAATGCCCCAGATTGGTGGCAAGAGTTAGAGCACTGTCATAACAAGTATAGGCATCCTCATAATCTGAGAAATCGGTCAGCAAATCCCCCAGGCTGAGCAGAACATTGGTCTGAATTCTGACATACCCGCTGCGCTCAGCGGTCTGCAGCGCTTGTTGGAGGGCGGGATATGCCTCATTCAACCTGCCCGTCAGATGGTAGAGCAATCCAAGGTTATTAAGCAGTCGCGCTTTCCAGCCTGTATTGCCAGCATTTTCGAGCGCCTGGAGGGCGGTGGCATAGTACTGTGCAGTAATTTCAGGTTCACCCAGTCTGCGATGAACAACCCCAAGTTCAGTTTCCAAGATTGGAATCTTTTCTTTTATTCCTATTTTCTTGCACATCTGAAGCGCGTCCTGCAGCCAGGAAAGCGATTCCCTGATACGCCCTAGTCCGAACAATGCCAGACCCTTAATTCTCAGCGCTTCGACAAACGTATGCTGCGTTGCAAGGATAGCAGAATCAGCGGTCAACATGAGCGTTTTGTCGGCATCTTCCAATGCCTGTTCATGGTGCCCAAGCTGCCGGTAGGCTTCCGCCCGCCGAACAAGGGTGGTTGGCCAATCGATTTTGTCGCCACTCTCACGCAAGCTTGATTCGGCCATATTGAAAAGCTCTAAAGCCTGCCGGTTCTCCCCTCGAATCGCATAAATAATCCCAAGCAGGGATACAAGGGAAGGGTGAGAGTACAATTCGTCGCCCGGTAGCTTGTCCAGCCAATTCGACAAAGTCAATGCCCGTCCAGCCAGCACAAAATTCATGCCAACAGCCCTGAGCAAGCGCATTTGATTCTCACGATCATCCAGCCTCGAATACACCTCCAGAGCCTCCTCCCAGGACTCCTGTTCTTCGTAGGCGCGGGCAAGGTTCTGCTGGATATGCCATGCCAGGACAGGCTGCTCATACTGCAGCTGGGATCGCAAGAAGTGCTGGAAGAGATGGTGGTAGCGCATCCAGCGTCCCTCGGTGTCAAGCGGGACGCTGAAAAGATTCCCCGTTCGAACGCTTTCAAATACAGCCGACCAATCGATAGGAGTCCCTTCGACGAGAGGTTCCAGGACCTTTTTGCAAAGGGCAACATCGAAGGTTTCGAAAACAGAAGTCATCAGCATAAAGCGGCGGACTTCGTCCGGCTGGCTTAACAAGACTTCTTTTGAAAAGAAGTCGAACAGTTCCCGCGTGGACTCCAGAGGGTGCATCTGAGGCAGCACGCCCGGACGCCCATTTGTGAGATGGATCGCTGCAATCCAGCCTTCCGTCTGCTGCAACAGTGCCTGGGCGTCCTCCCGGTTGAGCTGAATCCCCTTGTTCTGTTGAAACAGCTGCTGAATCTCCTCCGGATGAAAGGAGAGCTGCTCGAAGCTGAGCCCGCCTATCTGGTTGCGCGCGATCATTAACGGTGTACCCGGTAGGTTAGGCAGATTACGTGTTGCCAGAATAAGATGGACCTGCTCGCCAGTTAATTGCAGGAACCGGCTGATGACGTGATTGATGAACGTGACGTGGGATACAAGATGATAGTCATCGAGGATAAGAATGAAGTGCTCATTGATTTGCGCATTGATCTCATTGGTGATCGTAATGAGCAGCCTTTCTTCATCCTGTTCGATGGAGGTCATGCTCTCCAGTGCCGCGAGAGAGTCACGTCCATATTTCGGGAAGCGCTCATTGATGGCAGCAATCAGGTAGTGTAAGAATCGCTGCGGCTCCTGGTCCAGCGCGTCTAATGAGAGCCAGGAGACCGGCAGTTCACTTTGCTGCGCCAGATCTACCAGCAACGATGTCTTTCCATAGCCCGCCGGGGCAACGATGAATAACAGACGTTTTTCCAGCTGCTCATAGATTTCATCAATCAGGCGCGGTCGGGTGATCAATTCGCGTCTCCTGTAGGGGATGCGAATTTTTGTATTACTGATGGGGAGCCCGGATGAAGATGGCATCGTTAGATTCTACGGGGAACTCTTCTGGTCCTATAGCCTTTCTCGACCTATTGTATAACATTTGTTAGATTGCTTCAGCGTCGAATCTCCCTCTCTTCTTCAACGCAAATTTGCGCCAAGTATAAAACCATCAGACAGGAGATGCAACCACTGTATGCACGATGTTTCAGAAAACAAAACAGACCGGCGCCAACACCGGTCTGTTCCTTATGGCTTTAAATGACGAACACCAAGGTGAGGGGGGCACCCTAGTGTTCGTCGACCAAGATAATACTATAAGTCAGAAAAGAGTGCAAGCCTGCAGCATTAGACTTATGTTAGAAGACTCTGTGCCCCGGGCAGGAATCGAACCTACATCTAAGCCTTAGGAGTGCCTTGTTCTGTCCATTGAACTACCGGGGCGCAGGCAGAATTATACATCAATGTAAGCCTCTAAAATCCCTCCTCTATGAGGTCTACTGCAAAAGAAATTTATAGGAATTTATAGAAGAACCAAGCTTGAATCGGGCGAGTAAAGACCCTTCGGTCTTTTAGATACCCTCATCCTTGGGCGGCGCTGTTGGGCCGTAGTCCAGGATCGGGCGCATCTGGCTGGTTCCTTCCGGTGGACCGACAATGCCTTTATCTTCCATCATATCCACAATCCGTGCGGCACGGGTATAGCCAATGCGCATGCGGCGCTGCAGCATGGACACCGAGGCGCGCCCTTCACGCCGCACAAGATCGATTGCCTCAACCAGCAGCGGATCAGAGCTGGACGATCCGACATCTTCAAACATTGCCGTCTGCTTGAGCGGAATATCTGCTGAGACACCCGCCGGAGTTGTTGTAGATGTGCCTGCCACCGTCGAAAGACCCGACTGGTGATACTGTGTGCGCCAGAACTCCACGAGTCGTTGAATCTCTGTATCAGAGACAAAAACACCTTGAAGGCGTAATGCTGAAGCCGCATCCGGCGCCTGAAACAGCATATCGCCGCGTCCCAGCAATCGTTCCGCACCCGGTTGGTCCAGGATGACCCGGCTATCCGTGTTGGATGCAACGGCAAAAGCGATCCGGGACGGAAAATTCGCTTTGATCAAACCTGTCACGACATCGACAGAAGGCCGCTGTGTGGCAAGGATCATGTGGATCCCTGTTGCACGTGCTAGCTGGGCCAAACGAGTGATCTTCTGTTCGGTTTCACCGGGTGCAATCATCATGAGGTCTGCCAGTTCGTCGATGACGATCACGAGGAAAGGCAGTTTTTTCTGGCCCTGCAATTTCATCTTGGCGTTGTAGTCGGCGATATTGCGTGAGCCCGCCTGCGCAAATTTGTGATAACGCCTGTCCATCTCCTCGGTCATCCACTGCAATGCGCCAATCACGCGATCTATTTCCACGACGACAGGCGACAGCAGATGCGGAACACCGTTATAACCGGTAAGCTCCACCCGCTTCGGATCAACAAGGATCAAGCGTAAATCATCTGGCGTATTGTGAAGGAGAAAGCAGGTCAGGATCGCGTTGACGCAAACAGATTTACCGGAACCGGTTGTTCCGGCAATCAACAGGTGGGGCATCAATTCCAGATTTGTGTTGATGGGGTTTCCCGTGACATCCTTCCCCAGCGCAAACTTCAACGCGGATTTGTTGCGCTGGAAAGAATCGCTCTCTACCAGATCTCGAAGCGCGACGAGCGCCATCTCGTCATTCGGAACTTCGATGCCCACGTAGCTGTGCCCCGGAACGGGTGCCTGAATGCGGATACGTGGGGCAGCCAGCGCAAGAGCCAGATCGTCTGCCAGTGATGCAATCTTATTGACACGCACCTTCGTGCGACCACTTCGTGTTTCCACAAATAGTGGTTCAACACCAAACTGCGTTATCGTCGGTCCTCGGTTGGTGACCACCACCTGTACAGGTGCCCCAAAGGATGCCAGCGTTTCCTCGATCAGGTGAGAGCGTTGCTCAACAAACTCGTCATTGATTGCCGGCGCGTTACCTGAATCCAGGATTTGTTTCAAGTCTGGCAACTGCCAGTTGATGACGGCCTCAGCACTTTTCGTAGTCCTCACCGGTACGCCCGGCACTTCTACGCTCACGACCGGCTGTGGACGTTCCAAGGGTGTGAATCCATTGGAGGAAACGCCGCCTACATCGGGCGCGGGGGGACGCTCGCGTCTTGCAAACACTTGCGCCAGCGCGGTGCGTCCCCGGAGAGCCAGGGGATCGACCCACCGGAACAGGTCACCGACAGTAATGTCGAAGATCATGATAATGCAAATGAGCAGCCATGCCAGTAGAGCGATCATCGCCCCCCATGCGCCAAATCCATTAAAAAGAACCCTGGCAAAAAGATCCCCGATGTATCCACCGCCTCTGCCTTCCAGGACAAGCTGAGTTATATCCCCCACCGGGACGAGCATGAGCGTCGCCGAATGCAGAACAGCCAGTAACCAGAGGAAAAATAGCAGGATCCCGGTCCCACGCTCGAGGGAAAGCGGCGGCAGCTTTTCGATCCGGCGCAGGATCAGCCACAAGCCCATCACAATCAACGCAACCGGCAAAATATAAATTCCCCAGCCAAACATTTGACCGAGCAAGCGCATCATACTCCCGGTCAGGGCGCTGCGCTGGGCAGAGAACAGGATCAACGCCGTCAGTAAGCCGACTACCGCCATGATCGCGCCCAGAACGTCGAGCCGGCGCTCAGGGGTGAGACTATCCCACCAGGAGACAGAAACCGGCTCCGGCTGCGCAAGCCGTGCAGATCTTCCTTTGGAGGAGGAATTACCCTTGTTCTTCCCTTGCGCGCGAGACACTGTTTTGCTCCTGGGCTTTCCGCCGGATTTTGAAGAGGAAGGTGTCTTGAGAGGCATGACTGCTGAAAGTATAGCACAAATGGTCTGTTTTTCTTCTGGGGTAAAATTGCGAAACAAACAACAGTCAGAATTTGCCGCAGAGATTGCCAATGATGCAATCGAAGCCCGGCGTATCCCCATTCTTCCTGTTCGCTGTAAATTCTGTCACTGAGGGACCTTAACCTTGTTTGAAATCCTTTTTCTTGGTACATCGGCCTCGGCGCCATCCGCGAAGCGCGGCCTGTCAGCCCAGATCGTTAAACACGATGAATACCGTTTTCTGATCGACTGCGGCGAGGGCACCCAGCGACAGATTTTGCAATCGGGCGCAGGCTTTAAGAATCTCACACGTATCCTGCTGACACACGGACACCTGGATCACATTCTGGGACTGGGAGGCCTGCTGAGTACGTTCCTGCGCTGGGAAGCCATCGATGAGCTGGATATCTTCGGGGGGCGCGCCACCCTCGACCGCGTCCATGACCTCTTATATGGAGTTGTTCTGCGCGGTAACCAGGCTCCTATGCCTCTCCGCTTGAATGAGCTCCGCCCCGGCGCGTTTTTTGAAGCAGACGATTTTACCGTGACCGCGTTCTCCGTCTATCACCGGGGACCCGATTGTCTCGGTTATGTCTTTGAAGGAAAAGCTCGCCGCCCTTTTCTGCCGGAGAAGGCGGACGCACTGGGTGTGCCATTCGGGCCCGAACGCCGGGAGCTGGTCGCCGGCAACGAGCTGACCCTGCCGGATGGAAAGCGGATCCGGCCGGACGATGTGCTGGGTCCTCTGCAAAAAGGCGTTAAGCTCGTGGTGGTGGGCGATGCAGGCCGAACCGATGACCTAGTCGCGGTCTGCCAGGATGCGGATGCGCTCGTGATCGAATCCACCTACACCGAAGAGGAAGCAGAAATGGCGCGCATTTTCTCTCACCTCACCGCACGCCAGGCCGCAGAATTGGCAGTGCGCGCCGGGGTAAAAAAGTTGATCCTCACCCATATCTCCCGGCGCTACCGTGAAAAGGATATCCTGAAAGAAGCTCAGGCGATTTTTCCTAACACGGCAGTGGCACGTGATTTTGACTCGTTTCAAATCAAACGAGAAGGGCAATAAAAAGGGCGTGGAGAAGTCTCCACGCCCATGTCTTTCAATAATCCTGTACTAAAGTGAGTCGCTTGTCATGATGAATAGTGGGGTCATCTCAAAGCTCTCGAACTTGGGACGCAGGCGATCCCTGTTATAGAAGCGCTCCACGTTGACCGTCTTTTTCGTGCTCGTGACGATATCGATCGGGATGTTATCGTAGCGTCCGTTCTTGAGCACCACCAGCCGTCCGTGGACCTTCTTAAGGATCAAGTCCAGGGCAAGATTTCCATACGCCATAGGCACAATGGAGTCGATGGCATCCGGGTCGCCGCACCGCACCAGGTAGCCCAGTTTTTGGTTAACCGTATCCACCATGCGACCATTATTATGTTCGGCTGTCCTCTGCTTGAGCTCGGCGGAAATCAGATCGCCGATGCCTCCCAGCTTCATGTGTCCGAACGCATCCGTGCTGCGATCCTGGAAGACCATTTCACCGCCTTCGAACATTGCCCCTTCCGAGACCAGCACAACCGAATAGCGGCTCGGGTTGATTGCACGGTCATGCATCAATAATTCGGTGAGCCGTTCGATACTAAATTTATACTCCGGGATCACACAGCGGTGCGCCGCACCCGCCATCGCCGGCAGCATGGCTGTAAACCCGGCGTATCTTCCGAACACTTCTAACACCATGACCCGCTCGTGCGAGCCCCCCACCGTGCGCAGACTGTTCGCCAGCTCGATCGTCCGGGTGACGCAGGTACTGAAGCCAATACAATAATCTGTACCCGGCACATCGTTATCCATCGTTTTGGGGATGGCAACAACCTTAACGCCTTCCTGATACATGCGCACACCATAGCTGAGAGTATCGTCCCCCCCGATCGGAATCAGATATTCAATGCCCAGAAAGTCGATGTTCTTCAGAACTTCTTCCGTCAGGTCGTTAACTTCACCCGCATATTTCTCCTGCAAGAAAGGTGGAAGGCGGTCCGTCCGAACTTTCGCAGGATTGGTGCGCGATGTGTGTAGGAAGGTACCGCCCGTCCGCCCTGCGCGGTTGACCACTTCCTCGGTCAACACCTGGAAATTGTTGCTGTTATCCGCATCCTTTTCGCGCACGATGTCAATCAAGCCTGCCCATCCGCGGCGGATGCCGATGACCCGGTAACCCTCGCGCAACGCACGGATGGTAACAGCCCGAATAGCGGGGTTCAATCCGGGGACGTCGCCTCCGCCTGTCAGGATGCCAATCGCGCCTTTTTTTGAATTCATATCTGCCTCCAAGCAGCTTTATCGCTGAGATTGGTGTTTACTACAGCGCCGCCGAATCCTTTCCGTTTGATGTTCAAAGTTTTCAAAAACGTCTTCGTTATCAGGCAGGCGGCAACAGCCCCTATTTTACAACTATCTTGGCAGAAACGACAAAGCTTCCGTTTGTATATGGAAATCGAGACATTGCTGACGCAATGTCTCGATTTCTACCCTTAAGCAGTGAGCGTGTACTATTGAACTACCTAGATCATCGTCGGTTCTTCATAGACCCCGAAGACTTCCTTCATCACCTGGACGATCTCTCCGAGCGTCGCATAGGAGTGGACGGCTTCCATAATGTAGGGCATGGTATTTTCCGTGCCTTCGAGGGCGACGCGAAGCCGGTCCAGCGACTGACCGACGCGTCCGTTATCGCGCGTTCGCCGCAGCTCCGCCAGTCTCGCCACCTGCCTGTCGTATCCCTGAGGGTCCATCTCAAGAATAGGAACCCTCAGCGGCTTTTTCTCGGCATAGGCATTGACGCCAACGATCTTGCGGATGCCTGTATCGATTTCGCGCTGGTAGCGATAGGCTGCATCCGAGATCTCACTCTGGAAGAAGCCTTTTTCGATGGCTGGAATCACGCCGCCGAGATCCTCCACCCGGCGGAAGTAATCGTATGCCTGCTGCTCGATGCGGTTCGTCATCGCCTCGACAAAGAAGCTGCCACCAAGCGGATCGATCGTGTTCGCCACCCCGGATTCCTCGGCGATGATCTGCTGGGTGCGCAGGGCAATGGTCACGGCATGCTCGGAGGGAAGCGCCAGGGCCTCGTCGAGTGAGTTGGTGTGCAGACTTTGGGTACCGCCGAGAACAGCTGCCAGCGCCTGGATCGCTACCCGCACGACATTATTTTCCGGCTGCTGGGCGGTGAGGGAGACTCCTGCCGTCTGGGTATGGAATCGCAGCAGCCAGGACCGCGGGTTCTTGGCCTGGAAGGTTTCGCGCATCTCCCGCGCCCATATGCGGCGTGCGGCGCGGTATTTGGCGATCTCTTCAAAGAAGTCGTTGTGAGCATTGAAGAAGAAGGACAGGCGCGGCGCGAAATCGTCCACGCTCATCCCGCGGGCGATCCCCCAGCGGACGTACTCCAGCCCGTCCCCAAGCGTGAAGGCCAGCTCCTGCGCCGCGGTCGAGCCCGCCTCGCGGATGTGATAGCCGCTGATCGAGATCGTGTTCCACTGGGGCACCTTCTGCGCCCCGAACTCCATCGTGTCCACCACCAGACGCATGGACGGTTCCGGTGGGAAGATGAACTCCTTCTGCGCGATGAATTCCTTGAGAATATCGTTCTGGATCGTGCCGCGCAATTGGTCTGCCGGCACGCCTTTATTTTCAGCGGCGGCGATATACATCGCCCAGATGATCGCGGCGGGCGAGTTAATCGTCATGCTCGTCGATACTCTGTCCAGCGGAATGTCATCAAGCAGGATTTCCATATCTCTCAACGAAGACACCGCCACACCGCACTTTCCGAACTCACCCAATGCTTCGGGCTGATCGGTGTCGTACCCCATGAGAGTCGCCAGGTCGAAGGCGATGGACAGACCCGTCTGGCCCTGATCGAGCAAATATTTGAAGCGAGCGTTTGTTTCCTCGGCTGTGCCGAAACCGGCGAACATCCGCATCGTCCAGAGCTTGGAACGGTGCAGGGTAGGATGCACGCCGCGCGTATACGGGTACTCACCCGGCAATCCAAGGTCGGAGACATAATCCATATTCGCCACGTCGAGCGGGGTGTAGAGCCGTTTGACCGGCTCGGAGGAGGTTGTGATAAATTCTTCGGCGCGCTCAGGCAGGGATGATAAAGCCTTCCTGAGCGAGGTTTCCTCCCATGTTTCGAGCGAAGCTCTTAGCTCGTCCAGTTTTTTCTTATCATACATAACTCTCTCCTTATAACGTCCCTAAACAAAAGGGCACAAAGGCGGAAATCTTTGTGCTCCTGTGGGACCTTAGTGTTTAAACAAAGACATTTGCATTATACTTTACTGGTATACTCGCCTCAACCAAGGTACCTATGCCTCGTTTTGAAATCGATGTAGACCCCTGTGACCATATCACCGCTGACGCAATTGGAAAGCCTGGTCAGCGTGTTTTTTATATTCAAGCCTTTCAGGACCAGCGCACCATCACCGTGATTATCGAAAAGGCGCAGCTTCATTCCCTCGCGATCGGCGTCGAACAGTTCCTCGCTCAGGTGGACGAGCAAAACCCGGACCTGCCGGACGCCTCCGGCGACTATGTGGAAGAAGTCATGCGCATCAATCCACCTGTGGACCCTCTTTTTCGCGTCGGCGAGATCGGGCTGGGCTATGACAAGGAGCGCGATCTGGTGGTGCTGTTCGTCAAGGAACTGCTGACTGAAGAGGACGACCAGGAGACGGCTGCCGTGGTCCGCTTCTGGGCTTCACGCGCCCAGGTGCGGATGCTGGCGCGCTGGGGCGTGGAAGTTGTCTCGCGCGGGCGCCCGATCTGCCCGCAGTGCGGCCAGCCCGAGGAACCAGAGGGACATTTCTGCCCGAAGAAAAACGGACATAAACATTAGCGGGCTGCGCAAACTAGAGCCTCTGACTTCAGTGTATAGATAGCTGCGCCCTATCGTATGGGTAACCTCCAGGAAAAACTTACATCTGCGATCATGCGGCGTGAGTCAAATCGGCATGAAGAGGCTCGCCGGCTGCTCCTCGAATTGCATTCCGAATGCCCTGAAGATCCACAAGTGAATTATCAATGCTCCTGGATCCACGATCAATTCGGGCTGGAACGGGATGCGATCCCGTTCTACGAAAAGGCGGTACAAACTGGTTTAAGGCGTGATGGGCTGAAAAGCGCGTTGCCGGGGATGGGAAGTACCTGTCGCTGCGCCGGCGACTATCAAAAGTCCACTGCTACGCTTCAACACGCCTTAACTCTCTTCCCAGACTCTCTTGAATTTAAGGTTCTTCTTGGGATGCCTTATTACAATACTGGCGAGCATTCCAAGGCCATGGAGTTTCTGTTGAACACCCTTGCGGATACGTCGAGCGATGGAGGCATGCTCCGCTATCGGCGTGCCATTCGCTTTTACTTGGATAAACTCAACCAGATATGGTAAGCGATTTAGTACAAACAGCTCTCCAGCATGGAGAATATGAGCTCAAAGGCCAGTTCGCCTTTGGATCGAACTACACCTTCCTTGTGTCGGTCTCGTATGAAGGCCGCGAGTTTCCGGCTGTCTATAAACCACAGCGTGGCGAGCAGCCGCTGTGGGACTTCCCGGAGAATTCCCTCGCAGGGCGGGAGGTTGCCGCCTACCTGGTCAGCGAGCATCTTGGCTTCCACATCGTCCCGTTCACCACATTGCGTGTGGATGGTCCTTTCGGCGCGGGCTCTCTGCAGGAATTCATCCAGTATGATCCTGAATATCACTACTTCAGCTTCAGCGATGACGACAAACAGCTGCTGCGACCGGTGGTCGTATTCGACCTGCTCTGCAACAACGCCGACCGGAAAGGCAGTCACGTCTTCTTCGAGCAGGATTCGCACGATCTATATGCCATCGATCATGGGATTTGTTTTCATGAGGAGAACAAACTTCGGACGGTCCTGTGGGATTTCAGCGGACAAAAGATCCCCGAGGATTTGCTCGCCCCGCTTGCCGCGATTGAAGAGCTGCTTCCCGCCCTTGAACCCTATCTGACCCGACGGGAGCGGACTGCTCTCTGCGCTCGCGCAGACTCTATTATCAAAAGAGGGCTATTCCCTCGCCAACCGCGCGATCGCCGAGCCCTGCCCTGGCCGCCGTTATAAGTAGTTTCGGATACGATCCCAGACCCTTGCTACATCAAATCTGAAACTTTGCACAGGAGCACTTATGCACTACAACATCGCCCTGATTGGATTCGGAAACGTTGCCCGCGCACTGGCACGGCTCTTAATTCGGAAACAAGACCTGCTCAGATCGCAGTATGACGTGACCTTTTCCTTTACAGGCATTTCTACGGGAAGGCATGGACATGCTGTAAATTCTGAGGGGCTTGATATGGACGAGGCTCTTGGGTTGGTTGAGAATGGAAAGTCACTTTCTCCACTTTCCATTCTCCAGGTCGAAAACTCCCTTTCAGTCATCAAGAAATCCAACGCTCATGTTATGTTTGAGAATTCTCCTGTCAACACGCAGACCGGACAGCCTGCTCTCGACCACATCCGCACGGCGCTGGAGCTCGGTATGCATGCCATCACGGCCAACAAGGGACCGGTCGTCCACGGCTACCGGGAACTGAGCGCGCTGGCAAGAGTTAAACGGAAAACATTCGCATTCGAGTCAACCGTGCTCGGCGGTTCCCCCCTGTTCTCCGTCTTCCGTGAAGCCTTTCCACTCGCCGAATTGTCCTCCTTCAAAGGGATTCTCAACGCCACCACAAATATCATCCTCTCACGGATGGAGACCGGTGAGTCCTACGAAGACGCAGTACGATACTGCCAGTCTGTGGGCGTGGCGGAAACGGACCCCAGCAACGATGTGGATGGCTGGGACGCGGCCATCAAGGTCGCGGCGTTGATCACTGTCCTGATGGATACACCGTTCACGCCCCAACAGGTCAATCCCATTGGCATTCGGGGCATCACGCCCGATATGGTCTCGAAAGCCAGCCTGGAGGGCAGGCGTTATAAACTGGTGTGTTCGGTTGAAAAAACGGGGGATCAGATCCAGGCGCGCGTTGCGCCTGAACTGGTGGATGCCTCATCTCCACTATATGGGATCGTGAACTCCTCCACCGGCGTTACGTTCCGCACCGATGTGCTGCCCGATTACTCGATAACGGTCACCGAGCGCGAATCCATGAGCGGCGGTCCCGTCGAAACGGCCTACGGTCTATTTGCGGATTTTGTAAACCTGGCAAGACAAGAGGATCATAGATAAGCAGGCTCCTGTGAGAACAGGCGAATAGGAGTCAGTGTGACAAAACCCAGCCGCTGATAAAGCTTCTCCGCAAGCGGCGAGGAGTCAAGCACGATAAGATCATATCCCATGTCCCTGGCCGCCCTCATGGCGGTTACCATCAAAACACTGGCGATGCCAAGACCACGTGCTTCAGGCTTGGTAGCAACCCCATAGATCCCCGCCGAACCGGAGCCTTTGTACAACCCGATTTTCGAGATCGCTATCCCATCCTTCCACGCCAGCCACATGCGCGTGTTGGAGTCAGGTTTTCCAATTTCAAACTTTTTGAGGATGTCTCGCAACTGAGGCCGGTATTCCTCCGGCACTCCCCAACGCCAGGCAGCAAATTCAGACAGTTCACCCAGATCCTGATCCTCGGTCGCCTCCCGTACCTCTACACCCTCGGGAAGGGGTGGTGAGTCTGGCAGGTTTTGCAAGCTGCGCGCCATACCCGGGGCGATTTCGATTTCCTGCAAGCCGTATCTTTCCAGCCTGGAAGCGAGATCGCGAGGCTCTGAGGAGGGGTGCAGGAGCCATAGAAGTGGAACATTTCGAGAGGAAAAACGAGCGATCAATCGCTCGACCATGTCATCGCAGTTTTCTGTGACCTGAAACCTAAGAACCGTATTATACGGATGAAAGGGGATGGGCGTTTCGAACCACAATACACCGTTCTCTTCGTACAGGCTGCATCCGGGCCCGCGTCCAAAGTTTGACCACGTTTCCCAGAGATTCAACTCAATCTGATGGATGATTTCTTTGTTCGAATAACCGGGAATACTATCAGTGGCACACATACTTTGAACTCCTTCAGAAAACAATCTGCTGCCAGTTTAAGTCTCGCTTTTATTTTACAAAGCTATGGACGCGATGGATGTCGCCCGAGCCGAAAATGCAATGGCCAACGGACCCGGCGAGGTTTATGTTCATCCCCCCAGGCATGCGCCAACTGGTCCCAGATTAGCAGCAAGGGATGGCGGCCATTCTGTGCCTGGTATCTCTGCGTAGCCGACCAGCTATTGAGAAACCCAGCCAGCTGGAGTAGGGTCCAGTCAATTTCCATGACAAAAGAGGGTGGCGTGATCTCTTTGAAGGGAAAAGGAATCGTTTCATACCGCTGTTCAATATAACGAATGCGCTCCGGCCAGTACTCGCCAACGACGTCCTGGTAATAATGCCAGACCAGCTTATCAACTTCCGGAGAAATCTCTACCGAATTGTATGTCCAGGCGGCCATAACTCCCTCTGGTTTGAGCACACGCTTGACTTCTCGGTAAAACTTATCGAAATCAAACCAGTGGATCGCCACGGCAACCGTGACCAGGTCCACACTGGAATTACCCAGAGAGACATGCTCGGCGGGCTCCACGTGATATTCCACTCTCTCATGTGGATACGCCGCAGAGATCTGTCCCGCGCTGGCATCCGTCGCGTAGACCCTATCGAAGTATTTTGCCAGACCCACCGCAGCCTGACCATTGCCCGTGCCGCAGTCCCAGGCGAGGGCACGCGCCGGCGCGATCGAGGCCAGGTATGCATAGATCTCATCAGGGTATTGGGGACGGTGCTGCGCATATTGCTTGGAGTGATTGGAAAAGTGATCCTCGAAGTTGAAGGTTTGACTTGTTGCTGACATATCCGGAACCCTTAAAGTTTCTTTTCTTCCCCCGCTACGCGGAGCAGACGAAATTGTTCCACAAGCTCGGCCAGTTGGTAATGAGCATTTAATCCGCTTGGGTTAGGTAAGACCCAGATGGTCGCGCCCGCTACGCTCTCCGGCTGCTTTCCGAGACTGACTGCTTTTTGTCCAAAGGCTGTGCGATAGGCGCCGATTCCGAGCACGGCCACAACCTCTGGCCGGTAACGCTTGACTTTGGCTTGCAGTCGGCGGCGACCTGCCACCAGCTCTTCGTTCAATAATTCGTCGGCTGTGGCTGTTGCTCGGCGGACAAGGTTTGTGATTCCGTAACCCAACACCAGCAGCTCACGCTCCTCGCTGGGATGGAGCTGGCGGGGTGTGAACCCTGCCCGGTGCAGGGTCGGCCAGAAACGGTTGCCGGGACGGGCAAAGTGATGACCGGTCGCGCCAGAGTAGAGCCCCGGGTTGATACCGCAGAAAAGCACGCGTAAACCCGGGGCGATCACATCCCGAATGGTCTTATCCTGCGCGGCGAGCAGGTCAGCGCGGCTGGGCTTATAGGGAGCTAGACTACGAGACATCAGGAGCAATCAGCCGCTGACACTCTTCGAGTTCCAGTATCGTCACTTTCACACCGTGCGCTTCAAGGAACGTCCGTGAAACTTCATGACCGGGCCAGCTTGCTCCAACGATCACATCTGGGACACCCAGCATCACAATCGGTCCCGCACACATCAGGCAGGGAAAAGCGCTGGCATACATGACCGTATCGGCATAGCTCGACTGTAAGCCCGCGGCACGCAGTACTTCGATCTCGGCGTGGCTTGTCGGGTCGTTGCGTGTGTTCATGTGGTTCCGCCCTCGCCCGATAATCTCCCCGTTGCGTACCAGCACCGAGCCATAGGGGAAATCTCCGTCCGCCAGCGCCGCCCTGGCTTCTTCCACGGCAATCTGCATATATGGATCCATCGAATGCCATCCTTAAATGCGTAAACGGGTAAAATACTCGTAGAGTATAGCACGCCTCCACCGGCCGTCCGAGGATGCCTTTCTCAACAGAGACATCGAAGGATAGCCGATGGTGGGGCGAGGCATTACGATGAATATTCCGTCCCGATGTAACCTATGAAGGAACATACTGTTTACCTCGCGCTTGGCTCCAACCTGGGGGATCGTCTTGCGAACCTGAAGCAGGCAATTGCCGCGTTGACACCGCAGATGGATGTGAAGGCGAAATCACCAGTCTATGAGACGCCGCCCTGGGGGTATGAGAACCAACCCAAATTTCTCAACCAGGTGATCCAGGCGACGACCTATCTTGAACCTGAGCCGCTGCTCAAACATCTCAAGCGGCTGGAAGTTGCACTCGGTCGAAAAGCCTCGGTCCCCAATGGCCCGCGCTCGATCGATATGGATATTCTTTTTTACGATGACCTGATCCTGAATAAACCGTCGCTTATCATCCCACACCCGCGCCTGCATGAACGACCCTTCGTTCTGCTGCCGCTGATGGATCTGGCTCCAGATATAGTGCATCCGGTCCGCAAGCAGAGTGTCCGCGACATGGCCGCGTTGTGCAATACCGAGGGAATTGAGAAATTCGCATAAGATATAATTCACTGGAGGAACTACCATGAATGAAATCAAACCGCTCAACTGGACTCCCAGGCCCGGGGTTGGCTTTACCGTTGTCCGCCGCGAGGATGGCGGCATGACGCTGACGTTTACCGATCTGTCGGATGAAACCCTGCATGAGTGGCGTGATTTCGCCATGGACCATCTTCTTGGCGTGGATCGCCGCACCCGTAATCTGTATGATATCCGCGCTGTGAAGGAGATCCCTGAAAAGGCGATCCGTATGGCAGTGGAGGCAAACAGCGATCCCTCTGCACGAAATATCCGTGTGGCAGTGGTGGTGGCGGATGAAAAGGTCGCCGATGCCATCCGCGAAGTCGCGGCCCGCGCGCTCCCCACAGCCGCCTCTGCTATGAAAATCTTCACCGATATGGACAAAGCGGAGACCTGGCTCGCGCGCCCACTGGACCAGATTCCTTAAACTTCACGATTGCGGGCCTTGCCTTAATCCTTCCGCCAGGACGATGCAAGAACCAATCTCGCGTTCTGTAATCAGTACATTAGCGCGCATCTCATGAAAGCCACCACACTGAAGATCGGGAACCACACGTTTCAATGGGGAAGCAAAACGTACGTGATGGGCATCCTCAATGTGACACCGGATAGCTTCAGCGGGGATGGGATCATTGCCAGAGGCGATGCGGTTGAACTGGCAGTGGAACAAGCCAACGACTTCGTTTCTTACGGGGCGGCCATCCTGGATGTAGGCGGCGAATCTACGCGTCCCGGTTCGCAGCCCGTCGGCGTCGATGAAGAAATCGAGCGTGTGATCCCCGTCATCGAAGCGCTCAAGAGAGAAATCCCCCATGGATTAATTTCAATTGATACGTACAAAGCCAGAGTTGCAGAGGAAGCTTTCAAGATAGGCGCACATATCCTGAACGACGTCTGGGGGCTGCGCGCCGACCCGGAGCTGGCCTTCGTTGCCGCAGCACACAACATCCCTGTGATCTTGATGCACAATCGCAGTACTCCCACCAGCGTGGAGGTCCGCGAGCGATTAGGCAACGCCTATCTCGGATCTACGTATGAGAACTTAATAGAAGACGTCAAACGAGAGCTGCTCTCCAGTGTGGATCTGGCGCTCAAGGCCGGGATCACAGAATCGGATATCATTCTCGATCCCGGCATCGGCTTTGGAAAGACCCGTGAGCACAACCTCGAGCTGATCAACCGGCTGGACGAGATCCGTGCGTTGGGGTTTCCAGTGCTGTTGGGTCCATCCCGAAAATCATTCATCGGGTTTACACTCGACCTGCCCCCCGACCAGCGCGTGGAAGGCACTGCTGCTACAGTGGCGGTTGGCATAACCCGCGGCGCAGACATGATCCGTGTGCATGATGTGAAGGAAATGGCGCGCGTTGCAACTATGACGGATGCCATTGTGCGAACCGCCTCGCACCGCACGCAGTCGATGGACACATAACCTTATTAATACTTACCGTTGGAGACTTCATGTTCAGCGATTACGGCAGAGAGCTTCTCAAGAGCGGCATCATCGAAGCAAAAGCAGGACATCGTGACGCGGCGCGGCGCTACCTCGACCGCGCAGTGTACATCAGTAATGACCACGATGTGCTAGCCGAAGCCTGGTTCTGGATGAGCCGGGTCATGGATGAGGCAGGAGACCAGCGCAAGGCACTCGAGAATTGTCTCGCCCATGATCTCCAGCATGCCCGGGCGCGGCGGGCTCTGGCCATCCTGGATGGCAGGCTCAAGCCCGACGAAATCATCGACCCCGACCGCATACCGCTAGTTCCCGAAGGCTTGCGCTCGGCAGATGTGCAGCGATTCATGTGCCCAAAATGTGGGGCGCGGATGAGCTTTTCTGCAGATGGGCAGTCGCTGGCCTGTGAGTATTGTGCCCGCAACCAGAGATTTGTTTCCCAGCCCGGCACCGCTGCTGAGAAGGATTTTATCGTCGCTATGGCGACTGCCCGCGGTCACCGTAAACCGCTCGACCAGCAAGTCTTCCACTGTGAGGGATGCGGCTGCGAGTTCATCCTGTCTCCAAACCAGATTTCCTCCTCCTGCGTCTATTGCGGCTCGCCACATGTGGTGAACTGGGAATCGGAAGGAGAAGTGCTCGCACCGGATGGAATCATCCCGCATGCGTTTGATAGGAAACGAGCTGAAAACATCCTGATCGGATGGCTGGACTCTAGTCAGACCATGCCCGAACGGCCTGTTGCGCCGCCACGCGGTGTCTATCTTCCTTTGTGGACGTTTGACCTTGGCGGGGACATTGATTACGTTGGCGAGACCGTCGACGATAGCGAGCTCCAGCTCAACCGCAGAAGCAGGAAGAAAATTCGAGTTAACGATTGTTATCCCGTCCAGATTAATGATCTGCCCATTCCTGCGTCCCGAAAAGTATCGGCTGTGTTCCTGAGGTTGATCCCCACGTTCGAGTTGAAAGCCGTCAAACCCTATGACCCGCGCTATCTCGCCAGCTGGCCGGCAGAAGTTTATGATATCCCGCTGGCGGAAGCATCCCTGGATGCGCGTGCACAAGCTTTGTCACGCTACCAGCGAGACCTACCGAATCTCCTGTTCCCTGCGGAGATCCTCTCAACCTCCTCCGCCAAACTGACTGTCGAATCCTTCCGCCTGAACCTGCTGCCTGTGTGGATAACGGAGCTTGCCTTCGACGGGCGTGAGCACCTCGTACTGATCAACGGGCAGAATGGGATAGTAGCAAGTGATCGAGCGAGGAGAAAATCGGCAACCTCAAGCAGTCTGCTTGACTGGCTGGGGAATCTGCTCGAAAGCTGAGTTTTAGTTTCCATCGGCTCCCTGCACCGTCCCTGCACCTGTGCAATTGAAAACCTCATGGAGGAGAGCGGGGCGACAGTGGAAAATCCCAGCACCTGACTATTCTGCTCCATGGGTGAGCATTTACCTGCTCACCCGTTTCCCTGTATACTTATCTCTATGCCTCAGGTCACGCCCATACTGCGCGCACGCCGTGAGCGCCGTCTTGCCCGGCAGCACACCCAGGGCGCCCGCAGGCGCAGCAGCCTGCTTGCCATCGGGGTCGTTCTTTCTCTGTTCACGGCCGCCTGCATTCTTGGCAGCGCGGTTGCCTACGTCAGTTTGACACGTGACCTCCCTTCGATCCAGCTTCTGCCTCGACTCCTCAACCCGCCGGATGGGCTACTGCTTCAGCCCACCCGCATTTATGACCGCACACGCCAGCACGCCCTCTTCACGTTTGCAGCGGATGATACACCGCGGCGTTATATCCCACTCAGCGAGACCAATCCACAACATCTGCCGAAATCACTGGGCGACGCGGTGGTTGCTGCTGCCGATCCTTACTTCTGGGAGCATCCTGGCTATACCCTGGACACCATCACCAATGCCGATATGCATCCCACCCTTGCGCAGCGGCTGGCTTTCGATCTTCTGCTATTTGACGAACCCCCTTCCTTGCAACGCGCGCTGCGAGAACGGCTGCTTGCGGCACAGATCACTTCTCACTATGGAAGAACCCAGGTGCTTGAGTGGTATCTCAACTCGGCGCACTTCGGACGTTATGCCTTCGGCGCCGAAGCCGGGGCACAGTTGTACTTCGGTAAATCCGCTGCCGAGCTGACGCCCACTGAATCGGCGATCCTCGCCGCGGTGAGCGAATCGCCGAGCCTGAACCCCCATGACGCGCCGCAGACCGCTCTGGAGCGAGGGCGGGAGACTCTTGAATTGATGAACGCGCAGGGATTCCTTTCCAACGAGGCGACAGATAACGCTCTGGACGAATCGCCGCGCTTTGAAGAAGCGCCTGTCACCGAGCCTCAACCCGCTGCGGCATTCATAAACTTGCTGCTCTCCCAGCTCGACACCCAGTTCCCGCGGCCTCGCATAGAACTCGGGGGAATATCTATCACTTCCACTCTCGATTTTGATTTGCAGAATGCGGCCTCCTGTGTGACCGCATTTTACGCGGCGAGGCTGGCGGGCCTGCCCGACCCCGCTTTGGAATGCGAAGAGCTCAGATTTCTGCCTGCGCTGCCCCCGGATGCCTGGGTAGACCATTCGTCAGCCAGCGCCATTATCACTGACCCACAAACCGGGCAGATCCTGGCTGTGGTTGGAGAGACCTTCCAGGGACGCGAGACACCCCTGATCGCCGCGCACCAGCCCGGGTCGGCCCTCGATCCCTTCGTCTACCTGACCGCCTTTACCCGCGGGCTGAGCCCTGGGTCTCTCATCTGGGACATCCCTGGCCGGACGAATGTCCGCAACGTAGATGGCTCCTATCATGGACCCATTCGTTTGCGAATTGCGCTGGCAAACGATTATCAGGCGCCTACCGCACAGCTGCTTGCGCAAATGGGGATGGACAACGTAGAGAGGATTTCCGCTTCCTTCGGCGTAGTGCCAGACGAGCAGCTTTCTCTGCCGGATGCTGCAGGCGCTTACGGGGTCTTTGCACAAGAGGGCGTCTATTTTGGGCAGGAGATTCCGGGGCGAGGGCTACAGCCTGCTATCCTGTTGAGGGTGGAAGGAAACGATGGCAGTCTCTGGCTCGACTGGGCGACGCCGCAAGCGCAGCCAGTGCTCACCCCGGGACTGGCTTACCTGATGAACCATACTTTAAGTGACGAGACTGCCCGCTGGCATTCGCTCGGTCAACCAAATGTGACGGAGATAGGCCGCCCCGCCGCCGTCAAGCTTGGGCAGACGGACGACAGCCTCGATACGTGGGCGATCGGTTATTCACCATCACGCGTCGTTGTAATCTGGACCGGCGCCCGGGCGGAAACAGAGAACGCCCTTTCGCCGCGACTCCCAGCCGTCCTTTGGAACGCGCTGATGCAGATCGCCACTCAGAATTTACCACGTGAAGGCTGGGTAGCGCCCGCCGAGGTTTCCGCGATCAACGTCTGCGACCCCTCCGGGATGTTGCCGACTGCCGACTGCCCCAACCTGGTGAGTGAGGTCTTTCTCAACGGCAACGAGCCTATCCAAGCAGATACGATGTACCGGCGCTATGCTGTCAACCGCGAGACAGGACTGCTGGCGACCGTATTCACCCTGCCCCAGCTGATTGAGGACCGCGTCTACCTGGTCGTGCCGCCTGAGGCGCGCGCCTGGGCGGAAAGCGCCGGGCTGGAAGTTCCTCCAGCCAATTTTGATGTGATCCAGGCTACACAGGTGAATCCGGATGCGAACATTACCTCTCCCGAGCTATTCACCGAAGTGAACGGAACTGTGCGCATCGAAGGCACCGCCACGGGCGAAGACTTCATCTCCTATCGTGTGCTGACAGGGCAGGGACTGAACCCGCAGGAGTGGGTTCTGGTGGCGGAAGGGACACAGCCCGTTACGGATGGTGTCCTGGCAGAGTGGAGCACCACGGCGTTAAGCGGCTTGTACGCCGTGCAGCTCCAGGTGCTGCGGACAGACCAGCGCGTGGATACTGCCATCACACAGGTGAC
>DAIQBG010000034.1:26117-29212 GCA_036781265.1 Anaerolineales bacterium | reverse complement strand
TGGCGAAACCCGCTGGACAACCGGCAGCATCTTCACCGACCGGTTGTTCACTGGGCAGAGGGAGATGGCAGGGCTGGGTATCTATCACTACAACGCTAGGTTTTATTCGCCTTATAACAATGTCCAAGGCCTTTGGGAAGATCTCAAAGGCTTTTTTCATGGAGGGCGATGGATTCCACTGGGGCTGGAGGCGCTAAGCCGTACCAGGCTCCACCCGGCTGGGCTTCTAACTGATCCATCGCCTGGAAGTAGTCGAGCATGACCGTCCGATCAAAGGCACGAGCATAGGTCATGGTCGTATTCAGGTTCGTATGCCCTAGCAGTCGTTGAATGGACGTGACACGACAGCCGACATTCAGTAACTGGGTGGCAAAGGTATGCCGCAGGCGATGGGGCACTACCGGGACAGCCACTTGGTGGCCCGCTTTCTGCAGCTGCCTGCACAGAAAATCTTTTTTCAGCGGACGCCCCCGGCGCACAAAGACATAGCCGCCCAGTGGGTCCCTGCCGCGCAGCTGTAGATATGTCTGCAAGGCATCGAGGGACGCCTCGGTGAGGTACACGGTACGCCCTTTGCGCCACTTGCCGTCACGCACGAACAACCGCTTGGCATGGTGGGCGGTCGAGATGTAAAAGTCGGAGAAACGCAAGCCTTCGACCTCGCCAATCCGCAGCCCGCCTTGCCATAGCAGATAGAACACCGCGCATAATAACACGGCATCATATTTTTCCTCTGATCCCTTAGCCATTGTTACCTGGGTGGCAAGCTCCTCGCGAAGGCGATGCACCTGCTCAAAGGCCATATAGCGAGGTAGCCGCTCTGGTTCCTTTAGGCGCTGGATATTGTCTAGCGAGGGGTGAGTGTTGAGCCCATCCTCCTTCAGGAAGGACAGAAAGCTGCGCAGTGAGCTGAGGTGGTTGTTCACGGTACTCGGAGAAAAGCCAGCCGCCAAGCGGTATTTCATGTACTCTAGAACATGGTCCATGCGCAGCTCGGAGGCAATCTCTACTGTATGGACGTCACGAAAGAAGCCCCACATGACCGCATGTTGACTGTAATAGTGGACAGAATTTGCTTTAACCCGCTCGATACGCCAGCGATTAACCTTAAGTTGGCGGTATGCCTCCAGCTGCTCCACCAGCTCAGCCGGCAGGGATAGAATGCGTGCGGGGATTTCAAATGGTGCTAGCGCGGATTGCTCCTCAGTCCCCTGCTCGGGACCAAGACCGGACCATGTGGGGTTATTCGCTTCGTTTTGCTCAGTACGGGTCCGCGTGGCTTGCAATAGCAATTTCCAGCCTTCTAATTTTTCGCAGGCGGAATAAAAATCCGCTTCTACCTGCTTATCATTTGCCAGAGCATACGTTTGCGTTGTTTCCACAAAGCGATGCCCCATCAGTTTTTGGATCGAGGTGATCGGCATTCCCGCCGACAGCAAGTGATCCGCGAACGTGTGTCGTAGGCGGTGCGCGGTCAGATTTACTCCACTGATTTTCCGGGCTCGATTGATGCGAATAGTAATACTTGTCGTGGACAGCCTTTTGTGCTGATAGCTGATGAATACGTGATCACAGCGAGTGTCAGGTCTTTCACTCAACCAGTGCTGCAGGTCGCGTTCCGCTTCCGAGGAAAGGTACACGGCTCGCTCCCGTGCGCCTTTGCCGCGCAGGATGATCCGGGACGGTGCCTCGCCGAGATACAAGTCTTCTAGTTTCAGTCCAGCCACTTCACTGATTCGTAGTCCGCATCGTAGCATCAATGCGAACATGGCTCTATCCCGCGCGTCGTGGACGGCGGCGAAAAACGTTCTGAGGTTTGGTTCGCTCACAGGACGAGGCAAGCGTTGTGGCTCCCGTAAGTAGTGCCGTTTCGGCAAGACAGGGCACTTTACATGTTTATCTTCCTTGCTTAAAAATGTAAACAGCGATGTCACTGCTGCCAACCTTCGGTTGATGGTGCTTGCCTTATAGCCCCGGCCAACCTGAAAATTCACAAACGCATCTATATCTCGAGGGTGCATGTCCTGAGGGCGACGAGCATCTGTCACATCGATAAATAGTTTCAGATCGCACTTGTAGTCCCGCCATGTCTTTGCTTGCGGGTTTCGCATTCGTATCCAGTCAATGAATCTTTCCACTTCCGCCAACATAAACACCTCGTCGCACCTGTGAAGGCTCTCAAGCATATTGAATATTTTGGGGCAGCGCAGATTCGGCTTTGTACGACTTATCAGTCTCGATCCATATCCTCCTATAGTCTTTCAGTCTCCCCACCGGTTGTATTCTTGGTTCTTTATCTACCGGTTCGAGCGCACGTAGCTCCATGCCGAGTGCGCTCTACTTGAATAATCGGATTATACTTACTCAAATGACTCGCATGGAGAGCCCGTGATAAAAAGGATGAACTTCGAAGTTGAGTCGCCTTCCCTCTTTTGGTGCAACTTGGGTGCAATGGGGGTGGAGATGATGGATAGATTGAACAGGATGGGCGAAAATCGCCCAACTTTCTCGAGTAAATGGACGGATTGGACGCCATTTACACAGAAATACTATATTTTTGACATCGCTAGGTTCGAGGTTCAAGTCCTCGGCGAGGAGCTTCTATACGGAGATTTGTGCCGTGAAGCCCCCAGACAGACTATGTCTGGGGGCTTTTCTTACCTATTTCCTGTTTTGGTAGAGCTTCTTTGAACCCTAAGACAAAGGGTTCGAAATTTCAGACCTCGGCGAGGAGCTAAAGACCTGATTCGCAGGTCTTTTCTTTTTAAGGCTGGATCCATGTGAATAACAGAGCTTCTTTCACTTCGTTTGGAAGGATGTCAGAGCCTAATCGATTAAGAAAGGAGCGACTATGGCTAGAAAGTATAGCAAAAAAGCGGGGGAGGAGGTTGAGAAAGCGGTACGCAAACAAAAGAAGGGCACCCTAAAGAGCGGTAAATCAGGAAAGAAAGTGACCAGCCGCAAGCAGGCGATCGCTATCGGACTCTCCGAGGCCCGGAAGAAAGGCGCCAAGGTTCCAAAGGCTTCTGCGAAGCGGAAATCCCCCAGGAAAAAGGATTAACATAAGAAAATGAAGACCCCAAATGGGGTCTTCT
>DAIQBG010000034.1:0-26017 GCA_036781265.1 Anaerolineales bacterium | reverse complement strand
GAGGAATATCCCGTGTCCTCGCCCGCGCACGGTTTGTCTGAATTCGCCGTCTCTTTGCTATAATGTTCGGAGCCCTACAAGGAGAATGCAAGATGCAATCGTTCATCTTCGACGATGCCATTCGCTTTAGACTGGTGACGCAGCAGGACGATACAGGCGCCAAGGTTCAAGTGTTCTTTGGCGTTTTTCTGGGCGTGATCCTGCGCTGGATCCTGGTGGATCTCGTCCGGAATCAGGCCCCCGTGAATCTCTCCATCATAGTTGCCCGTATCGTAGTCGCCCTGATCGCGACGATCTTTGTCTTTTCCGGCTACTGGGAAAAAGTGAAGGACCAGCCAGCCGGGATGCGCTTCCTGAGCGCGCTGGCGTACGGCGTCTCCATTGATGCTCTCGTGGGTCCGTGGACGTATTAGGAGGAGAAATGAACTCGTTCCGCGTCAACGATGCAATTGGATTTCGACTTCTCACCCAGCAGGAAGATACAAATGCCAAGATCCAGGTGTTTATTGGCGTTCTTCTCGGCGTGATCCTGCGCTGGATCTACAGCGTTGCGGTCGAGGTGATCCGGGAGCAGGCTCCCTGGTGTTTTGGGAGCCTAACCGGTATTCTGATCCGCCTTGGGGTTGCCCTGGGGGTGACGCTCTTTGTCTTTTCGGGTTACTGGCAGAGAGCGAAGGACCAGCCGGCGAGCATGCGCTTCTGGAGCGCCGTAACCTATGGCATCACCATGGATGTGATCGTCAGCACCTGGCTGCCCGCTCCCACCTGCTAGCTCAGGGGTACAAAATGCCCGGAAGGCTTGAGACGCTCATCCGGCTCTCTTGCAGCGCCATCTTCGGGGTGTTTCTCCAGAATCAAAAAGAGAGAAGTCTGAGCTTCTCTCTTTGTTTTTATTCAGCGCTTTTCGTGTCGCTTGTGCCGGAGCTTTCTTCCTTTTTTTCCGACTTCTCCGATTTATTTTCAGCCGGCTTCGACACCGAGGACTTGCTTGCAGAAGACGACCGATGGTCGGTTGCATAAAACCCGGACCCCTTGAAAATGATGCGGGTGGGTGTAATAACTTTCTTTAATGACTTCTTGCGGCACTCCGGACAGGTCTTCAAAGGCGCGTCCTGGAACGATTGATGACGCTCGAATTGCACACCACACGAGTCGCAGCGATAGGTATAAACGGGCATATTGCTTTCTCCTTACTATTCAACCAGCAGAGCATTATAGCGCGCATACAGAGTGGAGACAAGGGACGGTGCTGTAAGAGATCTGTTAACGGATGCCAGTATCGTAGTTGACGCTGAGCTGCGTGAATCGGCCTGTCTCGATCACAAAGGTTTGATCCCGGGAAAATGGGATTCCACCTGGCGATTCCGGATGCAGGATATATTCGCCCGGGGCAAGCGGGATTTTGAAGCGGCCCTCTTCATCTGTCTGGAACTGCATGATTTGAACGCCAGTCCGGCTCTGGATCGTGAGCGTTGCCTGGTACGGCCGGTCGGGGCAGGCCTGGTTCTGCTGTACGACTGGACACACAGGTCCGATGAGCACTTGCCCCTCGATTCCACTTCCCTTGGGCGTGGTGTTGTAGACAGAGCAGGTCGCCAGCACCAGGATCAGCACACCCATGAGGAACTTGATGTTCATCGCGGCTCTCCTTCTCTCTATCCTTTCAACTTTCGCCGAGCCGGGGTTGTACCCGCCTGAGGGTATCTCCTTCGGGCAACCTGGTTAGGGGACAATCGTGACGGGAGGTAAATCATAGCGCTCTCCCCGCCAGGGTAGAAGCAAGGAAAATGACCTCAAGTCGTCTGTCCCTCGAACCGGTTCGCGGTACAGGTAGAACAGATTCTTACCGCCCTGGACCGTCTCGTTGCCAAGGCCCATCGCGGCAATATAACCGGCAGAGTGGACATTTTGAAGGGAAGTATCGTCGTAGGCGCCAAATGGATATGCAAAGCTCAGAACAGGCACGCCAAGCAGGCGTTCCAATCTCCGGCGTGACTCGACGATCTCATCTTCCTGCCGGCCGGGTTGCGAAGTTAAGTCCACGTGGCTGAGGCTGTGGCTTCCGATCTCCCAGCCCGAGGTGTGCAGGCTGCGGAGCTGCTCGACATTCATATAACGGGGAATCCCTACATAGTTGAGGACGATGTACGCGACACCGGTAAATCCGTATCGTTGCATGATGGGTAGCGCCGTGGCATACGTAGATTCGCTGCCATCGTCAAAGGTCAGGATGACCGGCTTCGGGGGCAGTGAGGCGCCTTCTCGTATCGCTCTCACGAGCAGTTCTACGGAAATGGTTTCATATCCCCACTGGTAGAGCAAATTCATTTGCCGGTCAAAGTCTTCTGGTGGAATGTAATAAACAGTCTCACCTTGCAGAGAGAAGCCAATGTGATGATAAAGCAGGATCGGGACAACGACCTCACCAGGTCCCTGAAAGACCGGCTGTGGTTCGAGCGTGAGTGTGGGCGTAAAGGTCAGAGTCGGGAGTGGGGTTTCGGAGGGCGGGACGGTAGGACTATATGTAGGAAACAGGATGGGGGTAACGGTCGGATGCGGTGTATCGGAGGGCCGGGGAAGGGCTGAAGGGGTAGGGAGCGGCGTAGCGGTTGGGGAAATTACAAATCTCAGGCCCTCGCAGGCAATGAGCAGAACCGTGAATCCTGACACCCAGATAAAAGGTCTTCCCGTCATTACTTCATGGTAACGTCTTGATTTCGCTTATGGCTCCGCACGGGGAGAATGGTTACAGGGGATGATTCAAATCCCAGAGGATGCGCAAGCCTTCGAGGGTCAGCCAGGGCGCGATGATCTGGATCACGTCTGTTTCCTGCGCGACGATGGCGGAGAGGCCCCCGGTCGCGATTACTTTCATTTCAACCCCCAGCTCTTTACGGAATCGCTCCACCATGCCTTCCACCATGCTGACGTACCCGAACAATAAGCCGGATTGCATGGCATGGACCGTATTTCGTCCAATAATGGAGGGCGGACGCTGCAGGTCGATGCGCGGCAGCTTGGCAGCGTGAATAAAAAGTGCTTCTGTAGCAAGATTGATTCCGGCGGTGATCGCGCCGCCCAGATATTCCCCTTCCTTTGTCAGTGCATTGAAGGTGGTCGCCGTCCCAAAATCGATCACACATGCCGGACCGCCATATAAGTACATGACCGCCACCGCATCCGCAATACGGTCGGCGCCAACGGCACGCGGGTCTTCGTAGCGCACCTTGATCCCCGTCTTGATGCCCACATCTACAACGAATGGCTCCCGGTCCAGGTATTCGACGCAGGCCTGGATGACGCGCCCGGTAAGCTGGGGCACAACCGAGGCGAGACAGATCCCGGTCAGCTCCGTTTTGGTCAGATGAGCGTTCTGAAGGAGGCCCAGAAACTGCAATCCATATTCGTCGGGCATGCGGGCATGGTCGGTGGCAAGCCTCCAGTGCGCAAAGAGGGTATTGCCATTATAGAGACCCAGGGTGAGGTTCGTGTTGCCGACATCGATTGTAAGGAGCATCTTTTAAGTATACACGTAAACAAGTGGACAGGTAAATAGGGGAACCTGTCCACACTCTCACGTCACCCTCTCAATGATCTCGGCTACCATGTCGAACTTGTGAAACTGCGGCATGATATAGATGCCGTTTGCCCAGCCCTTTATCTGCCCGATCAGCTCGACAGCTACTTCGACACCGGCTCGGGCACCACGCTCGGCGTCGCCCGCCTCTTCGATGCGTGTGCGGATTTCGTCCGGAATGAAAATCCCGGGAACTTCGTTGTGCAGGAAGCTGACATGCCTCACACTGACCAGCGGCAGGATGCCCGCCAGCACCGGCTTGTTCAGCGTCCCATACCTGGCCTCATAGCGCTGCAGCAAGGCCGGCCCATCCCCAGCGCGGTAGATGGGCTGGGTGATAAAGAAATCGGTGCCGGCCTGTACTTTACGGTGCAGGTTCTTGATCTCTCGTTCCGGGTCCGGCGGGCACAGGTTCAACGCCGCGCCGACGAAGAAGCTGGTCGGCTGACCGATGCTGGTGCCCGAATGATCCACCCCGGTGTTGAAGCCCTGCTTGATCAGCTTAATAAGACCGGAGGGAACGAGGTCGTAGTTGTCCATCGCTTCGGGGTAATCGCCGATCGCGGTGGGGTCACCCATGACGACGAACACATTACGGATGCCGAGGGCATGTGCGGCGAGCAGATCGCCCTGCACGCGGAGCAGATTGCGCCCGCGCGTGGGGAAGTGCAGCGTGGTCTCGACGCCAACCTTGCGCTGGACCACGTCACACACCGCCCAGGCGGACATCCGCATGCGCGCCATCGGGGAGTCGGCGACGTTGATCACATCTGCGCCCGCGTCCGCGAGCAGGGATGCTCCAGCCAGCAGCTTGTGGGTCGACAGCCCGCGCGGCGGGTCCATTTCCACAGTAATGGCAAATCCACCGGAACTTAATTTCTGCGCAAACGGAGTCGGTTGTTCCTGCGCCTCTTCCGTGATTTCTTCCTGTGGTAAAACGCTGATCTGGGGAAGCTCGGTTTGTGAAATAGTATCGAGCGCTTTCCTCATCGCAGCGATATGCTGCGGCGTTGTGCCGCAGCACCCGCCTACAATGCACGCGCCCAGCTCGCGAAAGGAGAGTGCGTATTCCCCGAAATACTCAGGGTCCGCCGGGTACATAATGCGGCCGCCGACCTGTTCGGGCCAGCCCGCGTTGGGTTTCACCCAGAACTTACCGCCGGGCACAGCCTGGGTCATCTGTTTGAGAATACGTGAGAGCTGCGTGGGACCACCGGAGCAATTAACGCCGATCACGTCGACGCCCTCGTCTCTGAGGGCTCGGGCTACTTTCGCCGGATCGTCACCGAGCACTGTCCGGTCATCACGCGTAAACGTCACCGAAGCAACTACTGGTAACGTGCACGATTCCTTTGCCGCACGGATCGCCTCTCGGATCTCATACAGGTCACTGAACGTCTCGATCACGATCAGATCCGCGCCGGCTTCCGCCAGGGCTTTGATCTGTTCGGCAAACGCGGCACGTGCCTGCTCAGGTTGGACGCGTCCGAAGGGCGCGATGCGCACACCCAGCGGACCGATGTCACCGGCGACCAGCACTTCTTTAAACGACGCTGACACGACGCGCCGGGCGAGGTCCACGCCCGCCGTGTTGATCTCAGCGACGTGGTCGTCAAGTCCGTGTTTGGCAAGCTTAAACCGGTTCGCTCCAAACGTATTGGTGATCACAAGTTGGGCGCCTGCCTCGATGTAGGCACGGTGGATTCCAGCTACTGCAGTTGGATTGGTGAGATTGAGCTCGTCGAAGCACTTATCAAAGCCGATGCCGCGCGCATGCAGCATGGTGCCCATGGCGCCGTCGGCGAGAATGATTTCCTTTGAGAGTCGGTCCAGCACATTCATCTTGGTTCCTTTATGGTGCGCGAATGATCGCGAAGACAGCGCCTTCGCGTCTCACCGTGTAAATAATCTCTGCCTCTGGAAAGGAGGTTTTCTCCCAGTTATATCGTGCAAGGGTCACGACAAGATCATATCGTGCGGCGCGCTCGGCTTCCTGTGGAGAATATAAGTGGAAGTCCGGACGGGCGAACCGGCTGAACAGGTGCGCGGGTCCATCCACCCACACGTTCGCGTTCGGCGGCGCGATCCCATTGGCTGCCCCGGCTGCCTCCCGGTAGGACGTGCCCCAGTACTCCAGCTCAAAGCGGTCTACTGCCCCGTCCACGCCGCCGATGTACTGGTTGTAGTATACATATTCATAGGGGTGTAAGCGTATCGAGGCGATCAGTCCTGGCAGCAGGACGAGGGCAATGAATGCAGTCTGCAACATGGGCCGCCGTACCAGATCGAACGCCAGGCCCGTCATGAGGAAAACAGGCGGGAGGATAAAGAAAGTCTGGCGAAAGTTGTCGTATAGCGTGGGACGCAGGATGACGAGCGTAACGATTGGCAAGACGAACCAAGCAAGTGTCAACGCCAGCATCTCGGTATTTCGCTGGCGCTTCTTCAGCGTTGCTATTATTGCCACAGCCAACCCTGCTATGAACAAGATCCAGACCGGCTCCGTCAGTTGAACTGCCAGAAGCACCGGTAGATAAGAGGATGGCAGGTCGTTCGCCGGGTAGGTGGCGCCGTTGAATAGCACAGATCCCGGCCAGGGATGTTGTGACATGATATGCACGGTTTCCCAGAAGTGTCCAACAGGATCGGGCCAAAGATAGGGCCACGTTGCGTACATAGTCATGATCGCGATGAGTGCATACGCTGTGAGAACAAGCCAGCTTTTTTTGCCAGACTTCCACAGAAGGTAGCCGGCAACCAGGACCCCGGCCCACACCCCGAAGATGCGAATGGAAACGGTCAAGCCCAGCATAACTCCTGCGGGCAGGATCCGGCGCAAAATAAACCATACTCCTGGAAGATAACGCCGGAACAGCCAGACCAAGATTCCAGTCAAAAGCAGGAACAAAATGGCTCGCATCTGGAGAAAGAGAGAAAAGAACCTCCCTATATAAATCTCAGGGTCAACGCGCACCACGCGCGGCACAACGATCGCGATCAACGAAGGCTCACCTGCCGCGGCGAGACGGATAGCCTGCTCGATCCACCGGTAAATGAAAGGTGTGCCTGCAATAAGCAGAATCAGCAAAGTGAGCCAGACGATGGTTGTAGCCGCCAGCAGACGTCGGCTGCGTCCCGGCAAGCCTATCCAGGCAGAGGATACAGATTGGAAAACAGAATCAGCCTCATTCCCGAAAGCTGTGTCGTGCATTCGTATGCCCAGGTAAACCGATAACAGGAAGAATGCTAAGAGCGGGATGTCCTTAGGGTTGATGAACGCATGTCCCCAGAAAACGGGTTGGGTAATGAAGAGCAAGGCCGCGCCGAATGCCGCCTTCCGGCTCATCCAGCGGACGGCAAGCCGATAAAACGCCCCGATGCCAGCCAGGAAGCTGACAAAGTAGACCAAATGCTGTACATCAACCTCCTGGATTGCAGGGATTACCCCGGCGATCGCCTTTGCGATGATGCGCGTTAGCATGACAAAGAACGGACCGTAGTTCTCGAAGCGATCTCCCGTTAAGGGAATTGTCCCATGCTGGAACCATGTGGAGTACGCGGCGAGGGAGTTGTCCGCGTAATCATAGAGCTTCAGTTCATCCCAGGACTCGCCGTAATCGGTCAGCGTGAGCATCCCTGTGAGAAGACTAAGCGCCAGAAGCATGGTCAGAGCAAAGTTATGCTTCATGGGGAAGGTTGTTTGATCACCGCCAACACGGCGCCATCCCGCGCAATGGAATGAACGACATCGGCCTCTGGGTAAAGAGTCAAATCGTGGTTGTACCGGCTTGTTAGCACCAGGTAATCATATTGCTCACCTGGGCCGGTGCTGTGCTCTGCAACCAGGTCGCGGCGCAGGTAGGCGGCAAGCAGATCATCCGCCTCGTTGCTTCCGATGGTGGCATTCGGGCCGGCATACTCGTTCAGCCAGAGCGCTGCTTCACGATAGGCTGTACCCCAGTAATCCAATTCGAACCTCCTGAAGGCGCCGCCCGTCTGGCCTGGGAGTGAGTTGTAATATATGTATTGGTACGGGTGGAGCTGGAAACTGGCGTAAACTCCGGGGATAGCAAGCGCGCTCAAGAGGACAAATCGCAGCGCAACCGATCTGAAGACGGAGAAGAGGAGATCCAGGGCAAATCCCGCAAAAAGCATGAGTGGCGGCAGCAGGAATAGGATCTGGCGAAAATTATCATACATGGTGGCACGCAAGAGAATCAGCCCTGTTAGTGGAAGAACGGATCCGATCACGAGCGCAAGAAAAAGATCAAGGTTGATGTCTTTCCGCCAGCTACGAACAACAAATATGCCGAATCCAAGATAAACGAGCACAAGCAAAGGCTCTGTCAGCTGGATGTTCAGAAGGACTGGTAAATAAGATACTGGAAGCCCATCGGGATCATAGAATTCGCCATTGAACAGGACGCGTCCGGGCCAGGGAAACCTCACCATCAGCACCAGACTATCCATCCAGTGATCGAGGGGGTTCGGCCACAGATAGGGCCAAGTCAACAACATGATAACCAATGCACAAATGAGATAGGCAGCGGTGATTGAAAGCCATTTCTGCGGGAAGGCGAATGCCAGATACAGGATGACGATCAGCCCGGGCAGAGGCCCCAGCAGCCGGATAGACATCGTCATGCCCAGCAGGGCTCCAGCCAGGAGCAATTTTGGAGATTGCAGGTAGGGAAGACTTTCCCTGAGCCTGAAACGAGTAGGGGCCATTCCAGGGGCATGGAAGATTATCATGCGATGGTCGGCTGTAAGAGAGTCGGCCAGGCGGTATCCGCTCCAGATCGTAAATAGAAAGAATGCCATAAATGGGATATCTTTCGGATTGATAAAGGAGTGTCCCCAGAGCAGGGGTTGAGATGTGTACAGCACCAATATTCCCCAGGCGCTCCAACTGCTGAACCAGCGCCTTGCCAGGAAATAAAGGCACAAGCCACCCAGCTGAAAGATGAGAAAGTACGAGAAGTGCCAGATATCTCCTGCGTGGACGTCTGGGAAAATCAACCGAAGGATGCGAATCCCTAGCTCAGGAAAGATGATAAATGCCGGACCATAATTGGGTAGATCGTTTGGGCCAAAGAAGGGCGAATAAGCAACGGTGAAGAAGGATCTGTACGCATCCACGGTGCTTTGAGCGTAAAGATAGTAATCCGGTTCGTCATAGCTGATACCATAGTCCTGAACGATGAGGAATCCGATCGTGATGTTCAGGAAGAACCAAACGACCAGCAGATGCTTTTCTCTATTGCTCATGATATTGCCCATGGATATGGGTGCTTTCTCGCCCGCGATGGATAGCTCCGGATGCACGAGTCTACCCTCACATCCAGTTCCACTCCTATCGCATGAGCTGCTCGACCCGCGACTCGCCGACGCTGTAGTAGCGAGCATCCCTGTGATGCACGATGATGGCTGCGGTAGATTGTTCCGGGATCAGCTGGAAGGCAGGCGAGAGCGTGATGCCCAGTTCTGTTTCCACAGCCGGAAGCAATTGGAATACCTTTCTGTGGTCCTCCAGTTCAGGGATGGCAGGATAACCCCATGAGTAGCGCTTGCCCTGGCTTTCGGCCAGTCCAAGCTCGCGGCGGATGTGACGGTGCAAATACTCCGCCGTGGCTTCGGCAGTCTGGACAGCTAGTCCATGTGTGAAGTAGGCTGCCGTGTAATCGTGGTCCGCCTGGAGTTTATCAAAGCGTTCTGTGGCTTCCTGTCCTACGGTCACTACCTGGAAGGCTACGACATCGAGTCTTCCCGAGTCGAGGGGCGCAAAGTAATCGGACAAAGCCAGGTGATCATCGTAGGGCTGGCGCGGGAAGGTAAAGCGGGTTAGCTCATCAGGCGAGGCAGAGTTGACGGTGTCCGGCTGGTAAATGATCAGATCGTCGCCATCGGACTGGCACGGGAAGTAACCGTACACGCCCTGTGGCTTCAACCATTTCTCTCGCAGCGCTTCCCTGGTCATCTTGTCCAGGCGTTCGTTGAAATCGGCTTTAAGCTTCTCCCATTCTGCTCCGTGGGCATTTTTCGCGCCCCAGGACAGGCGGTAGAGCTCGTTCCGATTGAGATGTTTGAGAACGAGCTCAAGCGGCATGTCTTTGACGACCCGCTGTCCCCACCTGAGGGGATGCTGGATCGGCTCTGCCTGAATCTTGGAACGGGCGGCTGTTTTTCTATACTCCGGCACCTGAGAGGTGCGGCCCATTTCCAGGTCGCCTTCTTTGCGGACGCGCATCAGAAGATCCTCGCGCTTCTCGGGAACGATGAGCTGGTCCATGGTATCGAGTCCTTCAAACGCATCTTTGCAGTAGAACACTCCCGGCTCGTGGATGGAGCCATCTTCGGTAAACAGGATCCGGCGACCAAAGCGGCGGTTGATTGCTGCCCCGCCAACCAGTACCGGAAATTTGAGGCCGCGGCGGTGAAGCTCATTGATGATCAGAGGCATCTGCTTGGAGGTGGACACGAGGAGCGCACTCAAGCCGATCGCGGTCGCGTTGACTTCAACAGCCTTTGTGATAATCGTTTCGGCCGGCACTTGTTTGCCCAGGTCGATCACGGTGTAACCATTATTGGCAAGGATTGTCTTGACCAGGTTCTTGCCGATATCGTGCACATCGCCGTATACCGTGGCGATAACGACCGTGCCCTTCGTCACGCCTTCAACCTTTTCCAGATAGTTCTCTAAATGAGCGACTGTCTTTTTCATCGTCTCGGCAGATTGCAGCACAAAAGGCAGAATCAATTCCCCCGCGCCGAACTTGTCTCCCACTTCCTTCATGGCAGGCAGGAGAACATTATTGAGGGTGTGGACGGCAGTTTCGTGGTCGGTCGGGAAATCGCCGCGCTGGATGATCTCATCGATATCTGCTTCGACGCCCTCTTTGTGGCGGTGGAGTATTTTCCAGTGCAGGCGCTGTTCGGGGGTCATATCCTTGGTCGGGTCAGCAGCGCCGGCTTGCTCTGTTGGCGTCACGTTCTCATAGTATTCAATGTAGCGCTGCAGCGCGTCCGCGCGGCGGTTGAAGATCAGGTCCTCGGCGAGATCCTTTTCCTCCTGCGGGATATCCGGGTACGCCGTGATATGTGCCGGATTGACGATCGCCATGTCCAGCCCCGCCTGGATGCAGTGATAGAGCATGACCGAGTTCAGCGCGGGCCGGGCATGCGGTGCGAACCCAAAGGACAGGTTGCTCACTCCAAGCGAAGCCATTACGCCCGGCAAGGTTTGCTTGATCAGGCGGATCCCCTCGATCGTTTCGATGGCTGAATCGACGAACTCCTCATCACCGGTTGCAAGCGTGAAGGTCAGAGTATCATAGACCAAATCTTGGGGCTTGAGTCCGTGGTCGTCGACGGCGATGTCGTATATTCGTTTGGCGACCTCGAGTTTCTTATCGCGGGTCTTTGCCATTCCGTCCTCGTCAATAGTCAGCACGATGACGGCGGCATTATGCTCTTTGGCGAGCTTGAAGATCTTATCGGCTTTTTCGCGTCCTGCTTCGAGGTGTGTTGAATTGATCAAACACCGCCCCGGTGCGGTCTTCAGGGCGACCTCGAGAACGTCCAGCTCTGTCGTGTCGATAACGAGCGGGACATCCACACCCATCTCGAGCTTTTTGACAACCTTGCGCATGAGCTCCAGCTCGTCGGGGCGTTCAGTCACAGCACAGGAGATATCGAGTGCATGCGCGCCATACTCCACTTGCTCCCGTGCAATCTCCAGGATCGAGTCGTAATCCTCTTCCAGCAATAGTCGTTTGAACTTGCGTGAGCCTTGGGCGTTCAGTCGCTCGCCGAGCAGCGTCGGGGGCGGATCCTGGCGCATGGCGATCGCCGACATAGCGGATGCAAGCTGGGGCGTCGCGTGCACCGGCCGTGGCGGATGCGGGTGTGCGTTCAACTTGTCGACAAGCAGCTTCAGGTGTTCAGGAGTGGTCCCGCAGCATCCGCCTACGATCGAGATGTTGTGCTTTGTCACAAACTCATACAGGTCGTTCGCGAACGGCTCCGGCTCGAGAGGATAGACTGCCTGCCCGTCTACATTGAGGGGCAATCCTGCATTCGGTATGCACGAAACGGGGAGAGTGGCGTTCTCACCGAGAACCCGGATTGGCTCACGCATGTGTTCGGGCCCCGTGGAGCAGTTGAGACCGATCACATCAATGCCCATGCCTTCAAGGATGGCGAGGGCGGCGTTGACGTCAGTGCCCAGGAGCATGCGACCTGTTGTATCGAGAGTGACCTGTGCTTGGATCGGCAGATAGACACCAGTTTCCTCAAAGGCATTATGGATTCCCCTGATCGCAGCCTTGACTTCGAGAACGTCCTGTGAAGTTTCGATGAGCAGCACATCCACGCCGCCGCGAATCAAACCAACTGCCTGCTCACGGAATACATCGGCAAGCTCGTCGAAGCCCACATTGGAAAGATCGGGATCATCGGCGGAAGGCAGCTTGCCAGACGGCCCGATAGAGCCTGCCACAAAACGAGGCTGACCAGTTTTGATTGCAGACTCATCTGCCAGCTTTCGAGCCAGGGACGCTGCGATTTCGTTGATCTCAAGGACGTGATCCCCTAAGCCGTATTCCTGCATGGTGATGCGGTTGGAGCGGAACGTGTTCGTCTCGAGCACATCCACACCGACCTCGAGGAACGAGCGATGGACGTTCTCCACAGCCTGGGGATAGGAGATTACGAGATAGTCATTGCACCCGTTGTATTGCTCACCGCCGAAGTGCTCAGCAGTAAGGTTTTGGACCTGCAGGCTTGTACCCATCGCCCCGTCGAAGACGAGAACTTTCTCTTTGAGGGCGTCGAGATATTTGCGGTTTGTGTATTTTCGGTTCATGGTTCTCCATTTCAAATCTTGACAATTTCATCCCGAAGTGCTATTATACCTAATGAATAATACCTAAAGAATACTAGTGGACTTCAAAATGGCAAATGATGACATTGGTCAACTACTAAATAAATGGGAAGAGACTTACAAAAAGGGTTTGATGTCATTTTGGATTCTTCTGCTTTTGCACGAACGATCTTCCTATCCTTACGAGATGAGCACCGAGGTGGCGAAAATCAGCCAGGACACGATTTCGGTGGACGATAATAGCATTTATCGTGCGTTGAATCGCTTTGAGTCGGTGGGTATCGTGATAAGCGAGCTTCGGCAATCCAACACCGGTCCGCAGCGGCGCTATTACAGCCTGACTGAGAAGGGCAAAAGGCTGCTCACCGAGTTTATCCAACGCAACATTCAAGTCTTTGAAACTCCTTTTGTCTCTGAACGAATAGCCGCTGTTCTACAAAATTCCAGTCAAGCCAAAACGTGAGGAATTATGGATACTGAGCGACTCGAAAGACAACTTTCCACCTGGAATAAGCTTATGTATATGGCATTGGGTTCTGTGATTACCCTGGTGGTATCCAGTCTCGGTGTATTCGCTCATGCGGACCTGATCTGGTTTATGGTTCAGATTGCCATCACGCCGCCGGGTTTCTTTCTGCTCTTCGGGAAAGGCTGGAAAGCATTGCCGCTTTCGAGAGAAAGGGTGAATACAGGTCTTGGATTTCTGTTTGCCAGCTGGCTCTCACTTTTTGCTCCGTTGATCTGGGGCGCTGGTTCTGCCTATACTCTCTTTCTCCTTCTCTATACCGTCTTCCTCGGGTTTGTCTATCAGCGGGTTCAAAAGCAGCTTTCCAGTTTCGACGAGATGTTTCCTTAAGATCATTGTCGTTCAGACGTTTAATTTTTCTGCCTCCTCCAGCACAGATCTTGCCCAGGCGGTGATATCTCCGCAATACAATTCTGCGTTCTCGGCCCGGACATCGAGAATTGTCTTCTTCCAGGATGTCTTGTTAATGACCGGTATGCCTGTTTTTGATTTGATCTTGAACGTGCGCTTGCTGCTGTCAACCACATCCTTGTTTTGTTTTCGGATGTAGGCCGGCGATTTATTCTTCACGACAAACTCTCGTAACAAATTACGCTCGAACAGCCAGCCTTCGCGCGTCAGCCTGCTGGAATGCTGTACCATGTACGTGGCAACGGTCAGATGATGGACCTTGCCATACGCCGCGTCCGTGAATTCAAGAACGAGGAACTCGTCGAAGCGCGCCTGGCACAAACGATCTGCAGCACCGCATTCAGGACAGGTCATCTCTTCCCCTGCAACCAATATATGAAATCCTGTTCGAAAGTCGGTGCACCTTGCTCATGGAGCCTTTGCAGGATCGTGGAACGATGATCTGTGGCATGATTGATGATATGCAGGAAAACGTGCCAGCGGGCATGCGGGATATCAATGGGGTTTTCCTCTAGCTCGGCAGGCGACAGCTTGTTCACATAAGCGGCCAAGTCCTGGGCTGTGGCGTTCCAGAACTCCCGTACACTGGCGCGGTCTGGATAGTCTTCCAGCTTCTTACGAGGTGGATCCTGATCGTCAGAGATATTCTTCAAGCCTGCTAGCCAGTTTGCATCGGTGCCTGCTAGATGGACCATCAGATTACGAAGAGATCCGCGCGAGTAGGCGTCCTCCGCCAGGAATTGTTCCTCAGTAATGTGCTCTATCACGTCCCAGAGGCGGCGGGTTGTGTCTATGTGATATTGAACAAATGTTTTGATCAATTCAAGCTTCATGTCCGTTCCTTCTATTAAGCGCGGGAGTCCACCTCCCTATGAACGCGGATTCCGTTTTCTTCGAGCCATTTCTTCAGGTCAAAGTAGCTACTGAAGTTCTTTGTTATCCACTGCATCAACGAAGATTGGTTTTGCTCGGTCACGGAGAATAATTTATCCATATCCTCTACTGTTAAGACGTAAGCAATATCATTCCCAAACATTCTCTCAGCCACTTCACTAAAGTCATAAAACTCAGCTTTAAGTATGTCTGCCTCCAGCCAGATCCAGGTGACGGTCTTTTCGGGTCCGCCGTTGAGTTTGACCTTTTCTGCCATTCTATGTCTCAGCCTGTCGCAACGGTGCAAAGAAAAAGCCTCTCATAAGGAGAGGCAACATACAAACCAAAGTCCTCTCTCATCTCTCAGACGCAGCGTCTGCCGAAATTGGCACCTTCTTCACGGAACACCCGAAGGTGATCAGTGAATGGTTGCCGAGGCGTCACAGGGTCGGTCCCTCAGCCTCTCTGGATGAGTAAATCCGTTTATTGTTCACAGTTTATAACATGATGGGAGAGCGATGTCAAATGAAAAAACGCTTGACGTTGCATCGATTTCCTCCCACACTCTCGAACCCGGAAAACCATTCTTCGTGATAAAACTCAAGTCAGCTCATTCTTTCGGAAAATTTGGGACTCTGGGAGATCTTCGCCGACTGAAGATAGTATGCTTCCTGCTGGGTTCTCTGCTCACGCCCACTGGGATGGCGCAACTCGCCCTGGCTGGGGTTGGGAGTCCTCGTCGAGATGATGCAGCTTCGCAAGATGGCAAAGGTCACCGGCAAACTTTACCGCGCCCGAGCCAATGCTGCTTCTCGCCGGAGTGTAGCGAAGTGTTCGCCAAGTACAAAGAGGGACAGGCCCTGCCCTATCCTGCTGTTCATTCTGGCTTATGATTGGAAGGTGAGCGGCGAATAGAAGGTTTGGAATGAGAACTATCCTCTTTTTAAGCATCATGCTATCCCTGATTCTCACCTCCTGTAGCGAAGCGAGTACGGCTGTGGAGGGGCGTACATTAACCATCTACGCGGCTGCGTCGCTGAGCGATGCGTTTCGAGAGATTGGAACAGCCTTTGAATCAACGCATCCCGGCGTGACCGTCGTGTTCAATTTTGGTGGTTCGCAAAACCTGCGAACACAGATCGAGCAGGGCGCGCCGGCGGATGTATTTGCATCTGCAAATGAGAGGGAAATGGAGTCCCTGGCCGCGCAAGATCTTGTGGCATTGAACGCGCCCAGGGTCTTTCTTAAGAACCGGCTTGTGCTCATTTTGCCGGAAGATAACCCCGCTGGAATTCAATCGTTGCAAGAACTGGCCAGGCCCGGTCTAAAGTTGATTCTCGCTGCGGAGGACGTCCCTGCAGGAAGATATGCTCGCGAAATCCTGGATCGACTTAACGCGGAGTTCGGCGAGAGCTACAGGGATCGGGTTCTGGCAAACGTTGTGTCCAACGAAGATAATGTCCGGCAGGCAGTCACGAAAGTTCAACTGGGGGAGGCCGATGCCAGCCTCGTGTATGTCTCAGATACAATTGCCGCATCTGCGCTTAAGATGATCGAGATCCCCACGGATGTGAATGTGGTCGCGGAATACCAGATTGCAGCGCTGGTCGAATCCGCATATCCTGATCTGGCAAATCAATTCATTGCCTATGTTTTATCGCCCGATGGTCAAGCCGCGCTTAAGAGGTGGGGCTTTGCACCTGTCGTTCCGTGATCTAAAACTACCTTTCCGGCACCCCGCCGAGGAACACTCAGTTTTTTATGCCGCCGACTCGCAATGTACCGTTTCGATCAACACTTTCCCGACGATCCGAATGGCTCTTTGTCCTGCCCGGCCTCTTATTGCTGGCTTTGCTGGGATTGCCTGTGGTAGCTCTGCTCTGGCGAGCAGGTTCGGAGGGCCTATTTGAATATGTGACCCAACCCAGTGCTATCGCCGCACTTCGCCTGAGTCTTTTCACGAGCACTCTCAGTGTACTGATTGCTCTTGTGACGGGAACGCCGTTAGCCTTTGTGCTCGCCCGCCGGAAGTTTGCCGGAAAGACGTTCCTGGAACTGATGATTGACCTGCCGATCGTTTTGCCCCCTTCTGTGGCAGGTATAGCCTTACTGATCGCATTCGGCAGACAGGGTATGTTTGGTTCCCTATTAAGTGTGCTGGGAATCAGCTTGCCTTTTACGACGGCTGCCGTGGTTTTCGCCCAGACGTTTGTTTCCGCCCCTTTGTTCGTGCGGGCCGCCAGGATCGGCTTCACACAGATCGATCATCAGATTGTCGAAGCTGCCTATGTAGAAGGAAGCAACGAGTGGCAGTTATTCCGGTTTCTGATGCTCCCGCTGGCGGGTCGCGCCATTTTGAGTGGTGCCATCCTGGCATGGACGCGCGCCCTCGGCGAGTTTGGCGCAACCATACTGTTTGCCGGGAACCTGGAAGGTGTGACTCAGACGATGCCGCTGGCCATCTACCTGGGGCTCGAAAGAGGTTTGAACATCGCCCTGGCTTTATCCACAGTGCTTGTATTTGTGTCGTTTGTTCTGCTCCTGGTGACTCGCCGGCTGGAGAATCACAGGCATGACTCCGCAAATTAGAATAGTCTTCTTCCACAGTAAGCCAGCGCATGAAAATCCTTTGACCATCCTTCCGGAAAGAAGGTAACTTCGAGCGGGCAGCGATGTGAATTAAGTCGTAGCCCGATGGGAAAACATTATCCTTTTTTATATGAATCGCCAGAATGATATAATTTTTCGAAATTTGCGGAGGGACCATGCTAATAATCGAGATCGTTTACTGCGCGGTCTGACACTATACCGGTCGGGCCGTGAGCCTGATGGAAGAGCTGCTAAAACATTACGAGCATTTGATCGAAGAGATCAAACTGATCCCATCGGACGCCGGAAAATTCGAAGTGACGGTCAATGGGCAGGTCTTGTATTCAAAATTATCGAACCATCGTCACGCTGAGCCAGGCGAAGTACTCGGGTTGGTACGAAAACTGGTTGGTGAATAGAAACAGGCGAGAGGCAGTGTTAAACAGCTGCAATGCTTGTCTATTTTTCCCATGCGAGTCCTACTCCAACGAGTTTCCAGAGCAAGCGTAACTGTCGATGACAGGCTCATTTCCCAGATGGGAAAGGGCCTTGTCGTTTTGCTCGGCATCGGGCATGGAGACGGTGAGGAACAGGCCGCGTTTCTGGCAGAGAAGGTTGCCAACTTGCGCATTTTCGAAGATGTGCAGGGCAGGACGAATCTATCGGTGCTCGACGTCCGTGGCGAAGCGATCGTGGTTTCCCAGTTCACGTTATATGCGGATTCTCGAAAGGGTCGCCGCCCTTCCTTTACCGACGCGGCTCCGCCGGATCGGGCGGAGCCGCTGGTGAGTCGCTTTGTAGAGCTATTGCGCGGGCATGGCGTCCCCACGCAGACGGGTCAGTTTGGCGCTCACATGCTGGTGGAAATCCACAACGACGGTCCGGTCACTATCTGGCTGGAGAAATGATCCGTAACCCGAACGCGGTACAGCGGTTATTGCATCGCTTTTTCATGTTGCAGCCCGTGACCGCCTTTTTTTCTACCCGAGTGCAGGGCATAGACCGGGTAGTGCTGGCATTCACGAACGGCCGCCGCACCGCCACTGAGATTCTTGGCTGGAACGTCATCCAGTTGATCACATTGGGTGCCAAGACGGGTCAGCTGCGCAGGGTCTCCTTGCTCGCCCTCTTCGACGGAGAAACCATTGGTCTGATCGCTTCCAATTTCGGGCGAAAACGTAAACCCGGTTGGTATTACAACCTGAGGGCGCATCCTGAATGCCAGGTGGAGTGGAAAGGCAGCCCCAGAACGTATCGTGCGCGCGAAGTCAATGGGCAAGAATATGGAAAATACTGGCAGCTCGCTGTTTCCTGTTATCAGGGCTACGAGCGCTACAGGGTCCTCGCATCCCACCGGCAGGTCCCCATCATGGTGCTGGATCTGAAAGCGTAAAAGCCGGATTCCACAGTACGCCATCCACCTGGACTGCCAGTGCGCCCGCCGAGAGCATGGCATCGGCGTTTTCCTTCGACCAGACGCCGCCAGAACCAATAATCGGCAATCCGATCCTGGCCGCCGAATAAACGGTTTCAAGCGTGTGAGGAAATAATGAGGGGCCGTAGAGTCTGCCGGTCGTCAGGTGATCGGTCAGCAAGGCCCCGCGCGGCGCGGAGATGCTAATCGCCTGCGCCCCCGCTTGCGCCAGGCGCGGTCCGAGCCTCAATACCTGCTCAACCGGCAGCGAGAAGATCAAAGGGACCTCACCCAGGCACATTTCGAGCGTTAACAAAATAATATCGTCTGCAAGCAGTGGCGCAAACCCCAGCTCTGCTGCCATAACATTTTCATGCGACTCCAGCGCACGGACCATGCGTTGAGTTTCTTCCGGCCGATCGGCCATCAAGTGCACGACGATGGGTAGCTCTGATCTGTCCCAACGGGAAGCATATTTATTGATCGTGCGGTGGAAACCGGGATTTGGTAAGCCGGTATGCAATAAAAATCCCCCGGGATATTGAATAATTTCCGGTTGAGCTGCAGGCTGGCGTGGACGGAGCGAGACGGGATTGGTCACGAACGCCCCGAAGGCATGCAGCCTAATTCCGGGGCGGGGATCGGGCGCATATCCCAGCGACCCCGCCGCGTTCATGATCGGTTTGTTAAAAAAGAGATCCCGTTTCATAAGAACGTCGTCTCATTGCGAATCTACGAGGCGCAGGTTACTCAATCTGAAACAGGTCACCCCTTCGTATGAGAGGGGCGACCTGTTCATACAGCTTCCGTCAGACCTATAGCCTGCAACATTTCTTCATTGGTATCGAACTTGAACTCTTCTATACCCCGCTTCTGCGCTTCGGCAATCTCTACCGCTTCCAGCTTCTTGATGTCCTCTTTTGTGACCACTGGCTTATTTAGACCTTTGATTCTTTCGGTTACAGCTTTCAGGTTTAGTTCCGCGGGCTGTTTGGTTTGTAAATACTGCCAGACCGCCCTGGAGGCGTTTGTGCCATCCTTGCGAGCGTAGCCGACCAGGCCGGTGCTTGCCTGGCGGGACCAGCCGCCCACGAACACGTCCTCCGCCGGCGCTTCATAAGAAATGCCATCTATGGGAAAGCGTGGGTTGACGTTCTTGACAAATTCATTCCACTCGATGGGTAGTCCGAAGGTATCGTCCACCTTGTCGCCGATGGCAAAGATCACCGTTTCCACGTCCAGCAGCCGTTTGTTGCCAGTGCCGCGCGCTTTGGTGTCGCCGTTGGCTTCCACCAGCATGTTGTCTTCGAGCTCGACCTGCTTCAATTTGCCAGCATCGTCTCCGATCATTCCCACCGGAGACGCCAGGAATTCGAACCGGAAGCGCGTGTCTGAGACTTTTGGCAGCGCCTTTGGAAGGGCTTCCAGGATTGTGGCCCTGGCTGCCTGCGGGTCCTGATGGACCGCCTGTATCACCGGTGCTACGCGCTGGATCTCGGCGTCCAGTGCTGCCAGGTCCAGGTTGGCAATTACATACTCCATTTCTTTCTTCTCAAACTTGACTTCCGCCGGACCGCGTCGCACGACTGCGATCACCTCATCTACCTTGAGCTCCCGCGTCAAATAATGGGCGATATCGAGCATTACATTGCCTGCGCCGATCACGGCGCAGCGCTTTCCAAAGCGAAAGGATTTCTGGCTGAAGGGAGGTAGGTGGTTGTAGTAGTAGACCACATCTTTCGCATGATAGACCCCTTCGAGATCCTCGCCGGGCAAGCCGAGCCACTTTGTACCTTGCGCTCCCACAGCCACCAGAATTGCCTGCACACCCAGCGCGCGCAGGTCGTCGAGCGTCAGGTCGCCCTGAGAACCGACCGTGAGGTTGCCATAATAGTCGATATTTGGCAGCTCAAGAATCTGGCGGAATTGCTTGCGCAAGCCGCCCTTCATTGTATATTTGTCAGGATAGATGCCATATTCTGCCAGTCCCCCCGGTTTGATATCGCGGTTGAGCAGAAGGACACGCGCGCCTTTGTTGGCAAGCTCGCGGGCGCCAAATAATCCCGCGGGTCCCGCGCCGATCACAGCGACGAAATACTGTTGCGTAGCAGTCACACCACCTCCATGCGTGTCTTCGAACCTGGTCTGGAACTGGCTGATTATAGTCAAAAAGAAATTCACAGACAAGACAGGTATGCCCGCCCGGATGTTACGTTTATCCTTAATGGCTAACCGTGAGCCCGGGTAAAATCGCGATCCTCCAAACTACATATCTATGCTAAGATTGCAGGAACGTTGCAAAGTTATTGGTAAAAAAGAGCTCATAATCGCTGACGATTGCGGGCTTTGTGAAGTATTTGTTCAGTTTTCATGGAGGAGGTTGCATGACAACGCCTGCTTACCACCAGAACCAGCCCGGGCGCATGAATGAATCGATTCGTGCAAGATTGCCGCGCGCCAATAATTCCAGGGCGGGGGATCAGCGAGTTATCTATGAGCCTTCTCTGCCCCCCGAAACCGCCCGGCGACAGTGGCCCTTCAAATTCCTGCCTGCGTTCTGGACGATTGCCAGCGTTCTCTCTATGATCGTCAATGTAATTTTGATCATTGTCCTGCTGCTGGCATACCAGCAACTCGACCGGATTCGCGAGCTGCAATCCTATGGGATGGACCGCTCGGTGGGCTTGCTCGGTGGATTGTACGAGAATTTTGTCAAAATGGATCAAGCCACGATTGCGACCACCATCCCAGTGGATGCAAATGTTCCGCTTAACATCGATGTGCCTGTCCAGACGACCACGCAAATCTTTCTGGCTGAGCCGGCTGTGATCCGTAATGCCCATGTTTTGATCAATACGGGAGGGGTTAGTATCAATGCCAATGCACGGGTGACCCTGCCCGCTGAAACGCCGCTGATGGTCAGGCTTGATTTCCCACTCAATGTGCAAAATTCCATTCCGATTCATCTGGATGTCCCTGTTAATATCCCCTTGAATCAAACGGAGCTGCACGAACCGTTCGTGGGTCTGCAAAAAGTTGTCGAGCCCTGGTATTGTCTGGTGCAGCCCAATGCAACTGTGAATGGCTTGCAGGTTTGTTCCCAGACGCGCAGTCCCGTCACGGATCCGGCGGTGACAGAGCCGACTCCCTTGGAGCCAACACCCGTGGGAACCGTGATCCCATGAAAGACTCCCTCAAGCAGACCACGCTTTCCAACGGTCTAAGAGTCCTTATCAAAGAGATCCACACCGCGCCAATCATCTCGTCGTGGCTGTGGTATCGCGTTGGGTCACGCGACGAGACCCAGGGACGAACCGGCATCTCGCACTGGGTGGAACACATGCAGTTCAAAGGCACCGAGCAATTCCCGGCGAACATGCTCGACAAAGCCGTTTCTCGGGACGGCGGCACCTGGAATGCGTTTACCTACCTGGATTGGACCGCTTACTTTGAGACGATGCCCGCCGATAAGATCGATCTTGCCTTGCGTCTCGAAGCAGACCGTATGGTCAATAGTCGTTTCGATGACGGTGAGGTTGCCTCCGAGCGCACAGTCATCATCTCCGAACGCGAGGGGCATGAGAACGAACCGCTCTTTCTGCTCGGGGAAGCAGTGCAGCAGACTGCTTTTCGCATTCATCCCTACCATCACGAGGTGATCGGTGACATGGCAGATCTTCGTACAATGACGCGCGCAGATCTCTATGATCATTACCGCAGGTATTATGTGCCTAACAACGCCGTCATGGCAGTCGCAGGTGATTTCGACACGGGATCCATGCTTGCACGCATTCGGGAGCTATATGAGCCGATCCCTGCGGGGTTGGAGCCCGCCCGGCTGGCGCGCCCGGAACCGGCACAGAATGGAGAGATCCGGCTTGCCGTAGAGGGACCTGGCTCCACCTCCTACGTCCAGGTCTGCTATCGTTTTCCATCGGCTGCCCATCCCGATTTCTTTCCGTTAAGCGTGCTCGACAGCCTGCTTGCCGGCCCGAGCAACCTTAATATGTTCAGCGGGGGCATCTCCAACAAGACCTCACGCCTGTACCGCGCCCTTGTGGATAAGGAGTATGCGGTTAGCGTGCACGGCGGCGCTCAGGCCACCGTGGATCCGTTCATGTACACGATCAGTATGACGGTTCATCCCCGGCGCCAGCCCGAAGAGGCTCTGGCTGCTCTGGACCGGGAAATCCAGCGCGTGAAAGAAGAAAAAGTGAGCCGGGAAGAAATCAAGCGTGCCATGAAACAGGCGCGAGCCCTGTTCGCCTACGGAAGCGATAACATCACCAACCAGGCATTCTGGCTGGGGTACGCCGAGATGTTTGCCGATTACAACTGGTTTGAGACCTATCTGGATAAGCTGGCAGCTGTCACGGTTAAGGATGTGCAGCGCGTGGCGAACGAATACTTCCGGCCACAGAGCCGCGTGGTGGGCACCTACGTGCCACTGGATGGGAAAGCATAATGGTCAAGAGAGCTAACTCCCTGCCCGGCCCGGACGATATTTATCGCGAGGTGCTGCCCAACGGCATTACCATCCTCTCGCGTTCCAATTTCAACAGCCCGTCGGTTGTGGTTTCCGGTTATTTCGAGGCGGGCGCACTGTTCGATCCAGATGAAAAATTGGGCCTTGCTGAATACACAGCGGCAGCCCTCATGCGCAGCACGATGAACCGAACATTTGACGAGATCTATCAGGCGCTTGAGTCTGCCGGCGCAAGCCTGGGCTTTAGCACAGGCGTCCACAAGTCTGGTTTCAACGGACGTTCGCTTGCCGAGGATCTACCGCTCCTGCTTGAGATCTTATCCGAAGCACTGATGATGCCGATTTTCCCCAAGGGTGAGATGGAAAAATTGCGAGCGCAGCTGCTGACCGGGCTTGCCATCCGCGCCGAAGATACCTCAGACATGGCTTCGATGGTTTTCAACCAGATTCTGTTCAAAGATCATCCCTACAGCCGGCCCGAGGATGGATACCCCGAGACTATTCAAAGTATCAAGCGGGCGGACCTTGTGAAATTCCATCGTGAGCACTATGGGCCGCGCGGGTTGGTCATGGCGATCGTCGGCGCGGTGGAGCCGGCAGAGGCCGGGAAACACGTCCGGCGCGTTCTGGGCGGCTGGCAGGTCAGCGGACAGAAACAAGCGCCCGAGCTGCCCCCTCTAAAGAGTCTGAAGAAGACAGTCAGTAAGCATCACCGGATCAGAGGCAAATCCCAGTCCGACCTGATCATCGGAACGAATGGTCCGATGCGCCGCGATCCCGAGTTTATGTCGGCTTCGATTGGTAACAATATTCTGGGTCAATTCGGGATGATGGGACGCATCGGCGATGTGGTGCGCGAGAAATCCGGCCTGGCGTATTATGCTTATTCGAGTTTGAGCGCCGGCCTGGGTCCCGGTTCATGGGAGGTGAGCGCGGGTATCAATCCGCAGAATGTAAAGAAAGCTTCAGCCCTGATCACGGATGAATTGAAACGTTTTGTACAGGAGGGTGTCACGGAGGGGGAGCTGGCTGACACAAAGGCAAACTTCATCGGGCGTCTGCCGCTGTCGTTGGAGTCAAATGGAGGGGTGGCGAGTGCACTCCTGAACATCGAGCGCCACAATCTGGGTCTGGATTACTATCGCCGCTACTCAGACCTGGTCAATGAAGTCACGGCAGAGGATGTCCTGACCACCGCCCGGAAATATATCGATCCGGAAAAGCTGGCAATAGCCATGGCGGGGCCATAAGTGAAGCTCACAACGGGTGTTGACCTGATTGAAATTGCCCGTATCGAGGAGGTGGTTGCCCGGCATGGCAAGCATTATCTTGAGCGGGTCTTCACGCCTGCCGAGCTGGAACATTGCGGCAAACGCGCTGAATCACTTGCCGGTCGTTTTGCTGCCAAGGAGGCGGTGGCAAAGGCGCTTGGCTCCGGTATTGGAGAGGTCGCATGGACGGAGATCGAAGTCCTGGGTGACGAGCAGAATGCACCTGTGTTGAAATTGTATGGTGCGGCTGAGAGCAAAGCGCGGGAGCTTGGTCTGACGAACTGGTCCGTGAGCATCAGTCACAGCCAGAGCCATTCGGTGGCGTTCGTTGTGGCAATCGGTAACATTCGTGGCTAAATGAACTTAAAAAAGACCTCCCGCAGGCCAGTTCTGCGGGAGGGTGCAAGGGACAGGACTCGACTAGTTTTTGTCCTCTATGCCAATCCAAATGTGGCCCGGTAGTACGGGCCGGTAAGGGCGGACAGTCAATTTATTGACTTCAAGCTGTCGCTGGTTGGCATCCAGCATGCTGGGATGAACCAGACAGAGGTCGGGGGTGTGACCGTACTTTTTGTGGTAGTACTCCACAGCTTTCTGAATTTTGACAGTGAGTGCCGTTTGTGAGTTATCGAACCAAAGCATTCCAGTGTGCATATTCAACTCCTTGTCTAATAATCTATGCTTGGTATCCAAAATCGAAGCCAGGAATCTCCTTCTTTTAAGGTAAAGTGGGTACCGCTTTGAAGAGAACCCAGCTCCGCACTGACAGCGTCCAGTTGTTTGATGTGCCTGGGATTCTGCATTGTGCCAAAGATGCGGGTATGAAAGGCATCGAGCCAGGGCAGAATATTTTCCATGCGGTTGGGGTTAAGCGTGATGATCGGCCAGACCCGGCGGGCGGGTCCCCGCAGCAGGAGCCAGCGCAAATTCTGACGTGCATCGAAATCTAGATTGGAGGCAGCCTCCAGATCGTCCAGCAGTAATAGAACCGACTGCCGGCTCGTCTTATTATCGTGAGCCCATGAAGCAAGAGAAAGGATGAAGTCAGAAGCATCTTGCTTGTGGAGGGAAAAGACGCCGACATTGTTAGGGACGCTTTCCACACTGCTCCATTCATCTGGATGGTTGGTCAGCGCGCCGAACTGCAGCTCTTCGGGCTGGTGCATCGCCCCGGCAGCCAGGGCGATGGTCTGGAGCAAAGTCGTCTTGCCTGCGCCGGCATCAGCGGCAATCAGAATCGGTCCCGGGATGGGATCGTGAAGATTCAACAGCACAGGCAGATCATCCGAGGCGACCCCAAGGAACAATGCTGCAGGAGGCATAGGTGCGTATCCGGTGAGGACCTCACCCAGCATCGGCAAAGCCGTTCTCTGTTTTGCAGGTTTAATCCGGCGCGCAGAGTTGATCTCAGGCTTGAGTTCATTGAGCGCTTCCATCATGAGGGCGTAACGATTGGTTTCAGTCATGGGTCACCTGCCGCAGGTGCGGGCGTTCCTTCCGCAAGTTGGACCTGTCGAAGACCCTGTGGGTTCATGTACGGGGTGTATAGAACAGGTGTTCTAAATATACAATTAACTTCCATTTATGTCAATAGTTTGATGTAAATTCCTCGTTTTGCTTGACGTTCAGCCTGAATCCTGCTAAACTGTGCCCCGTGCTCCCTATCGTCCCTGGTGTTTTTTCAAGGGCTCTGCGCGGGAGCAATTTAATTGCCTGCGGTAAGTGCGGGTGTTTGCCTTGCCTGACTTCCTCTTTAAGTATGGCTTTGGTATAATCCTCCTGCTTAATTGCGGAAGTGCCGCAGGCGCGGGTGTCTGTCCCGCGAGTGCCGACGTAGCTCAATCGGCAGAGCACCCGCCTTGTAAGCGGGCGGTTACGAGTTCGATTCTCGTCGTCGGCTTCACAAGCGTAGAATCTTGTAAGTTAAAAACCTAAACCCGGGCGGTTACCCAAGTGGCCAAAGGGGACTGACTGTAAATCAGTTGTCAG
>DAIQBG010000033.1:0-31165 GCA_036781265.1 Anaerolineales bacterium | reverse complement strand
GGTGACGGATCGGGCGAAACAATGGTGTGAGTGCTGCACATGACTCTGCTAAATGTGCTTAAGACCAGCAGATGGTCACAGGGTTACCTGCCCGCCGAGATCCCTGTGATGACAAAATTCGGCAGGCTACGCTCGTAGAGTTTCGAGGGTCGAATCTTTCGGACGCGGGTTCAATTCCCGCCATCTCCACCAAACAGACAGACCGGTACGATTTGCCAAGCAAGTCATGCCGGTCTGTCTGTTTAATTACTTCGGTCCCTGTAACAGTGGATGCCTGGAACAATGCGCCGGACAATTGTGTTTTAATACGCATCATGAAAAAAATCCTCCTGATCGGACTTCTTTTTTTCTCTGCCTGCCAATCTGCACAGCAGACGCCTTCTGCCGTGTCCACACAGCTACCAACGAAAACAGTGCCGCCGACACCGACGCTGGTGCCGCTGACCGATACCCCTGCGCCAACGCCGACGCTCGAGCCAACTGCTACGCCCTTTCCGCGCTTTTTTACGGATGAGTTTGATGCGCTATCCCCTAGCTGGACTCTGCTCCAGACTGGCAGTGATATCCCCCCGGGCATTAAGACAGAAAACAGCACTCTTATTATGCAAATGGACGCTCCTTTTACCTGGGCATACTCCATTTATCGGGCACAGGATTACCAGGATATCCGCGTGGATGCACGCTTTGCAAACCAGGGCGGCAGCCCGGCGTCCATTGGATTAGTTTGCCGGTATCACGAGTCTGAAGGTTGGTTCGAATACAACCTGATGACCGATGGCACATATAACGTGATCTTTGGTCGATGGCTGGCCGAGGGGATCGCAGATTATCTCCCTATCCTTTCCGCTTCTTCGAATGCTATCCTGCCCAGCGGCACTTCGCAGGAAATCGGATTGCTCTGTTCTGGCACCACTCTTTCCGTATTTATCGATCAGAACCTCATCCGCACGGTGGACGTGAGCCGATTTGAACTGGCTGGTGGCAAGGTGGGGCTCACGGTTTCTTCGTTTGAAAATACACCTGTGATTGCCGGGTTCGACTGGCTCACGGTCCGCGAGCCGTGAGCCACCCCTGGTCGCTGCGTCAGGCAGTCTCTCCGAAACTTGCTGGAAAACGTAGAGCACACAGGGAAAGCTTCCAGATGGACTCTGGAAAGGCCCTCCAATTCAATTTCTACATTACGTTAACACTATTCTTGCACGGGGCGGGTAAGATGTGGAAGATAACTAAAATTCTGTGTAAATGAAAAGCAAGGAGTAGCTCTATGGCAAAAATTATTGGCATTGACCTCGGCACAACCAACTCCGTTGTGTCCGTCATGGAAGGTGGTACACCGACCGTCATCCCGACTTCGGAAGGCGGACGCCTATGTCCGTCTGTGGTAGCCTTCAATAAAAACGGCGAGCGCCTCGTCGGTCAGACCGCGAAGCGCCAGGCTGTTGTAAATTCTGAAAATACGGTTTATTCCATCAAGCGTTTTATCGGCCGTCACTATGACGAAGTCGAGCAGGAACGCAAGATGGTTTCCTATGAAGTGGTCCCGGGGCCCGCAGCGGATGTGCGCGTGAAGATCCCCGTCACCGGGCGTGAATATTCTCCTCAGGAGATCAGCGCCATGATCCTGGGCAAGCTGAAATCGGACGCAGAAGCGTATCTGGGTCAGCCGGTAACGCAGGCAGTCATTACCGTGCCTGCTTATTTCAATGACAGTCAGCGTCAGGCAACCAAAGATGCCGGCAAGATTGCGGGTCTTGAAGTCCTGCGTATCATCAACGAGCCGACCGCCTCTGCACTTGCCTATGGCCTTGATAAGAAGAAGAATGAGACGATCCTGGTCTTCGACCTGGGTGGTGGTACCTTCGATGTGTCCATTCTCGAAGTAGGTGAAGGCGTGATCGAAGTCAAAGCGACCAACGGTGATACGCACCTCGGTGGTGATGACTGGGATCAGCGCATCGTCAACTGGGCGGCGGATGAATTCAAGAGGGAACAGGGCATCGACCTGCGCTCTGACCGACAGGCGCTCCAGCGTCTGCGTGAAGCCGCAGAAAAAGCCAAGATTGAGCTCTCGAGTGTTATGGAAACCGAGATTAATCTGCCGTACATCACCGCGGATGCCTCGGGGCCGAAGCACTTACAGTTGAAGTTGACCCGCTCAAAATTCGAGCAGATGACGGAAGACCTGCTCGAGCGCTGCCGCAAGCCCTTCGAAGCCGCTCTCAAAGATGCCGGCATGGACGCCAGCAGACTTAATGAAGTGGTACTCGTCGGTGGTTCGACACGCATGCCCATGGTCCAGGACTTGGTTCGCAAGCTGACCAACGGCAAGGAGCCGAATAAGGGCGTGAACCCGGATGAGGTGGTTTCCATCGGTGCAGCCATTCAGGGCGGCGTGCTTGGCGGCGACGTCAAAGACATCCTGCTGCTCGACGTGACTCCGCTCTCCCTGGGTGTGGAAACCCTCGGCGGCGTGATGACCAAGATGATTGAGCGCAACACCACCATTCCGGTTCGCAAGACGGAAACGTATTCCACGGCTGCGGATAACCAAACTGCTGTGGACATTCATGTCCTGCAGGGTGAACGCTCGCTGGCTACTGATAATATGTCCCTCGGACGGTTCCGTCTCGACGGTATCCCCCCGGCCCCACGCGGCATGCCTCAGGTGGAGGTCACCTTCGACATCGACGCCAATGGCATCCTCAACGTCACGGCGAAAGATAAGGCGACCGGCAAGGAGCAGAAGGTAACCATCACTGCGTCCACCAACCTGGACAAGAGTGACATCGATCGTATGGTCCAGGAAGCCCGCCAGCACGAAGCGGAAGATAAGAAGCGCCGTGAGCTGATCGACGCTCGTAACACAGCCGACAGCCTGGTTTATCAAACGGAGAAAGCGCTGCGCGATCTGGGCGACAAAGTCCCAGGCGCCGAGGCCCAGAACATTCAGGGCAAGGTTGATGAGCTCAAATCTGCCGCACAGGGCGATGACATCAACCGCATTAAGCAGGCGAGTGAGCAGGTGGAGCAGGCATTCCATGCCCTGAGCCAGCAGCTCTACGCTCAAGGGGCACAGGGACAGCCGCAGCCCGAAACCCCGGGTGGACCGCCGCCGCAGAGTAACGGCGATGACGTGATCGAAGGCGAAGTCCGCGAATAAGAATAGGATTAGACCCCGTGGAACAAAAATCCCGGGGTCTTTTTTTGTCATATAATCTTTGCCATGCAATACCGCTTTAGTCGTGCCTGGCTGGCTCCTCTCGCCCTATTAATACTGGTTGGGCTTTATTACGTCCCCCCGATTCACAGCCGCCTAGCATGGCGGCTTGAATCATTGCGGACCCAATTACGATACGCAGCTAACCCGCCTGAGGAAGCTGTATTCCAGCCGGCAGAACAGACGCAGCTCGATGTTGCCGTCACAGCCATGATCCAGACTCTCCAGACGACGATGACAGTCGACGCAAACACGCCCGCCGCAGTGGGCACACCCACGCCTCAGCCGGGTCCTACGCTCAAGCCGACGATTACGACCACGCCGCTGCCTGTCACTGTTATGCTCGAGGGGATCAAGTACGAGCACCAGCACGGTCGTCTCAATTACTGCGGTCCCGCCAACTTTTCCATGGCGCTGACGTACTGGGGCTGGGACGGAAATCGTGATGTGATCGGGCGATCCGTCAAGCCGACCGATGCAGACAAGAATGTTATGCCTTATGAGCTGCAGGATTACATTCTAGACAACTTGGCGGGAATGGAAACGGTGCTGCGCCAGGGCGGCGATCTCGACGTGCTCAAGCGACTCGTCTCTGCCGGGTTCCCGGTCCTTGTGGAAAAGGGGATTTACGAGCTGGACGTCAACGGCAAATATGGCTGGATGGGGCACTACGCCTTCGTGACAGGTTATGATGATACACAGGATCTGATCATCTATCAGGACACATACCAGCCTGCCGGCGCCGAACCGGGGCACAACCGTAAGATCAAAACCTCTACGTTCCTGGAAGGCTGGCGCGCCTTCAATTATGTCTTCGTGGTGGTATATCCCGATGAAAAAAGAAACGAAGTCATGAGTCTGCTCGGCCCGTACGCAGATGAGCAATGGGCCAACCAGCATGCTCTCAGCCTTGGACAGACCGAAGCCCAGACTATGAGCGATATTGAACAGTTCTTCGCCTGGTTCAACGTGGGGACCAGCCATGTTTCTTTGTTTCAGTACGCCGACGCAGCCATTGCGTACGATTATGCCTTTAGTCTATATGCCGATCTGAATACAGAGGAGTCCGTCCGCCCGTATCGAATGATGTGGTACCAGACCGGACCTTATAAAGCCTATTACTACACCAACCGTTTTGCCGATGTGATCAACCTGGCAGATACCACCCTCAACGATACCATTGCCGAACCGGTCCTGGAAGAATCCCTTTACTGGCGCGGACGCGCCTACTATATGGCTGGCAAAACGGACCTTGCGGTCAACGATTATCGCGCTGCGCTGAAAGTCCATCCGCAGTGGATTCCTGCCACACAGGCACTGCAAGAACTGGGGATGCAGCCGTAGTTATCTGGTTCGCTCCGTAATCCAATCATTGCAAAAGTTGAATAATTCGTCCATATATACGGGCAGCAGAGCACTGTCCGCTTATAATCTTGCTGGATCTGTAGCTCTGCCGAACATCCGTTCTGTAATTGAGGTACAATCGTGGGAACAGGTTCATGAGAAATACAAGCCACCTTAGACAAAGGTCTGGCGAGACAAACCGCAACCTATAAACTATGAAAATCCTCCACTTCGCAGATGCGCACATCGATATGGCGAACTACGGCAAGCACGATCCCGAGACCGGACTTCCGCTGCGTGTGCTTGACTTTCTCAAGTCTCTCGATACCATTGTAGACGCGGCGATCGACGAGCAGGTGGATATGGTCATCTTTGCAGGCGATGCCTACAAAGACCGCTCGCCCGCACCGACCTTTCAACGTGAGTGGGGGAAACGAATCATTCGACTATCGCGCGCAAAAATCCCAACGCTTCTGCTGGTAGGAAACCACGATATATCTCCTGCCACAGGTCGCGCCCATGCCATACAGGAGTTCGATACTCTGGAGGTGCCATATGTGCGCGTCCTGCAGAAGCCTGATTTTTTGAGACCGGAAAACCTTTGGGATTTGCCCGTCCAGGTGATTGCCATGCCGTGGGTATCGCGTTCCGGGTTGATGGCGTCCATCGAGGTAAGCGGGACCGACCCGAAAGAAGTCTTCTCGAAGATCGAAAACCGTATTTCCGAACTGGTGGAAGACTGGATCCATGAAGCCGACAAAAGTCTTCCGTTAATTTTTACAGCGCATGCCTCTGTGGAAGGTGCCGTGTTCGGCGCGGAACGGATGGTAATGCTGGGCTCCGATCTTGTGCTACCAACTTCTCTCGTCAAGGACCGGCGTTTGGACTATGTCGCCCTCGGTCACATTCATAAGCCCCAGAACTTAAATGAGGGCTATCATCCGCCCGTGATCTATCCCGGCTCCATCGAGCGCGTGGATTTCGGGGAAGCTCTGGATGATAAATTCTTCGTCATTGCCGATGTTTGCTGCGGGGACACAAAGGTAGAGTGGCGGAAAATCGACGGGACGCGACCCTTCATCGAGCGGCGCGCTATCCTCCAATCCAGTGAGAACGTGACCGAGTTCCTGTGCTTTAATATGCCAGATCCAGACCACATGTCTGGAGCGATCGTCAAGTTGACCGTGGAATATCCCAGAGAGCTGGATGTGTTCATTGACGAAACGGCCTTGCGGAAATATGCCGGGAGCTGCTTTGAATTTCACCTTATCAAAAAGCCAAAAATCGAGGCGCGCGTTCGCATTCCGCAGGGACAGGCGATCAGCAGCCTGAGCCCGCTGGATCTCCTTACTCAGTATTTCGATTCCGCAAAAGTAAATGATGTGGAAGAATTACAAGAGCTTGCCAGGCAAATTATTCACGAGGACGAGTCTGACATTTAGCGCCTTCCTTTAATCAAAGATCCAAGTTCATCGCAGAGGAATCCATGTCCCCACAAAGCCCTCGTTACCGCTGGTTCGTCGTCGGGGTATTTTTCTTCTTCATGCTCCTTCATCAGACCGACAAGTTGATGATCGGCTCGTTGCAGGTGCCGGTCAGTGAGACCTTTGGCATTGGCAACCGGGAGTGGGGATTCATCAATTCGGGCGCACTGATCGTAGCCACCATTCTTTACCCAATCTGGGGATATCTATATGATCATTATTCCCGCGCAAAGCTGCTTGCACTGGCTTCGTTTATCTGGGGCGCGACAACCTGGCTAAGCTCGATCACTCGTACATATTCGCAATTCCTAATGACCCGCTCCTCGACAGGCGTCGATGATTCATCGTATCCCGGGCTGTTCACGCTGATAGCGGATTATTTCACGCCTACTATGCGCGGCAAAGTTTATGGCATTCTGCAGCTTGCCCAGCCCATCGGTTTTTTGTTTGGAATGGTGCTGGCACTCATTGTCGCGCCCATGATCGGGGGTTGGCGCTCCGTTTTTTATCTTACAGGCACCCTGGGGATTATCATTGCCGTCTTTATTTACTTCGGCGTTCGCGAGATGCCGCGCGGCAGAGCCGAACCGGAGTTCGCAGACGTACCGGAGAAGGAACTGGAACATTTCCACTTTTCATGGAAAGAAGTCAGGGAAGTATTCAAAAAGCGGACAATGTGGTTCGTGTTTGCGCAGGGGTTCGCCGGCCAATTTCCCTGGAATGTAATCGTCTTTTTCTTCTTTGGTTACCTGATGACCGAGCGTGGGTACGATAACAATTCTGTACTGATCACTATGGCGCCGGTCATTCTTATTCTCGCCAGCGGTTATTTCATAGGTGGCTCGCTTGGCGATATGCTTTTTAAGCGAACCAGCAAGGGGCGTATCCTTGTCTCGTGTGTCGGGGTGCTTCTGGGGGCTATCTTTCTGTATTTTGCCATGTCTACCCCGGTGGAAAACCGAACGCAGTTCTTCGTGTTCATGTGTCTGACGGCGATTTTTATGCCCCTGTCCGCCCCTAATGTGATCGCAACGGTTTATGATGTCACTGTCCCGGAAGTCCGCAGCACTGCCCAGTCCGCAGAATATTTCATCGAAAATACCGCTGCGGCACTGGCGCCAGCGCTGACCGGTATTCTGGCTGATACCATCGGTCTCTCGACAGCTATTATGGTCATGTGCATAACTGCATGGACCCTTTGTTTCTTCCTCTACCTGGGTGCGCTTTTCACCATTGACCACGATACACGTCAATTGCGCGCTCAGATGGCAGAGCGCGCAAAAGCCATGTAGTTCCCAGCCTTGTGAGGGCTTGCTCCCCAAGGCGTACTCGAGATCGATGACCTTTCACAGAACCGTTTCAGCAACATTCCAACCTGCCAGCGGGTTTGTAGTATAAAATAATTCGATTGCATGCCCGCAAAACATCCTCACATTCTTATCGTTTTTCTGTTCCTGTTGCTTTCCTTCTTCCTGACCCTGGGCAGAGTCGGGACGGCTTTTGATTCTTTCGCGCTGCTTACCCCCGATCTTGGCGTGTATGCCACGTTCGCGGCCGCTCAAGACATGCCAGAGCTGTTTGTCAATGATCCCTTTCTCTCAAACGAGAAGAATGTAAATAGCTATAACATGGTCCTTGTCCCCCTGATCAAGGTCTTGAGAGATGTGTTTGGGAACTACGGGACCGCCTGCGCATTTCTCCTTCCATTTTTTCTCTTTATTCACCTGACTGGCTGGTATGTGCTGGGTGTAGCGCTCTTCAAGAATCCAGGAGCAGGGTTACTGGCATCCTTGTTGGCTTCGACTCCTGTTCTTACGTATTACGACTACTGGGGGCTGATCCTGGATGCGGTGCCGCGCTTTCTCTATCAGGGAGCTATTCCGTTTTTGCTGGCGCTTTCCATCTGGCGTGGACATGACCTGAAGTGGTGGCCCGTGATCTTAGGCGGGGTCGGCCTGTTGAATTATGTCCATCCGCTGAGTACGCCCTCGTGGGCACTGGCCGTCATGCTGGGATTATGGGTGTCCGCGCCCGGACCGACCTCCTGGCAAAAGGTACGAGTGATGGGATTATCTCTGCTCGTGCTTCTACTGGTGCTCTCGCCTTTCATAGCAAATTATGTGAGCAGCACGATCGTGGAAACCAGCAGTGCGCTTGGATATGAGCAAACTCTTGCAATTCTTCAGGAGCGTTTTCTGACGATGGACAACACCAGTCCATTCTCGGCACTGGTCAATTTCTTTGCCGGACGAAGGAGCATAAGTTTCGACGTCATCTGGTATGCTGTCTGGTTGCTCGGGCTTGCGGGACTCTTCTTCGGTTTGAGCTGGCGTGAATACTCAGAACGACATGCCCATTTACTTCTGCTTCTCGCCTGGATGACTGGTATTCTCACTGTCGGGGGGCTCCTACCGGTGCTTGAGCAAATTATCTTTGCTTATCTGAAGCGTATTCCTCCCGAGTTCGAGATCCTGAAGACCCTCCGGTATCTTGTGCCTCTCATTCTGGTGGCGGCGGTTTACGGGTTGTGGATTCTCAGGGAGCAGCTCCAGAGAAAAAAAGTCTTATCCATGAAGGCTGCGACCAATTTATTCCTGGGCGCTGGCATGCTCCTTCTGCTTACCTGGGGGTTCAGCAGCCAGATCCGGTACCCGGATTTTCGCAATGCGGTCAGACAAAATATTTCATGTTGGCGTCAAGCTAAGCTGATTTGCCCGTTGCCTCAAATCAGCATGGATTTGATTGACGTGCTGGATGCGGTGCGCGAGGACACTCCGGTTGGGGCGCGTATCTTCTCAGAAGGCCAGGAAGTGGCGGTTCGTTACTATGCGTTACGACCATTGGTGTTTACCTACAAAGACGGTGCTCCTCTGGCATATACCGACCAGGAACAATTGCTTGTATGGAATGAATATTCCAGGGTCATGGAAGAAGTTGCCTTCATCCGAAAATTCCCTTTTCGGCATCGAGCTTTTGTGCGCGGGATTGCGGAGCTCGCTCAGAAGACCGGGGCAGAGTATCTCCTTCTCCAGGAGCCTTTTGACGCCGGAAAAGAGTATCCAGAGCAATTAAGCCTGGTCTATAGCAATGCAAATTATTCGTTGTACCAGCTTACTCCGTAGTCATGGGCACTCTGGTCGCAGTCCATCGGAATGGGCACATTCCTGTGATGGTATAATCTACCTTTCTATTGCGTAATTTCCCACAAAAGTGGCTTTGTAAGGAGTTCCCATGTCCGGTCATTCAAAATGGTCCACTATTAAGCGCAAGAAAGGCGCGGCAGACGCCAAGCGTGGCGCGATCTTTACTCGCCTGACTCGCGAAATCGTCCTTGCAGCGCGTGAGGGCGGCGGTGACCCTGACACCAACTTCCGCCTGCGTCTGGCCGTCGATAAAGCCCGCTCAGAGAATATGCCCAAAGACAATATCGAGCGAGCCATCCGGCGCGGCTCCGGTGAAGATAAGGATGCTGCGGCATTTGAACAGATCACCTATGAAGGCTATGCCCCACACGGTGTGGCGGTGATGGTGGAAACCGTGACTGACAACCGCAACCGGACCGTGTCTGACCTGCGGCACGCGTTCACAAAGGCTGGCGGTAACATGGCAGAGCCTGGGGCAGTGGGCTGGCAATTCGATCGTATTTCCTTCTTTTCCTTTGATTCCAGCGCCATGAACTTTGACAAAGCCTTTGAGCTTGGCATCGAAGCCGGCGCCGATGACGTGGTGGAAGAGGACGGTCACATCGAGATCACCGGTCCGGTGGAATCCTTCAAGGAGATCGCTACCCGCCTGCACAAAGCCGGCGTGCAGCCGGAGGAAGCAGGTTTGCGCATGAGTCCCAGGCAGGAGGTCGAGCTCAACGCCGAAGATACTGTCCAGGTGCTCAAGGCACTCGAATCCATCGAGGAGCTCGATGATGTGCAAAACGTCTACTCGAATCTGAAGGTTTCCGACGAAGCGATTGCGGCTCTTGAAGGCGCTTAATCGAACCCAAAGGACACGAAGTACACAATGAAAGACCTGTGTGACGGTTGTGTCTTTTGTGTTTTAATCATATGACACTTGCATTAGGAATCGACCCGGGAACGGCCACAACAGGCTACGGAATCGTGCGCCTCGAGCCGGACGGCAGCATGGTCGCCGTTAAATACGGTGTGATCCTGACCCCCAAAGAAGCCACAGCCTCCGCCCGGCTGGTGATGCTCTACGACCAGTTGTGCAAACTGATTCGTGACCATCAGCCTCAAATTGCCGCCGTGGAAAAACTGTTTTTTTCAAGAAACGTAACGACTGCCTTGGCTGTGGGTCAGGCACGTGGCGTGGTGATGTTGTGTTTGGAGCAATCGGGGATCGAAGCGTTCGAATATACCCCGAATGAAGTCAAGCAGGCGGTTGCCGGGTATGGCAGCGCCCAGAAGAAACAGGTGCAGGAAATGGTGCGCGCCCTGCTTGCCCTGGATAGCATCCCCAGGCCGGACGATGCTGCGGACGCGCTGGCGATCGCGATCACCCATCTGAGCACGAAGCGATATGATCTGGTGTAAAGGACTCAAAAACTCCGTCGTTTTGGAGTCGTCGCGTCCACCCCTCTGTTAAAATAATCGCATGATAGCAACTCTCCACGGTGAAATTGCACAGGTTGAAGAAAACGCCCTCGTCCTCGAGGTGGGTGGGGTCGGGCTCCGTGTCTTTGTCCCGGCGCCTCTGCGCACGCGAACAAAGGCAGGCGAAAGTCTCTTGCTGTATACCCATCTCGTCGTTCGCGAGGATGCGCTCACGTTATATGGTTTTGAGTCTCAAGCGGAGCGTGAGCTGTTCAATACGCTGCTCGGCGTGGACGGCGTAGGGCCCAAGGCAGCGCTATCAGTCTTATCCACACTGACTCTGGATGCCATTCAGCGGGCGGTCTTTGCAGACGAAACGGAAGTTCTCAACCGGGTCCCAGGCATCGGTAAGAAGACCGCCCAGAAAATGGCGATCCACTTGAAGGACAAGCTCAAGCCTATGGACGCTCTGGCAGGCGTCGCGGCTATGACCGACCGCGACAGCGAAGTCCTTGCCGCGCTGACTGCCCTGGGCTACTCGGTTGTCGAGGCGCAGGCAGCGATCCAATCCCTGCCTAAGGATGCCCCCGAGGATACCGAAGAACGCTTGAGAATGACATTACAATATTTCCAGTAATAAACAGACCCTAAACTTTTCCGTGTGAAGATAGTTAGCACGTGCAGGCTGTATGCTGGCAACGCCTGTGTCCGATACCTCGTAAAAACGTGTAGGGTCTCAATTTATCGATGGATGATTCCGAACTGTTAAGAAAATACGAACCGGTTCTGCGCTTCGCAAAAAGTGAACGGTTCTTTCCCATGGCTGTAGAGCCATATCTCGAAAAATGTACGATTCATCCCAGCGGACCGCAGGGCGTGATCGGCTTACTCTCGCACCCGAATGAGCCGCTGGTCAACCGGATTGGAAAGCTGGAGAGCGGGGAATATTATCTGCGCTTCGTCAATGAGCCCCTGATCGACTCAGATGTCTGGATCTGGTGGGGAGTGGCATCGGCTCTGGGGGTTGGCGCCGGCTGGTTCCTGGCGGGCTGGCTGGGTGTGGAAGTGGCTGCCGTGCTGGCGCTGACGGCGGCGTTCATTATTTATATCCAGGCATCGCCCATACGCTTGAGTTTCTTCCCGGCTGCCCTGGCTGCACTTTTTTTCTTTGTTCTGGAAGTTTTGCCTATCTGGTTCTTTCTCACCCCTCATCCTTTTCTGAGTGTACAAGTCGAATATCTGGTTCTGTTGCCGGTATACCTGCTGGTACTTTTCTACTTTTCCGTCCGGACGATGAAGTTTATCTTCGATCACATCATCCCCCGGGCGCCCGGCGTGATCATGGACATGCTTTCGCGCGCTACGGAGACCGTTGCAGAGAAATCGTTCGAGCAGTACTCCGAGATATTGAAAAAGCATCCTCAGCCTGTATACTACGGCCGGGTGGCGCGCTGGCAGGATGTGGAAGGGAATCACTGGAAGAGCCTGCAATACCATTATTTTTATGCTTTCAACGACTGGCGCCTCGCCGCCAACGGGATCAACCACCACGAGGCGGACTGGGAGATGGTGGCTGTCTATCTGAAGAACGATGAGCCCTATTCGGTGCTGCTCTCGCAGCACGGCACCGGCGCGATGGAGCTGTGGCAGGATGTGCGCTGTGTGAAGGACAAAGATGATCGCGAGACCACTCATCCGCTGATCTATGTGGCGCTGGGCTCGCATGCCAATTACAGCCGCCCCCAGGTCATTCGCTCGGCGAGCCTGTTTCACGAAGGACTGTTCCAGCGCTTTATTTACTGGGTGGATGGTCTAATCCATTTCCTGTTCCTTCTCTTCAACCCGAGCTTGAAGGACCGCCAGATCGCGCTGCATGAGCTGGCGACTCATCCCGCCACCGCATTGACGGAGGAAACCTTTGAAAAGTTGCGCGATGAGAGGGATCACTACATGGTGAGCCTGCCTCTGGAGCTCGCCACCGGGGACGGCGTCCGCGTTGGTTATGAAGGGAATCCGAGGGCAGAGATCATCGGCAGATCTAGCAGTTATCTCAAGCGCAACAAATCGCACCGGGAGGTTGTCCATCCGCCGGTACGCGCGTGGAAGCAAGTCCTGCTCGACCCGGAGCCGGGCTGGGTGAACTACAAGGGTCTATGGGGAGTCAAAAGCCTGATGAAGGATGAGTCGGGTCCCCCCGGACCAAAATGGGACCGGCCCGACAAGCTGTTCGCCGTTTATCCGCGCAAGAGGTGGGAAAAGTCGCTGGAGTGGCTGAAGGAGCTGGAGAGCCTTTTGATAGTAAAAAACAAGCGCAAGACGTAAGCTATCCTTTGTTTTCCCACCTTGCATACACCGCCTGAGAGAGAAGTCGCCGTGCGCTCTGCTCGCGAGTCACCAGCTCTCCCATTTCGATCTTTCCCCCAAAATCTTTCATCATATCTTGCATAGCCTGCGCCACGTGGATGGCGGAGGCGCGCACCGCATACACTGTCGTCACAACAAACAAGGGATTACTACTTATACACTCTCCGCACGCCTGCAACAGATCTGGTAAGGACTTGTACACTTCCCAGATTTCCCCTTTGGGTCCGCGCCCAAATTTAGGTGGGTCCAAAATAATGCCGTCATACTTCACGCCCCGCCGCGCCTCCCGCTGCACGAACTTCAAGGCGTCGTCCACGATCCAGCGGATGGGCCGTTCGGTCAGTCCGGATATCGCCTGGTTCTCGCGCGCCCAGCTCACGGATTTCTTCGAGGCGTCCACGTGAGTCACCTTTGCACCCGCTGCGGCGGCGGCCAGACTCGCTAGCCCGGTATATCCGAACAGGTTCAAAACATTGGCTTCTCGTTTTGATTGTGCAATCAGTCCGCTGAACCAGTCCCAGTGCGCGGCGACTTCGGGGAACACACCGAGATGCCGCCCGGGAGTGGTCATAACCTTAAAAGTGATGTTGTTATTTAAGTGGGGAAATGTATAGCTCAAAGTCCATTGTTCCTCCACCTTCTTTTTAAAGTCCCAGTGCCCGCCGCTTTCCTCGCCGGTTGGCACAAAGATCGCGTGTGCCTGTTTCCAATCGGCATCGAGCGCGCGCTTCCACATTGCCTGCGCCTCGGGCCGCACGAACACATACTTGCCAAAGCGTTCGAGCTTGAGCCCATCGCCGCTGTCGAGCAGGGCATAATCCACCCAGCGGGGCGACTCAAGAAAGGTAAATGGTCGGGACGGGATCATAGCAGTAGGACATAAGGTGGAGAAGCAAATTCGACAAAACTATTGCTTTTTCATTTGAAAGTTGTATAATTGTGGGAGAAAGTGGTAAAAAGTGGTAGGACGCCGGTTGCGCCGGCGTTCACCTGTTAATAAGGAATTATAGCACAAATGTTCTTAGGTCAGTTCCAGCATAATCTCGATGAAAAAGGGCGCCTGATGATCCCGGCGCGCTATCGCGAGTTGCTGGCTGCTGGCGCCTTTATCACCCAGGGCTTTGACAAATGCCTGATGGTAATGACCGATGTGCACTTCAATGAAGTGTACGAGCGCATCAACGCCATGAACATGGCTGACCCAAATGCACGCCTCCTGCGCCGGCTCATCCTTTCCAACGCTTACTCCGTGGAGATTGATCGAGTCGGGCGCATTTTAGTTCCGGGGAACCTCCGTCAGGTTATCGAACTGAATGGCGAAGCGATCGTCGCCGGGCAGGGTGACTACTTCGAAGTATGGAATCCCGCCGACTGGTACCAGCAAATGGATCAGCTGCAGGATGTCGAGATGAACAACCAGCGCTTCGCCACGCTCGACCTTTCTCGTGGTTATTCGTAGTAACGGCTTGAACCGTTGAAAACCATTAACGACTAAAGTCGTTACTACATGAACGACTCACCGCACGAACCTGTACTTTACAAAGAGATTATACACGCGTTGCAGCCTCAGAGCGGGGGGCGTTATGTGGATGGGACATTGGGCGCGGGCGGCCATGCCCGCGGAATCATGGAGGCGTCTGCGCCAGATGGGCGTCTGCTGGGTCTCGACGTAGACCCGCAGGCACTTGCGATCGCTCGCAGGATCTTGGCTCCCTACGAGCACCGCATCCATCTGGCGCAAGCCTCCTATACTTCTCTCTCCACGCAGTTGGCGCAGCTCGGATGGGATGCGGTGGATGGCATCCTGCTCGACCTCGGCGCTTCATCGATACAGTTCGATACGCCCGAGCGGGGCTTCTCCTTCCAGCACGATGCCCCGCTGGACATGCGCTTCGGTCCGCACATCCTGCAGACCGCCGCGGACCTGGTGAACACATACTCGGAGCGGGAGCTGGCGGACCTGATCTACCGCTATGGCGAGGAGCGTGAGTCCCGCAAGATCGCGCGAGCCATCGTGAAGGCGAGACCGATCCACACCACCCGCGAGCTGGTCGCCGTTATCGAAGCGGTTTCTCCACGTCGAGGCGGCCGAGTCCATCCGGCGACGAGGACCTTCCAGGCGCTGCGGATTGCGGTCAACGAGGAACTAGGAGCTATCGAGGAGGTCCTGCCCCAGGCGGTGGCAGCCCTCGAACCCGGAGGCAGAGTCGCAATCATCGCCTTCCACTCCCTGGAAGACCGCATCGTCAAGGATTTCTTCCGCGAGCAGAGCAAGGATCTGGTCAACCCGCCGTATGAACGGATTTACGAGGAAGAACGCAAGGCAACGCTGAAAGAGGTACATCGAAAACCGATCACGCCCTCGGAAGACGAAATACAGAACAATCCGAGAGCACGCAGTGCGAAGCTGCGCATTGCAGAAAAATTATAATTTTTCACCACGAAGGGCACAAAGAACACAAAGGGGTAGAGCAAGACCCCAAAGGTTTTCCTTCGTGACCTTAGTGTCCTTTTTGGTGAAAAGACCGACCAATCGCCCAAATATAAAGGTCGTTATGCAAGGACAAGCTACTCAAATAATTCATGCTTACAGACAGGCCCCCTGGCGGATTCAACGCCAGTGGATCGGCGCATTTCTGCTTGCCGTGATCTGCGCAGCCATGGTCGCAGCGTTGTATCTGGACGTCACTGCGCGGACCGCGGTGGCAGGACGTGAGATCCAGGAAATGCGCATCGTCATCACAGCGGTGCAGCGTGAAAATGCGGACCTGGAAACGCAGCTCGCGGACCTGACCTCCACGGAGGTCATGCAGCGACGCGCCCTCGAATTGGGCTATCGTCCCGTCTTACCAGGCGAGCTGGATTACGTGGCGGTGCCCGGCTTCGTGACCCCTGAGCCAGACATCCTGCTGGCAGCCAAAGATGCATCGCCGCGCATCGATTCCATGCCCGCTGAATTCACTCAGTCCCTGCTCGAGTGGTTCGATGATCGAATCCGGTCCGGAGCGCCGCGCTAGCCATGAGACAGCAGTACGCCATCCGTTCCCTGATCATTGTCGCCTGCCTGATGTTTGTCGGGCTGGCTGTTATTGTCCAAATGGTCCGGATCCAAATGAGCGAGCAGGCGATGATCTTCCTCTCCCAGGGTGATCGCTACTCAGGAGAGTTCCAGATGTTCTATCCTGAACGCGGTGAAATCTATGATCGCAATGGACACCTGCTGGCGGGGAACCGAACAGTCTACGAGGTGGGTGTCAGCCTGCGCGAGATGGAAAGCCCGGAGACTATGGCTTCCATTCTCAGCACCCATATGGGACTGCCTTATGAAGAGATTCATGCCAAACTGACAGAGTCTCCGGAGAGCTGGCAGTATGTTGTGATCCAGGATTACGTCAGCGTGGAGATTGTCGAGGCGCTGCAGAGAATGATTGCCCAGCTCGACGATGCGGACGACCCGCGCCTGAGCGGGCTGGCATTCAAACCGCACTTGCAGCGCAGCTACCCGGAAAAAGACCTGGCATCCAATGTGCTCGGCTTTGTAACCCGCGACGGGCGCGGCTACTTTGGTGTGGAGGAGAAGTACAACGACCTGCTGGCGGGCAACCCGGTGCAGGTCTGGGTGCCCAGCGACCCCAATAAGGCGACCGAGATCCCGCGTGTGCCGAACGGTACATCCCTTGTTCTCACAATCAACCGCGACCTGCAGGCCAACGTCGAGCGCATTCTCGATGAGGCGCTGGTCACGCATGGTGCGAGCAACGGCACTATTATTGTCATGGACCCGCGCAGCGGCGATATTCTGGCTATGGCTGCCACGCCGCGCATGGATCTCAACAACTATAACAACTATTTTTCCCTGTACGATGACGGCAGCCAGTACAACCGCTCGATCGGCATGGCGTATGAGCCGGGCTCTGTGCTGAAGATCCTGACGATGGCTGCGGCGCTGGATGCCGGCGTGGTCTACCCGGAGACCACGTTCGTCGATACCGGTGCGATCGAGGTGGGTGGGATCACCATCCAGAACTGGAACCGGGATTCGTGGGGCCAGCAGAACATGGTGGGCTGTCTGCAACACTCCCTGAACGTGTGTCTCGCCTGGATCTCCTCCCAAATGGGCACGCAGTCGTTTTATGGTTATATGGAGCGTTTCGGGCTCGGTCACCCAACGGGGGTGGATCTCTCCGGGGAAGCTTCAGGCAGGCTAAAAGTCCCGGGCGACGGGGACTGGTATCCGGTGGATCTGGGGACCAATGCGTTCGGTCAAGGCGTCAGTGTGACGCCGTTGCAATTGCTGACCGCAGCCTCCGCGATCGCTAATGAGGGTAAGATGGTCACGCCGCACGTGCTGTATTCCATGGTGCGGGATGGTCACCAGTACAATGTCCCCTCCCAATATGCCGGCTCCCCTATCTCTCCGGCAACGGCGCGCACACTCAATGAAATGCTGGCGATCTCTCTCGAGGAGGAATCTTCGCTGGCGCTGCTGCCCGGCTACCGATTGGCAGGCAAGACAGGAACCGCGCAGATCCCCAAGGAATATGGCTACGATCCGTACCATACGAACGTTTCCTTTGTCGGCTGGGGACCTGTGGATGATCCCCAGTTCATGGTCTACGTCTGGATGGAAAGTCCGAGCACATCCATCTGGGCTTCTCAGACAGCTTCACCGGTTTTCGCTCAAGTAGCCGAGCAAAGTGTAATCCTGTTAGATATTCCACCTGACGCCGTGCGTCAACAACTGGCAATCGAATAAGATGCTGACTCTCGCCGATGCGCTCGAAGCCCTGACGAACGTTCGTCCCCTCGCCACGACGGTCATCACCGAAGCGGTGATCGACTCGCGGCAGGTGATCCCGGGCTCGCTGTTCGTCGCCATTCCCGGCGAGAAAGCAGATGGACATGATTTCGTTGAGGAAGCATTTCGGCGCGGGGCTTCTTTTGCTTTAATCCAAAGAGAGCTGACCGGCACGTTCCGGACCCTCGATCTGCGGAGCTCCTCCTTTGCAGACGCATTGACTGGCGAGAAATTGAATCCGCCGCTCTGTCTGCGCGTGGAAAACACAGTCGGCGCACTGCAGCAGATCGCGCGCTACTGGCGGCGCAAGCTGGACCTGCGCGTGGTGGGGATCACAGGCAGTGTGGGAAAGTCCACCACTAAGGAAATGGTGGCGGAAGTCCTGAGTACGCGCTACCGCACGCTGAAAAGCCCGGGAAATCTCAACAACGAAATCGGGCTCCCGCTGACCATCCTGCGGCTTAGCTCAGGACACCAGCGGGCGGTGCTCGAGATGGGGTTCTACGTGCCGGGGGAAATTGCGCTCCTGTGTGATATTGCCCTGCCCCAGGTCGGCGTGGTGACCAATATTGGCCTGGTGCATGCCGAAAGGGCGGGCTCTCAGGAAGCCATTGCTCGCGGTAAATCCGAGCTGGTACAGGCGCTGCCTCCCGCTCCCGAGGGCGTGGCAATCCTGAACTTCGACGACCCCTGGGTGCGCCAGATGGAAGAAAAAACCAAGGCGCGCATTTTCTTCTACGGCTTGTCTCGTGAAGCCAACCTTTGGGCAGATAACGTTGTCGGGCTGGGGCTGGAGGGTATTCGCTTCCGGCTGCATTACCAGGGCGAAACCCTGCATGTGCGCATCCCATTGATCGGGCGCCATTCGGTGCACACAGCGCTGCGTGCCGCGGCAGTGGGGCTGGTGGAAGGCATGAACTGGCAGGAGATCCTGGAAGGGTTGAACCAGGGACATACGCAATTACGCCTGGCTGCTGTCCGTAGCCAGACAGGTGCATTGCTCCTGGACGATACCTATAATGCTTCCCCCGAGTCGATGCTGGCTGCGCTGACACTGCTCGATGAGCTGGAAGGGCGGAAGATCGCTGTACTGGGTGAGATGCTCGAGCTCGGTCCGTATGAACGCGGCGGGCACGAGATGGTCGGTCTGCGCGCCGCGCAAGTGGCAAGCATCCTGCTCACGCTGGGCGAGCGTGCGCATATGATCGCTGAAGCTGCGCGGCGCGCAGGCATGAAAAGATCGTCTATCTTCGTATTCGACGAATTCGAGCCTCTCATGGAATGGTTGAAATCAAACCTGACCAAGGACGATACAGTCCTGATCAAAGGCTCGCACGGATTGCGCATGGACCGCATTACCTCCCTGCTGGAGGCGCGCTCGTGAGGCAGACGACGCTTGTGCTCGGGCTGGCGATGCTGGCATTCGTAATGACCGTCATCTGGGGACCTCCGTTGCTGCGCGTGCTCCGCCACTTCAAGGTGGGCAAGATCATCCGCGTGGACGAGCCCAGCCATCACAGCGTCAAGATGGGCACGCCCACGATGGGTGGGGTGCTGTTCATTCTGCCAGTCCTGTTGTTGACTGCCTTGCTCAACGCTGCCACGCTGATCGGCTTCACTGTGATCGGTCGGTCCGTGCTGGTACCCTTGATCGTCCTGGTGGGGTACGCACTGCTGGGCGCGGTGGATGACTGGGAGGGGATCCGCGGCAAGCGCCGCGGCGAAGGGCTGCGGGCGCGCACCAAATTCCTGGCGCAGGTGGTGCTGGCGCTTGGTACCGCATTTGTCCTGAAATATATCCTGGAAGTCCCGGAAATGCGGCTGCCCGGCATCAAAGGTGATATCGAGCTGGGCTTATGGTACATCCCAATCGCGGCGTTCATCATTGTGAGCGAATCGAACGCCGTCAATTTCACCGATGGGCTGGATGGCCTGGCGGGGCTGATCTCTGCGACAGCCTTCGCGGCCTTCGGCGGGATTGCGCTCATGCAGGGCCAGTTTTATCTGGCGCGGTTCTGCTTTACGATCGTCGGCGCGTTATTCGGATTCCTCTGGTTCAATGTGCATCCGGCAGAGCTGATCATGGGCGATACGGGTTCTCTCGCGCTGGGGTCTACGCTGGCAGTGATCGCGCTCATGACCGGTCAATGGCCACTGCTGCTCGTGATTGCGGTCATCCCGCTCAGTGAAGCCTTGAGCGTCGTGATCCAGGTGCTTTATTTCAAATTGACAAAGGGTAAGCGTTTTTTCAAAATGGCGCCTCTCCACCTGCATTTTGAGCTTCTGGGCTGGAGCGAGACCCAGGTTGTGCAGCGTTTCTGGTTAATTGGCTTGCTGACCGCGATGGTCGGGATGGGACTGGCATTGGTGTGATGATGAAAGATTGGAACGGCAAGCGTGTCCTTATTCTCGGTGCAGCCCGGCAGGGGCTGGCGCTGGCGCGCTGGTTGTCGCTGCATGGCGCACACGTGACGCTGAGCGACATGCACAACGAAGCGGAGCTGCAGATTGCGCGTAAGTCCCTTGCCGAATTTTCGATCCACTGGGAGCTGGGGGGGCACCCGCTCGAGCTTCTGGATTCCACCGATGTGCTTTGCCTTTCCGGCGGTATCCCCCTCACGCTGCCGATTGTGGTCGAAGCCATGAAACGAGGCATCCCGCTTTCAAACGACTCGCAGATTTTCATGGAAGCCGTTCCCTGCCGGACCATTGGAATCACCGGCTCGGCGGGCAAGACAACGACAACCACCCTGGTCGGGAATATGGCGAAAACCGCTTATGGCGATCAGGCATACGTAGGCGGTAACCTCGGCGACCCACTGATCAACTATGTGGACAACATACAGGCCGATGACCTTGCAATTATGGAACTCTCTTCGTTCCAGCTAGAGCAGATGACGCTCTCGCCAAACGTGGCGGCGATCCTGAACATTACGCCGAACCACCTCGACCGGCACGGCACGATGGAAGCGTACACGGCTGCCAAGGCGCGCATCCTGGAGTTCCAGGGCGACCGGGACGCGGCCATTCTCGGACGCGACGACAAGGGCGCGTGGAGCCTGCGGAACAGGGTCAGGGGCAAGTTGTACACGTTCAGCCTGGACGAGCTGGAGCAAAGCTTGAACGGTACGTATCTGCACGATGGCTTGCTAAATCTGCGGGATGGCAACGCTTATATACCGCTGCTACTGCGCGAAAGGGTTGCATTACGCGGCGACCACAACATACTGAACGTGCTGGCTGCCTTTGCCATCGGTCATGCCTCCGGGTTTCCTCTGGATGCGATGCTTGAGGCGGCGGAGGAATTCCGAGGCGTGCCGCATCGTCTGGAGCTGATTCGCGAGCTGCGTGGGGTACGCTGGTACAACGACTCGATTGCGACTGCGCCCGAGCGAAGCATGGCTGCTATCCGTGCCTTTGAGGAGCCAATTGTGTTGCTACTCGGCGGCCGCGATAAAGATCTTCCCTGGAAAGAGCTGCTGCAGCTCGTGCGCGAACGCGTCGATCACGTGGTTCTGTTCGGGGAGGCGGCAGAGAAGATCGAGAAAACCGCGGAAAACCTCGGGCTGCGCGAGGACCGGGCGAGGCTGACGCGGACGCAGGGTCTGCGTGAGGCGGTTGCCAGGGCGGCAGAGGTGGCTGAGCCGGGCGATGTCGTCCTTTTATCCCCGGGCGGCACCAGCTTCGACGAATTTAAGGATTTTGCGGAGCGCGGAGAAAGGTTTAAAGAATGGGTACGAGAGCTTTCGTAGACGATCGGGTGAAATTTTCGCCCACCAAAAAGCTGGCGCATGGCGTCGATATCCCTATGGCATTGACGACCGTGGCATTAATGGTGTTTGGCTTGATCATGTTGTATTCGGCTTCCTTTGACTTTTCGTATAAGGAGTTCGGCTCTTCGACCTATATGTTCGCACGCCAGGTGCGGTGGATGCTTCTGGGTGTCTCTGTGGCAGTCGGGCTTTCCCTGTTTGATTACCATCACTGGCGGAAAATGGTGATCTTTGCCATGCTTGGCACCATCGGTCTGCTGGCGGCAGTGTTATTCGTCAACGAAATGCGGCTGGGCGCTTCCCGCTCTCTGTATGAGGGCTCCTACCAGCCATCCGAGATCGCGAAACTTGTGGCTGTCATCTATCTTGCGGTCTGGTTGTATGCAAAGCGCGATTTCCTGCATGATATTAGCCTGGGATTAATTCCCCTGGGTGTCATACTTGGTATCATTGGCGGGCTTATCTACCTGCAGCCGGACTTGAGCGCCGCGGGCACAGTCCTGATCCTGGGTGGGTTGTTGTTCTTCCTCGCCGGGGCGGACATCCGCCAGATCATGTTCCTTCTGATCCTGGCGGTCTTCATGGGCTGGGTCGTCGTCCAGTTCAGCGCCACAGGACAGGATCGTGTCACGTCCTTTGTGGCCGGCTTGCAGGATCCGACTCAATCGTCCTATCACGTCCAGCGCTCGCTCGAGGCAGTGATCAAAGGCGGTGTCTTCGGCGTGGGACTGGGACAGGCGAATACCAAGCTAACGGGCCTGCCCTTTGCGCCGACGGATAGTATCTTCGCGGTAGTTGCAGAGGAGATGGGTTTGTTCGGGTCGGTGCTTCTGATGGGCCTGTATGCAATGCTCGTCTGGCGTGGGCTCGTCATAGCCCGTCGCGCCCCCGATATGCTCGGTACCCTGCTTGCCTCCGGAATCACATTCTGGATCGGTATCGAGGCGCTTATCAACATGTCTGTCATGGTTGGCTTAATGCCGTTTGCCGGGAACGCGCTGCCCTTCATCAGCGCCGGCGGCTCGAACCTTGTATCTACCCTGTCGGCGGTTGGCATCATTTTGAATATCTCCCGCCAGAGCAGTGAGATTGTCAAGCAGGAAGAAAACGATTGGAGGTCATTCGGTGCGGTTATTGATTTGCGCCGGCGGAACGGGCGGCGGAGTGTATCCCGCCCTCGCCGTTCACAGCGCACTCGCGGCTAAGGCCAAAGACGTGAAAACGCTGTGGGTGGGCGGCGAAGGCGGCATGGAGGGAACTCTGGTGAAACGCCAGGGCATTCCCTTCAAGTCGATTTCTGCTGCCGGTGTGCATGGTGCCAGCCTGGTTGCCCTGCCTCGCAATCTGATGTTGCTGGGGCGTGGGCTCCTGTCTGCTTATGGCATTATCAATGACTTCAAACCGGATGTGTTGTTTTTTACCGGCGGTTATGTGGCAGTACCCGTGGCGCTGGCCGGGCGTTCCATCCCGACCCTTCTGTATGTACCTGATATCGAGCCCGGTATGGCGCTGAAATCACTGGCTCGTTTTGCAGATGTCATTGCCGTGACTACCGAGCAAACACAAAAGTTCTTTAACAAACAAGTGCACGAGACCGGATATCCCCTGCGCGCGGACCTGGCGGTCTGGGATCGCCAGACGGCGCACTCGCACTTGGGTATTTCCGGAGAATTTCCTGTGCTGTTGGTCTTTGGCGGGAGCCTGGGCGCGCGGTCTATTAATCTGGCCGTGTTGAACAACCTGCTTGCGTTGCTCAAGAGGTTCGAGCTGATCCATCTCACCGGCGACAGGGACTGGGTCCTTGTTGATGGGGCGCGCCAGGGATTGCCGCCGCAGTTTGCCGGCCGTTACCATGCTATGCCCTACTTGCATGAGATGGGCGCAGCGTTGGCAGCCGCGGACCTGGTGGTCTCACGCGCCGGCGCCAGCTGCCTGGGCGAGTACCCGTTGTTTGCCCTGCCTGCTATCCTTGTGCCGTATCCACACGCCTGGCGCTACCAGAAAGTCAATGCCGATTATCTGGCTCGCCGGGGTGCGGCGATCATGTTACGGGATGATCGCCTGAATGATGAGCTGTTGGTCACTTTGAACGTTTTGTTCGAGAACCCCAATAAGCTCAAAGCCATGCGCGCTGCCATGTTTGAGCTATCTCACCCGCGTGCTGCAGAGAAGATCGCCAGTCAGTTGATGCAACTGGCGGGAGAAACACCATGATGAGTATTGTCATTTTGTTTTGGATGTACATCTTCCTCTTTGCCATTGTCGGCGGGATGCGCGGCTGGGCAAAGGAGTTGCTTGTTTCTTTTAGCGTGATCATCGCGCTGGCGCTCAATTATCTAATATTTCAATTTGTCCCATTTGTAGCCGACCTGGCGGCAACGAATGCCACGGTGTTCTTCTGGTTACGGACGCTGACTCTGCTTGCGCTGGTCTTTTTTGGCTACCAGACCGTCGCCCTCGTTCCACACCTGGCCTCACGAGCAAGGCGCGAGAAGGTTCAGGACACAATCCTTGGTATCTTTTTCGGCGGAATCAACGGCTACCTGATTGCCGGGACGGTCCTGTATTACGTACACGTGGCAAACTATCCGTACCCAAAGGTAATCAGCGCGCCTACAGATCCCACATTGATTGACTTCGTTAATCGGATGATGTTGCTCATGCCGCCCCAGGTATTTGGCGTACCGCTCATCTACTTTGCGGTCATCCTCGCATTTGTGTTTGTGATCATCGTCTACATTTAGTCGTGAAAAGGCTGTAAGAGAAAATGACACACGTCCATTTCATCGGCATCGGGGGAAGCGGTCTCTCCGCCATCGCCCGCCTCCTGCTGGAGAGCGGATATACGGTGAGCGGTTCTGACCGCGCTCTTTCTCCCTTCGCCGAGGACGTGCGCAAAGCGGGTGCGGCTGTGTACGTGGGACACCATCCGCGTAACCTGACAGGAGCGGACTGGGTCGTGCGCTCCTCTGCGGTCAGCGACGACAACCCCGAAATCCTGGGCGCGAAACGGGCAGGCATCCCGGTTTACAAACGGGCGGACTTCCTCGGCCGTCTGATGCAGGACAAGACGGGCATAGCCATTGCAGGCACGCACGGCAAGACAACCACCACCGCCATGACCGCCTGGGTGCTTTCGCAGATGGGGCGCGATCCTTCCTTCATCGTGGGAGGCACGGTGAATAACCTCGGCGTCAACGCCCACGCCGGGACGGGACCGGTCTTCGTGATCGAAGCCGACGAATATGACAACATGTTCCTCGGTCTCAAGCCGCAGATTGCTGTGGTGACGAGCCTCGAGCACGACCACCCCGATTTCTTCCCGACCTTCGAGTCCATGTATAGAGCCTTCGAGCAGTTCGTGGATCTGCTGCCTCCGGACGGCACTCTCGTTGCCTGCGCCGAAGATGCCGGAGCGGCTGCCCTGATGCCTTTTGCCCGCAACCGGGGTTTGAACGTCATCTCGTACGGCTTGCAAAACGAGATGACCATCAACAATCCTCTCTGGATCCAGGCGCGCGATGTCCAGTCGAATACGCGCGGCGGTTTCGACTTTGCGGTCATCTCGAACCTGGCAAGCAAGACTTCCACCTCTGTGAAGGTTTCCCTGCAAGTGCCGGGCGTGCATAACGTTCGCAATGCGCTGGCAGTATTTGCCATCCTCGGGGTGCTGGGTCTCTCCCGCCGGAAAGCCGCTAAGGCTCTGGGTGAATTCACAGGCACCGGGCGCCGCTTTGAGCTGCGCGGCGAAGTGAATGGGATCCGTATCTTCGATGATTACGCTCACCACCCCAGCGAGATCCGGGCGACGCTGGCCGGTGCGCGCGCCCGTTATCCTGAGGCGCGGATCTGGGCTGTCTGGCAGCCTCACACCTATTCGCGCACGAGAACCCTGTTCCTCGACTTTGCCCGCGCCTTCAAGGATGCCAATGAGGTGATTGTGACGGAGGTTTACGCAGCGCGCGAGCTTGGCGAGGAATTTACCTCGGCGGAAGTCGTCAGTGCGATGCCGCATCTCTCTGCACGCTATATCAAGAGCCTGCCGGAAGTGACAGCCCATCTGCTCGAACATCTGCAGCCCGGCGATGTTGTGCTGGTACTTTCCGCGGGCGATGCAGACCAGATCAGCGCGGATGTCGTAAAAGGATTGCAGGAAAGGTAGCCGCATATGAGAAAACAAATGACTCCTTCCTATCGTTTTGAGACCTCATCCCTGTTCTCATTGAAAATGGTCCTCACGAATGCGCGCCGAGCCTTACCTCCCCGCATCGCAGGGAACGATGCGAGCGATGAGCTTGCCCGGGGACTGACCACGAGAATGAAACAAGGTTATAAGAAGCAGTCCGCCCGTGGCAAGGAAAGCCGTATTGCAGCCAGAGCAGGCATTGAGTAGAGGAATGGTGCAAGCTCATGTCGGATGAAGAAAAGAAGAAAGATCCTTCGCCGTTCCACCCTGAGGAGCGAGGCGAAACCTTCTTCCTGCCGCCGTTGAAGATGGTTCTGGCCTTCTTTGACAGGGAGTCCCGCCAACCCGAGAAAAAGAAAAAGGATGCCGAGAAACAGGAAAAAACGGTTGAAGAGAATGTTGAGAAGCTGATCGAGAAACTAAGTGAAAAAGAAGACGACGAGTGATGTAAAAATGGTTACACTGGTTCACCCTGTTGATGTGTTGTACGCCAAGCTTGGCGACAAGGTGAAGGAGAATGTCTCTCTTGCGCCGTATACCTCCGCGCGCATTGGCGGGCCTGCCGATATCCTCATCACAGCCGAGTTCGCCGATGAGCTGGCGCGAATCATCAAGTTGTTGCGCAAACACGAAATTGAGTATCTCGTGCTTGGAGGCGGCTCGAATGTGCTGGTCAGCGACCGGGGGGTGCGTGGTGTGGTGGTGCTCAACCGGGCGAAGGGAGTCCGCTTCCATAACGATGGCGATGGCGAGCCATCGGTCACAGCTGAGTCCGGCGTGATCTTCAGCAATCTCGCCAACCGCTGTGCTGCGAAAGGTCTGGCAGGTCTTGAATGGGCAGCAACCGTCCCCGGCACGATCGGCGGTGCGGTTTATGGAAATGCGGGCGCATTCGGCGGAGATACGTCTGGCAACCTCAACTGGGCGGAGCTGCTCACCGCTGAAGGAGAGCGCGAAAGGTTTACCGCTGAGCAAATGGGCTATGGCTATCGCACCAGTGTCTTCAAGCGCGGTGAGCTGGACGCGATCGTGCTCGCAGCGGATCTCCGCTTGCGGCATTCCACGAAGGATGTGGTCAGTGCAAATATCGAGCAGTTCAGCGCTCACCGCAAGACAACCCAGCCGCCCGGTGCCAGCATGGGCTCGATGTTCAAAAACCCGAACGGCGATTACGCGGGTCGGCTCATCGATGCCGCCGGTCTCAAAGGCACCCGCATCGGAAATGCTGAGATCAGTCCGTTGCACGGGAACTTCTTTATCAACCACGGCACTACCCGGGCAGAGGATATCCGTGCCCTGATCGAGCTGGTGATCAAGAGAGTCAAGGACTCTCAGGGAGTCGAGCTGGAGCTTGAGATCGAGCTGGTTGGAGATTGGTGAATCCATAAGCTCTCTGCGCCGTCACCGGCGGCGAGAGCAGATGGTTAGAGAGATTGTATGACTGACAAGAAACTTCATGTGGCAGTGATATTCGGTGGGCGCTCCGGCGAGCACGAGGTCTCGCTGATGTCGGCGCGCTCCGTGCTGTCTGTGCTCGACCCTGCCAAATATGAAGTCACCCAGATCGGCATTACACATGCGGGCAAGTGGCTGACCGGCGAAGATGTGATTGGAAACTTCGAAGACGAAAAGTTGACAGGTCTCGAACCTTTTACCTTCAGCGCCGATCCCACCCATGGCGCTCGTGTGATCGATGTCTTCTTTCCGGTGCTGCACGGAACGTTTGGCGAAGACGGCACCGTGCAAGGCTTATTCGAGATGGCAGATGTTGCCTACGTCGGCGCCGGCGTCCTGGGTTCTGCAGTCGGCATGGACAAGGGCGTTTTCCGGGATGTTATGGTTGCCAACCAGATTCCGGTGGTGGAGACAATGCTCGTGCTGCGGGCGGAGATCGAAAACGATATGACGTCGCTGATCGAGAGAGCAGAGCAACTGGGCGAATATCCCTTCTTCACCAAACCCGCCAATCTTGGCTCCTCCGTCGGGGTGACAAAGTGCAACAACCGCTCAGACCTGCAGGAAGGACTGATGGAGGCGGCTGCTTTCGACCGCCGCATCCTGATCCAGAAAGGTGTGCGGAACGTGCGTGAAATCGAAGTCAGTGTGCTGGGCAACGATGAGCCGGTAGCCTCGGTTTGCGGTGAAGTGCTGCCGAGCCGCGAGTTTTATTCGTACGAATCCAAATACATCGATGGCACCTCCGGGTTAGTTGTTCCTGCTTCCCTGCCGGATGAAATCAGCGAGTGTATCCGCAGGTATGCGGTGGAAGCCTTCAAGGCCATCGATTGTGCCGGCATGGCGCGCGTCGATTTCTTTGTCGAAAAGGATACCAACAACGTTTATTTGAATGAGTTGAACAGCATCCCGGGCTTCACCAAGATCAGCATGTATCCCAAGCTGTGGGAAGCCAGCGGGCTGCCCTATCCGGAACTGGTTGACCGTTTGATCGAGCTGGCAATGGAGCGCAAGGCCGACCGTGACCGTACGTCACACATGTATCGGAGGAGCGGATGAGCGAAAAGCAAGACGTCAACCGTGCCGATCTCGTCCGGCTGCGCCGCGAACGGGAGAACAGGCAGCGGATGCAACGGGCTTCCAGTGAAGCAACGCGCTCAGCGCGGGTCACAAGCCGGGGTCGCCAGGAATTCACGCAGCCCAAGCGTCGAACGGCGCGTTCCAGTAACACGAGTAGTGCTCGTCGTCGCTTCCAGAATGCGCTTCTACCCGTAGCGCCGGACGCAGAGCTGCGCGGCATCCGTATTTCGCGCCCGAATCTGGGCAGGCGTTTGCCTTCGTTCCTGCTGGTGGCACTGCTGGGTGCGGCGTTGTATTTTGCCTTCAACCTCCCGCAGCTACGCGTGACACAAGCACAGGTCACGGGCAATCAAATCGTGTCCCCGGAGGAAATCAGTTCGGCTATGAAGATCGCGGGAGAGCCGGCGTACCTGCTGGTGCCTTCCAAGCTGGAGACAGAGCTACGGCTCGCCTTTCCCGAGTTTGTTTCCGCGGATGTGGAAGTGACCTTGCCAAATACAGTATCGGTGCGTGTGGAGGAGCGCAAGCCCGTCATCCGCTGGGAACAGGGACCCAGTTACACCTGGATCTCGGAGGACGGCGTCGCCTTCCGTCCGCGGGGTGAAGTACAGGGGTTGGTTCCTGTGATGGCGGTGTCCGCTCCGCCCGTTGAGATCAACGTCTCTCCCGACCCTCTGACGCCTGCTCCTTTCATTTCTCAGGACATGGTGCGGGCCATCCAGGGACTGGCGACGCACGTCCCGCCGGGCGTGACGATCCTGTACGATGGAACCTTTGGGTTTGGCTGGAATGACCCGCGCGGTTGGCGTGTCCATTTTGGCACGAAAGGATCGGATATTGAGTTGAAAATGCGCGTGTATCAGTCGCTGGTGGATTCGCTGGGACAGCGAGGCATTCAGCCAGCCGTCATCAATGTGACCTATCCGACCGCGCCGTATTACCGGCTGAATGAGTAGCCGCATACAGAATCGAAGGTGCTTATGGAAGAAATTGTTGTAGGAATCGACGTTGGCACAACCAAAGTGTGTACGCTGGTGGGACGAGTGGAGGACGATAAATCCGTTCGAATTCTCGGCGTGGGCATCGAACCTTCCGAAGGTATCCGCAAGGGCATGATCGTGGATCTGGCGGCTGCTTCGCAGGCGATCACCAAGTCGGTGGAAAAAGCGGAATCCACATCCGGTCTGGAGATCACCTCGGCGTTGGTCAGCATGGCTGGCGCGCATGTCTCGTCTGTGAACAGCCGGGGCGCGGTGGCGGTGAACGGGAATGCCATCGAGCAATACGACATCCTGCATGCCCTGGACCAGGCGCGGTCGGTCGCCATTCCCTATGACCGCGAAATTATCCATGTCATCCAGCGCGGTTTTACGGTAGACGGGCAGGATGGCATTCGCAACCCGAAGGGGATGCATGGCTATCGTCTGGAGGTCGAGGCGCACATCATTACAGCCTCGGCAGCGACCGGCGACAACCTGCGCCAGTGTGTGGGGGCGGCAGGAGTCGAGATCCAGCAGTTCGTGTTGAATCCGCTGGCATCTGCCGAGGTGGTGCTTACCGAGCAGGAGCGCCAGATGGGTGCCGCAGTCTGTGATATCGGCGGCGGCACCACCGACCTGGCGCTGTACGTCAACGGAGATGTCTGGCATACGATGGTGCTGGCAGTCGGCGGCAACCATATCACGCAAGATATTGCCCATGGACTGCGTCTGGCATTCCCGCAGGCGGAGGATGTCAAGAAGCAGCACGGCTATGCCATGCGCACAGGCGTGGGCTCGGAAGAATACTTCTCTATCCGTCCGTTCGGTGAGGAACGTCCGGTGCAGATCAATCGCCAGGAAATGGCGCACATCATTGAGGCGCGCGTGGAGGAGATCTTTACCCTCACGCTGCAGGAAATCAAGCGCTCCGGGTACGACGGCTTACTGCCAGCCGGGATGGTGCTGACCGGCGGCACAGCCCTGCTGCCAGGCATTAAGCGAGTTGCCTCCGAGGTGCTCGGCATGCCGGTCCGCATGGCACAACCGGAAAACTTAACCGGCCTGGTGGACCGTCTCAAATCACCCGCTTACTCGACCGGCGTAGGTCTGCTGCGCTGGGCGCTGTCGATGCACGACCAGGATCTCGGCGCAGGCCGCAGCCGCCGCGCCAAAGGAGAGAACTCTATGGATATGGTGAAGAAATGGATCGGAAGGATTTTGCCGTAACCGGGTTCCAACTGCAATTGGGACCGGAATGTAACCGTGGTAATTATTTTGCTGCGGAATCAATGGTAAGCATCATAAGACTCAATAATTGATGGAGGTAGATATGGACTCGACTAAGAAGCAAGCTGAAGAGAAAGAGAAAGGGAAAGAAGCCTTCGCCCGCATTAAGGTGATCGGTGTGGGAGGCGGCGGGACAAACGCCGTTAATCGCATGATCGATGAGGGCATCCAGGGCGTCGAATTCATTGCAGTGAATACCGACGCGCAGGCCCTCATGCTGGCGCAGGCGCCTGCTAAGGTCCGCCTGGGCGACAAGCTCACGCGCGGACTGGGCGCCGGAGGCGATCCGGAGATCGGCCGCAAAGCTGCTGAGGAATCGGCGGACGAGCTGTATAACGTGCTCAAAGGCTCGGATATGGTCTTTGTGACGGCAGGCATGGGCGGCGGCACCGGCACCGGCGCGGCGCCTGTTGTGGCGCAGATCGCCAAGGAAAGCGGCGCCCTGACCATCGGCGTGGTCACCCGTCCGTTCACGTTCGAGGGCATGCGCCGGTTGCAGTCGGCGGAGGTCGGCATCGGCAAGCTCAAAGAGCATGCCGATACGCTGATCGCCATCCCCAACGACCGCCTCTTGCAGGTAGCCGATAAGCGCGCTTCCCTGCAGGATGCCTTCCGCCTGGCCGACGACGTGCTGCACCAGGGCATCCAGG
>DAIQBG010000032.1:0-33371 GCA_036781265.1 Anaerolineales bacterium | reverse complement strand
TACATGCCATTGGCGATGTGCTGGGCAACCATCGGGGTGGCGCAGTGATAGACATACAGGCCGGGGTTCAATGCCTTGGCTGTGAAGACTGTCTCTTCGCCAGGGGCAGTTTGCGTCATGGTGGCGCCACCCCCAGGCCCCGTCACCGAGTGAAAGTCCACAGAGTGGGGCATTGTGCTATTCGTAAGATTTCGGAGGTGAACCTCGATGGTATCGCCGACACGCACCCGGTAGAATGGACCCGGAACCTTGCCATTAAATGTCCAGTACGTAAAGGTCGTGCCATCCGCGAGCTGGCCCTCGATTTCAATCGTCTCCAAATCGATGCGAACAGTCTCCGGCTCGCGTTGTCCGAGAGGAGCAGGAATTTCAGTTGGATCACGAACAATGTCTGCACCTCTGTTGAGGGGAGGATTATTCACGAGCACCGGCCCGCTAAACGAGGTATTGCCGGTCACTGGGGAACCTGATACATAGTCTGCATCTGCAGCAGCGGGGGGACCACCGGCAACGGTGAACGGCCCGAACATACCGGCTTCTTTGTGGCCCGGGACCGAGCAAACGTAGGTAAACGAGCCGCCCTTATCAACGGTGAATTCAAGGGTGGTGCGGGAGCCTTGGCCCACCACGTTTTCAGAGGTGGCATTGAACTCGGGAAAGCTGATATTATGTTCCACGCCCTCACCGCTGATCAGGGTCACTCGGACTGTATCTCCGTAGTTGGCGGTCAGCTCCGGGTTGACTGCCCGATCGATCTTCCCGCCGACACCCGTAAATAGCATCTTGCCATCTGCCATGCTGGACTCGAGTGTGTATTCGACGATCTGGCCCGTGCTGATGTCACTTACATCGCTGCTGGAATTGCTTTCAGCCGGGAGGACATTCCCCCTGGCGCAGGCTGAAAGCAATAGGGTCAGTGCCATCAGCAGGGTGAATAATTTATACAACTTGTTCATAAATACTCCTTTGGTTTTACTCCCGGGTAACGGATTTGATTTCGGCGATCAAGTTTTCAGCAGAAATCTGATACGTTTCTGCCACATCTGTAAGCGTGCAGAATTGCTGCATAAAGCAGCCGGGGCATTTCGTCTTGTGCTTCATGAAAACGGAGAATGCCTGCGGCAATCGCTGCAACACCTCATGTACCGTTAAATCAATGTGGATGTTGGGTGTATCCATAACCCCCAAGATACCCGATAATGCAGAATCCTTCTTTGCGCTGGCGCAAATAACAAAAAAGATACGCGCAAGCGTACCTTTTGCAATTGCGTTGGAAACCGATTACTCGTCCAGGCCCTCTGAGATCTGGACCAGCCCGTGCGGATTCCGGATCACCACCCGCTCACGCCCTGCGTCCACCAGCCCGCGGCGTTCCCAGTCTGCCAGCACCCGGCTGACGGTGTAGATCGTGGTACCTGAAGCCTCTGCGACGTCCTGGCGTGAGAGCGGCAGTTCTACGGTCATCTCCTTGCCCTCCGCTCTCTTGCCGATCTGTCCGGCGAGGCGCAGAATGGTAAGAGCGATACGGCGTTCCACGCGTTCCGTGGCCAGCTCACGGTAGCGTTCCTGCATTTCCATAATATAGCCCGTCATCAGTTGCATCAAATTGACGTTAAGATGGGGACGCGTTTCCATCATTTCCTGGAGGAAACTGCTTTCAATGGCGAGCGCGGTGCTAGGCTCAAGCGCCTGGGCTGTGGCGGGGTAGGTGGCATTCTCCCGCACGGCTCCCAGCGCGCCAAACATCTGCCACTCTGTAATGATGCGCAGGTTTACCTGCTGTCCAACCTGATTTGTCTGTAGCAATTTAGCACGGCCGCTTACCAGGACATACGCATACCTGGCGGGGTCGCCCTGGAAGAAGAAGAACTCACCCTCCTCGATGGAGCGCAGGATGCCTTTCTCCGCAAATAATCTCAAATCCTCGTCGGTGGCATCCTTGAAGACATTCACCTTGCGCAGATCCGCCGGATTTACTTTCATATGATAATTCTACTCTGATTAGGACGATTTTCACCCCTGGTTCGTGACATTCTGGCTTGACCGCTGAAAATTCCCTATGTTATCATCACACTACCCATCCCCCCTGGGGGGGGTAAGGACCCCGCTTCGCGCATTGTCTATGAGCCGAGGAAATCATGGAAAACGATAATACAATTCGACGTTTGAAGACCATTGAAGGGCATTTGCGTGGCGTTATCCGCATGGTTGAGGAGGACGCCTACTGTATCGACGTGATCCGTCAGATCCAGGCTGTTGAGGCCGCCTTGAACAAAGTCAGTTCCAGAATCCTGGAGGACCACCTCAACTCATGTGTCATCACAGCCATCCAGGGCAACGACCGCAAGGAGCGTGAACGGGTCCTCAAGGAAATCACCGAAGTCTTCGAGATGTCCACGAAAGTATAAGTGAGCAGGAGCGCAGCCTGATGGCTGCCGTCCGTCACTTCAAATCTACACAAGGAGTATTCAAATCATGACTACTGTAACCTATACTGTTCCGGCTATTCACTGCGGGCATTGCACGCACACGATCGAAATGGAAGTGGGCGAATTGCAGGGTGTTCAGTCCGTGAAGGCGGACCAGGGGACCAAGAAGGTCGAGATCACTTTCGACGCCCCGGCTAATGAAGAGCAGATCAAGGCATTGCTGGCTGAGATCAACTATCCAGCAGAAGGTCTGATTAGTCTGTAGGTCAGGCTCGTTATCTGACAAGTCTGGCAGCAAGGGTATTTGATGAGTAATACAAAACACTTAACATTACCGATTACAGGCATGACGTGCGCTAACTGTGTTGCGACGGTCGAGCGTAATCTCAAGAAGCTCGACGGCGTCCAGAACGCCAGCGTCAACCTTTCCTCTGAGCGAGCCACTGTTGAATTCGATACCGCCAGGCTTGGGCTGGGCGATATGATCGCGCGCGTGAACCGCGCCGGATATGGCGTGGCAACCGGGGAGGCCGACCTGATCATTAAGCGCCTTTCCGATGACAATGATGCCCGTCGTTTGGAAAAGGCACTGCTGAGTCTTGAAGGGGTCCTCGAAGCACAGGTAAACTACACCACGGAAAAAGCACGCGTCAAGTATGTGCCTACGATTGTGACACAGGCAGAGCTGCGCCGGGCCGTGGCTGCAGCTGGCTTCGAGGCATTGGAGCTCGGCGGCGAAGCAGAAGATGCCGAGGCTCTGGCGCGCGAGCATGAGATCCGTGAACAGCGCCGCCTGTTGATTGTCGGTTTGATCTTTACGATTCCGCTGTTTCTGCTCTCGATGGGCAAAGACTTCGGTTTACTCCCTGACTTTTTCTACGTGGATACCGCGATGGCCGGAATGCGCGACGCGAAGCCATGGTTCAACTGGCTGATGCTGGCGCTTGCCATTCCAGTTCAGTTTTATGTGGGCTGGCAATATTATGTGGGCGCGTTCAAGGCCTTACGCAACAAGTCCGCAAATATGGACGTGCTGATCGCGATGGGCGCCTCGGCTGCGTTTTTCTATTCGCTGCCGATTACCTTCGGCTGGCTGATGGGTCACGTCTATTATGAGACAGCGGCGGTAATCATCACGCTGATTAAGCTGGGGAAGTTCCTGGAAGCTCGGGCTAAGGGCCGCACCTCGGAAGCAATCAAGAAGCTCATGGGATTGCGTGCCAAGACAGCTCGCGTCGTCCGCGCGGGAGTGGAAGCGGAAGTGCCCGTGGACGACGTGCGCGTGGGCGATGTGGTCCTCGTCAAACCGGGTGAGACCATCCCTGTAGATGGCGTCGTGATGGACGGACGCAGCGCGATAGACGAATCGATGCTGACGGGCGAATCTCTTCCGGTCGAAAAGAAGCCGGGGGATCCCGTCATCGGCGCGACGTTAAACAAGCTCGGAATGCTCAAGTTCGAAGCGACGAAGGTTGGAAAGGAAACTGCGCTGGCCCAGATCATCAAGCTTGTCGAGGATGCACAGGGCAGCAAAGCCCCAATCCAGAAGCTGGCTGATCAAGTCTCGGCGATCTTCGTGCCGATTGTGATCGGCATTGCTCTGCTGACCTTTGCAGCCTGGTATTTCCTCGGCCCGCCGCTGGCGATCAATGCTGATGCCAATGCCTTTACCCGCGCCTTGATCAACATGGTCGCCGTGCTGGTCATTGCCTGTCCGTGTGCGATGGGACTTGCCACGCCTACCGCCGTTATGGTAGGGACCGGGAAAGGCGCCGAGGCTGGTATCCTTTTCCGCAACAGTGAAGCCCTGGAGCGCGCGGGGAAGGTTCAGGTCGTTGTGCTCGATAAGACGGGAACCATCACAAAAGGACAACCAGCGGTAACGGATGTGTCGGTCAGTGGCAACTGGAACGTAGAAGAGATTTTGCAGCTCGCGGCGTCCGTGGAGAAGGGCAGTGAGCACCCTCTCGGGGAAGCGATCTGGGCAGAGGCTACTACACGTGGACTGGCATTAGTGGAACCCTCGGGGTTCAGAGCCGAGCCGGGTCACGGTGTGCAGGCTGAGGTCAACGGGAAGCCTGTTGCGGTCGGCAATTTACGGATGATGCAGGCACGCGGTTTGTCTCTGAATGGGCTTGCATCTGAGGTGACGCGGTTACAGGGCGAAGCCAAAACCGCCATGCTGGTTGCAGTGGATGACCAGGTTGCCGGCATTGTCGCAGTTGCGGATACGATCAAGGAAGGCTCGAAAGAGGCTATCGAAGAATTACATCGCATGGGCTTGAAAGTCGCGATGATCACCGGCGATAACCAGAAGACTGCTGAAGCAATTGCCCGCCAGGTTGGCATCGATCAGGTGCTGGCGGAAGTGCTGCCGGAAGGGAAAGCTGCCGAGGTCAAGAAGCTGCAGGCAAATGGCACAGTAGTTGCGATGGTCGGTGACGGAGTGAACGATGCTCCCGCGCTTGCGCAGGCGGATGTGGGTATTGCGATCGGCACCGGTACGGATGTCGCTATGGCTGCGGCTCCGGTGACCTTGATGAGCGGTGACCTGCGCGGGGTCGCGCGCGCCGTGTCCCTTTCCCGCAAGACCCTAAGCACCATCAAACAAAACCTGTTCTGGGCATTCTTCTACAATGTGCTCCTGATCCCTGCCGCGGCGCTGGGCTATCTCAACCCCATGCTTGCCGCCGGCGCCATGGCATTCAGCAGCGTTTTCGTCGTCACCAACAGCCTTCGACTACGGAAACAAAAGATATAACTATACAGTGATGGAGTCTCGAGACTGCCACACGATAGAGGAAAACATCATCATGAAAAAAGTCAGGCTTCTCTTGTTCACAGCCCTGGTGCTCGTGCTCGCGGCATGCGCCCCACAGGAGAGCGGACCCGCGAAGGCGGAATTGCCGGCCGGCAAAGCCTATGCAGAGGGCAAGGAAATCTACTTCGTCCATACCGAAGCTTCCGATTCCGGTGTGGCTGAAACACTTACCAACATGATGCAGTCGCCGGTCATGTATGTCCCCTCGCTCGCGGAGGTCCCGGATCAAGTTCTTGCAAATGTGTACGTGTTTACTAACGGCGTGGAAGGCTCTGGCCCGTTCGGCTATCAGGCGGATGTCTTTGACAACCCCCCCGGCACAGATGCCTACACTCCCCTGCGCAGACTCAATGTAGTCACCTGGGAAGAAGGAGTTGCTGCCCGTGAGATAACGTCGGTTGCGGACGTGCTGGACGCAGAAGCCAACGGTGAGCTGACCATTGAGCAGCCCGGTGTAGTCATCAATATGCCCTTTGTGGTCTGGGATGGCGGACAACGCTAAAAGGAATCGTAGGTTGCCACCCGTATGGGTGGCAACCCAGAATCCAAGTTCTGACCTTCCCCTGAGGTTGAATGTCTAAGAATCACAAACCATCCCTTGACCCCGTCATCCTGATTACCCTTGGCCTGATCCTGATCACGATCGCCGTTGCAATGGTGGTCTTCCAATCGGACGCCCAATCTGTCAACATTGCCAATGACTCCGGCATTTTGAGTCAGCTTGCCGTAGCATTTATCACCGGCTTGACGACGGGTGGATTGAGCTGTCTCGCCGTCCAGGGCGGTTTGCTGGCAAGCTCCCTGGCGCACCAGATCGAGAAGGACTACATGGAGCAGGTTGGCCAAGCCAGAAAGCAGCGCGGCAAGAAGAATCAACCTGTCCCACGTTCGGGCGCGGCTGTCCCCATCCTGCTCTTTCTAAGTTCAAAAACGGTGGTATATACGCTTCTGGGCGCGCTGCTGGGGTTGGTGGGCTCTTATCTCACCTTGAGTCCGGCGACCCGCGCTATTTTGATGATCCTGATCGGCGTATTTATGCTCGGAAATGCTTTGCGCATGTTCAATGTCCATCCGATCTTCCGTTATTTCTCGATCGAGCCACCCAAGTTCATTACGCGCTATATTCGCCGGACGGCCAAAGGGACGGATACTGCTACACCGTTGTTCCTTGGCGCTCTGACCGTTTTCATTCCGTGTGGTGTGACACAAGCCATGATGGCCGCGGCACTGGGTACAGGCAGTATGGCGATGGGCGCCGCGCTGATGTTCGCATTTACACTGGGAACAAGCCCGGTTTTCTTTATCGTCGCCTATCTCACGACCGAGCTGGGTGCGCGTCTCGAGAAGTTCTTCATGCGTTTTGTCGCAGCGGTTGTCCTGATTCTGGGGCTTGTCACAGTCAATAGCGGGCTCAACATCTTGGGATCGCCACTGTCGTTCCAGAATATGACACGCGGTCTCTTCCCCTCAAATGGCGGCTCTGAGCCTGTTGTGGCGTCCTCGCCTCCTGTCGCTGCTGAGGGGGAACTGGTCCTGTATGTTCAGAACGAAGGCTATTTCCCTCAAACGCTGAGCGCCCCGGCCGGTAAAAATTTCAGACTGAATCTCGTGACCGACCAGACCTATTCCTGTTCACGTGATTTCCTCATACCGGCCCTGGATTTTTATCAGCTGCTGCCAGATACCGGGACGGTGCAAGTGGACATCCCTGCCCAGGAAAAGGGAAGCACACTTTTCTTCACCTGTTCGATGGGCATGTACACCGGGCAGATTGTGTTCGAATAATATTCGAATAATAGAGGATGGACAGGAGATCATGATTAAGAAAACCTTCCGAGTTCCTGATATGACCTGCAGCAACTGTGCGATGAAGCTCGAATCACTTGAAGACACTCTTGACGGTGTGAAGGAAGTCAATGCCAGCTATCACAGGCTCCAGATGACGATCGAATACGATGAGACCAGACTCACGGACGAGGAGATCATTGCAGCCGTGAAGAAAAAAGGCTACCAGGCCATTCCACAGTAACAAAAGGCGGCGCAAAACCGCCTTTTGTTTATCTCCGGGCTCGACCCAGTTCGGGAAGATGAATTCCTTATCTGCTCCTCATGCAGTCACCTCCCAACAGCACCCGGTCAGGAAATTCAAATTCATCGCCAGATGGTTTCAAAGCGTCGATGTCGATCACTTTCATTCGATTTTCTCCTGGAGTTGTTACTTCAGCCGCGTGTCTTTTTCTTCCGCTTTGATTCTGCTCTGGTCAGATTATCCTGCAGACTAAACTTTATAAGTTTACGGATCAGAGTATATGGAATGCTCTGATCCAGTGGAAACTGGAGCGTCCCCTTTCCGCTTCGATAGGCCGAGATTTCTTCGTTAAAGCGAGGATCCCCCGCGGGGATCGGGTAGATGGCAATGTGCTTCTTATATGCGGCAAAATAAATCAAATACGTGTCCCTGAGCATAAAGGTCGGTATACCATACTTGATCGTTTCTTGCGCCTGCGGAGCCGCTCTTTTGACGAGGCTCCTGATTTTCTCCAGGATTTCCTGAATATCTTGAGGGAAGCTTGAAATATATTCATCTATAGTCTTCGGAGCAGTTTGCTTCATATTTTTCCTCGCCATCTTCGGTTTCAAATGCCAGACGCTTCGTTCCCGGGCATCAAGACTCTGCCTTGGACCCTGAGGGATTCGCAGGCATGCGATGCACACTGGCGATCTCAAGAAGTTTCCGTAGCGCCGGCTTGGACAGCTGTTTGGGCTGAGTGATTCGGACATGCCGCAATAACTTGCCCTCGCCTTCCAGCAAGCCATCCGGGTCGGGGAGTTCTGCTCCGTACATGAATCCCAGGTTGATGTGATTCTTACTGACCGAGATGTAGCAGAAATGCTCAGACATTTTCTTCGGACCCACGCCGTATCCGATCACTCTTTGCTTCGGCCACGGGACCTCGACTACAGCCGGGTAAACGACTTGAATTAGAGCCCTGGCTTTCTGGGCCAGCTCTCGGGCAAGAGGACTGACGCTCGCTACGATTTCATCAAATCCGTTCTTCATCCGATGTTTCCTTTCTCCGAATCCTGTGGCAGGGCTATCCATTTGCCCCTGCCTCTTTTGGCGGTTGCAGTTCCAGCCGGGAGACGACCTCGTCGAATGACTTCTTGTCAGATAAGACGAGCAGAATGTCACCGCCTCGCAAAATGGTGCCTCCGCTCGGCATCATAAAGTCATTCTCCCTGACAATGAGGATGACCAGAAAATCGTCCGGCAGGCCCAATTCCACGATGGCTTTGCCAACGAAACGTGAGTTGGGTCGCACGGGAAGTTCCTTCAGTTCGCTGGTTAGCCCCCCCATGGGCGTATATTCGATTGGATAAATTCTGGTAACCGGCGCCGGTGAATCGACGCCTAGCCACCTTGCTGCAAGCGGGATGGAGGTACCCTGCAGGAGCACGGAAGTCAGCACCACAAAAAAGACCAGGTTGAAGATCAGTTCCGCTTGAGCGAGCCCGGCCAGCAGGGGAAACGTTGCCAGGATGATCGGCGCCGCACCTCGCAGTCCCACCCAGGAAACGAATAGCTTCTCCCGCCAGTTCAGCCGGCTCGGCAGCAGGCCAACAAAAACGCTGATTGGACGGGCAAAAAGCATCAGGCATCCCGCAATCAGTAGACCTGTGCCAATAATGGGAGTCAGGCGCGAGGGGAAAACCAGTAAGCCCAGGCTCAGAAACATTGCAATCTGCATGATCCAGCTCAGGCCATCATGGAACCGTAGCAGGCTGCGCTTATGTATGAAATCTTGATCCCCCATTACAATCCCGGCCAGATAAACAGCCAGGAAACCGCTTCCGCCAAGGATAGCCGTTAAGCCGAAGGTCAGGAAGACGAGCGCCAGTGTCAAGACCGGATAAAGACCCTCGTAGCCCAGTCTAAGCCGGTTGACAAGGAACAACATTACCCTTCCCATGCCGTACCCCAGCAGCGTGCCAACAGCCATTTGCCGGATGAACAGTCCAAGCAGGCTGAGGGGCGGCAAGTCAGGCTGCAGGATCAACTGGATGATACCGACGGTGAGGAAGATCGCCATGGGGTCATTACTGCCTGACTCCAGCTCCAGCAATGGTTTTAGTTTACCTTTGAGACCGATACCTTTTGACCGCAGAATGGAAAACACTGCCGCGGCGTCAGTCGAAGACATGATCGCGCCAATCAGCAGACCCTGGATCAGCGAAAGATCAAGAAGCACAGCTGCAAAGAGGCCTACGACGAGCGCAGTGATGAATACTCCCAGCGTAGCCAGAAGCACACCTTCTTTGAGGACAGGACGGACCTGGCTCCATTCAGTGTCGAGCCCGCCTGAGAACAGGATTAAGACAAGGGCTACCACGCCGATAAACTGCGCCAGTGCCGGGTCATCGAAGTAAATGCCGCCAGGCCCATCCGACCCCACCAGCATCCCCAGGATCAGGAATAACAAGAGAGCCGGAACCCCGAACCGGTCTGAGACCTTGCTGACCAGGACACTGATCAATAACAGGCTGCCTGCTACGACGAGGATTGTCTCATTCATGGCCGTGAACAACGTTTTGTCTCTCGCATGCCTGTTTCTTTTTCGCTGTTAGGTATATTTGTCTGGTTAAACAAGCGGTTCCCCGGATTGCCGATCGTAATTGCGGATCACCATTCCCACAATGGCGCGCATCCCCAGTCTCTCGTAAAAAGGTTGCAGCTCTGGGTCACAAACCAGATCAATCATGTAAATGTGCGTTAGCTTTTCCAGCATCCGGCGGACCAGTTCTGTACCGATGCCGCGCCCCTGATATTCCGTCAGGACCTCCAGGTGCGGAATGTAGGCGCAGGAAATCCCGTCACTGATGGCGGTAATAAAGCCAATTACGTTGCCCTCTCCACTTCGCGCCAGGATGATTTCAGCACTATTGGCGAGAATCCGGTAATGGGTGAGGGGCGAAGGCGGGTTGGGCCAACCAGCGAAAAAGCCGCCTTTGAGGTCTTCAGGGGTCACATGCTCAAGCGAATCAGTAAAAGTAATCATAGCCGGCGAATGATTCCCTTTTCAGAGTTGGTGAATGGCAACGGTATATCCATTATGCCAAAACGATCACCGGGGATTATACGTCCCATTCCCGCCAATAATGTCAAGACAATACCATCCATCTTCCCGGTAGCCTTATCTGGAATCTGTGTGCCTGTTGGGCTGTTTCCATGCCCGCCGATTTCCGTGTATACTTTCTCCATGCCCCGTTACTTTACTCTCCAAGAAGCCAATGCGACCCTGGACGTGATCCGCCCGCTGATAGAGGACGTCCAGGCCATTCGTCGAAAGATTCTGGATAAGCAGCCCGAAGCCTGGCCGGCCATGGAAAAAGCGGCGGGTAATGGCGGGAATCGCGCCCTGAGCAGTATGGTTCAGGACTTTGAAAAGTTGGATGCGCTCATACACCGTATTCAGGAAACCGATGTATTGATCAAAGATATCAATCTCGGGCTTTTGGATTTTCCTGCCCTGAAGGATGGACGCGAGGTCTACTTGTGCTGGCAATATGGAGAAGGGGAGATTGCTTTCTGGCATGAGATCGAAGCGGGGTATGCAGGCCGGCAGTCGATTGAAAGCTTCTAGGAAGGCAACAATAGTCAAGCCTGTGGCGGAGAGCCTGCATATGAAGCTGGCTCAGAGACATGGCGCGAGTTCATGGGACATAAGCAGCTTCCATTTTCTGACTGGTTGAACCCGATTACGCCACCGCTCGACCATCCGGTTGTCGAAGGAGAAGAATGAACAAGGGCATCATTAATGGTTTAGCCGCGTATTCACTCTGGGGCTTTTTTCCGATTTATTGGAAGTTGTTGCAGAATGTTCCAGCCCTGCAGGTGATCGGCCACCGCATTGCCTGGTCATTTGTCCTGCTGATCGTTGTCATTCTCTTGACCCGCCAGTGGCAGCACTTTTATGCCGCTGTGCAATCGCCCAGGACGATTGCCATTTATTCTGTCGCCGCCGTTCTGCTGTCGATCAACTGGTTGGTCTACGTCTGGGGGGTTAATGCCGGTTTCATCGTGGAGACCAGCCTGGGTTACTTTATCAATCCTCTGATCAGTGTGCTGCTGGGAGTGATCTTCCTGCATGAGCGCCTGCGGGCCATGCAGTGGGTGCCCGTTGCACTGGCAGCCACGGGCGTGCTCTACTTGACGCTGGTCTATGGCCGCCCGCCCTGGATTGCTCTCTCGCTGGCGTTCTCATTTGGCATCTATGGATTCGTGAAGAAGCTGGCGCCGCTCGGCTCCCTGTATGGACTTACCCTCGAGACTGCGCTGGTGTTCCCGCTTGCGTTGGCCTATCTAGCATTCGTTGATTTCCACGGAACGGGATCGTTTCTTCACGAGGGCGCGCTTACTGATTTCTTATTGATCGGCACGGGGGCGGTGACGAGTATTCCTCTACTCATGTTCGCCTCCGCAGCGAGGCAGATCCCGCTGACGATGATAGGAATTCTGCAATACATCGCGCCGACGATTCAATTTCTCATCGGGGTTTTTCTCTATCGTGAACCCTTCGACCAATCGCGGCTCATCGGTTTTGGGCTGGTATGGATTGCATTGATCATCTTCTGGGTCGAAAACTATCTTGCCAGCCGCGTCCCGGTTCCGCCCATTCCTGAACTGGGAGAAGGATGAGAGAGCAAATTCTTGCGAAGGCTGGCTATCGGATGCTCGTCAAGACCAAAAGAGGAGAGGATTCATGAAACTGCTATTTATCGGCGGGACAGGCATTATCAGCTCAGCTTGTTCTACACTTGCTATTGCCCGTGGGCATGACCTGTTCCTGGTGAATCGTTCCCGTTCAAGGAAACTCCCTGCCCCGGAGCAGGCGACCGTCTTTCAGGCGGACGTGTACACGGAGGAGGAACATCTCGCTACACTTCTTGCAGGGCACCGCTTCGATGCCGTAGTGGACTTCCTTGCCTATACCCCGGGCGACATCGAACGCGATTTGCGCCTTTTTCGCGGTCGGACGAATCAATTCGTCTTCATCAGCTCTGCCTCTGCCTATCAAAAGCCAGTGAAGAATTTTCTCATCACAGAGGAAACGCCTCTAGAGAACCCTTACTGGGAATACTCGCGCAACAAGATCGCCTGTGAACAGCGGCTCATGGAAGCTTTCTGGGGAGAGGGTTTTCCGGTCACGATCATCCGGCCCTCGCATACATACGGGCCAACGCAGATCCCGTTTGGCGTTTCGAGCTGGCAACACCCCTGGACTGTTGTCGACCGGATGAAGCGCGGGCAAAAAATCATTGTTCCCGGGGATGGCACTTCGTTGTGGGTGTTGACGTGGAGCGCGGATTTCGCCAAGGGACTCGTGGGCCTGCTGGGGAACGAAAAAGCGATTGGGGAGGCCTTTCAGATCACCTCGGACGAAGTCCTGAGCTGGAACCAGATCCACCTCGAGGTGTATCAGGCTCTGGGCTTGGAGCCAAACATCCTTCACATTCCTTCTGATTTAATTGCGAGATTCGATCCGCACGCCTGGGGGAGCCTGGTCGGCGATAAAGCTAATAGCGTCGTCTTCGATAATCGCAAGATCAAGCGCTTCGTGCCCGAGTATTCCTGCAAGGTCAACTGGGCGGACGGGGTCCGGCGATCCCTGTCGTGGTTTACGACTCACCCGGAATTTCAGACCGTTGACCAGGAGAGTAACGCCCTCTGGGACCGGATCATTGCATCGTATGAGCGCGCTCTTCCCCGACTAGAGAGCCCAGCCTCGAATGCGGGCTAAGCTTCTCTTTTTCTTGCGCTTGCAACGAGACCATCTTAAGCTATTTTGGATATAATCGGTCGAGATTAAACAAGGAGCAACAACATGAATTTTGCAATGTGGCGCAAGGCGCTTAAGGTGATCCCTGAAGTTTCGAAACCGGAATGGGAACGACTGGATGTGATCTCAAAATGGCTCATCTCCACCCGCGCCGCGGTCCTGGTAATGACCTTCATCTCGGCGGCCCTCGCCGGACTCTTCGCCTGGCGAGATGGAGCGTTCGACTTCCTTCCCTGGCTCGCTCTCACGCTGGGGCTTATCCTGGCTCACGCCTCCAATAACATCTTCAACGACTATACTGATTTCGTGCGCGGCGTCGATAAGGATAACTATTATCGCAATATCTACGGCGCGCAGCCAATTGCCAGCGGCCTGATGACGAGGCGCCAGCACCTTACCTATTTCGTGGTGACCGTGCTGCTTGCGTTTGCCCTGGGTTTGTATTTAGCGGTCTATACAGGTTTCAGCACCACAACCTGGGTATTAATCGGGCTGGGTGCGTTCTTTTTGTTGTTCTATACCTGGCCTCTCAAGGGGATGGCGCTCGGTGAGATCGCTGTACTGATCGTATGGGGTCCCTTGATGATCGGCGGCGGGTACTATGTGCTGACACAACAGTGGAGCTGGAACGTGGTGCTGGCGAGTCTCCCCTATGTCCTTGGTGTCACGACGGTTATTTTTGGCAAACATATCGATAAGCTCGACATGGATGAGGCCAAAGGCATTCATACACTGCCGGTGGTAATCGGCGAAAAGGCTTCGCGCTATGCAGTTCTAGGGATGATGCTCGCCTCGTATCTCATCACATTTTACCTGATAGCCATCCGCTTCTTTACACCTGTGATGCTCATCATACTGCTTGCGCTTCCCAGCTTCCTGAAGATTTATCCCATATTCTTGAAGCCGAAGCCGGCGACCCGTCCAGAAGGGCAACTCGGTTGGCCGCTCTATTTTGTGGGCTATGCCTTTTACAACAACCGGACATTCGGATCCCTCTTTATGCTCGGACTGTTGATCGATACTTTCTTACGCCTGCTGCCGCTTACACAAAACTTTTGGCGTTAACCCTGCCCATCCAAATCATTGAGGAAAGGGAGCAGGAAATGCAGCCTGCTCTCTCTTTTTAAGGGTACAAAAAATAGGATAGTTTGTATCCAATTTCACAAGTAAGTAGTATAATGTCTCTGCTCATGTTGGAGGAGCAGTCGAATGCAAGCACCCCTTTGCGATACCTTAAGTCTTTTAAATTTGCAGCGTGAGGAAATCCGCGCCAATCCCTATCGCTATTATGAACAGCTTCGTATTCAGGATCCTATCCATTGGGATGAGGAGCTGGGTTTCTGGGTCTTGACCCGTTATACGGATATCGCCTCCGTGTACACCGACGAACGGTTTTCGCGCGCCCAGGGACTTATGCGCGGCTTCGAGCGGCTCTCGCCGGGGACAAAAGAGATTGCCGAACCGGTCTATCACTCCTTTTCTAAGACAGTTTTCTATTCAGATCCGCCGTATCACACGCATTTGCGCGGCCTGATGAACCACGCCTTTACGCCCCGGCGCGTGGAGCGATTGCGCCCACGTGTGCAGAAGATTGTTGATGAGCTGCTTGATCTGGTAGAGGCGCAGTCCCAGCCGGATATCATTCGCGACCTCGCCTATCCTTTGCCTGTCATGGTGATCGCCGAGCTTCTGGGGCTGCCGCCTGCCGACCGGGCTCGCTTTAAGAAATGGTCGGATGATCTGTTTGCCATATTAGGAACGGTGCGTCGCAAGCCACCGGAATTAATAGGGCGCGCGGCGGAAAGCCTGCGTGAAATGACCGATTACGTAAAGCATCTCAGCCGCCAGCGCCGCGCCGAGCCAAAGGATGATCTGTTGACGGCGCTGCTGTCGTTCACCGAGGTGGGTGAGCCCTGTCCCCATGGGGAGGGAGCCAGCAAGATGAGCAGGGCAGACCGCGCCAGGCAGGAGAGTGTCACTGCGCGGCAACTGACCGAGGATGAGCTGGTGGCGAATATCAACATATTGCTCAGCACCGGGCATGAGACGACGACTCATCTGATTGGGAATGGACTGCTGGCGTTATTGCAGCATCCCGAGCAGCTGAAAAAATTGCAATCACACCCGGCATTACTGGACCGAGCAACCGAAGAGATGCTGAGGTATGACAGCCCGGTCCAGATTACATACCGTTCCACCAAGGAAGATGCATATATCGGGGGAAAGGTCATCCGTAAAGGAGATCTGGTCAACACCATTCTGGGTTCTGCAAATCGCGATCCGGAGCGTTTCGCAACTCCCGACCGGTTCGATATTACCCGGAAGGAGGGACGTCACCTGGGCTTTGGCGTCGGCATTCACTTCTGTATCGGAGCGCCCCTGGTCAGGTTGGAAGCAGAAATTGTCTTCGAATCGATCCTGCGGCGCTTCCCTGGCATGCAACTGGCAACTGAGAAACTGGAATGGCAGGAACACCCCATCTTTCGCGGGCTGAAAAACCTGCCGGTTCGCTGGTAGGCTTGCAGATCAACCGGTCGGGTGACCCTGCACGGCTATCCAGGTAGTCCCTTTCGTATCTGGTCTTCAGTAAATCGAGTTTTCGGCTTTAAGTCGTCCGGCAGCGGAATGCTCTCCAGGGTGGGTTCGCTGATCCCGTCCGCGAGCATCTGTACCTGGGATTTGGTGATCAAAGGTTTGGGCATGAAGCGCTCGGAGAAGAATGCCAGCGCCCGGTGGAAAAAGACAGGCAGAGGCAAGACGATGAGAGTTGACTTTCCCATTGCCCTTGCGATGCGGCGGGCAGCCTGACTGAAAGGAAACTCCTCAGGTCCCAGCACCGCAACAGTTTGCCGCGCGAATCTGTCCGCGTCCAGGCAGGCACGGATCACGGCAACCAGGTCTTCCACAGCGACCAGACGGACATTCTTTTCCCTCAGCCCGACGGCGGCGAAGACGGGCATCCTGTGGAAAAGGTTGCTGAGGTTGTTCAGCAGGTGGTCGCCCTGGCCGTAGACCAGCCCCGCTTTAAGGATCGTAAAATTCAGCTTCGATGCGCGCACAATCTCCTCCCCCTGCCACTTGGTCGTGTGATATTCCGATTTGACGTTTGGGCGGACATTCAAGTAGCTGACAAGCACAAACTTGTTGACCCGGGCGCGCTCCGCAGCTGTCACTGCTGACCGGGTGCCCTCGACGTGTAAGCGATAAAAAGTCTGCTGGGCGTCTTCCACACTGGTCCCCGCACAATGGACAACCGCCTCACAGCCTTCGAATGCCTGCGTGAGATGATCTGTGTCGTTCGCATCGAGCGCCAGGAACGTGGCTCCTTCTACGGGTTGAGTGTTGCGCGTGTATTGCCCCCGGGCAATCGCGAGTACTTCGTGCCCGCGCGCTGCCAGATCCCGTACGAGATGCCGTCCGATAAACCCGGTGCCACCGGTGATTGCGATTTTCATGAGCTTCCTTTCGTTACTGCCAGAAACCCGGAATATACATTCTCAAGATCACATCCAGCAGGATGCCGAGAATATACAGCCCGCCGAATAGACGGATATGCCGCAGCTGCGGGGTGGAAAACCAGCGGGGCCACAGGTCGAACCCGGCTGGAGCCTCCTTCGGACGCGGCTGGCTCAGCAACTTGACAACACCTAAACCACGTGGCAAGGCGAGAAACACCAGTAAAACGCTGGGAGAGAAAAAACGTGCCACAAAGACCAGGTAAAGCACCAGCACATAGGAAAGTGAGACTGTAAAGATATTCACCCAGCGCGCCGCCGTCTCGCCTAACCGGACAGGTAGAGAGCCGACGCCTTTCTTTTTGTCAGCATCGATCTTGTCGATATGCTTGCCCCAGTTGAAGCTACCGAATCCAAACCCGAATGCCATGCCTGCCATCACAATCAGCGACAGGTTCTCGGGGATGCGGCCCGCCAGGATAGAATAAATGCCCGGGATCAGGACCATTCCCCAGTTCAGGAAAATCAGGATCTCTCCCAGGCCCAGATATTTCAACGGCCAGGCATACGTCGGCAATATTGCGACGCCAAAGATGAACAGAGCAACCACGATAGGAGAAAAGCCTGTGTAAACCAGTACGAACAGTCCACACAGGACGGCGATCACGCCGGCGGTAAGGAACCAGCGGCGCCAATCTCGCTTGGTCCAGAACTTATGCACGAGCGGATGAATCCCGTATTGTCCGCGATAGTAATTATCCTCATCAATGCCGCGCGTGAAGTCAATATAGTCATTGACCAGGTTTTCCGAAGAATGCGCAAAATAGATTCCCAGGGTCATTGCAAGCCAGGGCCAAACATCGAAGAAGCCGTCACGCAAGGCAAGTAAGCCTGCAATCACGCCGGCCATCAACGTGAGCTGTGTGACGGTGGCGCGCGTCGAGATCAGCCACTTGGCGATCACATCGAAGGAGTCCCATACCTGTTTGTCGTTCTCCTTGACCGGCTTCTGGAGAGCAAACCACCATAGTTTCAGATCCATCTTTCTATGCTCCTTGTTTTGTTGCTATAGAGGCGACCGGATGGAGTCGCTGCTGCGGTCATCCTGTGTATTTTTTATAGAGCGATTCCCATTGTAGAACTGAACCGATTACAAAGAAAGCATGCATTCCCAGCCTGAAAAGCCAGTCTGGCGCGAAGGCGGGCCGCGTGAGAGACTGTGCCCTTACTCTTCTCAGCATGAACATGACCTTCGCGACGTTGACCAGGCCGCGTTTGTCGTAGTCACAGTCGAGAGTCAATCCTGCAAAACACTGCATGGTTTTGTAGTGATCGAGCCCGGGCTTGTATTCCACAATGCATACGAGAGGTTTTTCCCTGTCGTTGAAGGCGATATGCGGCGTGCCACGCGGGACGATAACAGATTCTCCAACCTTCCCGATTTGCTCAACCCCTTTGACCTTTACCCGCATTTCGCCGCGCTGAATGTGGAAGATCTCATCCTGGTTGACATGCACGTGCTCGAATGGCACGTATCCTCCCGGATGCACCGTCCACTCCATGGTGAATGCCTCCTCGCTGAAGGAGATGCAGCGAAAGGTCTCACGAGTGATTGGATTGGTGAAGGGCTGGTACAGGTCAACGGCCATACTTTACTTAATTCATCATGAGGGATGGAGCGGAGAAACAATCTCCTTCTTCATAAGTTCTCGCTTTAGGTTTTTGAGCGTCTCCCAGGCGTGGATTTTTCCGATCGGGCCCATCAAGGGAGAAAGCAGCTTTGCCCATCCTGTTGGCACCAACTCAAGCCAGAATTGGATATCCGTCCCATTGCCGCTCTCTCTCAGCATGTAGCCATCCTTGAACAGGACCGGCCCCATTTTTCCATTCATTGCCAGCCTTTGGTTCAGCACATGCTCAATGATCTCATAATCCACGTTTATTTTGACGAGCCCCAGGTAACTCAATCGTCCCCATGCTCTGGCGCCAATCTTGCCGAATGGGCCCGGAGAGCTCTGGTGGAACTCTGCCATGTTTGGAATAAATGCGGCGTGGCTCTCCGGCGTATTCAGGAAGGCAAATACATCTTCGAGCCGCCGCGGAACAAACAGGGTTGACACGATGCGTGTCATATTATTTCACCGGTTTTTCCCCGCGCAGGAACGCCTGATCCCCGAAGAAGGTCCAGAAGTTGCCGAGAATCTCAGTCTTCAATCCAGGCGCGCCGAAAATATCGGGAAGCTTGCCGTCGATGTTATCGTTTGCCTCTTCGAACCCGTGCAGCAGGGGACCCAGGATCTTTCCGTACCAGGTAACGGGTTTGCCGAAATCGATAATATGCAGCCGTCCGCCGGGCTTGAGCACCCGATGGACCTCGCGCGCTGCCTGAATTTTGTCGGGTGTTTTCAGATGATGGATCATAATACTTGAGAGCACACGATCAAAGGACTCATCCGGGTACGGCAATTTGTCGGCAAAACCTACATCGAATTTGACCTGCACATTTAGCCGTGCCGATTTATATCTCGCAACCTTGAGCATATCCGGGTCGGCGTCCAGGCCCGTGACTTCTGCAGCTGGCTGCGCCTGCTTCGCCATGATCGCCAGGGTTCCGGTACCGCAGCCCAGATCCAGCACGCGATGACCCGCCTGGATGCCTGCCTGAGCAATGAGCAGCGCCTTATACCGCACATCCCGCACAATGTACTTCTGGATAAAGTCGTAGAATGGGGTCAGGAATCGATAACTTAATGCAGGGATGTATTCTTCATTCGTTTCCGACATGTTTTCTCTCCGAGTCCGGTTGGCACGAGCATTTTACCAATTCACGGGCAATTACGACCGATTGTATCGCATTTCACAAATAATAGTATAATCTTTTTAAGCGCGTCTATGTATCAACTCAAAAGGAGAAGGGCAAGATGAATATTAATTTTGCTATGTGGCGCAAAGCCTCCTGGCAGCTCATCAAGATGGAGGACAAAAAAGAGTGGGACTCGCTCGACATCGTTTCCAAGTGGCTGATTGCCACCCGTTCTGCGGTTACCCTGGTCACGGTCTATTCCTGTGTGATTGCAGGTCTGCTCGCCTGGCGCGACGGTAATTTTTCCTGGGTTCCCTTTCTGATCCTCACCCTGGGTTTATTTATTGCTCATGGCACGAACAATATCCTGAACGATTACACCGACTACTCACGCGGTGTGGACAAGGATAACTACTTCCGCACGCAATATGGGGTGCACCCGCTTGTGCAGGGCTTCTTTACCAAGCCGCAGCAAATCCGCTGGTTCTTGGTCAGCGGGGCTCTGGCTTCCCTGGCAGGACTTTATGCGCTGTTTGCCACGGGCTTTCATCCGCTGGTGATCGGTCTATTCGTCTTTGGCGCAATTGTATTGCTTGCATACACCTATCCGTTTAAATACTGGGGACTGGGCGAATTCGCCATCTTTTTGATCTGGGGACCGATCATGATCGGAGGGGTGTATCTCGTCATGACGCTGATCGAAGGAGGAGACCTCAGCAACCTCTGGAATGTCGTTCTGGCAGGCGTGCCGTATGGTCTGGGCGTTGCGAGTATCAATATCGCCAAGCACATTGACAAGCACGACGACGATAAAGCCAAAGGCGTTGGTACATTCCCGGTGCGTGTGGGGGAGTCCTTCGCCCGCCGTGTGGACCAGGTCGCATTGCTCCTGATTTATGCGGTCATCGCTTATCTGGTCTTCGTCCCTCGCTATTTCACGCCAGTGATGCTCATTGTCTTTCTGGCATTCAGGCATGCGGTGAGCGCCATCAGACTTCTCAACAATCCTCGTCCTGACCAGCCGCCATCGGGCTATCCTGCGTGGCCCACGTGGTTTTCGGCGGTCACCTTCTTCCACAATCGACAATTCGGAGGGTGGCTTATACTGGGCCTGGTTGTAGATACGCTTTTGCATGTAATTCCCTTTACAGCGGCTTTCATCGCCCGTTATTGGCCGCCAGCCTGACCAGGCAGAAGAGTCCAGCCCTTTTCTACATGGTTAGCTCTATATCCTTGACTTCCAACCAGGCGGGTTCGGGGTTCGCAAGAGCACCGAACCCTATTTTCCCGTCGGGGGTGAAGGCTGCGTATTGATTATCGATCCAGATGACGAGCCCGAGCGGGGGCTCTGGACTCACGGAGGATTCAAGCACGGGTAGTCCATCGACTACAAAGGACACGCGATCCGCGCGCCAGTGCAGGCTGTAGCTGTGCCATTGGGTGGTATCCACACCGAGACTGCTTCCATCCTCGCCGATCACTTTCGCCAACAGTCGCCGTGTCCACTTGCGCGAGAAGGGCAGCGCCAGCCCGGCAGGGATCAGCCAGGGATGAAAGGCCGGCGACCGAAATACCTGGGCGAGAAAACCATGCGCCGGTTTATCGTCTCTGAAAGAGAGATAGTTTTCTGGCGAGGCGCCGAAAAACCATATCGCGTTTGGCAGAGTCGGCAGGCGCCATCCCGTTCCACCAAATCCAAGCGACATCCCAAACGGATAATTCCAGAACCCGAAGCCCCACGTCCCGGGGATGGAAGCGCTCGAAGTCCGCGCGGACAGGCGCAGGCTGAGCGGGGCTTGCAAAGGGAACTGGCGGCGCGGGGTATTCGCGTAGTCATCAAGTTGAGCAAGTCTGTATTTTTCGGCCGGTCCTGTGGGAAGCCAGAGCCGGTAGCCGGAACTCTCTTCCTGTGAAAAGGGCTCGACTTTTCCGCCTCCGATTTCCTGCGGAATCAGTTTCGTGTAAGCCATTTCCTTCCAAGCGTAAGAATTCCGATAGCAACCCAGATGGCATTGAGCCCGGTCGTGGCATACGCACCCAGTGCGAGCGTATACACAACAAGCAGGCTGCCGGCAAAGATATTGATGCCCTGATAAAGAAGCGAATCGCCTTCGGTCTTTTTCGCGGAGACCAGGGCATATGCCAGCAAGTACAGAACCGAGCCGGTCCAGCCGAGGATATCAATCAGAAGTTTGGGATTCATAGGGGTTGTATTGTGAGATAGGTATGATGCTCCGTATTATTGCATGGTTTACGGGTTTTGTAAAACAGAACTGTTATTCGCGGGTAAAATGCTTTGCATGAGAACTGTATTCTGGGAAGATAACCGACTAAAGATGATCGACCAGCGCATCTTGCCCGGTCGTTTCGAGATCGCCTCGTTCGCCGATCATGGTTCCGTGGCCCGTGCCATCAAGGATATGGTAGTGCGCGGCGCGCCCGCGATTGGCGCTGCGGCGGCATTCGGGTTGGCGCTGGCAGGCTACGAATCGAATGCCGGCTCCAGCGCCGATCTCCTCAACGATTTGCGCAGAGCCGCCGGCACTCTGAAGGCGGCGCGCCCGACTGCTGTGAATCTGGCGTGGGCCGTAGACCGCATCATGTGGACCGTGGAAAGGATGAAGGACGAGCGCAGCCCGGATGAATTACGGCAGCTGGTCCTGGATGCGGCCCAGCGCATTGCCGACGAAGATGTGGAGATCAACAAGCGCATGGCAGAGCACGGCGCCGCATTGATCAACGACGGCGACACGATCATCCATCACTGCAATACCGGGGCACTGGCAACGGTAGACTGGGGGACCGCGCTTGGCGTGATCCGTACGGCGCACGAGCAGGGCAAACGAATCCAGGTCCTGGTGGATGAGACCCGGCCTCGCTTGCAGGGAGCGCGCCTCACGGCCTGGGAGCTGGACCAGTACGGTATTCCGTATGAGATCATCAGCGACAATATGGCCGGTTATTTCCTGCGGGCTGGCAAAGCCCAGAAGGTCTTGTTCGGCGCCGACCGGGTCGCGGCGAACGGCGACGTCGCCAATAAAATCGGTACGTATATGCTTGCACTGGCTGCCAGTGATAACGGCGTGCCAGCGTATTCTGTCGTGCCAACCTCCACGGTTGATCTGTCGCTCGAGCACGGTGGTCTTATCCCGATCGAGGAACGCGATCCGCAGGAGGTTCTGGGGATCCAGTTTGATGGAGAGCGCGTCGCCCCGATCGAAGCCGAGGCGCGGAACATTGCGTTCGACGTCACGCCGAATCGCTTGATCACCGGGATCGTCACCGAGAATGGGGTGGTGTACCCGCCCTTTGACGTAAACCTCAAAAAAGCGGTTCGAGGCGAATAAGCGTATGCTCCTTTTTCAACCGCCCCAGCCGACACGTTACGACCTGCGCTTTTCGATTGCCGGGATCCCCGTTACGGTCCATCCGTTATTCTGGCTGATTGCACTCCTACTTGGTTCTTCCGGCGATATCCTGCTGGTTCCCATCTGGGTGGCTGTGATCTTTGTGTCTATCCTGGTCCATGAGCTGGGACATGCCCTGGCGTTCCGCCGCTACGGACAGCGCTCTCAGATCGTCTTACACTTCGCGGGCGGACTGACCATCCCGGAGCCTGTCTACTGGGGAAGCGGGTATGCAAATGTCTCTCTCACACCAAACCAGCACATTTTCGTCTCGCTGGCTGGACCGGGCGCAGGGTTTTTGCTGGCAGGGCTCGTGATCGCCGTGGTGACGGCGCTCGGCGGCTCGGTGATCACCACCTGGCTGTTTGGCTTCATACCGTTGCCATTGAATGCGCGGCTGCCTTTTGGCGGGCAGGTGCTGGCTGTCGTGGTCACGATGCTATTGTGGGTCAATATCTTCTGGGGATTGATCAACCTGGTTCCTGTTTTTCCCTTGGATGGCGGTCACGTATCCCGCAACGTCCTCCTGCAGGCTGACCCGGTGGATGGCGTGCGCAAGTCGCTCTGGATCTCGGTCATCGCAGGTGGGCTCGTTGCAGTGGCGGGCTTTATCCTGTTTCGAAGTTTATTTATGGCATTGATGTTTGGACTGCTGGCTTTCCAGAGTTACCAAGCATTACGGTATCGCGCTTAACTCTAACGGTTATTTTCTAGACAATCCAGTAGTGACATGATAAACTTTTGCGGCTGAAATTGGCGTGGCGCCGGAGCATGACCGGAGCGCCACGCCTTTTCCTGCGAATATGATATGTCATGGCGAGGAACCGCAGAGCGGTGACGAAGCAATTTGATAAAGCGTAAACAGGAGATTGTTTCGCCCTTCGGGCTCGCAGTGACAGAGGTTGCATGGATATACTTCTGACCGGTTCGGTTGCTTATGATTATTTGATGACCTTTCCCGGTCACTTTAAAGAACAGATCCTCCCGGAACGGCTAGAATCGATCAGTCTTTCCTTCCTTGTGGAGTCCATGTCCAAACAAAGAGGCGGTGTGGCGCCTAACATCGCCTACACCATGGCATTGTTGGGGGAGAGACCGCGCGTGATGGCAACCGTCGGGGAGGACTTCGAAGAGTACCGTGCCTGGTTGGATGCCAAAGGTGTGGATACCTCTTTGATGTGCGTTGTCCCCGGCGTATTCACAGCGTCTTTCTTTGCGACCACTGACCGTGTATCCGCACAGATTGCCTCCTTCTACCCGGGCGCGATGGGATACGCAGCCACCCAATCCCTCAAGAGCCTCGGCGGCAAACCCGACCTGGTCATCGTCTCGCCCAACGCGCCGGATGCGATGATGAAGTTTCCTGCAGAATGCCGTGAGATGGGCGTCGACTACCTCTATGATCCCAGCCAGCAGGTGCTCCGCCTGGAAGGCAAAGAACTGGCACGCGACATGGAGGGGGCGCATTTTCTCTTCTGCAACGATTATGAATTTGGTTTGATCTCGAAGAAAACCGGCTGGAGCCTGGATCAGGTGCTGGAGCACGTCCGGGTCCTGGTGATCACGCGCGGCAAGGATGGCGCGGACCTCTATTCGGGAATGGATGCGGTTCATATTCCAACTGTGCCTGAGGATGAGATCGTGGACCCGACCGGTGTGGGAGACGCATTCCGCGGCGGCTTCCTGACGGGCTACTCACGCGGCTTTGACTGGAAGCTTTGCGGTGAGATCGGCTCGCTGGCAGCGGTCTACTGTCTCGAGCAGCGGGGTCCCCAGAGCCATAACTATACCCGTCGCGAGTTTGTGGAACGCTTCCGCCGGCATTTTAACGATGGCGGAAAACTCGATGAGTTGCTAAACTAGCCCGGGCGGCATCTTCGGTGCTGGATGAAAAGTATAATCAACGGATACGCTCACAATCAGCCTTGCAGATCCTGTAGTCACTGACTCCAGGCCTTGCAATGGCAAAGAAATTTTTAGGAACGGAGTAACAATGAACGAAGTAACAGCGAGCAACTACGATATCAAAGACATCAACCAGGCGGAAGGCGGACATCGGCGCATCGATTGGGCGGAGCTGGAGATGCCCGTACTGCGGCAGATCCGTGAGCGCTTCAGGAACGAAAAACCGCTCAAAGGCCTGCGCCTTTCGGCATGTCTGCACGTGACTGCGGAAACTGCGAACCTCATGCGCACGCTCCAGGAGGGCGGCGCGGACGTTGTGTTGACTGCCTCCAACCCGCTCTCGACTCAGGACGACGTGGCTGCGGCGCTGGTCAATCGCTATGAAATTCCGACATTCGCTATCAAGGGTGAAGATAACGTCAGCTACTACAAACACATCCGCGCTGCGCTCGAGCATAGGCCGCACATGACAATGGACGATGGAGCCGACCTGGTGTCTTCTCTGTTCTTTATCGAAATGGGCCGCTTCGAAAAGCTGGAGCCGTCGCTCGCTTCATGGGCGCGCGGGCTTTCCGATGCGGAGCGAGGTGAGCTGCTTACAGGCGTGATCGGCGGCACGGAAGAGACCACCACCGGCGTGATCCGCCTCAAGGCGATGGAAAAGGATAAGGTCCTTAAATTCCCGGTGATTGCCGTCAACGACGCGCAGACCAAGCATTTCTTCGACAATCGTTACGGCACCGGTCAATCGACGATCGATGGGATTATCCGGGCCACAAACGTATTGCTGGCTGGAAAGGTGTTTGTCGTAGCAGGCTATGGCTGGTGTGGACGCGGTCTCGCTTCACGGGCACGCGGCATGGGCGCACAGGTCGTTGTCACAGAAGTGGATCCGTTGAAGGCGCTCGAGGCAGTGATGGATGGCTACCAGGTCATGTCCATGGCAGAAGCCGCAAAAATCGGCGATTTCTTCTGCACGGTCACCGGCGACATCAATGTCATCGACGGGCATCACTTCGAGGCGATGAAGGATGGCGCAATCGTCGCCAACTCCGGTCACTTCAACGTGGAGATCAATATCCCTGCTCTTGAAAAAATGAGCGCCGGCAAACCGAACCTTGTCCGCCCGTTCGTGGATCAGTACACCCTGAAAGACGGACGCAAGATCAACATCCTCGGAGAGGGTCGCCTGATCAACCTTGCCTCCGCGGAAGGCCATCCTGCCTCAGTCATGGACATGTCGTTCGCAAACCAGGCTCTCTCTGCGGAATACATGGCGAAGAACGCGGATAAGCTCGAGAAGAAGGTCTACTCGGTTCCGGAGGAGATCGACAAGGAGATCGCTCGCATCAAGCTCGAGGCGATGGGCGTGACGATCGATACGCTCAGCGATGAGCAGCTGCACTATCTCAGCTCGTGGGAAGAGGGGACCTAGCTAGTAGCCAGTCATCGGTGAAACAGGAAAGCCTCGCGGACCGAAAGTCCGCGAGGCTCTTTATTTGGTTGCTTACGGTTTCAATGGACACTGCTCTACATGCAGATACTTTTGACATTCTGCTGTCGTTAGTGAACGTGTCAAGCGGGTCTTCGCCAATGCCAGTAATTCATCGATGTTCAGGAGAAACTCGCGGATGACTCCATCGTTACTGGCGACCAAAAGATGAGAACCAACTTCTGAGGGGCTGAAAGCGACACCATATACGCCGCCCTCACTCCCCGGCAGCGTGAGTAATTCCTGACCGGTTGCAGCATCCCATAACTTTGCTATGTTATCGCCAGACCCTGTGGCAATGAATTTTCCGTTCGGGCTGAAGGCAACCGGTACGACTTCTGAATCATGTCCAACAAGAGTGAGGATTTCTATACCGGTTGTGGCATCCCAGATTTTCCCCGTGGAATCTCTGCTGACCGTTGCGAGCCTGGATCCATCTGGGCTATACGCGATATCCGTAACCGGTGCAGCATGACCCGTAAGTGTAAGCAGCAACTTGCCTATTTTCACATCCCATATTTTTGCAGTGAGATCAGTGCTTGATGTCGCAAGTTGTGTTCCATCGGGGCTGAACGCCACGCCTGTGACCACGTAGCCTTCATGACCAGTGAGAGTTAAGAGCTCTTCTCCTGTATTGGCATTCCATATTTTGGCTAAACCCTCAAATCCACTGGTGACAATTAAGCTTCCGTCAGGATTAAAGCCTATGTCCCGCACGCCGCCTGCGTGACCGGAAAGAGTGATTAATGGTTTTCCGGTGGATGTGTCCCAAACGATCGTTGCTGTATCCAAGCTGCCCGTCGCAAAGCGCCGTCCATCCGGGCTGAATGCCATATTTACAACCTCCTGGGCATGGCCGTTCAAGACCAAGCGCGGCTCGCCGGTTATGGCATTCCAAATTGTGGCCGTGCCGTCCCCTCCATTGGATGCGAACTCCTCCCCATTGGGACTGTAAACAACTCGTGTGCCGTAGATGGACCCGGGACCTGAGACGGCTACAGTTTCTTCACCGGGGGTGAGACTCCATATCCTTAATGTTCCGTCAAGGCTTGTGCTCGCCAATCGTTTTCCATCCGGGCTGAACGCTAGCCCGACGATCCAGTCTGTGTGACCGATCAGTGTGTGCAATTCCTGACCTGTCGTGGCGTCCCACAGCTTTACGGCATTTCCACTCGAGACGCCAAAGCTGAGGGCAGCCAGATGTCTCCCATCGGGGCTAAAGATTCCGAAGCTGCCATCCGGGATGGTGAGCATCGCCTGGTTCTCCTCTAGAGAAAAGAGCTTAGCCGGGTCGGGCGTAAATCTCCACACTTGCAGCCCATCTGGCGTGGATGCGGCAACCCGCGTTCCATCCGGGCTGAAGCTAACTTTGTAGACCGCAAAATCTGGAATGCTTCGCAGCAATTGGCCAGTCTCCGCTTCCCAGATGCTCAACATGCCATCCTCGCTGGACGTCAGAAGCAGCTTCCGATCCGGGCTAAATGCCAAGCCTCCCACTTCTGCAGCATGACCCTCCAGAACGCGAAGTAGGTCACCGCTGTTAACGTCCCAGATCCGCACGGTCGTATCCACACTGCCGGTGGCGAGATAAGTCCCGTCCTGGCTGAAGGTCGCAGAAATTACATCCTGCTGGTGTCCGGAGAGGGTCCGCAGGAGTTCCCCTGAAACCGGATCATAAACTTTTAGTTGATGGCTGTCGCATATGGCCAGGAGTTTCCCGTCCGGACTGTAGGCAAGCCGCTGCTCGGTGAACAGATCCGTGGGTTTGGTCGAGCCAGGCATGCGCATGAGCTCCTGACCCGTATCTGCGGCCCAAAGTATGGTGGTACCGTCGTCCCCGATGCTGGCGAGCTGTTTTCCATCGGGGCTGAACGCCGCGGAATATACTTTTGTCTCATGACCACTGAGAGTCATTCGTATGGGAGATGCAAAGATCGAATTGTGCAATGCCTCTACCGATTCAGGAAGTACTGTCCCATCTGCTTCTCTTGTTGTCGAGACTGATTCTAATGCCAGCAGGAGACTACGTTCAGGGTCTACATTCAAGTTGTTTCGAGAGGCGGCCGCCAGCTCACGCGCAGTGGCCATGCGCCGATCATTCTGTGCCGTGAGCGCTGTTTCACGCGCTCGGGAACCAAAGTATAAGGCCGTGAATGCCATAAGAAGAGCGATGATGAAAGCGCCCGTTAGATACATTGCGCGTTTGCTCATCTGCCTGGCAAAATTCGTCTGTTCCTCTGCCCGCTGTTTTTCAGATTCTGCCAGCTTTTGTGCCGCTTCAAGCTCGCGCTGGCGGTGCGCTTCGCGTTCCGCTGCTTCTTGCTGCGATAAGGATATGGATGCCTCCAAGAAGTCCCGCTCCAGGCTGTTCATTTCGCCCGAGTGGGGATTCGCCCATTCCTGTGCTTGCGTCAAGCGTGCCCCTCGGTACAGCAGGTCCGGCTCGCGGTGGAGAGCCTCCCATTCCTGGGCGGCTTCGGTCAGCTGACGATGCTGGCGCAGACCCTCGCGGTTATCTTCCAGCCAGCCGCGCAGCGTGGGCCATTCGCGTATTAAGGCTTCATGCGCTACTTCCACGGTGTTCTCGCCGGTGGTGATCAGGCGGGCGTCTGCTAAGGCTTTTAGGACGCTGTGTGTTGCATTTCTTTCTTCCGGTTTCAAGACGAGCTCATGGAACGTGGCCCGGCGGCGCGTATCGCCAGTGGCCGTTTCGTCGCCCAGTTCTGTCAAACGTAGAAAGATGCGTCGGGCGATTTCCTGCTGCTCATGCGTAAACTGATCGGTGAATACCGCCTCGGCTGTTTCCGCAATGGCGCCGCGTACGCCGCCCGAGGAGGTGTAACCACTCAGTGTCATCATGCGTCCCCGGCGCCTTTGCCACGTTTCCAGCAGGGCATGGGAGAGGAGCGGCAAGGCACCCGGTTCCTGACCAATATCATGCAATAACAATTCCACCAGTCCCGGCTCAAGTTCCCAGCGACCCCGACGGGCAGGTTCTTCGATGGCACGCCGGAGCTCCACAGGGCTCATCGCTCCGATATAATCTTGCTCCTTCGCCAGGGCTTCACGCAATTGAATGTAGTTCGCGCAATGAGCATAGAAATCTGCGCGCAGGGTGATGAGCGTAATGACATGACCATCCGTTTCAGATGAGGCGGTAAGGAGGTTGTCGATGAACGCAACTCTTTCTTCCTCTGAACGGCATAGAGCAAACACTTCTTCGAACTGGTCGATCACCAGCATTAAGTGAGACTCAGCTTTGGCGCCGAGCTTGCGCTTTGCAAAGATCTGTAAACTGCGCGGATCGCGCCCAAGATCGTCCATGAGGGTTGCTGTCGCCGCGACAGAGCTCTCCTCCTGCGTGAGGCTTGCCGCCAGGCTCTCCACGGGGTGTGCTGTGGGCGTGAGAATGTTAATTTGCCAGTCAATGGATTCCTTATTCCAGCGTAAGGCAGGGACCAATCCAGCCCGCACCAGCGACGATTTGCCGCTCCCCGAAGCGCCCACCACCGCTAGAAAGCGTGGCTGGTTCGGCGCGTATATTGATTTCATAGAGAGGACGCGCGCCACAACTCTGTCAGTCAATTCCTCCCGTCCTACAAATAGATCGGCGTCCGCTTCATCGAAGTAGTTCAACCCCTTATACGGACAGAGACCCAGTCCCGGGGCATCTTCACGGCGCACATTCGCAGCCAGATCCAATAACCGTGCGACCGTTTTCGGTTCGTCCTCCAGGCCCAGTGCTTCGATAAAGCGCGCTTCGATCGTGGGGATATCAGGGGGGCGCAAGTTTTGCTCGAGTCGGCTGATTTGCGCGTCGCTATAGCCGACGGCGATGGATAGCTCCAGCTGTGTGAGCCCCGCACGGCGTCGTAGAAACCGAAGCAGGTCACCGAAGGTGGTGAATTTTTCCAACGTGCGTTCAGGAATCGGGTTCGACATAGGCACTCCCTTTCTAACAAAACCCTGATTTTCACGCCGACAGGCACAGAATAGCACATTCTCCGCCCTTTTGGAGAATTTTGGTAGGAAATGGCAAGAACGGTAGGCGCCCGGAAGCTACAGTGAAGGCATCAAAGGACCGGCGCGCACTGCCTCAGGCGCAAATTCATCCGGTTCAAGGAGACCAAAATGCTCAAGAGTCGTTTCGCCTTTATCCTGGTGATGCTCTCGATGTTGGTGGTGACCCTGGCTGTTTCACAGCCTTTCTCGAAGGCGGTTGACTTCAGCCAGTCACATATCATGGATTCGGCAACTCGCTCCTACATTGCTTGGGGCGAGGCGCTGGAAGCCACGGGGAAACTGGGTGACGCGGCTGCCTGCTCAAACACGATCCAGGGAGAGGTCTTTGCCAGTATACCTGACATCCTTGATTCGGCGACCCGTTCCTATATGGCCTGGGGACTGGCATTACAGGCGAAGGATGATATGCAAGCATGCCGCTAACTGCATCTAAATCTTCACTCGTCGGAACAGTGTTGCTTCTCTTTTCTTCTCCTCTGGAGCCCCCGTTATCAGCCCCGCACCGCCACGAGAGAGTGCGGGGTCTGCGAAAAATAATCATCCTATCTCAGGAGATCGATATGCCTACTAATCGTTTGATTCTACTGTTCATGGTTATTGCGTTGATCCTTGTGACAGCGCTGACCGTCCGGGAAGCGCTAGCCACGGCAGCCGTCGTATCCCAGTCGAGTACGTCACGGCGGACGTCGGTTGAGTGCGCAAGTCTGCCGTCCCGGTATTCCATTCGCGTGGAGTACTTGGAAGAAGCCGATATGTCTTTCATTCGCACGGAAAATGGCCCGACCGGCGTGGATGGCGGGCTAGTCGAGTTGCTGTCGAGCTACCGAACTTGTTCCCAATAAGGAAAATGACCATGAATCACTCATTTTATGAATCAAGGACTAAAGAGAAAATCAAAGAACTGCGGAACGAGGGGCAACGAAGCCAGGCGGCTTACCGGTCGGGATCTCCGAGTCCCGTCCTGCCTTCCACTGTAATAAGGTTCGTGCTGACGCTGTTGGGAGTTCTCGGATTGCTCGCCCCGTTTGTCCGTTAAAGATACAGACCTTGGTGGATCCAGAAGACTGATTGTAAGTACTTATCACCTAATACAAGAAGCTTCGTGGCATTTGCCACGAAGCTTCTTGTTCCAGATAGTTCTTATCTATTGTTCGGTTAATGGTGAGCCGTCTCGTCCTGCGTTATATATTGTTCGGGATTTTGATCGAATTGCTCTTTACAGCCCAGAGAGCAGAAGTAATAGGTCCGTCCGTTGTATTCTGACCTGGCCTGCGCGTTCTCATAAGTCACTTCCATGCCACAGACCGGATCTTTCATGGTTTCGTGCATAATTCTCTCCTTTCTCATCCTGATTAACGCCCGGAATTGAGGGGTGTTATCCTCGATAAAGAAGCCTAATGTTAGGCTTAGAAAATCTTTTGTTTTTGAAGTGTTTCCAGGTAAACTGCCTGTTTCTTTCCGATCAGGCGCGTCAGGCGCGGTGGTTCAAAGATGAGCTGCCTGATCTTTCTAAGGGGGAAAACCAGACACTCATAATCTCGCTTCAAGTCTTCATATACGACCAGGCAAACCCATGCCTCAGGCATGGAGAGAATGGGGTCGCGGCGTTCCGGCGCGTCCTGAAAGGTCCAGGAGAGATCATAGCGGTTCGCAGCAGAGCGCCTCTGAGTCTTGACTGCCACTTCCAGGGCATTGACCTTCAGGTCGGCGACCCATGACTTTTGCTTGCTGCTGTAGATTTCGTAATCCGGTCCGTGCACGGCACACTCACGTGCTTCGAACACCAGACGCACGGCTTCTTCGCCTACCTTACTGACGAAGTGATCGTCACGGATCTTCTTCTTTTTCGTCTGGCCGCTATCGCGGTAATCGACGGTCTCCCGTACGGCATCGGCAAAGGCACTGGCGCGAGCCACGGCTTCCGGTGGAAGAAGAATGGTCTGAGGTGTCCGGAACGTAGCCATGCTGATCTACCTGAGTCGATTGCGTGTGTAAATATAGATGAATAGCGCGGCCACAGCCAGGGAAGGAACGATTATCAGCCCGGCCTCCGGTCCAAACTCGCCGCCGGTCCATAGCTCGGGACCGTGAACACGGATCCGGGTCAGGGTGTAAACATCCAGACCGGAGACCGGGAAGCCAAACACCACGCCGAGAAAGAAATTCCAGCCAAGGTGGATACCCATTGGCAGCCAAAGCTGCCTGGTGCGCAGATAAGCATAACAAAACATAACACCTGCCAGGAAGATCCCTGCTGCGCCCAGCCAGGTCGCATTTGGATTGCTAAGATGAAGCAGACCGAATATCGCCGAAGAGAGAACAGCACCCCAAAACAAGTTCAACCCGCTCGCGATCGTTTGTAAGTGATAACCGCGCGACAGGATTTCCTCGCCCCATGCTGCCAGGATAAAGATAACCACAAACTGGAGGACCCCGGTAACGATCGCATCGGCTGCATCGAACTCCCAGGCAAAGCCCTCAAAGGTCAGCCAGCCCAGCGTCCACATCGCGAAATAGATAAAGCCAATCTGCACAAAGGTGATACCGATCCCTGCCAGGATATCCGGCAGGGTGTGGCGATCCACGTTCAAGCCCAGGCTTTCGAACGACTCCCGGTCCAGCCAGCGGCGCGCGACGTACACCGAGGCGGTAAAGGCCAGGGTATTAATGAGGGTGTTGACAACCGATGCCGGAGAAGGATCTAGAAGACCGAGAATAGCGGCGAGAGTCCCAAAGACCAGGAGAAACACAAAATACAGGAGAATCTGGAGTAGCAGTCGCCAGCCGGCGCGCAAACGCGGCTTATCCGGAGAAAGAAAGATGCGCGCCAGGAGTGAGCGATCCTGTGGAGGTTCAATCTGAGACATGAAGGACACCTTTTCGAAAGATGGTACTCAATTTGGGCTCAGGGGATGGCATAGATCGAATAAGCCCCATCCGGGGTCTCTTGCACTAACTCCAGGCTCTCGAGGAGCCGGCGCAAGGTGTCGGTTCCGGCGGGAATCTTCTCGTTAGAGCCTGTTTCGGCGATCAGACGCAAGCCACGCTCATAGACCAGGATATGAGTGTATCCCTGACTCTTCCAGTGTTCCATGATCGCGGCAGGCGTCTGGTACAGGTGGAGATCATGAAAGAAGTTGTCGTTGATCGGATCCGGCTGGATCTTGCGCGGCAGCCCATAGGAGCGCGGCTCGAATA
>DAIQBG010000031.1:0-34736 GCA_036781265.1 Anaerolineales bacterium | reverse complement strand
CTGCAAAACCAGCTGCTCGAAGAGACGGAGTTTGGCCGTAACTTAAAAGAATCCGTGGGTGAATTGGAAGCGGCGACCAAATCCCTGCAGGAAGCGGGACAGGGTCTGACTCGTGAGAAATTGCTGGATATCGTACTGCAATCTGCGAGCGATGCTCGCTTGCGCGCCTATGTGACTGTCGCCCGCGGCGGTATGGATTACCAATTCTTCCAGTTGCTTTCGGAGCGCATCGACAAAGCTTCCGGAGATGACAAAGCCCGCCTCGAATCAATGCGTGAGAAGCTGCTTGATTTTACAAACGAGGTCGACAAGCAGATGGAGGCGCGCTACAAGCAGGCACAAGAATTCATTGAATCGCTGCTGGCGCAGGACGACGTTGTCAAAGCCGTGCGTGATAACCTGAACAACTTCACCCAGGATTCCGTGGACGTGGTCAACCAGATGCTCCGACAGGCTTCCGAAAGAAATGACTACACTCGCATGGGCAAGCTGCAGAAAATGGTAGAGGTCCTTCGCGAAGTGTCAACACCGCCGGAAGTGGCATTCATCGAACAACTGCTAGATGCCCCCGACGATGCCACGCTCAACCAGATGCTCGAGTCAAACAAGGACCTGCTCAACGACCAGTTTATGGAGGCGTTGGTCGGTCTCGTGGCTCAGGTCGATCAAGCCGCCGAGCAGGGCAACCCGGAAGCAAAATCCCTGAGCGAAAAGCTAAGCAAAATCTACAAGACCGCGCTGAAGTACTCCATGCAAAGAAATCTGGGCGAGCAGAAAATCCAATAAAAAAATGGGTTCCGTGAGGAACCCATTTTGCTTAACCAGCGTAGGGAATTACTCGATTTCAGTACAGCTTACGCTAGTAGACGTTTGTTGAGCCGGATCGCAAAGATAGTTCTTCTGGAGTAACAAGGCACCTGTTTTATTGTCGTAAACAGAGATGGTAGCATTCGTCCAGGAGACCGAGACGATTTCGGCCGACCAATTGTCATTTGGACATCCGCCCTGTGTCCCTGTGATAGGACCCGGTTCGGCAGTCACATCCAGCGGGGCGGTGCCTTTCTTGGTGATAAGCTGCGGTCCGATAAATTGGTTGCCTACGACGGATAGCTTGGCCGGGTTCTGTCCAGGAGCCTGGTTTTCACCCTGATTGGTACAGAGGACCACCGGGTTGCCAGAAGCTGACAGTTCCACATCCACCCCCTGCTTATACCCACCCAAACCGGTAAAGGTCCCTGTTGCAATGAGTGAACCGATTGCGAACTTGACGCTCCCTAATCCGACATTCCCTCCCGCCGAGACAGTCGAAGTCAAGAGCGTGATCATCGCCAGGACAGTCAGGATGGAAAAAATTTTCTTTTTCATAGTACTCCTCATATTACCTTAAGCTAGTCTAAGAATGGCTTCGAGAGTTTTGCATTATATCCTACAATAACTGCCTCCGTTTCTAATCGGTTCGAAATGTTGGTTTCAATTTAGTAAATAATGGGGCTGGCTGCGGAGAAGCGCAATATAATGCAGGGGTGAGGCTCTTTGTCTCTTACAAGACCAGAGCATACCCGAAAAGTTACATGTAAGCGTTGCGATATCGTTTTTATTTGATTCCGAATGAATTTAGAAGATCACGGCCACCTCTTAAACGAGCAGAGAAATCTCAGCCAGGCCATCCAGGCGCTCGAAGCACAACGTCCCCTCCTGGGAGATGAAATCGTCAATAGCGCACAGGCAGCCATGCGGGAGAAACTTGCGCGCCTGCATACGGGGGCGCATGCATTCGAGGAGCGGAAGCTGATCACCGTGCTCTTCGCCGATGTTTCCGGTTTTACCGCCATGGCAGAGACAATGGATCATGAAATTGTCGGTGGGGTTATCAATTCTCTCTGGTCACGCGTGGACCAGGCAATCCAGAACTCTGGCGGACGGATCGACAAGCACATTGGTGACGCCGTTATGGCGCTGTTTGGGACACCGACTGCCCGCGAAGACGATCCAGAACGCGCAATCCGCGCCGCTCTCCAGATCCAGTCTGAGGTCCAACAATGGAAGTGGGAGTTCAGCGACTCCATACTCCCCCAGCGAACACAAAGCCAGAATATTCAGCTCCGAATCGGCATTAATACCGGTCCGGCTCTGCTCGGCACTGTCGGGACCATCGGAGAATATACCGCTATAGGCAATACGGTCAATCTTGCCAGCCGACTGGAACAGGCAGCCCCTCCCGGCGGCATCCTGATCTCGTATGATACCTACCAGCACGTGCGCGGTATGTTCGATGTGACTGTTCTGAAGCCGATTGTGGTCAAGGGCAAGCGTGAGCCAGTCCAGGTGTATATGGTCAACAGCGTCAAGCCGCGTGCATTTCGAGTCCCCACCCGGGGTGTGGAGGGGATCGAGACGCGTACGATTGGACGTGAAGAAGAGCTGGCAAAAATGCAGTCTGTCTTGAAGCACGTCGTGGAAGCACGTCAGTTGCACTTGATCAATATTGTGGCAGAAGCTGGCACCGGAAAATCCCGTCTGTTATATGAGTTTACAAGGTCGCTTGAGACACAGGGTGACTTGCTCCATCTTTTCAAGGGCCGCGCCACCCAGGAAATGGAGCAGATCCCGTACGCGCTTCTGCGTGACATCTTTTCGTCCAGTTTTGAGATTCTGGATAACGATCCTGCTGCAACAGCACGTGCAAAATTGGAACGCGGTATTTTTGATCTGATCCACGATAAGGAAGAGACCGAGCTTTACACGCCGTTCATCGGACACCTGATTGGTCTCGACTACTCGACCAGTCCTCACCTGAAAGGCATTCTGGGCGATGCTCAGCAGATTCGCAACCTAGCTTTCCATTACATCACGCAGTTATTCATAAAGATCACACGCCAGAACGCGGCGATCATGTTTTTAGAGGATATTCACTGGGCGGATGGAGGCTCACTGGACTTCTTTCATCACCTGATGAACGCCAAGCCGGATCTACCCATTCTCATCGTTGGATTGACTCGATCAACCCTGTTTGAAAAACGACCGGATTGGGGCAAAGCTGCGGTTCAAACCCTGCGGTTGGACCTGCTGCCGTTGTCCGATGGGAACTGCCAGCGGCTCGTGCAGGAGATCCTGCGTAAGGTGCCCGTAGTTCCACCGGAGCTGATAGACCTGATCGTAACCAAGGCAGAAGGAAGCCCTTTTTATGTCGAGGAACTGATCAAGGTGTTGATCGACAAGGGCGTCATCGTCCGGGGGGAGGAGGAATGGCGAATCGAGATGCAGCGCCTCTCCGACTTAAGAGTCCCGGCAACGCTGACAGGTCTGATCCAGGCGCGTCTGGACAGCCTGAACACGAATGTTCGAGAAACGCTGCAACAGGCCTCCATCATCGGAAGGATCTTCTGGACCAATGTAGTGGAGCACATGCGAAATCCGGAATTGCGCGAGGCTGAGTATTTGGTGCCGGTGGGTGAAAGGCTGGGGACGTTGAGGGCAAAGGAATTTATCTTCCGTTATGGCGAACAAAACACAGCCGAGCCGCCCGAGTTCATCTTCAAGAATGCTATTCTCCACAATGTGACCTATGAAAGTGTCCTGCTGAGGCTCAGGCCCGTGTATCATCGCCAGGCTGCCGAGGGCCTGATCGAGATCGGCGGCGAGCGGGTCACCGAGTATGCCGGGCGCATCGGAGAACATTTCGAGCAGGCAGGCGAGTGGCTGCAAGCTGCCGAATGGTATGCCCGGGCGGGCAAACAGGCACAGGACACCTACGCGCCGGAGGCGGCCGTCAGGTACTATCAGAGCGCTCTGAAATTTCTGAATGGCAGGGCTGGCTCTGCCGAAGTCACGGAGCAGCTGGATATCTACTACCGGCTGGGCGAAGTGTTGAACTGGCAAGCGCGTTATACCGATGCGGCAGGTATCTATGAGGGTATGCTGCAAGTCGCGGAGACTCAAGGCGACAAGGTCGCGCAATCGCGAGCTCTGCAGGGACTGGCTCAATCTTTGAGTTATCAGGGCGACCACCGCGCTGCGTTGGAGGGCGCGATTCGTGCAGAATCACTGGCCCGTGCTGCCGATGCTCCCCTGGAACTTGCCAGAGCGCTCTGGGCACAGGGCTCGGCACGTTACCGTCTCGGAGAAGCACGGGCGGTATTATCCCTGGGCAGGCAGGCTCTGTCAATCACAACTGACCTCGATAATCCCAATGAGATGGGCCGAAGTCTGAACTTGCTGGGCGCAGCCCATTACGTTCTCGGTGAGTATGCCGAGGCACAGGGCTACTGGGAAAAAGCGCTGAAGATTTTCCAGGACCTTGGCAACCGGCAGCAAGGGATGCTGCTGCTGAGCAATCTCGGCGTCATCGCAGATGCGCGTGGGGATTACGACACCGCCTTCCAGCGCTATCATAGCGCCCTTGAAATGGCGCGCGATATCGGTAACAAAGATGGAGAAATTTACATTCTCTCCAACCGTGGTATCGAGTTGGTCGCCCTGCGCAACTATGCCGCCGCCGAGTCTGACCTGCGTCAAGTCATCCAACTGACCGGCGTTAGTGGCGCCTGGTTCTTATCGAACACGTTCAACTACTATGCCGAGGCTCTCCTGGGACTTGGTCGATTCGAGGAAGCTGCCTTCGCCGCTCGGCAGGGACTCTCCCAAAGCATCGAGGATGGCTCACCGGAAAACATCGGCGGCGCCTGGCGAGCACTGGGGCTGGTCACCGCCCGAACAGGAGAAACGGTCACCATCAAAGACCGAGCCAGCGGGGAATCCATGGAGTATGATGCTCGAGCCTGCTTTGCAAAGAGTCAGACAATCTTCGCTGAGGCCGAGATCCATGGAGAACGGGCCCGCACTCTGCGCGAGTGGGCGCGCTACGAACTCAAGACCGGCAACCAGGAGCAGGCCCGACAAATGTGGCAGGAAGCCAGAGAGATTTATGCCAGACTGGGTGCGGACAGAGAAGTGCAGCGCATGGAGAATTTTTCGACCTGAAAGCAGCAGGCCTCACTCCGGCATTCCGTAGCTGACCCGATAGATCACATCGTTGATGTAATCCCCCACATACAGGGCATCGTCTGGCCCGAACAAGACAGGCAGCGGCATAACACCGGCGGGAAACTGAATGAACCAGCTCGTTTCAGTAGTATAGGCTTCACCCTGCGGAACCAACACGATTCTTTGAATCCCCGTCTGTACGTTTGGTTTTAACCACGAGCCGAAAATGGTAACAAAGCCAATGCCGCGATACTCTGGCGGGAAACTCTCACCGTTATAGAATTCAACCCCGTTCGCAGAGGAGTGTGCTTCAAAAACTGCGACCGGCGGAATAGTCTCCTCACAGCCAGGCTGGTCGTGCTCATTCCAGCAACCTGGGTAGCCATAATCCCCACCCTGCACAATGTGATTCAGCTCCTCGAAGGGAGCCTCCATCCCCAGGTCATCGCGGCCGTTGTCGGTGGCGAACAGCTCGCCTGTCTCCGGGTGGAACGCGACGTCATAGGGATTGCGCATCCCAGTGGCGTAGATCTCATTTTCACCGGTCTCGACATTGAAACGGAGAATGGAAGCACTGCGTGGATCGGGATCCTCACAGGCATCGCAAGTGGAGCCCACTCCAACGTAAAGCCATCCATCAGGACCAAATTCGAGGTTATCGTTTTGATGCTTATCGTACGGGAGATCATCGACCAGCAGGCGCTCGTTGTCTGCCCTGTCATCGCCATTTGTGTCCTGTAGAACAGAGATCGCTCCCTGATACGATACATATACATCCCCTGTCGGCTGGTGGATCGCTACCCCCAGGGGAAAATAATAACCTGTCGCAAATGTAAGTCGTGCGTCCACCCGACCATCGTGGTCTTCATCTTGCAGGATGTAGACATTCCCGTCCTGAGACGTAACGTACAATCGGCCCTGTTCGTCGAAAGTGAACCCTGTAGGGCGATAGAGATCGGCAAACTTAATCAGCGAGAAGCCCGGCGGCAGCTCGGCTCCTTCCAATTCTATGGTGGAAGGAGGAATTGTGGGAACCTGCGTGGGGGTTGCGGTTTCAGTCAATGTCGGTTCTGGGGAAACGGTTTCTGAGGGAGCAGAAGTTGCCGTTGGCGTAGGGGAAAAGGAGATGGGAGTCGCTGTGCTAGTCGTGGGCTGGCAGGCAACGAGCATCATGGTTATGAATAGAACAGCTCTCTTCAATATGCGAACCCCTTTCCATACATTACGTATTTATCTCAAACCCTCGAAGAAATCGGTCTCTATTTGCCTGCCGCCGTTCACGAGACTGAAGACGCGATAAAAGTACCCGATCCCGAATGCTCCCGCGAGTCGATCCAGCGACCATTCCACAATCGAACTATAGCCGGGGATTTGTGACTTATGGCAAAAGATGGCTTGCTGCACTTTGTCGACATAGGCCTTGTTATCGAGACGTGTGGTGATCTGCCAGTCTTCCCAGCCCACATGACTACGCCGGACGCCGTCGATCTCCATGCTGATACCCCCAAATGCCTCATTCCAGATATTCACGACTTCCTGTGCATCCACCATGTAGTAAAGCTTGAGTACCCGGTGTGGCAGCTGGACATTTGCATCCACGAAATTGCGGTCCGCGGCACAGACGATGGCTCCCTGTGTGAACTGTGAAATCGCAATATGATCCGGATGCCCGTAAGCGCCGTCGGGACCAAATGTAACGACCACCTGCGGTCTGATACGGCGGATGTGCGAGGCAATTTTGCCGATAATCTCCGCCGGACTCGCCTGATCTACATCTCCATCGATGTAACCGAGAAAGCCCACTTCATGGATGGCGAGCTGCCCGGCAGCGCACTGTAATTCCCCTTCCCGGATGCGTCCAACCTGTTCGAGTCCAGGGTCCGGTCCTTCCGATTCGTACCAGCCCCGCTCGCCGCGCGTCGCGCAGACCAGATAGGTCTCCACACCCTCAGCGGCATAACGCGCAAGAGTGGAGCCAAGGCCGAGCGTTTCGTCGTCGGGATGTGCGAAAACAGCCAGCAGTTTCAAATTATCCGCCATACGGCCTCCAGGGCTCAGGATGTTGTAGCTATAGACGAAGCCCCTCAAATAGGTCTCTCTCGATGCCTCTTCCGCCATTGACCAGACTAAACGCCCGGTAAAACGCTCCCTGCATGGCAAGCAATGCCACACCGGCATCCTCATGCAGGTCTGCCAGCAATCCTAACGTCGGCAGCTGGGTCTGGTGGCAGTGGATCGCACGCCATGCCCGCTGGCAAAACTCCGCCATCTCGATGCGCGTGGTGATCATCCATTCCTCCCAGGGCACTTCGCCGCGCCGCTGGTCATCCACGGGAAAGGTGATCTCACCGACAAATGGCGCGACCACCCGAATGAATTCCTCCGAGTCGACCGTGTAATAAAGCTTGGACACGCGATGAGGAGCGAAGTTCTCGGGGTCCCTGTAGCCTGCATCTGCCGCGCAGACAAGTGCCGCGCTGGTGAGTTGTCCTACGGCAATGTGATCAGGATGTCCGTAATTGCCATCAGGCGGAAAGCTGACCACAACCTGCGGCATGATCCGGCGAACATGGGTAACGATCTTGCCAATTGCTTCGGCAGGCTCGGCGCGGTCTACGTCGCCATCGACATAATCCAGGAAAAACAGCCCTTTCAATCCCAGAATTCCGGCTGCCGCTTCCAGCTCCCGGGTGCGGATGGCGCCAAGCGCCTCCACGCCGGGATATTGCTCCGCTGCCCCGGACCAGCCGCGTTCCCCACGCGTCGCGCAGACCAGATAGGTCTCCACACCCTCGGCTGAATATTTCGCGAGCGTTCCGCCCATCCCCATCGATTCATCGTCGGGGTGGGCAAATATAGCCAGCAGCCGTAGCGAGTCAGTCATTCCTCTGTGCCTGCTCCTGCACACGCCAGAATTCGCGCATGAATTGACCTGCGAGCGCGGGGTCATAGATGATGAGGATGTTCTCATCGTTGCGCTCTTCGGCGCTTTGCGAGAAGTTATACGAGCCCATCACAACGATGCTTTCGTCCACAATAAAAACTTTGTGGTGCATCAACCCGTCGATGCCGTCGATACGCACATCCAGCTCCGCCTGGCGAAAGGGGTCGTACTCCGTTCCCTGGTTCGATCTTACCTGCTCATCATCCATGACTCCGGCGATATCGAGTCCCTCGGCAGCCTTCTGACGAACGATGTCACCCAGCTGGTTAGACGTAAAAGAATAGGCCATGAAATAAATACTTTCCTGGGCGCCCTCCAGGACCGGCGCCAGCGCTGCCAGGACTCCATCGTCCGGCGAGAAATACACATCCACACGAGTACCATCCAGCGTCACCGTCGGGTTGGGCGTTTCGGGGACAACGTCTTCACCGAATCTACCATCGACAAACATTTCCTCGAATTCCTTCAGATAATTCTCCGCCATCTTCGTCGAGCGAATTCGCATCAGATGGTTGTTGTCGTCATACGCCCCGCCATCGGTGAAGTTCATGGAGCCCAGCCACAGCTCAGAACGATCGATGATGATGAACTTGTCATGCATCAATCCATCGCGCTGATCTCCTACGATGGGAATGCCCGCCTCGATCATCACCTGTGGATCGGAGCGGTCCATGTTCTCGGACTCCATCACCACCCGGACGATCGTGCCGCGGTTATGGGCACGCAGCAACGCATTGCGTACGCTGTTCAGACTCAGGCTGTAGGCGGCAACATCTACGCTTAAACGGGCAGCGTCGATTGCCGAAACCAGGGGACCATCCACGCCGCCGGTCGCCTGGGGCGAAAGTGGGCTAACAGGATCCGTAAAATACAGCTCAAACCACGATCCCCGCACGCCGTAGCCAGCCTGGAGTTCGATAGGTGTAAGTCCCGTTGAGGAAGTGGCCGGGGGAGTTTCGGTTTCCAGGCTCGGGAGGGAGGGAATTGCGCCACAGGCGGACAGCAAGAAACAGACAAAGAGAAAAACGGAAAACGCGTGATATGGCTTCATAAGATCCTTGACAGAACAACCGAAATGTTTCACATTATAATCCTCGGCGTGACGACCCCTAACACAAACGCAAACCGGCAGATCGCGCGCGCCGCCGGGACAGTAATGCTTGCGATTCTCTTCGGGCAGGCAATGGGGCTGGTGCGCAGTATCCTGGTGGCAAGCGCATTCCCCGCCGCTGAGCTGGATGCCTTCTCCGCTGCCAACCGGGTATCAGAAACTCTTTTTACTCTCATTGCAGCGGGCGCGTTGGGCTCGGCTTTTCTGCCGACCTTCACGACCCTGCTCGTAAAGAACGACCGGCAGTCCGCATGGCGACTCGCCTCATCCCTGGTGAACCTGGTCACGCTGGTTCTCAGTCTCGCAGCAGTGCTGGCAGCCTGGTTCGCGCCGCAGATCGTCCGCTATCTGCTTGCACCGGGGCTGGTGGATGACCCCGCGCTGTTCGCACTGACGGTCAGTCTGCTGCGCATTCAGTCGGTCTCGGCAGTCCTGTTTGGACTGGGCGGGTTGATGATCAGCATTCTGAACGCTCATCAAGTCTTTTTCGTCCCGCAGATCACCGCGGCGATGTACCAGATCGGGCAGATCTTTGGGGTACTGGTTCTGTCCCGCTGGATGGGGATTTATGGCCTTGCCTGGGGTGTGGTCATCGGGTCAGTGCTGTTTCTGTTTGTGCAGCTGCCTGCCCTTTTCAAACTCAAGGCTGACTTTTCATTTTCGCTTGGGGCGAAGAATCCGGATGTTCGCAGGGTGATCCAGTTGATGGGACCGCGCGTCTTTGGTACTGCCGTGGTGCAACTCAACTTCTGGGTCAACACCAACCTGGGGTCGCGGATGGCGGAGGGCAGTCTGATTAGCCTGTACTATGGATTCATGCTGATGCTGATGGCGCAAGCCGCGATCGCACAGTCGGTGGCGATTGCTGCATTACCTACGTTCTCGGCCCAGTATGCCCTCGGCAAGCTGGACGAGATGCGCCTGTCATTGGCTTCCACCTTGCGAACGATGTTCCTGCTGGGAATCCCTGCCAGCGTGGGGCTGATCCTTCTGGCGCAACCCCTGGTAACCACACTCTACCAGCGCGGAGAGTTCAATGCGGTCACTACCGAAATGACCGCCTGGGCGCTGGTCTGGTACGCGGCCGGACTGGTCGGTCACTCAGTGATGGAAGTATTGACTCGCGCTTTTTATGCACAACACGATACGAAAACCCCCGTCATCATTGGCGCGGTAGCAATGACCCTCAACGTGGTTTTTAGCTTTGCCTTTGCAGCCTTATTTCGACAGATCGGTTGGATGCCGCATGGCGGTCTGGCGCTGGCAAATTCCCTGGCAACTGCCCTCGAAGCGTCAGCCCTGTTCATCGTCATGCGCCAGAGATTGAAAGGTATTGAGGGATATTACATTGCGCGCGGATTTGTGGCATGCGCGCTCGCCTCACTGGGAATGGGCATTGGCTTGTGGTTATGGCTCCAGGGGACAGAAGCTCTGGCGCGCTGGGCTGTAACTCTCGGGGGGGTGTTGATCGGCGGACTAATTTACGGCATTGCGATCATGCTGCTACGAGTCCCTGAGGTTCAGATGATTGTCAACTCCATTAAGAGGCGACTACTGCCTGCGGTCTCGCAGTGAGAGATTATTGCCAGAGCAGCCATTGTGCGGTCGCCACCGCTAAACCCAGCAGGATACCGCCGATGACCTCCAGCGGCGTATGACCCAGCACCTCGCGCAAGTCTCGCTCACTCACAGGATGCCCGTGCAGCAACTCACCGAAAATTACATTGATGCGCTGGGCATGGATGCCAGCCTGTTGCCGCACCCCGGCAGCATCATACGTAACGATCATCGTGAGCACGACACCGAGGGCGAATGTAGGATGGTCCAGCCCGTGGTACAGACCGATGGCAAGCGTGGTGGCCGTCATCAGCGACGAGTGAGAGCTGGGCATGCCGCCCGTTGTGAAGAGCAATGCCCAGTTCCATTTTCGAGTTTGCAGATAATACAACGGGACCTTGATGAGCTGCGCGAGGGCCCAGGCGCTCACTCCCGCAATCAGCGCTTTGTTCTCGAAAATCGCCAGAACATTCATTCGGATATTTCCTCGAACGGGATGATCTCGTCGCCGACGACCTGCCTGACCTTGAGCTCCGCGGCTTCGAGCAGGACGCTGCAGCGCGCAGCCAGAGCCTGTCCCCGCTCGAATAATTTGATCGACTCCTCGAGCTGGTTCTGCTCACCCTCGAGGGTAGAAACAATCTCCTCTAATTCCGCGAGAGCTTCCTCATAGGTTAATTCCTCTAAAGCTTTTTCTGGTTTTTTGGATGAGGGTCTGGGCATGATAACTCCAACAGCTTACGAATTATGAGGATCGATTTTTCTCACTTCAAACTCTCCATCACTGACTCTAACCTTCATCTCCTCGCCTGCCTGTGCGAGACGGGAGACGACACTGCCATCGTCCGTGCGTGTGACCACAGCATATCCGCGTCTCAGAACAGCATTTGGATCCAGAGCTTCCAGCCGGCGTTGCATCCCTCCGACGTGTGAGGATTCCAATCGGAGATGATGAAGCAGCGAGGAATGCGCCCGGCGTGTCAGTTCATCCATACGCTGGCGCTCGGACTGGATCCGGCGGCCGGGGGAAACATAGCGAAGCTCGGATGCCAGGGAGGACAGTGAGGTTTTCTGTTCGGCAAGATAGTTGAGCATGGCAGAGATAAGGCGCGTTCTGTAATTCTGCAATGAGCCGCGCAGATCGATGATCGTAATTTGCGTGGCAAGCTCCGCCGCCGCAGTAGGAGTTGGCGCACGCAGGTCGGCGGCGAAATCGCAGAGGGTGAAATCGGTCTCGTGTCCTACACCGCAGATGACCGGCACAGCCGACATGGCAACCGCGCGTACCACGCGCTCATCGTTGAATGCCCACAGGTCTTCGATGGAGCCACCACCTCTCGCCAGGAGGATCACATCCGGTAGCTGGAAATTAAGCGATTGGATGGCTTTGACAAGCGCGGGAGGAGCTTCGATTCCCTGCACCGGAGAAGGAGCTATGAGCACCTCGACCAAGGGTAAACGTCTGCGCAGTGTATTAAGCATATCGCGTACCGCCGCGCCAGTCGCAGAGGTCACGATTCCGATTCTTGTCGGGAACATGGGAATCAGACGTTTTCGCTCGGGAGCGAACAGCCCCTCCCCTTCCAGCATAGCCTTCAACCGCATGAATTCCTGGTAAAGCGCCCCCTCGCCCACCGGTCGGACCTGGTCGACGTAAAGCTGGTATTGTCCGCTGACCTCGTAGATGCCGATCCTGCCGTGGACTTCCACTTCCATGCCGTCCTGCAAGCCGATCCGCAGACGTGCCGCGCTCGTCTTCCACATGACGCAGCGGAGCGCCGCGGAGGCGTCTTTGAGTGTGAAATACACATGCCCTGAAGCGGGCCGCGACAAGTTCGAGACTTCACCCTGCACCCAGACGTCCTGAAGGACTTCGTTCTCTTCCAGAAGCTTGCGGATATAGAACGTCAGCTTCGAAACGGTCCATTGCTGGGTGGAAAATAAGGTAGGCTGCATCGAGGTGAGGATAATCGATAATCGGTGAAGGCGGAAGGTGGGAAGGCAAAAATGCCAAGAGGAAAGAGTGATTCTCTGCTACAATTCGACCATCCCATGAATCACATCTGGTCCCCGTGGCGTATGGAATATATCGAAAGCAACAAAGAAGAAGGGTGTGTTTTCTGCATTGCGCAGGAAATGGAAGATGGCGCAGAGAATCTGATCGGATTCCGCGGCGAGCGCGCCTATGTAATTCTCAACCGCTACCCCTACACCAGCGGGCATCTGATGGTCGTTCCATTTGAGCATCAAGCCCATCTCGAAGATTTGGACGCGGCAACCCGCGCGGAAATGATGGAATTGACTACACGCTGTATTACGGTCCTCCGCAAAATCTATCGCCCCGAAGCATTCAACCTGGGCGCGAATATTGGCGAATCGGCGGGCGCGGGGATTAAGTCGCATGTCCATATCCATATTGTCCCGCGTTGGGCAGGCGACACCAACTTCATGACCGTCGTGGGAGAGGTGCGGGTCCTCCCCGAGACCCTGGATCGGACATTCGAGCGCGTGAAAAACGGATTTTTGGAGGGTTAACAGTTTAGGGTTGCGCCGGCTACCGTCCTGCAGGATATATGAGGACGGCGGCGTGATCGCCATGCATTGCGAATGTCTCGTATAATCCGTTCTGCCCCCTGCTCGCCAATTCTTCTATTCGCATTCCTCCTTGGCAGTTGCAGCCCGACTGCCGCGACACCGACCGATCCCCCACTTTCTCAGACAACCATTCCCAACGCGGCCTCTACTCGTAGCACGACCGCGCCCGCGATAGAACCAGCAGCTAGTCCAGCTCCTCTGGCGGTAGGCATCAATCCGCTGACCGGACTGCCCGTCCAGGACCCCTCCCTGCTCCAGATTCCCGCGGTGCTTCTGTCCATCTCACACTTCCCGGTGGAGGCGCGCCCGCAGGCGGGGTTATCCTTCGCACCCTATGTCTTTGAGATTTACATCACAGAAGGCGCCACGAGGTTTCTGGCGACTTTTTACGGTCAATTCCCTGGGCCAGAAGCGACGGTGACCGGAAATTGTTCTGTCAGAGGCACCCCTTTCACCCAGACGAGCTTGATCCTCGGCAACCGGGTCTGGAATGACTCGAACTTAAATAGTACGTATGATGCCTGGGAGAACGGAATCGGCGGCGTGTGCGTTAATCTATATGATAGTAACGGCACGCTGCTGCAACAGACCACGACCGACAGCAACGGCTACTACGGGTTCAACGTTGAGGCTGGAAATTACACCGTCGAGTTCCTGAAACCTCCGGGAACGGAGTTTATACAGAAAGATGCATGGGAGGACGAACGCGACAGTGATGCGGATCCGGCAACGGGTCGGACAGAGGTGCTGAGCGTTGACGCCTCGATCCTTCACACAGATGCCGGGTTGATCCCGGTCGCTGCGCCTGCACTCGGGTCGGTGCCCGCGCCCGCCTATGTGGGTCCAGTGCGATCCGGTCGCCTCGTGTACCGGCACATTGCGGCATTTTTTCCAGACTCGTGTTTGATCTATGCCGGCGCCTCTCCCGAAGTGCTCGTCCATTTGCCGCAATGCGCAACTGTGGAGCACATTATTGACGGCGGCGGCTATATGCTCGAGATCGACCGGATGGTGCAACTGGCGAGAGATAGCCAGAAGCCGGGCGAGACGATCGATTACACAGGCAATGTGTATTCGGCCGAGCCCCCCGAAGGGGGCATTGATGCGTCAAAGCTGCATGTGTACATTGCCTGGCTGAATCAATCGGCATGGGTCTATGACCCGCTCTCCCAGAGCTGGTGGCGCTACGTGGATAACGCCAACCCCGAAACCGCCGGCACAGTCCATCCTGAGATCGACCGCCTGACCCGCCGGCAGCTGCACTTTGAGAATTTAATTGTCCTTTTTGCCCAGCATGAGATCATTTCTCCAACGAATCTGGAGATCCGCATGGAACAGGACTGGATCGGCGAGGCGCTATTGTTCCGCGATGGAAAGAAATATAACGCCCGCTGGAGCACCGTGGCAACCGATGAAGAAGTGGAAACCGGCCGGCGCAAGCCCATCCAATTCCTGTATCCCGACAACAAAACGCCTTTCCCGCTCAAGCCGGGCCGGACGTGGATCCTGGTGGTGACGCCACAAACGACCCTCACCGCACGATCGGCTGGTGACTGGCTGCTGCAATTTTTCCAGCCGCCTGGAGCGCAGTAGAGTCCCGTAATTCATCATTAGCGATTGGAGGGTTATGCCTCCAATCGACATCCCTGGGGGCGGAATCGATTTGAAATTCCCCAACTTTATAAAAGGATATATGAACAAGAAAATTTTGATTTTTTTTCTTTTGACACTGTTTGTTTCCTGTACAAACATCGATAGCACTCCGCCAGGTATCTCCACTGAACCGGTGCCTTCTGAAACCCATATCCCGTCGACCAGAATTGGTTCGACCGCGACCTTGCTGCCAACCGAGGCTGCCGCTCTTATCACACCTACGAGCGAAGTCCTGCCCATACCGACTACGATCGGACCGGATACATTTCCTGAGGGCTTCAATCCCCTGACCGGTCTGCCGGTTTCCGACCCGGCGCGTCTGGATCACCCGGCTCTCCTTCTTTCGGTAACACACTTTCCGCCGCAGTCACGTCCGCAATCGGGCTTTTTCTTCACACCGTTTGTGTATGAGTTTTACATCACCGAAGGCGCTACGCGCCATCTCGCGGTCGTATATGGTGAATTCCCTGCGCCTGAGATCCCGCTGCATGGCGAATGCGAAGTGCGCAGTGAACCCCTCCCCCAGGCTGAGGTCGTCCTGGGCAATCGAGTCTGGCATGACACAAACGAAAATGGCATCCAGGACCCGCGCGAAGAAGGGATTGGCGGGATATGCGTCAACCTGCTGGAGGCGAATGGAACCCGTCTGCAACAGACCACCACGGATAGCAATGGCTATTTCGGTTTTGCTGTCGAGGCAGGCGCGTACATCCTTGAATTCGAAATCCCCGCGTGGCTCAAGTTTACGGAGCCAGATGCCGGAGAAGACCGAATGGACAGCGATGCGGATCCCGCGTCTGGCCAGGTTGTGGAGATTACTGCTTCCCATTCCTCATCTCTATTCTGGGACGCAGGCCTGGTCGTCTCGTCCGAGATGACGCCCACACCAGACCCGGAACGAGAGCTCCCGGATGCGGTTTTTGGTCCCATACGTTCCGGGCGCATCTTCTACCGCTTTTTCGCAGCGATGTATGAAGATAGCTGCCTGATCTATGCTGGCGCGGATCCGGCTGTGCGGAGGGAGATCCCCGCGTGCGCCATGGTGACTCAGACGGCTGAAAATGGCGGCGGCAGGCTGACCCTGGAGCGCCTGGCAAAAATCTCAGAGCAAGTGAAAGAAAACAATGGCGGTTTCAACTATGCGAGCAACCTGTTTTCGGACGAGCCGCCTGCCGGCGGCCAGCCGGTATCGGAGCTTCGTGAATTCTGGGGGTTTCTCAATCAATCAAAATGGACCTATGACGCTGCATCCGGGTCCTGGTGGCGGTATATCGATGAATCGGACCCGGCCACAGCAGGGCAGCTTTTTCCGTTGTTAGACCGGCTCAACGGCAGGCAAGTGCAATACGAGAATATCATCCTGATGTTTGCCGAGCATACGGTGATCCGACCCACCATCATAGACATCAACCTGTCGCCGGGGAATCAGGGCAAAGCGTATCACTTCCGTGATGGGCGCATGTATGAGATCCGGTGGAGCACTGTCGCAAACGAGTATCAACAAGAGACCGGCCGGGGTCTTCCTATGCGCTTTGTCAACACGGATGGTACGCCCGCTGCTCTCAAGCCAGGGAAAACCTGGGTCATCATGTTTTCCCTGGAGTCTTACCTTGAGGATTTGAAATCCGGCATTTTCCGCGCACGTTTTGTCCCACCTCCAGGCGCAAAACTGGAGTAAAGCGATCCGAGCCTTGCGGAGGTTGTCCACGATCACAGAGTTCGCTAGGCAACCTTCGCAAGGCTATTGACAAAAGAATCAGCCTATAATCAGGGCATGCGCCGTGTAACGCTACTGCTGCTTACTCTGCTGACTGTGGCATGCACATCGTCACCGACCATGCGGCCTACTGCAGAGGCCACACTTCTGCCTGATAGTACGAGAGTGCCGACTGAGACCGTGGTTGCCTCGGCAACGGTCACCGCTACCGCCCAACCACGTCTTCCCGCGGTTACGTATGGACCGGAGGCAGATGATTTTCCCCCGAATGTCAATCCGCTCACCGGGCGCGAGGTGCTGGATCCATCGCTGCTCAAGTTGCCCGCGGTCCTTGTTTCGATCAGCAATATGCCGGTCACCGCGCGCCCGCAGGCGGGACCCACTTTTGCGTCACGGGTCTACGAGCTGTACATCGGCGAAGGCACGACACGTTTTCTCGGTGTCTTCTACGGAGATTTGCCGCGGGCGGTGCCCAACGTCACTGGCGGATGCCCTGTGCGGGAAGAGATAGCCCAGCCCGGCGAAGCTACGATCGGCAACCGTGTCTGGCTGGACGAGAACGAGAATGGACAGCAGGATGCCTGGGAAACTGGCGTGGGTGGCGTATGTGTCCGCCTGCTGGATGGGACAAGTCACGAGGTCATCGCCGAAACAACAACCGATGCGAACGGCTATTACGTCTTTGAGATTCCGGCGACACCGGTGCTTATCCAGTTCGTAAGACCCGATTTCTATCGCTTTACTGCCTCTCATGTGGGCGATGACGACCGTGACAGCGATGCAGGTGCCGATGGGGAAACAATCTCTTTTCAACCAGACTCCCCTGCACTGTTCTGGGATGCAGGGCTGGTTCTGGTTCAAGAACCCAGCCCTTCTCCCAGCCCCGTGGTCACGGGCACCCCGCCGAACTGGTTCATCCCTCCCGAGCCCTATGTCGGTCCCATTCGCTCGGGACGCTTAACCTACAATCAGATCGGACGCACATTTCCAAACAGCTGCCTCGTCTATTCGGGCGCCGCCTCGGATATTGGCGAGATGCTCGACGTGTGCGAAGTCATCCCGGGCGTGGAAAGGACACATCCTAACAGCTCGCTATTGACAGTCACCCGGATGCGTGAGCTGGCAGTAGCCAGCATGCACCCGAGCCAGCCTGTCAATTACTCGGGAAATTTGTTCTCAGAGAACCTCCCCGAAGAAGGCGAGCCTGCCACTGGCATCCAAGTCTTCTATCATTCCTATACCCGGTCCGCCTGGAGATACGATCCCGTTTCCCGAACATATCTGCGCTGGACCGATCTGGCAGATGGCAACGGGACGCTGATCCCGGCGACAGACCGACTCACAGAAAGGCAGATGGCTTTTGAAAATGTGATCGTTCTTTTTGCAGAGCACAATCGCTTCCGGCACAACCAACTCGAGATTGATTTCAGTCACGGCCAAAAACATCACGCCTATCTATTCCGTGATGGGCAAGCTTTCAAAATGTTCTGGTCCACCGAAAACCGCGAGTGGGAAAAGACCACCGGCTTACTGCGCCCGATGCACTTTGTCGATGCGCAGGGAAATCTTATTCCGCTCCGTCCGGGCAGAACATGGATTCATATCATCACACCATTTTCGACGGTCAGCAACCAGGGAGATGAGAGCTGGCTTGTGCAGTTCGTCCAGCCCTATGATCCTGTCGATACCCCGGCGCCATAACCAGATAAGGAGTCCGGCAGTTCCTGGTCGAAGTCTCAGGAGCAAGCTCTCGGACTCCATAGAGGAGTTTTCGTGCACCCCTATGTTGCCCCCATAAAAGACTCGCTGGAGCAAAACGCTAATCCAGCACAAGCGGCGCCGATGAGAAAATATATGCGTGACCAGTTCGACTACCTGGGGATCAAATCGCCGCAGCTGAAAGCACTATTCAAACAGATCGTGAAAGACCACGGATTACCTGACATCCCGGAACTAGATGCGATTCTCCACGAGCTCTGGGAACGGCCTGAACGCGAATACCAGTATTTTGCCATTAGCCTCACGGAGCGACTGGAAAAGAAGTTACCTGCCCAAGCGATTAGCACGCTGGAATATATGATCACACATAAATCATGGTGGGATACGGTTGATAACATATCCCATATTGTGGGAGTGCTCTTCAAGAGTTATCCGGATGTGCGTGAAAAATATCTTGCCAGGTGGCGCGCATCCCAGAATTTCTGGCTGCGCCGGACGGCGATCCTGTTCCAGCTAGACTATAAGGAGCAAACCGATTTTGGTCTGCTGCGTGCGATCATTGAGGAAAATCTCGGCTCCGATGAATTCTTTATCAATAAAGCCATTGGCTGGTCGTTGAGACAATATGCGCGGGTAGATCCAGCTGCGGTGAAGAAATTCATCAAATCGACACCTTTGCATCCGTTGAGCAGAAGAGAAGCAATAAAGCATCTGGAGGAGTAAAGATGTCCTCCGGCGTTAATGAGCGAATGACACATCCCTGGTATGAAGCCATTTCGATCAAGCTCTTCCTCGGAGTCGTCGGCGCGTTGCTGCTGGCTGTGCTAGCGAGGCATTGGATACCTTCTCACCACTGACCGCCCAGACAGTCCCCGCCCGCAAAGAGAATGAGCTCCTAGAGCTTACAAAAAGCCAATGGGCTGCGGCATTGGCTTTATAATCTCTTTAGGAAAGTCATGAAGGAGGAACGATGGCAAACGAGAATGAGGCGGTTATCCTTTCCGCGGTGCGCACGCCGATCGGAAAGTTCCAGGGCTCGCTGAGCAGCGTGCCTGCTACACAATTGGGAGCAATCGCCGTCAGGGCGGCAGTGGAACGTGCCGGCATCAATCCGGAAGAAATCGAAGAAGTGATCATGGGCAATGTGGTGCAAGCGGGGGAGGGACAGGCGCCGGCGCGCCAGTCCGGGATTCTGGGTGGGATCCCGGCAACGGTCAGCGCGAGCACAGTGAACAAGGTCTGCGGCTCGGGCCTGAAAGCGGCGATGTTCGCTTCGCAGGCGGTCCGGGCCGGTGATGCGGATCTCTTCGTGGCGGGCGGATTCGAATCGATGAGTCGTGTCCCCTATTTGGTCTCGGGCCGTTCTGGTGAGCTGAAGTTCGGCAACCAGGCGCTGACCGATGCCCTGCTCTATGATGGGCTTTGGGATCCGTTCGAGAACTGGAGCATGGGCAACGCCGCAGAGTTCATCGCTGACGAGTATGAGGTGACGCGCGAAGCCATGGACCAGTATGCGCTACGGTCACACCAGAGGGCTGTCGAGGCGCAGGAAAAGGGCCGTTTCGAAGAAGAGATCGTCCCGGTCGAAATCCCCGGGCGTAGAGGCGAAGTGACGGTTGTAGAGAGCGACGAGGGCCCGCGCAAAGATACATCGCTGGAGGCGCTCGCAAAACTGAAGCCTTCCTTCAAGGAAGACGGTAAGGTGACGCCTGGGAATTCCTCGCCAATGAACGATGGCGGCGCGGCAGTGGTGATTTCCTCGCGAGGTTATGCCGACAAAAACAACCTGAAGCCGATGGCGAAGATTGTGGGTTATGCACAAGCGGCTGTCGAGCCAAAATATCTTTTCGCTGCTCCCGCCTACGCCATTCCCAAGCTACTCAAGAGAATCGGCTGGACGCTCCACGATGTGGACCTGATCGAGCTGAATGAAGCCTTCGCCGCCCAGGTCCTCGCAGATGGCTATGCCCTCGCCGACCAGGGCTGGAATTGGGACAAGGTGAACGTTAATGGCGGGGCGATCGCCCTGGGACACCCTCTTGGCGCGAGCGGCGCGCGCGTCTTGACCACGCTGCTCCATGCCCTCAAACAACGCGGCTTGAAACGCGGCATCGCTTCCCTGTGTCTCGGTGGCGGTGAGGCAGTTGCGATGGCAATCGAGATGGAAGAGTAGACCGGTAAATAGATGTATGCCGGAATACCCGTCTACAGGTATTCATTTGTAGGGAAACCATGGATAAACAGGAACGTGAGGCGAAGATAGAACTCTACGGGCGCGGATATGATCTGTTGACCGCCGCGCTGGCAGAAATCCCACGGGAAGCCTGGCTGTTCAAACCAGAGCCCCGCGAATGGAGTGTCTACGAGGTGCTGATCCACCTGGCGGATTCAGAGTCCAACGCGGCGCTGCGGGCGCGCAAGTTGATCGTCGAGCCTGGTGGTACGTTGATGGGATACGATCAGGATAAGTGGACCAATGAGTTGAATTATCACGAGCAGAATTACGAAGACGCGTTGGAAATTGTGCGCCTCGTTCGTAAGACAACCTATGAGCTGCTCAAGCGACAACCAGGGGAGGTCTTCGAGCATTCGGTGAAACATCCGGAATACGAAGAACCCTATACCTTCGAACAGTGGATCAACATTTACTCGGCGCACATCCCCGGACATATCGAGCAGATACGGAATAACTATAAGATGTGGAGAGATACGCAGGGATAGTGTCATTGCGAGCGATGGTGCTCTTGCGTCCGAAGCAATCTCCGCTCACTACCCAACAGGAGGAGACCATATGACCATTCAAAACATCTTCGTCATCGGCGCGGGCACCATGGGCAATGGCATTGCGCAGGTCGCGGCGACGTCAGGCTATCAGGTCACCTGCATGGACGTCCAGCCGCTCGCCCTTGAAAAAGCCAGGGCAGCGATCGCGAAGTCTACTGCCAGACTTCTGGAAAAGGGTCATCTTACGCAGAAGCAAAAAGAGGCAGCAGATAACATCAATTATGTCGAGGACATGGCTGCCATGCAGGATGCGGATTTCGTCATCGAAGCCGCGACAGAAAGCCCGGATCTGAAATTTATGATTTTCGAGGAGATGGACGAGGCTGCGCCGGAAGGCGTGATCCTGGCAAGCAACACCTCCTCGATTTCCATCACCAAGATCGCCTCACACACCAAGCGAGCGGATAAAGTCATCGGCATGCATTTCATGAATCCAGTCCCATTAATGAAACTGGTCGAAGTGATCAAAGGTTTGGCAACAAGTGATGAGACTCTGGCAACAACGCTTGAACTGTGCAGGACGATGGCAAAGGAACCGGTCGAGGCAAATGACTCCCCGGGCTTTATCTCGAACCGTATCCTGTGCCCGATGATCAACGAAGCGATCTTTGCCCTGCAGGAAAACGTCGGCACGCCCGAAGCCATCGATGCGGTCATGAAGCTGGGCATGAACCATCCCATGGGTCCGCTCACGCTTGCGGACCTGATTGGACTGGATGTCGTCCTCTTCGTAATGGAAGTGCTGCAACGTGACCTTGGCGAAGATAAATATCGTCCCGCCCCCCTGCTGCGGAAAATGGTCGATGCAGGATACCTGGGCAGGAAAAGTGGGAAAGGCTTCTACCAATACTCGTAAAGCCTTTCGCTGCGATAATCCCCTGTTCGCACAAAGAATGTCCTTGAAAATCTATGATTTGATAAAATTGCGCGCCTGACAACAAAATGCGACGTTGCTTACATCTATGAACATTGAGGTATCGAGCTTTTATTTATGAGAGAAGAGGAACTACCTTAATGGAAAAGATCAAGCAGGTTAAACCGGAAGATTTAGTGGGGCCGCTGCATTCCAGTCCGATCATCAAGCGCCATCCGAAAAACCCCATTTTTACATCCAAAGATGTGCCCTACCCTTCTGTGATTGCGTACAATGCTGGCGTCGTCAAGTTTCAGGGGCAATACGTGATGGCCTTCCGCAACGATTACAACTGGAACGAGGAGGATCAGAAAGCGATTGGCTTTCAGATCGGGGTGGCATACAGCGACGACGGCATCAGCAACTGGCGTGTCCATCCCAGGCCGATCATCGAGTTCCAGGGCGGCCCGGGGGACGATGTGTTGGGCAGCTACGATCCGCGCGTGACGATTTTAGAGGGACGGATTTACATCACTTATGCCATGTACACAAAACACGGCTACCGCGGCACGATTGCGGTCACCGATGACTTTGAGCACATTGAGATCCTCAGCAGCGTAGTCCCCGATAACCGCGATATCGTCCTGTTTCCAGAACGGATCCATGGTCACTATATGCGGCTCGAAAGACCCTTCCCCATCGACAGCCGCAGCCAGCGCCTGTACGACATCTGGATCAGCGAGTCACCCGATCTGGTGTACTGGGGAAGATCCCAGCCGCTCCTGTGCGTGGAAGACATCCCCTATGCTAATGAGCGACTGGGCGCAGGTACTCCGCCAGTCCGGACCGAACACGGCTGGCTGTCGATTTTCCATGCTGTAGATATTGACCCGGGTCGGGGCAAAAATGGTTGGGAAGATCAGTGGCCCAAGCGTTACACAGCTGGCGTGATGCTCCAGGACCTGGAAGACCCGCGGAAACTCATTGCATATTCCAAGGAACCACTGATCGCTCCGGAACCGGAATTCCCCTACGAGACCGAAGAAGGCTTCCGTACTCACGTGATCTTCCCGGGTGGGTTGATCGTTGAGGACTCTGGCGAGGTCAAGATTTATTACGGCGCGGCAGACACAGTCCAATGCCTGGCTACAACACAGTTGGATGACCTAGTTCAGTTTTGTTTGTCGTTCAAGTAGATTTTGATACTTCACCTTGCGAAGTGCCCTGCGGGCAGTCTTCACAAGGCGTTTTATCTACAGAGGCATAGCGCAGCCATCTGCACGCGGATCGCTGCCCCCGGTGAGCACGCCGGTGTCCGAATCACGCAGGATGACCTGACCCCTACCGAACAAAGATCTCTCAAACCCGCGGGCTACATACACGGGATGTCCTAAAGCCTCCAGGCTGGAGAACGTTTCGCCCGGGATGCCCTCTTCCAGGGCCACGCGCCCGCCGGATTCTTCCACATCGATGCAAAAACGCGGCAGGTCGAGCGCGGCTTGCGGGTCCAGTGCCTGGTCCACCAGCGCGGAGAGGACTTGCACGTGTCCCTGCGGCTGCATAAACCCGCCCATCACGCCATAGGACGCAAAGAGCGAACCATCCTCACGGGTTACCATAGCCGGAATAATTGTGTGATAGGGCCGTTTGCGCGGGGCCAGTGCATTAGGATGATTCGGATCGAGGCTAAAATTATGGCCGCGGTTCTGCAGGGTAAAACCATAGCCTTTCGGCACGATACCCGTCCCAAAACCCCAGTAATTGCTGTTGATAAATGAACAGGCATTGCCGAATTTGTCCACAACACTGAGATAGACTGTCCCGGAAGAGGCAACGGGCGTGCCATGTCTCTGATCCACCGTGGCGCGGTTGGGGTCAATCCGCTTCCTGCGCTCGACGGCATATTCTCTGGACAGCAGTTCCTGGATTGGAATATTGAAGAACTCAGGGTCGGCCACATACCAGCGCGCATCCGCAAAAGCAAGGCGCATGGCTTCGATCATGAGATGCAGTCGCTCGGTGGAAAGAGGCTCTTGAGTCGAGAGGTCGAATTCTCCGAGAAGATTCAGCGCGATCAAAGCAGTGATTCCCTGCCCATTGGGCGGGCACTCGTAGACGCGTAAACCGCGATAGTTGACAGAGATCGGCTCCTCCCAAGTAGAGCCGTGTGAGGCGAGATCTTCCATCGACATGACTCCGCCTGCTTCCTCGATGACATGCACAATGGCTTCAGCAATCTCACCTCGATAAAAGGCATCCCTGCCTTCGCGCCCAACAAGCTCAAACGTGCGCGCCAGGTTCGGGTTACGAAAAATCTCGCCCGCCCGAGGACCGCGACCGTCGATCGTCAATTCGTGCCCGTTGAGGGCCGAGCTCAACTGTCGCTGCGCGCCGCCCTGCCAGTAGTGAGCTGTGATCGTGGCAACCGGAAATCCCTCGGTGGCAAGACGAATGGCTGGCGCCAGGATCTCAGGCAGCGCCAGGGATCCATGCTTTTCGATGAGATCGAACCAGCCCGCGCAGGCGCCCGGAACGGTCACGGTATGGGCATGGAAGGGAGGTAATTCTGTGGAGAAGCCATCCAGCCTTAGCCGGTCCAGTGTGAGCGCAGCGGGCGCACGTCCTGAACCGTTCAGCGCCGTGACCCGTTTTGCCTCAGCCGAGTAGTACAGCGCGAACATATCCCCACCGATCCCGGTGGAGGTCGGCTCGGTGACATTGAGCGCCGCGCCCGCGGCAACCGCTGCATCTGCGGCGTTGCCACCCTTCGCAAGGATTTCCAGCCCTGCAGCCGTAGCGAGCGGCTGGGAGGTCGCCACAATACCGTGGCGTCCGTAGACGGGTGAGCGCCGTGATTGAAAAGAAATTGTTCTCATAAAATTCCTTTTTGAAGGGGTTGTGGAATCAAGTGTTAAGCTCTATTATAGGCACGAATTCTAAACGCTGGGAGATCACAAATGCGAAACCCACCGCAACCTGAAACAGCCCCGTGGGCCGGGCGCTTCTTCACCATCTGGGGAGGGCAGGCGCTATCGTTATTTGGCTCGGCGCTTGTGCAATTTGCGCTGATCTGGTGGCTGACTCAGGAAAGCGGCTCCGCGACCGTGCTCGCCATCGCCTCTCTGGTTGGCATGCTGCCCCAGATCCTCATTGGTCCCTTTGCCGGGGCCCTCGTAGATCGCTGGAATCGGCGCATCATCATGATTATTGCCGACGCGACCATTGCGGCGGTCTCGCTGCTACTCGCTTATCTATTTGCAGTAGATGCAGTCCAGCTCTGGCACATCTATGCTGTCATGGCGGTTCGGGCCTTGGGAGGAGCATTTCATTTTCCAGCTATGTCTGCCTCTACGCCGCTGATGGTCCCAGCGACACAACTGACGCGCATCAATGGACTCAATCAAGCTTTGCAAGGTGTGAATATGCTCGTCGCTCCGCCAGTCGGCGCGCTGTTGCTCGGACTCTTCCCCACGCAGGGGATTCTGCTAATTGATGTCGGGACTGCGCTGATGGCGATCCTGCCTCTGTTGTTCCTGTCCATTCCGCAGCCGCCACGCCTGGAAGACGAGCATCTCCAGCAAAAACCATCCCTGCTCGGGGATGTAAGGAACGGGCTGGCATATATTCGCACGATACCGGGGTTCATCGCGATCATTTTCCTGGCACTTTTCCTGAATTTCCTGCTCGTCCCCACAGCCGCCCTGGTGCCCTTGCTGGTCACAAAACATTTTGGCAAGGGGGTAATTGAGCTCGGGCTGATCGAATCAGCCATGGGAGTGGGGATTATCGTCGGTGGCATCGTCCTGAGTGTCTGGGGCGGATTCAAGAAAAAAATGGTCACTTCCCTGGTTGGTATCGTCGGGCTGGGGGCCGGGGTACTGTTAGAAGGAATTGCGCCCGCGGACCTCTTTGTGCTTGCGATCATCGGTCATACCACTCTGGGATTTATGCTTCCCATTGCGAACGGGCCCGTGGGCGCGCTCATGCAGTCTATTGTTCGACCTGACATGCAAGGACGAGTCATGTCTCTGGTCAATAGCGGTGCCACGGCGATCTCACCGCTGGGTTTACTGATTGCCGGTCCCATTTCCGACTGGCTGGGAATTCGAGTCTGGTTTTGGGCAGGGGGCACCCTATGCGTGCTCATTGCACTGATAGCCTTCTTCATACCGGTCATTATGAATGTTGAGAACTATAGGGAGGCATCGCCTTCCCCGGTGACCGAGTCGGTTTAGTTTTCCCGGGACGCATCATTAAATGATCATCCCGATCCTCTGCCGAATCTTTCTGGCTGGTGGGATGACATTCGGCACAGTTCGAGGAAAAATTCCATCTCGAAAGCAGCTGTCTCTCAAGCCTTATCATTGGGCTGCAGGATTGGCAAATAAGAGGCGACAAAGATAATCATTGTAAAATGCCGGATTAACATAAAAACGGAGCTGCTTCACGGCAGCTCCGTCGGGTTCGCAAAACTTAAGCCAGTGGCACGAGTTTTACGAGAGGGGCACCACGTTGGCAGCTTGCAGTCCCTTGGGGCCTTCCTCCACGGAAAACTCCACCTTCTGGTCGGCTTCCAACTTGCGATAGCCGTCAGACTGGATTGCGGTGAAATGAACGAACACATCCTCACCACCATCACGACCGATGAAGCCATAGCCCTTGGTGGCATTGAACCACTTGACGGTTCCTACGTAGCGTTCTGACATCGTACAATTCTCCTGCTGTGATTAAAATTTATGCCCGTCCACCTTACGCTTTCAAAGGCGAACCGGGCACGACGGACGCAAGATTATCATGTCTATTAGGTGGTGTCAAGCCCACCTGTAACCTTTTGGTAAAAGGCAGCATATCGCGAGGAAATGTGGACCCAGGGGGGTGACCACCTCACCCGGTGAGCAGCCCGGGGGAGGGCATTGCGCAGCCCTTCGGGGCCCTGGAACGGCTCCAAGACCATGAGCGATTGCCCCAGCTCGAAGGCCGCATGCGCATCGGAGCCAACCGTCCCGGCCAGGGCATGTTCTGCTGCGAAGCGCCGCGCCTCGCTGTTGAAGGCTGGCAGCATACAACGCGAGTTATAGATCTCGATCGCATCCACTCGCGAAGTGATGTCGAGCAGATCCTGCTCGAGCCAGCTGCCATTCCGCCAGCGGTCGAATGGATGCGAAACGCTGATGAAGGCTCCCTGATCGCGTAGACGGAGTATGGTCTCTGCCGGCGAGAGGCCGGATGGGATTTCTTCCTGCACAAAGGCAGCGAGGATCTCTCCACGTGTTGTCATGATCTCCTCTCCTACGATGACCCGCTCCGGGTCGAGAGCATGCGCCGCCCGCGCCCCGGCAATGGTATTGTGATCGGTGATGATGACGCGATCGATTCCCTTGCGCCGGCATGTCTCCAGGAGATGCTCGGGAGTTGTGAGCGAGTCTTTTGAAAAAATCGTATGACAGTGGGTCTCGACTCTCAAGTTCATTGCAGATGGTGCTTCCGTTGCATTTTAGAACATTTGTGCTATACTGGAAATGGATAACAGATTGAATCCCATTCTATCACTCGTGTCCATCGCCATTATGCAGACCAAACATCCCGTTGAGACCACTTACTTGAATGTTGCATCGATTGCCGCCTGTACCCATGCCCTGGGACCGGGAGCGCGGGGCGTGGTCTGGGTGCAGGGCTGTCCCCTGAATTGCCGCGGTTGCCTGGCGCCGAACTGGATCCCTTTTATTCGTGCGTCCCTGCTGACGCCTGAGGAGGTTTTTTCGCACCTGGACCTAGACTCGATCGGCGGGCTGACTTTCTCGGGTGGCGAGCCGATGGAACAAGCTGCAGGATTGGTGGAGTTGGCGCGCCTGGCACGAAGGAAAAAAGACCTCGATCTGATTTGTTTCACCGGTTATCGATACGAGCGACTACTGGCCAACCCACCGAATGCTGGCGTTCCCGAACTACTTGCAGAAGTGGATGTCCTGATCGACGGACCCTTCATCGAATCTCTGGCTGGCTCCGTCGGCCTGCGCGGGAGCTCAAACCAGCGCATTATTCATCTCACCTCACGCCTAAAGGATTACGATTTGGAATCCGATCAGCGCAGAATTGAGATTACGGTCGCGCATGGGGAACTGGGATTCATCGGGATCCCTACACCCGGGATGCTCACAGCGCTGCAAAAAGCCGGCCATACGTTCCGAGAAAGGATGCGATAAGAAATGAGTGGTTTTAAGCGCGCCACGGTAACGATCAGCGAAGAGGAATATCGCCGCCTGCACGAAGCAGACATGAAAAGAAAGTTTCGGGAACGAAAAAAGCCGGAGGCGCGACCTGATGAGCAATCGGCCGAACTCGCCCGCGTAATCGAGCAAATGGAGCAGCGCCAGCAGCAGCTAGAGCAGGACCTGCGCGAGCTCGATCAGGGCTTCCATCAGACACCGGTCTATAACGAGGAGTTGGACGCCCTCCTCATGCAAAACGCCCTCTATTACGAAGACCTGGCAGCTATGGTGGAAGAGACAGGCTCCGCTAATTACGAGAATCTGGAGAACCTTTCCCAGAGCTTCGACGAAAAAATAGGGCGGCAGCGCGAGGAATATCAGCGTGCTCTTCAGAACCTCTTTGACCGTCAGGATATTTTCGAGCAGGCAGAAAATGTAAGAGAAGAGCTTGCGCGACAATGGCTTGAGCGTTCGCAGCATATGGCGAGCTTCCTGCGAGACCAATTCGACCATGAACGTTTTTTACCGGGGCGGCTATCCCAAATCTTGCTCCGTCTCGAATTTGCGCAGAATAACCTGGCTCAAGGCCTATGGGAGTCCAGCCTGCAGCACTCACAACAAGCCTTCCTCCATCTGAACGAATTGCATCTGGAGCTCGAGCAGCGCGTCCTGGAGTGGGAAGCGGAATATGACTGCGCGTATCGCGCCATCCGCGAGGTCATCCATGATCTGGAGCTGAACGCAAAAGTGAGCGCATTTGGTTTACAGGGTGAAGAGCTGCCGGAGGAGGTCGACCTTGACTATTGGAGCGGAGGAAAATACCAGGAGCTGCTGAAGAATTGCCAGCAGGTCCTGGAGATTCTCCTCCAGGACAGACAGCAGATCCCCGCAGAGGATCTGCAGCGGACCCACACGGAGTGGCTCCCGGATATCACGAAGCGACTTGAGTCCATCATTTATGAAGCGCGCCTCAATGCATTGAATTCTCAATTGCGGATGAACATTGCGGAACGGGCACTGCAGGCGCTCGAAAACCATGGCTTTACGCTCAGCGAGTCCGGGTACAGCGATGAGGATATGCGTTCCTCGTTTACAGCCTGCCTCGACAACCCCGACGGGAGTCAGGTGACCATTCAGGTGCTTCCCGGCGACACTTCGGTCCGGGAACTGGCGAATGAGCTGGTGATCGAGACACGGCATGCCGAGCTGAAGACCGAGCAGGAAGTGCAAATGCAATGGCAGGAGCTTCGCCGCAGCCTGCATGCGGACAACCTCCGCATTAGCCAGCCGGAGATCCGCCCGCGGCCGCCGCTCGCGCACAATCCTCAGGTTCCGCAACCTCACCTATTGAATAAGCCCCTGGTTCGCTCGGAAAGATAGATCGATGTTCGAAAGAGTGGCCCACGTATTCTCCGCCGCAAGTGCGGGAAGATTTCACATCGTCTATGGCTGCGGCGTGGAGGATGTATTTATCCATGCGGATGGCACTGAGGTGAATATCGAGCGGGCGCTCCAGATCGAGCTGCACTCACAGGGATACCGGCGCGTGGTCTACAGCTCGCCCCATCGCCCACTCTTCTTTCTGGATGAACACTCGGCATCCCTGACCTGGCAGTCCAACGCGTCCCCCTCCGACAGTCAGAGTCAAAAGGTCCAGAAGAGCCGGGTGGGAAGTGGGCCCTTTGGCGCCCGCATGCTCAAGAGCCATTCTCCCGCGCCGCCTCCACCGGACTATTCGCGGCAGGGCATCGGGGATACTTCTCTGATCAACCGCCTGAACACCGTGATGCTGGATACTCGCAGCGGGCGCACGGCCGTGGTGCTTTTGCAGGCGGAGTCTCTGCTCGTGCACTTTGAGTCAAGGCGGACGCTGGTGGGGTTGATCGGCGAATGGGCGCGTTTGCCTACGCATAACCTCAACACCTGTTTGCTCGTGTTCTCGGCTGCCAGCCTGGAACAATTGAAAACCATCGCCCCCGGTCTTCCCGTCCCGGAGGTGCGCAACTCGATCCTGGCATCCGGTTCAGCGGAGTATGCACAACTTAGAGAGATTGGAGTCCCTCAAAAGGATGAACTGTCTCGCGTTATCAACCGCGACTTGCTAGCAGATGCGCAAAACATCGATCCATCCCGCCTGATCGAGATGATCGCCGCGGAGGGAGGCAGCATGCGCCTGTGGCTGAACCGGATCAAGACGGCAAGAAGGCTTGACGAAGAATTCATTCGCCAAAGTGGATGGTTTTCGGCGTACCGCACACCGGGTCTGCCAGCCGCCAAAAAACTGGAGCAGTTGGTCGGTCTAGGACAGATCAAGGAACGGGTTGCGGAGCTGGCATTGTGGATGGAATCTTCCGCGAGCCGAAAAAAGAGCGAGCCTCCGCTATTGCACATGCTATTCGAGGGCAATCCCGGCACCGGCAAGACAACGGTTGCACGGCTGATCGGCGAGCTATTCTATGAGAGGCACATACTCAAGAAGGGGCATCTGGTTGAGGTGAACAGCAGCGACCTGATCGCCGAATATGTCGGCGGAACGGCGATCAAGACCACCCAGGTAATCAACAGCGCTATGGATGGCGTGCTGTTCATCGATGAGGCCTATGCGCTTTCGGAGGAGGGCCGGGGCGGATTTGGGGCGGAAGCCATCGATACGCTCATTCCCTACCTGGAGAATTGTCGCGAGCGGTTGGTAGTCATCTTTGCCGGATACTCCACCCGGATGCGGCGTTTTATGGAGTCAAATCCCGGACTGGCGCGGCGCATCCCTGCCGAGAACATTTTTACTTTCCCCGATTACCATCCGGATGAGCTCTGGGAAATCCTCAAGCATCAGCTGGAAACCCGCGAGCTCACTTTTGACCCGAACCTGGAGCCAAGGCTACGGGAGAGCATCCACGAGCTTCAACGCGTCCGTGCCGAGAATTTCGGAAATGCGGGCGAAGTCCGAAACCTGGTGGACATGCTGGAGCGGCGGCGGGCCGTCAGGATTCGAATCACACGCGCGGCCGAAGATGCGCCTCTGCTAGACGAAGATATCCCCGAAGAGTATTCCCCCTGGAAGAACGTCAAGCCGCCTACAGTGGAAGAAACGCTGGCGGAACTCGAACATTTTGTCGGTTTCAGCGGTTTCAAGGAATACACCACGAATCTGGTATTCCGCGTTCAGTACGACGATCTGCGCCGCAAGGTAGATCCGGATTACCGCGCTTCAACGTCGCTGGAGCACCTGGTCTTCACAGGTAACCCCGGCACCGGCAAGACCAGCGCTGCCCGGCTTGTCGGAAAGATCTACCACTCCCTCGGCAGGCTTCGCAAAGGGCACTGCGTCGAGGTCAGCCGTGCTGAGCTGGTGGCAGGTTACGTCGGGCAGACCGCGTTGAAGACCACCGAACGTATCAAAGAAGCGCTGGATGGCGTGCTATTTATCGATGAGGCCTACGCTCTTTCACGGCAATCTATGACTGATTTTGGACAGGAAGTGATCGACACCCTCGTCAAAGCGATGGAGGATTATCGGGACCGGCTGGTCGTGATCGTGGCCGGATATCCGGGTCCGATGGAGTCCTTCCTGCTCAGCAACCCCGGCCTGAATTCGCGGTTCGCCAGCCGGCTTTCCTTTCAAGATTATGCGGCAGGGGAATTAGAGGAGATACTGCTAAACCTGGCTGAGTCTGAAGGCTATGTGCTACCTGGCGAAGTTAAAGAGGAGGCTTCGCGCTATCTCGAATGGCTTCGTCGAAAAGAGGTTCATTTTGGGAATGCGCGAGCAGTGAGAAATCTTTTCGGCGAAATGAAAGTGCAGCTGGCGCGAAGAGTGATCGGGCGGGCAAGCGCTACGGAGGATGCGACCCCTGACAAAGAGACGCTGGTGACGTTCACCCTGGAAGATGTTCCGCAGGTAGATTTGCCCCGGCCGCTATTTCAGATAACGCCAGTTAACAAACCGACTGCGATTTTTCTCGATCGAACTTCCTCGGAATAACTTGATACGGGACCCTACCGGTTATCATCTTCCCAGCGCTCAATCGCCCGACGGATAAGTTCTTCCCGGCTGGCGTTGGGTGCCCGCCTGCGCTCGTATTCGATCAGCCTCTCGGCTGTGAGGATATCGCCCCCTACTTTTCTCAACAGATTTTCATAAGAATACCGATCCCGTTCATCGGGTGGAGGCGTGTCCGGACGGGGACTTTCATCGGGCGACGGGCTGCCCGGTGCTGAAGGCGGTGGGTCAGGTCGTCTGGGCTTCTTACCCTGGGGACTGCTTCCGGGCAAGCGTTCTGAGAGGGCGGCCTCCAGCAGATCGATCCGCTCGGCGTACCATTGTCGTCGAGCCTGGTTATTAGCATAGTCCGTCTGGACCTTAAGCTCTCTGAATTCTTCGATGCATCGTCGCCAGCTCATAGCTGCCTGATTACGGAGGCCTGGATGCAGCCATTCTACGGCTCCAAGCATGCAACGGGCGACAACCTGCTTGTGATTGTGACCGAGTCCCGGCGAAAAATTCTGCACGGTTTTTTTCAGCAGCTCGATCGCCAAACCCAGATTCCCCATCTGGTAAGCCGCCAGGCCGCACTCGAAAGAGACTTCGGCTCGCTCGTAAATGTCGGTACTCCACTGGCTGCTCTGTTGCATATCCCGCATCAGAGCATACACATCCGAATAGCGCTGTTGACCTATATTTTCCGTGATGAAGTTTTCCAGCTGGCGGGAGCCTGCAGTCAGACCGGCAGGTTCCTCTGGAAACTGGTTCAGCCAGGTATAGATCTCCTCTGGCCTCGCGGCTAACTCAAGATCCATTTGCCACGCCCAGTCTTCATACCAGTTCATCAAGCGGGGGAGGTTTTGTAGCTCGCGGGCACACTTCCGAAAAAACCCTCTTGCTTCATCACAGTTCCTATATGCATCGTGATTCTGAGAGATCTTCCACTGCGCCATGCCAAGGATACATTGTGTGACCGCGTGGCGGTGATTGTCGTTTCGATAGATCCTGAGCGCTTCTCCGGCATCTTGAACGACCGCGGCATACCACTCCAGCCAGTATTCTATGGCTGCCATGTTCAGCACGACCTCTGCCCTTTCGAAGGGATCGCTCGAACTTAACCCCGCATTGCGAAGATTATCAAGTATCCGTCGTGACTCATCGTCAGTGTTACTGACAACCCGCGCAGCCATGCTCAAGCCACGCTCTGTATCGGTTAAGCGGGAATTACCGTCGACGGCGTTCAGGCATTCCAATGCTTCAAAGCTGTTGATCATGTTTGCTACCCCTTGCCGTTCTTCCTGTCCTGCAGGCCTTCCAGAATCTGTGCTGTGCGCGCCAGAAAGATACGACGCAGGGTTTCTGTCTGGTCTGAGCCGAAGGAAACATTTCGCAGGGCGTCTGTGATCGATATGACCATTTCGGCCTGAGCTTCGGCGCGTGCCAGCTCTTGATAAGCGAGCCGCTTGGCTTCTCCGAAAGATCGGATAGTTCTGGCATCGCCGATTAGCCTGGTGGCCCAGCGTCTTGTACGCGTTTGATCGACGAGATGCAATTCCTGGCCTTCCTCTAGCTCATCGATATCAAAATGACCAATGTCCATCCACTGTAACTCAGCGCCTACCCTGCGCAGACTCTCACGAACCGGCGCGGCAAACAACTCCATCCGCAGCTCGCGGCGCGGATTTTGCCCATTCTTGCGCGGTGCAGTCAAATAGTCCAGATCGTGGCTACCGATAAATTTACCAAGCTCCCCAGATACGGTACGTTGCACAACATCTTGCCAACGATCCTGTCCTTTGTCGGACACGGCAAAGGAGTAGGCTATTGTCTCGATGGCCGAGGTCGAGAAGGGGTATGGATTGGTATCCCGGTTCTTCTTTGCCTCTCGAAGAACACAAAAACGGTAGTCGATGTTTTTCAGGCGGATCCGGACACCATCACTGGTCGTCGCGGGCGCCTCATCGATATGACCATGTTGGTCCTCCAGACTGACTACACGGGCAATCATCTCAAATGGGCTTAAGAAATAGAGTCCGCTTGAGCCGACGCCTTGGGGCCCGTGCCAATCGCGAAATGCAACCGCGTTGCCTGGTTGAATGCGCACAAAGCCGGGTCCGCCAATCGCCCTGATCAGATTCTTGTCTTCAATATTGGCCTCATTATCCGGGTCTTCGTCATCGATCTTCCCACCATCCACATAGGCAACCGGATAGAAGAAGCCAAACAAAGAGGCAAACCCGTAATGAAACGCCCGTCTCACGGTCGGAAGATGATAAATATCGCGGACATACAAGACCGTGCCCATGAAAAGCATGAAAAAAGCGCTCAGGGGAACGAGCAGGTAACGGGCAGTTTCCCAGCTCTGGAGTGGAACACGCAAAACCCAGATCCACACCGGAATCCACCTGACAAGGCGATGAGCATTCTGTTGGAGTTGTACCGCGCTTTCCCAGACATATACTCCCTCCACCCAACCGGCGCACATGGCAGCGAAGAATAGAGAACCCAGGATTACGAAGAGCAGCCGCAGGGTGCCCCTGAAAAATTCATAAAGGAAGCCGCGTGTGTTATTCATATGACAATATCCAGAAACTTGACGAGCATGGAGCTTTAGCTCGTTCCCTATCCC
>DAIQBG010000030.1:0-34766 GCA_036781265.1 Anaerolineales bacterium | reverse complement strand
GGGGTGTGATGAAGATCTGGCCGGCGCCCCCTCCGAAAATATTAGCTTTCGGGCTGGCGCGCAGCGTAGCGTCCAGTCGCTCGGTGAGAGCCTCGGGGCTGACGCTCAGTTTTTCCAAAATTTGGGGGATTACCCCGCCGGGCTGCTCGATGAGCGCCAGCAGGATGTGTTCGGTATCGATCTGGTTGTGGCCGTAGCGCTGGATGATCTCGGCAGCACGCTGGGCCGCTTCCTGTGCTCTTTCTGTAAATCTGTCAAATCGCATCATGGGGAAAGTTCCTTTTCTACCGCTTGCTATCTGATCGGTCGCTTTTAAGGTCTCAGGTGAAATTCCAGGTATGATTCTCGGTAAATTGCGGTAATTTCTAAGTAAAAACCCAAAAGGTCACGACGACCTTTTGGGAGCCTTCTGACAGGGCGGATTATAACAAAACCGCGTCGGCAAATTGTCAACGCGGCGTAAGAGGTATGTTAGATTTAGCCGTCATCGGCGCACATGTGTGCAAAGCCTTATCCGAGGACCCGATATGCGAAACGCAACATAATTTCAAGGTGTTGGATATCTCGCTCGATTCCCTCCCCCATGTGCCCGGCATCGAACCAGTGCATTTCGATGGTCTTGCCTAGCTCCTTTAGCTTTTGCTCATACACCTGGATGGGGCGTGCTGGGGTGCGCGTGTCATTACGGCCTTGAATAATCAGAACCGGCGCTTTGACATTCTCGGCATAAGTCATAGGGGAACTCATTCGGTATTGCTCAGGTTTCTCCTGCGGGGTTCCGCCGAAAAGGGCAACTTGATAGCCCTTGAGAGTATCGGCGGAGTCTTCATACATCATCGCCCAATCGGCGATGGCAATCCCTGCCATCCCTCCCGCCCAGAGATCTGGCCATTTGCCTAATCCCATAAGGGTGATGTAGCCGCCGTAGGACCAGCCGGTCAGCAAAATTGCGTCCGGTTGGCTTATTCCTTCACTCACCAGCCAGTTGCGGGCAGCCGCCAGATCTTCCATTTCCCAATATCCCACATTACCCCAAATCTTTTCCTGAAAATCACGACCAAAGGTGGTCGAGCCGCGATAGTTAATGGTCAGGAACGCGAAACCATGATCCATCCAGGCTTGGCTGCCTGGCGCATAGACTTCCGTTGTGACCGCCTCTGGTCCGCCATGTGTGTGCAGGATCGTTGGAAAAGGTCCTCGCCCGTCGGGAAGACCTAACCAGCCCTGAATCAGCTGTCCATCGGACGAAGGGAAGCTGATGGATTGCCACGAATGACCAGGCGGCACATTGCCTGCTGCCAGCACAGTGCGTGTCTTCTTACCCGTCTGCTCATTTAACGCAATGAGCTGCGATGGATGAGCAGCATTTTGCCATTGAGCGAAGATTTCGCCTTCCGGACCAAAATAAGTTCCTAGACCGGCGAAGAATCCGAATGTGCCACCCGGGTGGTTTAACTTTTTGAGGGTCTCAGCGGTCAGGTCATAGAGATATAGCTGCTGGACAGCCTGGTCGAATTGGCACAGCAGAAGGCACGTTCCATCGGGTGACCAATCGAGGGGAAAGATTTCTCCAGCAAGTGTCGGCAAATCCAAATCAATACGCTCGCGAGTATGCGGATTCCAAAGGAAGGGACGTTTGAGTCCGGTGCGATTTGTGGTACCTGCCAGGCGGAAATCGCCGGGCAGAGGGGCGAACCCTAAAGGTTCCAGACTCGTGCCGGGGCCATCCCATAATTCAGCAATTTGTGAGCCTGAGACTGTGTCGAACGCGAGGAAATCATAATGTTGTACCGTGGCGCGGTCTGTGGTGGCAACCAGAGCTACCTCACCGTTATACGAGTAAGCGGGCCCGAATGCCAGTTTTCGGCTATGGAATAACTTTTGGCGCGTGCCAATTTCCCCATTCGACGAAGTCTCGAGGCTGTAAATATGGAAACCTTCCGCATCGGCCGCCATAAAGCCGAAATGACTCCCGGACCCGCTCGAGGCGAAGGCAAACGATGAATAGGGTGCCAGATCGGGGGTGAGGTCTTGAGGTTCTCCATTCTCAAACGGGATGCGAACAAAATGACCGATCTCATTGCCTTGCTCGTCGTCAAGATAATATATGTAACGCCCATCTCCTGACAGTTCACCAAACAAGATCCCGGAGGGCCGGTCCGTAAGTTGACGCAATGTGCCGGATGGTACATCCCAGGCATAGAGTTGAAATTTGCCTGAGGTATTGTTGGCAGCCAATCCATGTTCCCGATTGGATGGCGCAATTTTCGTCCACGCTACAATTGGCGCGCGAAAGCGCTGTTTCCAGGGAGCGTTGTTACCAAGTTGCAAATCGGTAATCACGATAACCTCCTAGATTGAACGATAGCCCCACCTGTGTCCTCTTCAGAATGCATCTCTAAACGTGCGCTGAGAGAATTATACAATCGCACAGGGCAAAATACAACAATTAGTGAGCTCTGCTTCATCTTAATTTCGAGGTTTTGCAATTATGACCCCTCTGGGGTGCATATGGCAAGGCAATATAAACAATTTCGGCGATTACCCGGATGTCCGCTCTAAAAGGGTGCGGATATCGTCACGTAAAGCGCTCACTTCTTGCCTTAGCGCTACAAGCTCATTGGCGCCTGCCACCTCACCTTCCGCATTCTCCGCATCACGTCCTACGAAGAACGTGGCAAGTGTCGCTGTCACATAACCGAAGATACCAAAGGCATACAGCGCCAGGAGATAGCCCAACACACGTCCCTCGAGGGTTTGAGGCCAGTATTCCGAGCCCAGTGTCGTCATGATCATTGCGGTCCACCACACTGCCTCACCATAGGTGTTCAACCCGCCTGGAATTCCGCTCTCGAACGCGTACATGCCTGCCGCGCCCGCAAAAATGACCAGTATTGTTAGAATGATTACATAGCCGAAGCCGCGGCGCTCCAGGGCGGCGCGCAGGGCGCGCATGCCGCGGTTCAATGAGCTAACCACACGGAATAAACGCAGCCCCCGTCCAACCCGAGCCACTCGCAGCAACCGGACCACGCGGAAGATCCGGAAAATCCGTAACGCCGGCACCAATAGCGAGAGGGCGGTCAGCCAGTTGTTTCTGAGGTAGGTAACTTTGCGCGGAGCGAGAATGAATTCGACAGCGAAATGAATAATGAATATCACCCAGATGATCGTCCCGATCACCTCAAAGGCAAGGCTTTCGCCCAGGATCAATTCCCCGATCAGAAGCGCCAGCCACACGAATGCCAGGATCAGCATCGGCGTCTCCAGCCAGTCCTCCAGGCGCTGCAACAGCTCATAACGCTCACGCGCCAGCGCCTCCTCGCCCGGATCCTGTTCCTCGTAGGTTTTGTTCGTATTCAGATCGCTCATCGTGCAGCCCCCCCATCCGTAGACTGATTGCTCATCCTGATCTCCTTCCGAAAGGGATTTGCGAAGGCTGGTTTCGCGCTAGAGTATGTCGACAGGAATCAGTCTCTGCAGGCCTTGTCTGATACTCTCGGAAAAGATTATACGCCTGCTATCTACCAAAAAACCAGGACGCGCTATAATTCGCCTCGATGAGCTCAATCACGATCCCTGTGCAGGTTAATGAGCATCCTAACATCCGCCCGCTGAATGTCCTGCGGGACCTTTCGGCGGTCGCCGACCTGATCGAGCTGTGTTTTTCGCCGACGATGGATAACGATGGGCAGCGCTATCTCTCCGATATGCGCCGGGCAAGCCGCGATGACAGCTTTCTGCGCTGGGCTTCACGCGTAACGGAAACTGCCACCCTGCCACTGATGGGCTATGTCTGGGAGCAGGATGGACAAATTATCGGCAATGCCAGCCTGATTCCCTTTCGCCATGCGGGTAAGCGAATCTACCTGATCGCCAATGTAGCGGCGCATCCCGATTACCGCCGGCGGGGCATCGGGCGCGCCCTCACCGAACGTGTGATGAAGCAAGCTCGCGACCGGGGCGCGGCTGCCATCTGGCTGCATGTCCGTGATGACAACCCGGGCGCAATTAAGCTTTATCAGGATCTTGGGTTTCAGGAACTCGCGCGGCGTACCACCTGGCAGGCAGGTCCCGATTCCCGCCTGACCTACCCTGACGCCAGGATCAGCATCGTGCCGCGACATCCACACTACTGGAGCCGGCAACAGACATGGCTGCAACGCCTGTACCCGGATATGTTGAGGTGGTACCATGCCTGGAACATAAACGCTTTCCGGCCTGGATTTCTCAACTGGATGTACCTTTTGTTCATCGATTCCGGTGTTAGGCAGTGGGCTGCAGTCCGCAACGACGAGCTACTCGCCACCCTGACCTGGATGCCACCCGGCGGCAGGTCAGACTCCCTGTATGCCGCCACGGCCACCGAGACCGATCCTGCTGCGCTTACGACATTGCTTGTCCACGCCCGGCGCACGATTACGTATTATCCCCAGCTCACACTGGAATACCCTGCAGATGAGATGACAGATGCCATCCGCGCGGCCGGCTTCAAGCCGCGTCGCACTCTCCTCTGGATGCATGCTTAAGCCTTATATCGTGCAACCGGAGGCATGGATCTGCGTAGAAGAGGGTGATAATCAGACGTTCAAGGCGATACAAGCAAACCCTTGAATTAGAGGAGAACCGAATGACAAAGTTCATCTTACGCTGGGTCATCAACGCGATCGCGTTGTATCTGGCCGTGCTGCTTCTGCCGGGTATCGATTTGAGGAGCGGGCTGGTTTCGATCATCTGGCTGGCACTGATCTTCGGATTGGTCAACGCCCTGTTCCGTCCGCTGCTCCAGTTCCTGACCTGCCCGTTGATCATATTGACTCTCGGACTATTCACACTGGTGATTAATACCTTCCTGTTCTGGCTGACGAGTGTGATCGGCCAGTCGTTCGGGCTAGCATTGATCATCGATAGTCCTGTCTGGTGGAACGCGTTCCTGGGCGGATTGGTCATTACCCTGGTCAGTGTTGCTATGACGATGATCCTGAAAGATGAGTTAAAGGGTCGACGTTAAAGAGTAAAGCTTAAGAAAAAAGAGGATGTCTCTGACGAGATATCCTCTTTTTGTTGTGCGCCACTCAGCTCTCCTTGAGACCTGGCAGTCCGCCAGCAGACCCAGCCAGCTTGACCGCCCGTACGATCGCCTCTGCCATGACTTCCGCTGCGAGAGCGCCGACCAGTGAGATCGCCGCTTCTGTTTTGCCAGTTGCCAGTGTAAAAATGGTGTCTCCATCGAACATAGTGTGAGCCGGGCGAATCGCACGGGCCAGACCATCGTGCGCCATCTGCGCCACTTTGGTGGCGCCAGCCTTACTCAGCCGGGCATTCGTTGCAATCACGCCGATCACCGTGCTCGATTTGGCTGCGCTAGAGGGCGGGTTTGTCTTCATCCACTCGAGGGTCGAGCCGGAACGCAGACCCGCAATTTTCTCCCCGCTTTTTGGTTCCACCACGTCCCCGATCGCGTTGACGGCGACCAGCGCGCCCACGCTGAGCCCATTGCTTTCCATACTCCACGTCCCGATTCCGGACTTCATCGCATGCTTCATTCCGCGCATCTTCCCAATCGAGGCGCCAGCGCCTGCCCCCACGTTTCCTTCCTGAGGCGGGGTGGAAGCAGCTTGCACAGCAGCTCGATATCCCATAGCGGCATCCGGCCGGACATCGGCGCGGCCGACGCCCAGATCGTAAAGGATGGCTGCAGTCACAATCGGGACCCTGGCTTCGCCCGTCTGGAAACCAATCCCCTCTTCTTCAAGATAGCGCATCACCCCACTTGCCGCGTCGAGCCCGAAAGCCGATCCACCTGCCAGGACAACCGCATGCACCTTTTCCACCAGGTTGAGCGGGTCCAGTAGATCCGTTTCACGCGTGCCAGGCGCGCCGCCGCGCACATCCACACCGGCGACAGCGCCATGACGACACAGGATGACAGTGCAGCCCGTGAGTGCCTCTTCATCCTGTGCTTGGCCCACTTCGACCCCCCATATATCGGTGATGGCGCTGGCGGTCGTCATCCAATATGTTTCTTTTTTTGACGTTAACGCGCGAGCTCATCCGCCAGGTTCTTGAATTCCTGCCAGTCGGATTCATCCATCCACACGTCCACGTTGTCAAACTCCAACCGGTACAGTTCATCTTCATCCGGCTTAACAGCTTCGATATCTTTCACAAAATCGAGGAATTGATCCCATTCCTCCTGGAAAAAGTTAATCGTGGCACGGCCCACCTGGAGATAATACGTGGTCTCACCATCGGGCTCTTCCGCCAACCAGGCCTGGAAGTTCTCGGTTTCAGCAATGGTCTCCGTCCTGGGTTCATGACTGTTATTGTTATTCATGAAAACTCTCCTTCTCTTGCGGGGGATGAATTTTTCTTGGCGTGCTGCTCTGGAAGCGTGAGGTGAGGAACGCCCGGAAGCGCTGGATCCAATCGAACGAAATGGGTTGGGAGGGAGCCGCCTCGCCAAGAGGCCAGGGGTTCAGATCGAACATTTTACGCATGATGTAGCGCCCCAGGAGCGTGAGCGATGCGAGGGAGGGCGCGGCGATAATTACACCCAGGACCCCTAGTAGATTGGCAGCCACCAGCGCAGTCACGAGCACGCCTGCCGGATGGACTTTCAAACTGCGCGCCATGATGCGAGGCACAATCAAATTGTCGATCACCCAGTCAATGATGGTGGTTGTGATCACAACCATTCCCATGTACGCCAGCGGCTCCAGGCCGAACGGTTTGACAGGCTGGAAGTAGGTCACGAGGGCCATCACCACCCAGGTGATCGCCGGACCGATATAGGGCAGAAATTTTGCCAGCCCGGCCATGAAGGCAATCCCAATCGCGTACCGCACGCCAAAGATGGACAACACGATAATATAGATAACCGTGGACATCGCGAAAATAAAGATCTGCCCGCGCAGGAACGAATTCCAGATGATGCTCAACTGATTGCCAAGCTTGCGGAGATCTTCGTTGTAACCCGGAATTTCCACCTTGATCAGGTCGCTTTGTAAGCCGCTGCTTTCAACCATGAGGAAATACGAAACGATCAGAATAAAAAAAGTCCAGCCGAAGATTTCGGCGGCACCGCCTGCCACCGTGGCCACCAGGTTTCCTGTGCGCCCCAGCAAAGGCTGTATGAAGGAGAGTAGTTGCTGGCTAATCGCATTCAGGTCAAGCTGCCGCATATCCAGCGTGAAAGGTCCGATCTGGAAGACCTGACCGGACAGCGACTGGATGTACGTGGGCAGCTCCGAGACAATCGTCTGCACCTGATTGATTAGGCTCTGGACTTGTGCAACCAGCCCAACGCCGCCCAGGGTCAGCAAGCCGATCAGTAGCAGGAGGATCCCAAAGTAGATGATGTTGATCGAAGCCTGCCAGGAAATACGCAACCCGCGCGACATCAGGGTTGCCACCGGGTGGAGCAGATAGGCAACAATGAACACCAATAAGAGCGGCGTGATCAAGCTTGTAAAGCGGAGCAGCAAGAATGCCACAATGCCAACAATTACCAGTCCCACCAGGAGCTTTGTAGCGGGAGTCCAGCGCGGTGACGGAGAGACCGACGCGGGGACCACGGTTTCAACCCGTTCCAGAACCGGCTCCAGCACCTGTTCCTGCCGCTGGATGCGGTACCGTGTCCGCCGGTTTGGCCCGGACGTTCCTGCATATCGAGAACTCATACCTTGACCTCAGTCGACCACATAAATATCTCTATTCTATGCAATAGAGATAGCTTTTGCAACGGTTTCCCGAATGGAGAAACAAAATACCCCGCGGGCGAACAGGCGCCTCGCGGGGCTTGACTGCGCACAGATTAACAGCCACCCAGGAACGGGAAGAAAGTGCACCAGAGGAAGTTGGCGTCTACCCACCAGAAAAACCCCACACACAGACACAGTAACAGGAATACGCCCACGCCGATGGCGATCGGCACAAAGCTTGGCGGCCGGATCGTCGTTCCGACGATGGGCGCGGGGCTAGCGGGTATGCTGCCGGCATAATCGGCGGGGGGTGGGGGAGGAGGCGTCAGGGGTCTCTGAATAGAAGGCACAGCGGCTGCGCGCGGCGAGACGACCGTGGCGCCCGGATCAAAATTCGAGGCTTCGAAGACAAGCACGATTTGCTCGCCAAAGGAGACAACTTCGCCCGGCTTCAGAACACGCGGACCCGCCAGACGTTGGCCATTCACAAAGGTCCCGTTGGTAGAGCCCAGGTCTTCCAGTACATATTTTCCGCCCTGGAAGGTCAACCGAGCGTGGCGGCGGGAGACTTCTGCATCGTTGATTACGATCTCATTTGCCGAATCACGACCGATCGTAAGTTGATCACCCTCCAATGTGAAAGCCGCTCCCGGCGTGGGTCCAGACCGCATGATAAGCTGGAAGTGGGACGTCATAATTTCTCCTGGCAAGAAGGGATAGTTTCCGCGTTCTTAGTGTAAGGGTTTCAGGCAAAAAAGTCAACTACACTGCAGCGCGCTCTAAATGAAGGCCGGCGGCAAGCATAAAGTCCCACATGCCGGTCTATGTATGCCACTTGACAGGAAAATGTGGGAGAATACAATCGTTCTATTGGAGGTCAAATGAACGAGTCTGATTTGCCGGTCCCCGATTTTTTCAACCCGGAAGCTGTGCGCGCCGTCTGGAAGATTCCTTACGAGGAACGTTCCCATCAAGCGCGGCAGTGGATGAATCAATACGGTCTCCAACCTGCCTCCGACGATTCGACCCGGACCTGGCTTATGCTGATCGATGTGCAGAATACATTCTGCATTCCTGACTTCGAGCTCTACGTTGGGGGACGCAGCGGGCGCGGCGCCGTGGAGGATAACGCTCGCCTGTGCCAATTCATCTACCACAATCTCGGGCGCATTACTAAGATCACCGCCACGATGGATACGCACGTGACCATGCAGGTATTCCACGCTATTTTCTTTATTGATAAAGAGGGTAATCACCCTCCACCCTATACGGATATCCATATCTCTGAGATCCTTGATGGCCGATGGAGGTTCAATCCGGCAATTGCGGATCAATTCGGTCTGGCACCCGAATACGGCCAGCAGATGGTGCAGCACTACGCGGAGCAGCTCGATAAATCCGGCAAATATGCGCTCACAATCTGGCCCTATCATGCCATGCTCGGCGGGATTGGGCATGCCCTGGTTTCTTCCGTGGCGGAGGCGCTGTTTTTTCATTCCGTGGCCCGCCTGGCCCGGACAGACATCGTGATCAAAGGAGATCGGCCCTTTACGGAGAATTACTCCGTGATTGGGCCCGAAGTGTTGACCGGTCCTATGGATGAGATGCTGGGGGTACGCGATCAAAGGTTCATCCAGGAATTACAAGAAGTCGACCGGTTGATTGTTGCCGGGCAGGCAAAGAGCCATTGCGTCGCCTGGACCGTTTCCGACCTGCTGGACGATATTATGCTCGCCGACCCGCGCCTGGCGGAAAAAGTTTACCTGCTCGAGGATTGCACTTCTCCTGTCGTGGTGCCCGGCGTAGTGGATCACACCGACGCAGCCGATGCCGCTTACGAGCGGTTTGCCTCCGCCGGAATGCATATCGTGAAATCAACGGATAGTTTTTAGTACACAGGTAACCAGGCGCATACCAGGCCGATTGCGATTGACCTGCGTATCTGTCTACCCGTTTATTCAGGAAAGCCGCATGTCCATCTTCGATCACAAACGTCTCACCAATAGAACTTTCAAGCTCGACATCGAGCGTATGCGCCAGGGTTGGTACTCCGATAAATATTTCGAGAATATCGGTCGCATGCTGACGGTGCTGGCCGAGGAGAACTACAACTATTCCGGAACCCGCCACAATTTGCCGGCTGGCGTTTCAGCGGAGGACATCGCGGTTGGTGATATCGAAGTGGAGATGCAATGGTTCACACGCCGTCTCGGTCGCACAATCGTTGTAGGCGTGGACAAGTCTCTGGCAATGCTCAGGCATTGTACGGGCTACTGGGAGGGTAATGAGTTCATTGACACCTCTGATAACCTGGAAGTATGGGCTGTTCATGATGGGTCCGTAGTGAGGTCGGACGGGGATCCTTTGAGCGCCGAGCCCGTCATCAAGGTACGTGGGCGCTATCGAGACTTTGCTTTGCTCGAAACACCGACTCTGGGCGTGCTGACCCGCTCCAGTCGGGTCGCCACCAACGTCTACGAAACGCTCATGGCAGCCCGCGGCAAGCCGGTCCTCTTCTTCCCGGCGCGCTTCGACATGCACGAGGTCCAGGCTGCGGATGGTTATGCTTACAACATGGCGATCCAGCGCTTCAACACGGACTTCTCCCAGCAGATCGGCTCGTTCGTCTCTACCGACGCGCAGGGAGATTGGTGGGGCGGTGCCGGCGGCGGGACCGTGGCTCATGCGGCGATCGCCTCCTTCATGGGGGATACGGCTGAAGCCATGATGCAGTTCTCGCGCATCCTGCCGGCTCGTATTCCGCGCATCGCGTTGGTCGATTTCAATAACGATTCAGTGCGCGATACCTTGCTCGTCCTGGAAGCCATGTTCGAGAAGTATCAAGAGCTGTGCGACGCAGGCGACGAGTCTGAAGCGGAAAAGTATGTGCTGTACGGGGTGCGCCTGGATACCAGCGGGAGTCTGCGAGATGTTTCTGTGCAGCCGCTGGGCGATCCGGCACTGGATCTGGGAGTAAACCCGCGGCTGGTTTTCAACGTCCGTCATGCGTTGGATGCTGCTTCCGAAAACTGGGATCTGCCGCCGGCCTGGACGGAACGGGCGCGTGAATATTGTCGCAATGTGAAAATCGTGGTATCCGGGGGGTTCAACCCCGAAAAGATTCGCAAGTTCGAAAAGCTGGGCGTTCCGGTGGATATTTACGCGGTGGGTTCTGGGTTGTTCAACAATAACGGCGCCACCGTCACTGATTTCACAGGTGATGTAGTACGCGTGAAGGTCCATGGCGAGTGGATCGATATGGCGAAGGTGGGAAGAAAACCGCTGGATAACCCAAATCTGGAACGGGTGTGGTAATCAGCAGCATTACATAATTCGTTCCACTTTAAACGGTGTCCCTTCAATTCTTTCCTCGTCAAACTCACGCGCCGCCAGATGTCCTGAGAACACTGCCTGGGCGATAATGTTGGGCGCCTCGGCATCGCCGATCAGACGCAGGGTATCCAGCTTTCCTTCTTTGAGAGCTGGCTGGAGCTCATAATACAGGGAATCGTTTGAGATGCGGTCGCTCACAAGCACGACTCCATCACGCGGTAACTCAATCCCCTCTGCTGAAATCGTATTGATCAACCTCACACAATCGGTTTCGATTTCGCTCAGGATATGTTGCGAATAAAGCTTGACGCCCAGCCTCATGAGCTTATGCTGGATGCGTTCCTGTTCGAGCGTGAATTGCGCCCAGTAGGAAACCAACGGCGCGGGCGTGACAAGGGACACGCGATATCCCCGCTCTGCAAGTAGTTCCGCCAGCACGCCGCCCATGTAGTAATGGTCATCGTCATAAATGACCCAATTTCTAATTCCCGACTTACCTGTTACTCTTGTTCCATCCATCAAATCATCGGGACTGAATACGTTGTGTGAGTCATGTCCGCGTACTGGCTTGCGTAAGGTGCGCCCGATTCCGTCCCGCCGCCAGGTCGCGCCCGTGGCAAGAATGATATTCCGTGTCCCTGTCTCCAGGATTTCGCCGGCTGTTATTGGACTTGAAGGATAGACAACTATATTGTTCATCTTCCGCAGTTGCGTTAGCCGCCAGTCCACCACGCGGCGCCATTCGCTCAACCCCGGCAACGCCGCCTCCCGAACCACGCGCCCGCCGAGTTCCTTACGCGCCTCGAGCAGAGTCACCTGATAGCCACGCTGTCCCAGGGCGCGCGCCGCCTCCAATCCCGCAGGTCCCGCGCCGATGACCATTACTTCCTTGTCACTCTTCTTTGGCGAGATGATCTCCGGGTGCCAGTCGCGCCGCCATTCCTCTCCCATGGTCGGGTTCTGCGTGCAGCGAATCGGCACGAAGCGCGTATCCCCGGTCACACAGATATTGCAGCCGATGCACTCGCGAATATCTTCAGTGCGTCCTTCCCTGATTTTGTTTGGCAAAAAGGGATCGGCAATTGAGGGGCGCGCCGCGCCGATAAAGTCCATCACACCGCGCCGGATTGCGGAGACCATCGAGTCCGGTGAGGTGTAACGACCCACGCCGACCACCGGTTTGGTTGTCAACTGTTTGACAAAGGCAATATATTTCTCCTGGTGAGCCTCTTTTCCAAAGCGCGAGGTGATCGAGTCGTTACTCCAGCTGCTGACGTTGACATCCCACAGGTCGGGCAGCTCCGCAAGCATCGCCACCACATCATACGCTTCACCATCGTGGCTCAGACCTTCCGCGCCGAGCAGCTCATCCACGGCGAAGCGGATGGCAATCGCGCACGTATCGCCCACGGCATCCTTTGTCTCCTCGATCAGCTCGCGCAGGAAGCGCACCCGATTTACCAGCGAGCCGCCGTATTCATCGGTGCGGTCGTTGAAGCGCTTCAAAATAAACTGCATCGCTGCGCTCATCCCGTGAGCCGCATAACAATACACGATGTCGAAGCCGGCGCGTTTGGCGCGCAGCGCTGCCTCACGGTGCCACCTACGCACATTGCGGATATCTTCCTTGTCCATCCGGCGGGTCTGGACCGGATCATAGCCGGAGCCGCCAATGGTTCCCATGGAGCTCGGCGCCAGGGATGGGACCCGCGAATATAAGTTAGGCGCGTCATAGCCGTTATAGACCAGCTCGATCCCCGCCAGGGATCCATGCTTATGGACAGCCTCTGCCATTAGCGCCAGAGCAGGAATATCCCTGTCATCCCATAGACGCCCCTCGAAATAAGGAGCTAGATCGCTGCTGTGATGAATCTCCACTTCCTCGGTGCAGACAACGCCCCAGCCTCCCTCCGCTTTGACCTCGCGCATCCTTGCCAACCCCTGCGGCATGCGATAGCCGAACCCATTGCAATGAGGCACCTGATAAAAACGGTTCGGAGCGATCACCGGACCGATCCGAACCGTTTCAAATAATAGGTTGTATGGATTATTCATAAGACCTCTGCGTGCTGAGCGCGCCTCATCGGAACGCGATATGTTTAAATAATCACTCTTTGATTGCGCTCAACGAGAAGAATCACCCGAACCTTCCGGTAATGTAATCCTCCGTGCGTTTCTCTTTGGGGGTTGTGAACAGAGTTTTGCCTTCGCCATATTCGACGAGCTCGCCCTGCAGGAAGAACGCCGCGTAATCAGCCGTGCGCCCGGCTTGCTGTACCGAGTGAGGGACGAGGATAATAGTGTATTCCTTCTTGAGCTCTTGCAAGGCTGCTTCCACTTTGCCGGTTGAGATCGGATCCAGGCCCGAGGTCGGTTCATCCAGCAGGATGATCTCGGGTTGAAGCGCAAGCACCCGTGCCAGACAAACACGTTGCTGTTGTCCTCCGGAGAGCGCGATGGCGGGATCCTCGAGCCGGTCTTTGACTTCCTCCCAGATGGCTGCCAGCTTGAGGCTGCGTTCGACTGCTTCGTCGAGCTTCGATCTGCGCTTTTCTCCGGCAAGTTCCAGAGCATACGTCAGATTTTGTCGTATGCTCATTGGTAAAACGACCGGGCGGGCAAACACCATGCCCACTTTGCGACGCAACGCGATGACATCCGTTTTTGAATCGAGAATGTTTTGACCATCAATGAGGATACGGCCCGAAGCAGCTTTCACTTCGGTGAGATCGTTGAGGCGGTTCAAGCAGCGCAGCAGCGTCGATTTTCCACCCCCGGCGGGACCGAAGAGAACCGTGACAGCTTTTTCCCGAATGCCCAGGCTGATATCCCGCAGGGACTCGGTGCCATCCGAGTATTGTAAAGAGAGATTTTCGATAACTATTTTATCCATGGTCCCTGGCTACCATTGCCGTTTTGCTCTGGCGCGCGAACGAATGACCGTTGCAATCAAGTTCATCGTCAGCACAAATACCAGCAGAACCAATGCAGTGCCGTATTGAATCTGGATCGGCATTTCAGGGACCTGGGTGGAGATGACAAACAGGTGATAAGGTAGCGCCATGGTTTGATCGAATGGAGAGTGGGGAAGTTGCGGCAGGAAGAAAGCTGCGCCCGTAAAGAGAATGGGCGCGGTCTCTCCTGCGGCGCGTTCGAGGCCCAGGATCACACCTGTCAGGATGCCGGGCAATGCCTCCTTCACGACAATGCGGCGGATCGTCTGCCAGCGTGTGGCTCCAAGCGAGATGCTTACCGTGCGGAACGCCTGGGGCACAGAGCGCAACGATTCCTCTGCCGTGCTGATGATGACTGGGAGAGTCATGATCGAAAGGGTCAGGGAAGCCGCCAGGATGGAGGTGCCAAAATTCAGGAACAGGACGAACAGTCCCAGCCCAAACAACCCGTACACAACCGAGGGAATCCCCGCTAGATTGATAATCGCGATCCGGATTATGCGCGTCAGGGGCGTATCCGAGGCATATTCGGAAAGATAGATGGCGGCTGCGATGCCAAGCGGAACTGAAAAGATCGCTGTGCCCACGGTCAGGTAGATCGTGCCGACAATCGCGGGCAGGATGCCTCCATTCCGCATTCCATCCCGGGGAAAGTCTGTCAGAAATTCCCAGGAAATTGCGGGCAGACCCTGGACGAAGATATAGACCACCACTGCGACAATTGGGATCACGGTCGCGAGCGCCATCAGGGTGATGGCGGTAAATCCCAAGCGCTGTACAAGGTGGCGATTGACGGAAAGGGCGCGCCTCACGACAGAATCCTCTCGGCGCGCTTCTTGGCCCGGAAGACAACCGACGAAGCAGCGATGTTAACTGCCAGTGAGATCAGGAACAAGACCATGCCGATAAAGAACAGCACATGATAGTGGGTACTGCCGCTCGCCACCTCCCCCATCTCGGCTGCGATGGTTGCGGTCATCGTGCGGACGGGGGAGAAGAGACTGCCCAGCTCCGTCGCGAGCACAGGCGCGTTCCCGGTCACCATCATCACCGTCATGGTCTCGCCAATGGCGCGGCCCACGCCGAGCATGACCGCAGTCAGCACACCGGAGCGCGCCGCCGGAAAGGTCACCCGCCAGATGGTCTGCCAGCGTGTGGCTCCCAGCGCCCAGGCTCCTTCACGATAAGAACGCGGCACGGCATCCAGCGCATCTTCCGCCACCGATACAACCGTGGGCACCGCGATCCCGCCCAGGAGCAACGAACCCGTAAATGCGGTCAGGCCTGTTGGAAGATCTAGAAACTCGCGTAGAAATGGAGAGAGTACCAGAATCCCGAGAAATCCCAGCACCACGGAGGGAAGGCCGCCCAGGAGCTCAACCAGGGGCTTGAGAATCTCCCGCATCCAGCGAGGAGCGATTTCTGAGATATAGACAGCCGTTCCCAGACCGAAAGGCACCGCGACCAGGGTTGCGCCGAGGGTCACGATCAATGAGCCTGTAATGAGAGGCAAAATGCCATAATAGGCTTCGATTGGATACCAGCGAGTGCTAAACAACGAGTCGAGCTCTGCTTCGACAAATGCAGGTAAGCCTTCGCGCACGAGAAAGAAAAAGATAAGTGCAACAAAAATAATGGCTGAATAACCCGAAGCCCTGATCAAGCGAGTGATGACGAATTCATGCCAGTTCAGAGATTTTTCCATGCAGGTTCCTTATTCTGGAGGGAGGGAGGCGGGCACAAAACCGAGCTCGGCAACAATTTCCTGTGCCTGCTCGTCAAGGATCCAGTCCAGATATTCCCTGACGATTCCGGTAGGCTCGCCGTCCGTATACATGTACAGGTCACGTGCGATGGGATAGGTTTTGTCGTTCACCGTAAGGATGGATGGCAGCACGTATGCACCTCCTTCTTCTTCCGCAATGGCGATCATCTTAAGATCATGGGGTACGTAGCCCAGCCCGTCATAGCCGATGGCGTTTGGGTTTTGGCGGACTTCGGCGATGATGCCTTCCGAAGAGGGAAGCAGCAGGGTATCGGTGGAGAAAAGTGTTTTGTCTTCTGTGTTGCCCAGTCGCAGGACCGTCTCAAGGAAGTAGACATGCGTGCCGGAGTTAGTCTCGCGCGAGAGTCGTACGATGGGTCGATCCTCTCCGCCAATTTCAGACCAGTTATTGAACTTGCCGCTGTAAATGTCCGAAATTTGCTGAAGAGTCAGCTCGCTGATGGGGTTCTCCGGATGGACAATCACCGCGATCGCATCCCGCGCAATAATGTGCTCGACCGGTTCGACGCCATTCGCCTGCGCGGTCTTGATTTCTTCCTCCTTGATTTGGCGCGAGGCGTTGGCAAGATCGACAGTGCCGTTAATGAGAGATGCAATTCCCGTCCCCGATCCCCCGCCTGTCACTGAGATGCGAACTTCGGGATGCTGCGCCTGATACGCTTCCGCCCATGCCAGGGCAAGGTTGACGATTGTATCTGAGCCCTTGTTTTCGATATAACTGGCCGGAGAATCAGACGCGGCTCCTTCGGAGGAAGAAGCCGTCGTACAGGATGTGGGAAAAATGACCAGAATGAGGGCAATGACAGGCAAAATGAAGCGGTTCATCGAGCCAGATTATAGTCGAAAGTCTTACCGCCTGTCTCCTCAATCATGAAGGGCTGGATTTCCACCCCAAGTAACACTGATGATAAAATCGCCCCATGCCTGAGACACAATCCGCTTTCACAGTTCAAAATCTTGATTTTTATTATGGTCCTTCAAAAGCATTGGGTCACATCAATCTGGAGATTCTGCCACGTAAGGTTACCGCATTAATTGGACCGTCCGGCTGTGGAAAGTCCACATTTCTGCGCTGTTTGAATCGCATGAATGATACGATTGCCGGCACGCGCGTGGAAGGTAAAATCCTGCTGCATGGCGAGAATATTTACGATCCTACGATGGATGTTGTTGAGCTCAGGCAGCGAGTGGGAATGGTCTTTCAAAAGCCGAATCCTTTCCCGCAATCGATCTATGACAATGTAGCGTTCGGTCCGCGCGTGATGGGGATGGACGTAAAGATGGACGAGGTCGTGGAAAGCTCGCTGCGTGCCGCTGCCTTGTGGGATGAAGTAAAGGACGATTTGCGCTCGGATGCCTTGGGGCTCTCGCTTGGACAGCAGCAAAGGCTTTGTATTGCGCGCGTGATTGCCGTGCACCCGGAGGTGATCCTCATGGATGAATCGACCTCCGCCCTTGATCCGATTGCTACCTTGCATATTGAGGAATTGATCGCAGAGCTCAAGCAGGACTATACGATTGTCATCGTCACGCACAACATGCAACAGGCAGCCCGGGTTTCTGACTATACTGGCCTATTCTGGCTGGGGGAGCTCGTGGAGTTTTCGGACACCAGGGAGATGTTCACCAAACCCAAACAGGAATTGACCGAAGCCTACATTACCGGAAGAATGGGATAGAGCCTCCATCGATCTATGGCTGTGAAAAAGAATCAAAAACCGTCGGCATGCCGACGGTTTTTTTTATTGGCCTTCCTGCTGTTGGTGCCAGAATTCATCGTCGGTGGATTTGATCTCCGTCATTTCGCCTGTGGCAATGAAGATGGTGCGCTCACAGATATTCGTGACACGGTCAGCCACCCGCTCGAGGTTATGCGCTACCCACAGAAGCCAGTTGGCGCGCTCGATCGTCTTGGGATCAGAGATGACGAAGGTCATCAGCTCACGATAAACCTGATTGTACAGAGCATCCACTTCATCGTCCTCCACCGGAAGCTTTCTGGCGGTCTCAATATCCTCATTTACGAAAGCCGTCAGCGCACGGTGGAGCATATCGACGCCCTTCTGCGCCATGCGCGGGACATCGATCAATGGCTTGAGCAGGGGCTGGTCGCCCATGCGTACGTTGATATTGGCAATGCCCTTAGCATAGTCGCCCATGCGCTCCAGCTCAGAGATGATCTCCATGCAGGATGCCAGCAGGCGCAGATCATGCGCCATAGGCTGCTGGGTGGCGATCAAGATCATGAGTTTGTTTTCGATCTCAAATCGTTTCTGGTTGATGAGCTTGTCGTCGTCCAGGATTTTTTGAGACGCCTTGATATCCCGCTTTCTTAATGATTCCACGGAAGTCAGGATGGCCTGCTCTACCATGCTGCCGAGCAGCAGCACGTCATCCTTCACATGCTGGATTTCGTTTTCGAACGTTTTACGGAGCATAGAACCCTCGGATCGATTATCGCTTATCACGTGATTATATCTCCAAATTTATCCGAACCTGCCGGTGACGTAATCTTCTGTCCGCTTATCCTTCGGGTTGGTGAAGATGCGGTGGGTATTGTCGAACTCGATCACGGTGCCAGAGCGCTCGCCCTCCCCGGAAAGCATCATCATGGCGGTGTAGTCTGAGGCGCGGGCAGCCTGCTGCATATTATGAGTCACAATGACGATGGTGTAATTCTTTTTGAGCTCATGCAGGAGTTCCTCGATTTTCAGGGTCGCAATCGGGTCGAGAGCAGAGGCAGGCTCGTCCATCAGGATCACGTCGGGTTTGATTGAGATCGCCCGCGCAATGCACAAACGCTGCTGCTGGCCGCCGGAAAGCGACAAGCCGGATTGCTGCAGCTTGTCCTTCACCTCATCCCACAACGCCGCCTGGCGAAGGGAGCTCTCCACCAGCTCATCCATCTTGCCTTTATAGCCATGGATACGGGCCGTCCAGGCGATGTTCTCGTAGATGCTTTTAGGGAAGGGGTTGGGCTTCTGGAACACCATTCCAATGCGGTAGCGCACCTCCACCGGGTCTACTTCTCTGGCATAGATATCCTGCCCATTGAAGGTCACTCCACCTTTGATAGAGCTATTGGCATATAACTCGTTCATGCGGTTGAAGGCGCGCAGGAGCGTCGATTTCCCGCAGCCGGATGGACCGATAATGGCGGTGATTGCGTTCCTCTCGATGTGCAGGTTGACACCCGTTACAGCTTTGAAGCTGCCGTAAAAAATATCCAGATTATGAGCTTCGATGACGTATTTATGATCGGAAGAATTGTTCATCTGGCTACCTAGAATTTTCTGCTGAAGCGATTCCGCAATAGGACGGCGGAGGCATTCAAGCTGAGCAATAGCACGAGCAGTACAAGAATCGATGCCGCGGCAAGACTCCGGAACTCATCCTGTGGGCGGGAGGTCCACTGGTAGATCTGGATCGGGAGGGTGGTGAACTTTGAGAACGGCGACGAGGGATCGAAGCTGATGGCGGTGGAGGCACCGACCACCACCAACGGAGCGGTCTCTCCGATCGCACGCGAGACAGCCAGGATCGTCCCGGTCAGGATACCGGGCAAAGCAGTGGGCAGCACATGCGACCAGACGGTTTGCCATCTGGTCGCGCCTACGCCGAAGCTGGCATTGCGCAGCGAGCGCGGCACGGCACGGATGGCTTCCTGAGCATTGATGATAATGATCGGAAGCACGAGCAGCCCCAGGGTGAGGCCGGCAGAGAGCACCGTTCGGCCGTTTGCGGAGGTCAGGTTGACCACGCCAAATATCTTTCCGCTGGTAAAGGCTTCCAGAGCCCGGACGAAAATCGCCAGGCCGACAATACCATATACAATAGAAGGCACGCCTGCCAGGTTATTGATATTGGTCCGAATGATTCGATTAAACCAGTTATCCGTGGCATACTCCTCCAGATAAATGGCAGCTCCCACGCCAAGCGGGAAAGCGAGCAGGATCGTGAAGAGGATGGTCCACAACGAGCCGAGAATGGCGGTACGGACGCCGGCCGTCAACGGTTCGCTCGTCTGCGGCCGGGTCACGAAGTCCGCGTTGAGCCAGGAGACGAACTCCAGTTCTGCTATAGGGTGCTCCTTGGCGACGGTCTCACGAATCTCATCGGACTGCGTCAGCGAGGGCCACAATTTCCAGACCTGTACGACTTTCGGGCGGATAATTCTTTCCACGATCAGCTGATACACTTCCCCGCGCGATCGTGTGGCAAAAGACTTTTCGTTTTCCAGCTTGTTGTAAGCCCCCCTCGAAAGTGTCGATTGTAGAATAGCCAATAACTGCTCTTTGTTCTGTTCTTCAACGGGCGTCCCATCGACAGAAAGGGTATCGGGGTCGACTCTGGCTTCATAGGCAATGTATCCAAAGGCACCATTAATGACGTTGAGCATCAACGCGATCAGAGCAAGAATGCCAACGATGGTGGAGGCTTGAAAGAGGACATGCCAGAACACACCCTTGCGGTTGCGCCCCTCCAGATCATGAGCGAACCCCTGAACGACCGCCTGTTCCTTCATTCGTACACCTCACGAAATCGACGCACTATTGCCTGGCTGATGATGTTGAGCGCCAGGGTAATAAAGAACAGGAATAACCCGAGCGCAAAGATACTGTTGTAGTCTATGGAGTCGTAGCTCAGGTCGCCGCCCGAAATTCTTACAATGTGCCCGGTAATGGTCTCTGCGCCGGCGAAGGGATTGAGGGTGAAGTTCGGTCCTGCACCGGCAGCAACCGCCACAATCATGGTCTCGCCCACGGCTCGCGAGATCCCTACGATAATGGCTGCCGCGATCCCCGAAAGCGCGGCGGGGACAACGATCTGCAGCGCAACCTCCAGTTTGGTCGCGCCTACACCGTAGGCAGCTTCGCGCAGCGAGCGTGGCACCGCGCTCAAGGCGTCCTCGGTCATGGATGTAATGAGGGGCAGGATCAGGATGCCCATCACCAGGCCTGCCGATGCCATGTTGTAGATTTGAACGACATCCCTGCCGAAGACCTCGCGCAGGATCGGTGTCATAAATGTGAGCGCGAAATACCCGTAAACGATTGTGGGAATTCCAGCCAGCACTTCCAGAACAGGCTTCAACGTATTTCGAACTCTGGGTCTGGCATATTCGCTCAAGTAGATCGCCACACTCAGGCCCAGCGGAATGGCAACCGTCATGGCAATTAGCGTTGTGATGAGTGTAGAGGTCAGGAGAGGCCAGATGCCAAACTTGTTGACGTGTGGTTTCCACTCGGAGGTGGTGACTGTTGCCAGCAGGTCCACGCCCGGCATTTGAAAGAAGAGCAACGCTTCTTTCCCGAGCTCGTACACGATCCCAAGCGTTGTGAAGATAGAGAAAAACCCGCTGAAAAATAACAGCCCTTGGATAAGCGTTTCGCCCCAGCGCGGCCTGCGCCGCAAATCGGTTATGGATGCTTTTTTTTCGTCCAGCTTTTTCAATGTGAGTTCAGCCATGAAAGCATCTCCTTTCTAAGAAAATCGAATTCTCATTTACAGCAAAGTACCTTCCCTCTCCAAGCGAGTTGGAGAGGGAAGGTGTGAACTTTGGAAAGGATATCTGCCTACATATCCAGTGCAGCATTCCAGGCGTCAAGGTTTTCCTGTGCCTGATCTTCACTGACCGGGAAATAACCGACATCCAGGATCTCGTCTGCTGCATTCGTAATATAGAAGTAGATGAAAGCGGATACCTGCGGCTTCTCCTGCATGATCTCGCTGCTGGAGTAGATGAACAGCGGGCGTGAGATCGGATATTCACCCGATTCGGCGGAGTCGGCAGTCGGTTCCACACCATCGACTGAAAGGGCTTTCAGCGTATCTGCATTTTCCTGATAATAGGCATAACCGAAGTAACCGATGGCATAAGGCGAACCCTGTACACCCTGGACGAGCACGTTGTCATCTTCCGAGAACTGGGTGCCTTCCGATTCCAGAATGGCTACTTTGCCGCCCTCGGCATCGTCGCCAAAGCCAGGGGTCATGACGGCCTCGACGAAGTAGTCGAACGTGCCAGAGTCCGTGCCGGGGCTGAAGCGCTGGATAGGCTCTGCAGGCCACTCGGGGCGGATATCCGACCACAGGGTTGCAGTCGAGTAGATCTGTGCGAGCTCCTCAAGCGTGACATCGGTGACGAAATCATTCTCAGCGCTGACAACCACAGCCAGCGCGTCGATGCCGACCAGGAAGCCGGTCACCGTGCGGCCGATTTCCGCGCAGGATTCGATCTCACTATCCCGAATGGCGCGAGAGGCATTGGCAATGTCGGTTTCACCGGCGACGCAGAAGCGCTCAATGCCGGCGCCAGAACCGATCGAATCGACCGTAAGGTTCCCGGTGAAGCCCTCCTCTTCAAAGCGCTGCTTCATGCGTTCCGAGAGGGGGAAGACCGTCGAAGAACCGGCGGTAACAATATCGCCTGAAACAGCATCCGGTGCGTACATTGCCGGCAGGTCGTCCACCATATCATTGGTTGCAGGAACTGTAGTCGGCACAGTAGCTGGCAGTGCCTCTGTGGGTGAGGCTCCCCCACATGCAGCGAGAACGAAGCTCATTGCGATGAGTACAAACATAAACGAACGGACAAATCGGGTCATTTCTACTTTTTCTCCTTTTTTTAATACGCTGTCATCATATCAATCTGGTTTTAAGGACAAAAGAAGGATGGGTTAACATCTTGTTAAGAAAAGCCTGGCTGATCGAGTTCGTTGCTTTCATCATATGGTCCGTCAATCAAACAAAAGCGCCGCCTGAGATGGCGGCGCTTTTGTTTCCGGGAAGGCGTATCTTCACTAGATCGGGTTATGATGTTCCACCACCCAGGCCTTGATTCGCTGCTCGATCAAATCGCGAACTTCGCGAAATTTGGCGAGCTTTTCCTTTTCCGTCCCCTCGAACTTTGCGGGATCTTCGAACGACCAGTGTAGCCGCGTATTGACACCCGGCCAGACAGCGGGACAGTTCTGGTCGGCATCATCACAAACCGTGATCAGATACTGGAAAAGTATCTTGCCGAGATACCTCTCGATCCCCTTGGACTGCTGATGTGAAATATCGATTCCGGCTTCCTGCATTACCTGCACCGTGAGCGGATTTACTCCCTTGGGCTCCAGCCCGGCACTATGTGCCTCGAGAGCATCGCCCGCATACTTGCGCAGAAAGGCTTCTGCCATCTGGCTGCGCGCCGAGTTCCCGGTGCACAGAAATAAGACTCGTTGTTTGCTCATGTGGGCCATCTAGCAACAAAGCGATACCATTACAGACTTACGCCCAGTCGCTTGCATCGCTTTTGCGTGATGTCAATTCTGAAAACGATACCCAGACTGACCAGAAGGAGAGCGAGAATAATCATTACGTGCAACCTCGATCAGTCATTTCCAGAAGGAACAAGCTTCATAACCGGAGGCTGTTCGGGCATAGTCTCGAGCCTGTAGCTATGATGCGGACCGCCAAGGTTGTCATCAGCCTGCTTGGCTACTGCAAGGGTTCGCCATAGAAGAAGGCTGATCGCCACAGATAAAATGAAAAAGCCCGAAATACAGATTTCCAACATGCCATCTCCTTTTGTGATTAGATCCGTCATGGTCTCCTCTTTTGTATAAGTCTAGCAGGCAGATGTTAAGGATCCGTCAAGGGGACTTTAGGGTCTTGTTAACAGATTGATTCCTCGAAACGCACAAGAGCCCGGTGAGGAGAACCGGACTCTTGTGAGGAGGAGAGTGGAATGTTTGTTGATACGCTCAGCGCGGCTTTTCGATGTATCTGCGGTGCTCCTGCTGGCACAGGTGGGCACGCCGCTTCGGCAACGTATCGGCAAGCAGGACTGTCAGCAATGCAGTCACCGTTGCAATAAGAAACATTTCCATGTCCCTAGAATAGCATGGAATGGAAAGTCTGCGCTTTACAGCGAGTTTGCTAACACAAAACAAAAATGCAATTACTGTTCAGTCGGAATCGAAAAATAAAACGTGCTTCCCTGTCCCTCAACGCTCTCTGCCCAGATCTTATCCCCGTGCGCCTCAACAATGTGCTTGGCAATTGACAATCCCAGCCCGGTCCCGCTGCCGGTCCGGGATTTGTCGACCCGGTAGAAGCGCTCGAAGATCCGCGAGACCTCATCCGCCGGGATGCCGACTCCCGTGTCCCGCACGGCCAATCGCACCGCGCCGGTGACGAGCTCTGCAGACAGGACGACTTCGCCGCCCTCGCGTGTGAACTTGACTGCATTGTGGATGAGGTTCACGAGCACCTGTTCTAATCTTTGCGAGTCAGCTTCGATCCCGGGGAGATCTTCCATACATTCGACACGCAGGGTGATGCGGGCGCGCTCCGCCTGGACTTGCATCCGCAGGGCAGCGGAATGCAGCAGGTCACAGGTCACGACCGGCGAGCGGTCCAGTGAAAAACGTCCCGATTCGATTTTTGAGAGCTCCAGAAGTTCATTCGCCATCTGGGTCAGCGCATCCACTTCGATCTGGATCTGCCCGATAAAACGTTGCGCGGCCGGGGGGTCTTCCAGCGCGCCTTCCTGCAAAGTTTCCGCCAGGGCTTTCAGGGAAGCAAGGGGTGTGCGAAGCTCGTGAGAGAGATTACTGACAAAATCTCTGCGGACCGTTTCGAGCCGGCGCAAACGGGTGAGATCCTGGGCGAGCAGGAGGCTTCCGCTGGTATGCTGGTCGGGGATAACGACCAGCTGCAAATACTGATGACGGGTGGGAAGTTCGACGGACTCGCTTTGAATCTGGCGCGTCTGCTGGCAACGACGCCAGGCTTCCACTAACTGATGATTGCGCACGACCTCGGCGATCGTGTGATTGAGGGGTTTGCCAAATTGAAAGAGCCTGCCTGCGGCAGGATTGGCAAACTGAATGATTCCCTGCGCATCGGCGATGAGCACGCCATCCGTGATCTGTTCCAGGACGGTAGCGAGCCGGGCATGTTCTGCACCCAGCGTGGCATACCTGACATCTAGGCTCGACATCACTGAGACCAATGCGCTGGCAAGATTCTCGAGCTCCCTGCTGTTAGTATTTACATTCTGTGCTCGCACGTGGCTGGCAAATTCGTCAATCTCACCGCGTAATCTGTAATATCTCCACGCGTACCACGCGGCAACAAGCAGAATGAGTATGGTTAGTCCGATCAGATAATTCATTCCATGCCCGCCCTACCATTGACATATGCTAAGCCATAAACAGGGTCATCCTTCAAAACGGTATCCCCCACCCCGTACGGTCACAATCCGTTTTGGCTCGCTGGCTTCTTGTTCGATCTTTTGCCGCAGCCAGCGAACATGGACATCCACAGTCCGGCTGTCCCCGATAAAATCCCAGCCCCAGACGCGCTCAAGGATGAATTCTCGCGAGAGCATCTGTCCCTTATGCTGCGCGAAGAACACAAGCAAGTCGTACTCCTGGGGCTTCAGTGCGAGTGGATCGCCATTCAGAATGACTTCGCGGCGGGTGAGATTGATGACGAGGTCCTTGAAGATCAACTTCTCCTGAGGCTTTTCCTCTACGCTGATCCTGTCAAGTTCTTCCCTCAGCAGGCGGGAGCGGCGCAACTGGGCTTTCACGCGCGCCATTAATTCCCTCATGGAAAAGGGCTTGGTCAGGTAATCATCCGCGCCGACCTCCAGTCCAACCACGCGATCGATTTCATCGTCGCGTGCGGTCAGCATCAGGATGGGAGTGGCCATCTCCTTGCGCAGGATCCGGCAGACCTCGAAGCCGTCGATTTCGGGGAGCATAAGGTCAAGAACGATCAAATCGGGCTTAAGCCGGCGCGCGGATTCAAGGGCGGCTCGGCCATCGCCCACGGCTTCGACGGTGAAGCCATCTTTTTTCAGGTTGTAGGAGAGGGTATCACGCAGTGCAGGTTCATCTTCGACGATCAGGATGGATTCGGGCATAGTATTCTGTTAACAGACTATACCATAAGACACTTTTACCCACGTTAAGGTCGTGTTAATGGGTATAGGCCCGGAGTGAGAGTCAGCAGAATTTGCTGCCGCAGTTTCGCAATGGTATTCTTATGAATTCACTGTAAAATTCAAACCATCCTTTTCATCTATTCAATTAACCAACATGACGCAGGAATTCTACTTCGACTGGCACTGGAAGCTTGAGGCTTCCCCGAAGGCAATCTGGCCGCTCGCTTCGGATACGAATCGCTTCAACCGCGATACAGGCCAACCTGAAGTGGAGCTGCTGCAAAATGTCATGGGCGTCAAGCGTGTACGGATGAAGCTCCCGGCTATCAGGGTGGAATGGGAGGAAGAGCCTTTCGAGTGGACATACCCGTATTCCTTTGGCATCCTCAGAACCTATAGCAAGGGGCCGGTCGATCAGATGCGTGTCCAGGCAAATTTCGACCCGGGAAAGGATGGTGGCACATCTGTCCGCTACCAGACCTGGATCAAAACAAGCAACCTGCTGGCAAAGCTTTTCATCCCTTTTGTGATCGGAGTAATTGCGAAGAAGAGGTTTGAGAGGGCTTTCCGGTTGTATGACCGTATTGCCGGCAGTCGTGATCCGGTGATGGAGCTATCCAGCCAGCATGGGCTCAACGCCGGAGACCGCGCCCGTTTCCGGTCCCTGGGTCAGGCAGTCGTCCAGCAGGGCACCGATCCATCCCTCCTGGCACGGCTCGAGGAGTTCCTGGATCGTGCCGATGAGTTATCGGTGCAGCGCATTCGAGCCTATGCCCTCGCGGATCGTTGGGGAGTGGGCCGTCGCCCTGTGCTTGAGATGTTCCTGCGGGCGACCCGGGTAGGCATCCTCGATATGAGCTGGGATTTGCTCTGCCCGAATTGCCGCGGGATGTCCGAAGGGCATTCCAATCTGAGCGAGGTGCGCGGACGGTCGCACTGCGATACCTGCCGGATCGATTTCACGGTCAATTTCGATCACAACATTGAAGTGGTTTTCAAGCCGAATCCCTCGGTGCGGAAGGTAGAGTTCGAGGCGGCTTTCTGTGTGGGCAGCCCTCAATTGCAGCCGCACGTAGTGATGTCGCAAAGCATCGCTGCGCTGCGCTCACTGCCAGTCAATCTTCAGCTCGAGCCCGGACGCTACACACTGCGCGCATCAAATCTGGCTGGCTCGATCTCCCTCTATGCGGATGCAGGCGGGACACCGCGGTCGGACGTCCGCGTCACGTCATTCGGCTGGCCGCTCGAGCAGCAGCATGTTTCGCTACTCCCAACTCTCAATTTGATCAATGCTACCGACGCGTATCAAACTTTTCAGCTCGAGCGCACTTCCTGGAGCGACCAGGCCTCCACAGCCGCAGACGTGACCGCCCTGCAGGTCTTCCGCGATCTCTTCGCCAGCGAAGTTATCCGACCCGGCGAGGAAATCTCCATTGGCTCGGTCACCCTGATGTTCACAGACCTGCGTGATTCCACTCGTCTGTACCGCAGTATCGGCGATGCCCCCGCATTTGGGCGCGTGCGTGAGCACTTCCAGGTGCTGGAGAACGCGGTTACGGCGGAGGGCGGCGCGATTGTCAAGACCATGGGCGACTCGGTCATGGCGACATTTCGCCACCCGGTTGCCGGGTTACGCGCGGTGTGGAACGCCCAATCGGTCATGGCCGAACGCAGCGAACCACCGCTCTGGCTCAAGGTCGGCATCCACAAGGGTCCCTGTATCGTTGTCAACTTGAATGACCGCCTTGATTATTTTGGCTCGACAGTCAACATCGCGGCACGCCTTCCCGACTTCTCACAGGGCGGCGAGCTGGTTTTCACCGAGGAAATCAACGACGATCCCGAAGTTCAGGAATTTCTTGCAAAAAATACCAGGCTGGGCACGGTGAGCCCTTTCAGGGAAATGGTAAAAGGGTTCGACCAGCCATTTACAATGTGGAAATTAAAAGTTTAAGGGCTTGAGCGTTTGCCGATTTGCAGAACTTCATCACTATTTAAGGGATGGTTCAGTTTCGCGGAATCCAGTGCCATGACTCGGCTGGGAGCAAAGAACGCGAAATCAAAGTTGGTCTCGTCCCCTGCATTTTTACCGGGAATTGGCATCAGGCGAGCAGTGAGAGGTTTATTGAGCCGCATAGCCAGTGCACAAAGATCTAACAGCAGAGGTGTGATCTGATCCACCGTTATATCCCCCGGCAGTGGGATCGTATCTAATCCCGTCCCGCAGACAGCAGAATACAGTAGAGCATCTTTTATCGTGAGCGTTCCCTCTGCTGCGCGCCGCGCAAGGATAGAATCTTCGAGGATGGGCTGCATGAAGCCGCTGAAGCCGGTGTGAGGGAAATCGGCGCGCTCAATGGCTTCCGTCAGGATCGCTGCGGCGGCGAGGGAGCCGTGATCTCCAATCCTTTGGACACCCATCTGTTCAACGGCATTGCCCAGGGAATGGGCGTCATCCGGGTATGGGGCGAGGGAGAAATCAATGCCGAGAAATTCGGTGTTCGATAAGTCGGTCTGCGAGATGTAGGTGATCGCTCTGCCGTGTTTTTCGATCTCGGCTGTTAGAGCTGTCCGGCCTGCCTCCAAGCTCCTGGTATTCGAAAAGGCATTGACGGCGAGATCCGCCGCTTCCGTTGCCACAGCAAATGCCGGTGTATCGCTGTCATGGTAGGCTGCCGGAAAAAATGGCGCTCCCGGTCCCACATTTGCGAGCGCGGCGAATTGGAGATTTGCAAATCCATTCGGCTCAATGTGTGCACACTGGACGATAACCCTGGCGCAGGCTCGAATACCGGCCAGGTCAATCCCTCCAGATTTATCCGCCATCACTCCCCCAAAAAAAATGTTCTCCGCCGCGGCGATCGCTTCCGGAAGCACTGCATAACTGTGCGGGAGCTCGGGCAAGGCGGGTCCTAGAGATGCATAGGCAATGCCGACCTGTGGAATGGCGCTGGCAAGCTGTCTTGCCAGCTCGGGTAACGCATGGATATCCTTTTCGCCCAGCAGCTCAGGGAAGGGGATGGTTGCCAATCGTGTCGTCTGGACCTCATATCCTGCAGCTTCATAAGCCGATCGGGCGTTCGAGAGGAATTGACCCGCCTTTTCCAGGATTTGTTCTTCTAATGGATATTTTGGATTACAAAAATATGTGATGGAGCGGATTTTCATGATTGGTTTTTACCACGAGTAAAACAAAGCATTCGTCACTTAATTGATTGTTCGCCTACGGGGCCTTCCTGTGCTTCGGATTGAAGTCTTTGCCTCACCACTTCGAACATCAGCACCGACCCGGCTACGCCAGCATTCAAGGATTCAACCTCTCCAGACATGGGAATCGAAATCTTTTGAGTGGCGATTTTTCGGGCTTCGGGGCTCGCCCCCTCTGCTTCGCCGCCAACGATCAACGCCAATGGCTGGCGAAGATTGCTTTCCCAACAAGACTGACCATCCATGTCTGCCAGGTATACTCGTAAACCTTTTACGATTGCATGGCTTGCTTCCCAGGTCATCGAATGGATCGGCAGCCGGAAATGGGCACCCATCCCTGAACGGATGACCTTCGGCGCGAAGGCGTCTGCTGTCTCGGGCGGTAAGAAAACACCCTGCACTCCAGCTGCAGCTGCTGTGCGAAGCAAGGTGCCGAGATTGCCCGGGTCACGGACTTGATCGGGAATCAAAATAAAGTCTGGAGGATCTGGAAACGGTAATTCACGAAGCTCCACGACGGCGAGGATACCCTGGGGTGTTTCCGTTTCGCTGAGCGGCTGCATCAAATTTCGAGAAACAAGCTCTATATCCATGCCCTGTGCCCTCAAACGTTCGACCTGAGACCTTCCCCTTTCACTCAGCGACTCATCGTAGAGCACAAATCGTAATTCCCAATTACTATTGACTGCTTCCTCCACTAATCGTACCCCTTCAATAACGAACGCGCGTTCCTCACGCCGCTCCTTCGCACGTCCCATCAGAGCACGGGCAAGCTTGATTTTGGAGTTTTGCGGCGATGTGATCATGGCGAGCTGTCCCACATGTTTCGCCATACCTCAAGGAACACCCCCACGGTTGTCTGGTCATATAGAACCACTCTGACGAGCTTCAGCCCCGAAGATGTATAACTTGCAAAATATCTCTCGATTGCTGAAAAAGTAACCCGCGCGGCGCCTTCCTTTGGAAATCCAAAAATGCCTGTAGAGATAGCAGGCAGGGCAATCGATGAGCACTGCAGCTCATCGGCGAGGTGCAGCGAACCGGTCACTGCGGCTTCAAGCTTGCTATCCTCGTCGCCATCTCCCCATATCGGTCCGACAGCGTGGATTATATACTTCGCAGGCAGACGCCCCCCAGAGGTCCAGGCGGGATGGGTGTGTGAGACGCGCCCATGTTCCCGAACCCATGCATCCGACTCCCTTTGGACGCCTGGTCCACCTTTCTTCGAGATCGTCCGCGCCACGCCGCCTCCATGTTGGAGGTTCTCGTTGGCTGCATTGACAATCGCATCTACTTCTTCGAGGGTGATGTCACCCTGGACAATTTGAATAACTTGACCTGTGGGGAAGGTCTGCCCGGCCAGGAGCGTGTTCATGAAAATATTTTACCCCCATTAAAAAGAGGAAGGGCTGACCCGCAGGTTAGCCCTTCCTCTCTATCTGTTTACCTTGTCTTTGCGACCACGGCGGCGAAGGCCTGGGGGTCGCGGATTGCCATATCTGACAACATCTTGCGATTGAGTCCGATGTCTGCTTTTTTCAGCGCTGCCACCAGTTGGCTATAGGTGGTGCCGTTCAGCCGGGCGGCGGCGTTGATGCGAGCGATCCAGAGTTTGCGCATGTCACGCTTGCGCACGCGGCGATCACGAGTGGCGTACCACAGGCTCTTGAGCATGGCCTCATTGGCACGCTTGAACAGCCGGTTTTTTGCGCCGCGCTGCCCCTTCGTGATCTTCAAAACTTTCTTGTGACGTTGATGCCCTCGCGGGCCTCCCTTAACACGCATTGTTTACTCTCCTGCAACTCGCGGGCGTCGGCATGCCGTAGGGCAAATGCCAGTTGCGAACACCCGAAAGCCGCAACTAAAAATGATTACGACGATTCTGGACAGGATAATCCCGTCCCTAGTCCATGCTGGGGGCGAGGCGCTTAACTCGCTTGATGATCTTGCGCGCCTTCACTACCAGCATCTCGGACAGCTGGGCCTTTGTGCGCTTCGATGTGCGTCGGCGCAGATGGCTCTTACCGCCTTTTGTGCGGACCACCTTGCCAGACCCGGTCAGGCGAAACCGCTTGGAGGTCGCTTTATGGGTCTTCAATTTGGTCTTGCCAGCTTTTGCTTTGCGAGGCATTCGTGCTTGCTCCTTTCAGACAAGATAAACCGCGGGACACTGCGTACGGTACCCGCGGACGTTCACCATCTTTGGGACTTGCTCAACTCAAGGTTGGGCCTGGGCTACCTTCTCAGTCCTGGGCTGCTCGCCCTTTTCCTTCTTTTTTGTGCCGCCTTTGCTGGGCGCCAGAATCACCAGCATCGTGCGCCCTTCCATTTGCGGGGGGGCTTCGATCACGGATACATCGGACAGCGCCTGGGCGATCTCTTTCAGATCTTCGAGTGCGATCTCGGGGTAATCCATTTCGCGGCCGCGGAACTTGACGGTCACGCGAACCTTATGCCCCTGCTGCAACCAGCGGCGGGCATCATCTACTTTGAAGCCGCGATGAGCCTCGTTCGTTTTGGGCCGCAGCCGGATTTCTTTGACTTCGATCTTGGTCTGGGCCCTTTTGGCCTCACGATCCTTCTTCGCCCGCTCATAAATGAACTTTCCAAAGTCCATCACACGGCAGACGGGAGGATTAGCGTTCGGCGAAACCTCCACAAGGTCCAGCTCGGCATCGCGGGCAATCTGCAGGGCCTGGCGGATCGGCACAACACCAACGTTGCTGCCATCCGGCCCGATCAGTCGGACTTCCGAAACCCGGATGCCCTCATTTACTCGAAAATCTGAAGCGCTGATAAGTTTCTCCTATGTCAAAACAGTTGACCAGCTTGCGCTGGCATTTTGGCGGACAGATAATACCACGAAGGCACATGAATCGTCAACAAAATAGACCGTGGACGATCACAAATCCGTCTTCGCCCACGGTCCAGATATATTTTACAGCTCCGGCGCTCTCCTGACAATCCGATCCTTGACCCTCGCCACGAACTCACCCAGTGGAATATTGTTTTGCTGGCTCCCATCCCGCACGCGCAGGGAGACTTGCCCGGCGTTCATCTCATTTTCACCAACCACGAGCATGTATGGCACTTTCATCAATTGCGCCTGCCGGATCTTTGCGTTCATGCGCTGGGCGCTCACATCGGCATGGACACGGATGCCCTGGTCGCGCAGGTGCTGGACGATGCTGTGGGCATACTCGTTCTGCGAATCCGTGATCGGAATCACGCGTGCTTGCTCCGGGGAGAGCCAGACCGGGAAATTGCCGGCGTAATGCTCCAGAAGGAAGCCAACCATGCGCTCATGCGTGCTTAGAGGGGCGCGATGGATACACAGCGGCACTTCTTCGTTGCCTTCCCGGTTCGTGAATTTCAGGTCTAAGCGGGCCGGCTGGGCAAAGTCCACCTGGTTCGTCGCCAGCGAAAACTCGCGTCCGATCACACTCCAGATCTGCACATCGATCTTGGGACCGTAGAAGGCAGCTTCATCCTCTGCTTCGACGTAGGGCACGTTCCCATTGTTCATCGCGCGGCGGACCATGTCTTCCGTCTTCAGCCACAGGCGCTCATTATCCACATACTTTTTGCCCAGCCCGGCTTTGCTGTGCAGCGACAGGCGCATCACGTATTTCTCGATTCCGAAGAGCTCAAAGTATTTGAGATACATATCGATGACAGCCAGGAATTCCTGCTCGAACTGATCTTCCGTGACATAAATATGAGCATCGTTCATCTGCAGCGAGCGTACGCGCATCAAGCCGAACAATTCGCCCGACTTTTCGTAACGATAACACGTGCCGTACTCTGCCAGGCGGATGGGCAGGTCACGATAGGAGCGCCCCTTGGAGCCGAAGATCTTATGGTGCATCGGGCAGTTCATCGGCTTGACGTAATACTTCACACCCTCGAGCTCCATGGGCGGGTACATCGATTCGGCATAATAGGGCAGGTGACCCGAGCGCAGGAACAGGTCCTCTTTTGTGAGGTTGGGCGTCCGGACGCGTAGATAACCTGCTTTTTCTTCCATCTCCTTGGCAAGCTTTTCCAGTTCTTCGATCAGCACACCGCCGTTCGGCAACCAGAGCGGCAAGCCGGGACCGACTTCATCATCGAACATGAAGATTTCCAGGTCCTTGCCTAGCTTGCGATGGTCACGCTTCTTGGCTTCCTCCAGCTGCCAGAGGTAATCCTTGAGCTGCTGTGCGTTCTCCCAGGCCGTGCCGTAGATGCGCTGGAGCATTTTATTCTTTTCATCGCCGCGCCAGTAGGCGCCCGCGATGGACATCAGCTTGAAAGCATCCTGCTTGACTTCCTTCGTGTTCTGCACGTGTGGACCGCGGCAGAGGTCCACGAATGTATCGTGCTGGTAAATGGAGATCTCCGGCTTCTCCTTGAGCGGATTGCCGTATTCGTCCAAGCCGCCTTTTTCAAGCCCCTCGATCAGCTCCAGCTTGTACGGCTGGTCCTTGAAGATCTCGCGCGCCTGCCCCGCGGAGATGACCGTCTTCTGGAACTCATGCTTACCCTGGACGATCTGTCTCATGCGCTTTTCGATCTTCTCCAGGTCTTCGGGCGTGAGATTACGCGGCAGATCAAAGTCATAGTAGAAGCCGTTCTCAACCGGCGGACCGATCGTGTATTTGGCTTCGGGGAACATCTCCACAACCGCCTGCGCCATAATGTGCGCGGCGGAGTGACGGATTTTATAGAGATAGGACTCTTCGTATTTTTCCTGAACTTGCTGTGACATTCGTACTTCCTTTCTTATTGATGGGTTGGTTGCCGCTTCTCATGGTTCTACGCGAACCCGGAGAAGCGGCACGGGCAAATTACGCCCGACCTCCGGGCCGCTGAAGAGTGATGGTGGTGTCTTCTGTAGTCATCGCGACCTCCTTTCTTTCACCAAAAAGAGCACTAAGGGGCACAAAGGTTTTTCTTAGGAGCCCTCGTTGTCCGTAGTGTTAAAATAAAAACTCGCCCGAGCACGGGGCGAGAATCTAATTCACGCGGTTCCACCCGATTTACCCTGACTGTTACGCAATCAAAGAGCATCTCTTGGACTGGTAACGGAGTCACCCGTTCTACTTACTTACCCGGCCTATGTCCGGGTGTTCGGTTTCATGCTCGCGAGGGGTTTTCGGTGGCTTTCCCTGGAAGAGACTCTCAATCTCTGATCTCTTCTCCCTGTCAGGAACCTGACCACGTACTCGTCTCGGTCAACGCGTTTCAGTAAATGGTATTATATGCCGAATAATTAGCCTGTCAAGCTGGAGGTGGAACTATGAATATCCGCCAGGCGATCGCTGCAGACGCTCTTAGACTATCCTCCTTGTCCGCGGATGTGCAAACTCTGCATGCCCAGCATCACCCCGATATTTTTAAAGTGCCGCAGAATGAGGCTTTTGCCGTTCCCTTCTTTGAAGAAATGCTGGCCGATCCGGCAGTCAGAATTTTGATTGCCGAAGAAAGAGGAGAGGAAATTGGCTATCTACTGTGTAAGTTGGTCGAGCGTCCGGAAAATTTGTTTACCTTTGCGGCGCGTGTCCTGCATATCGATCAGCTCTCCGTCCGACCGGCGGCTCAGGGGCGAGGTACAGGCGCGGCGTTGATGCAGCGCGTTGAACTAGTGGCAAAAGAATGGGGTGTCCAAAGGATTCAACTTGATTCATGGGATTTTAATATCGCTGCACATGGATTCTTTGAGCACATAGGCTTTCAAAAATTCCACTTCCGCTTTTGGCGCCAGGTACCCGGAAATTAAAAGAGTCCCCGAAAAGGGGACTCTTGTGGGCGAGATAGGGCTCGAACCTACGACCTCTGCTATGTCAAAGCAGTGCTCT